>JAUWGP010000006.1 GCA_030606335.1 Caldifarciminota bacterium
ACAGTCTCTTAACCTGATTGAGATGCCTTTCCATCTGGTTATACGATTCTTCCATAAGCTTAAGCGCTTCCTTTGAGAGATATGCACCAAGATATGCCTGTGTGACTTCAAGCATAACATCATCGACTGTTCTTCTATAATTCTCCTCCTCGATATTCAAATTTATATTTGCCATTCTATATGAATTCATTAATGTACCCCAGGTAAAAAGCGGCTGCTGGATTGACCCTCTTAACAGATAATTCTCATTCTCACCCATTTCAAGTTCCATGCTATCAACACCAGTCATAACTGTTATTGGATCAGTAAATCCAGAAGGTGTACCACTAAAGTCATAGACCATCAGGGGCGTAATCGTATATTCCGGAACCTCCATCAAGAACGCAGGAATCCTACCCAGCCGTGTATAACCCCCCTCAAACGATATAGACGGTAGAAAACCTGACCTTGCAATTCCTATCTCTGCATGTCTTTCAATCAATTTTTCTTTCGCAGAAAGAATCGTCTTGTTATTTACTGTAGCTAATTCCTTACTACTCTTAAGGGTAAGATGAAGACTGTCTGCAGTTGAATAATCTTCAGCAAGCACCTGTATACCTGCGATAACCAGTGTAATAATTACAAGATTATTTATCATTCCTCTCATTGCATCTCTCCTTGTTATAAAAACTTTAGTAAAATCTCTTAGAATTCCTATAAACTATTGTTTTTAACGCATTCCAGACCCTTTCTCAATATATCCATTATAAATCCAACACACTCTTTATTTGATAAAGTACCACTTTCGATACGATAAAAAACAAGAGAGGCTAACATACCTCTTAATACATTTGAAAGCAATTCCACATCGCAGTCCTTTATATCACCATCTTTTATTCCCTGACAGATTAATGCTTTTATTGCATTTAAAACAAAACCCCTGTATTTCTCTAAGAATTCCCTAAACTTTTTTTCTTTAGATGAGTAAAGATTATGTGCCTCCGAATATAGAATCGTAATAATCTCTTTATTAAGCTCCACATAATTGAGAATTGCATTAAACATCTTCTCTATTTTATCAAAAAATGGTAAATCTTCCAGCTCAATCTCACCTATTAAATTCTTGAAATCAGCTATAATACTCTTAAGAATTTCACGAATTATATCCTCTTTTTTCCTGAAATAAAAATAAAGTGCAGATTTAGAAAAACCAGCCTCATGTGCAATATCACTAACAGTTGTACGCACAAAGCCCTTGGATGAGAATATTCTCACTGCTGCTTTTATTATTGCTTTCTTCCTTTCTTCTCTTTCTTTTGATTTTCTTAAATTCAAATCCATAATTATATTCGACCAATGAGTCAATATTTCGACCAATTGGTCAATTATAACATAAAATAATCTACTTGTCAAGAAAAATATATATAAATTTTAAAATCATAGTCTATTTATAAAAAGTCTTGACATTCTTTAAGTTTTATGATATAATTCATCATATATATATTGTGTTTCAGATATAATCAATAAAACTAATGAAGTCAGGATTTTGTACAATCCTTGGAAGAACGAATGTGGGTAAATCTACATTACTGAATAGGGTTTTGGGGAAAAAAATCTGTGCAGTATCTCGTAAACCACAGACCACCCGTCACAGAATACTTGGCATACTGACTGATGAAAACTCCCAGATATCCTTTTTGGATACTCCGGGAATAATGAAGCCCGCCTATGAACTCCAACGTATTATGGTCAAGACTGCTTTCCTGAGTATTGAAGGAGCCGATGTTGCGGTAGTAATCGTTGAACCAGATACCATAGAAAATGAAATAATCAAAAAGGTAGATAACATACCAATAATTGTAGCAATTAACAAGATCGACCTTATAGAGAATAGAGATTCCCTTCAGGTTCTAATTCATGAATATTATGAAAAAGAAACTGTAAAGGCAATCTGCCCTATCTCTGCTCTAACAGGCGAGGGTGTAAATGAGCTTATAGAAAAAATACTTAGTTTTTTACCCGAAGGTGAACCTTTCTATCCTGAAGATATTCTCTCTGATAGAGATGAGAGATTTTTTTGTAGCGAAATTATAAGAGAAAAAATTTTCGAGACCTATGGAAAAGAAATACCTTACTCAGCTGCTGTAGTTATTGATGAGTTTATAGAGAGAGAAAAAGGTAAGACATATATAAAGGCTATTCTATATCTGGATAAAGAATCTGCCAAGGGTATTATCATTGGTAATAAGGGGAAAAAGCTAAAAGATTTAGGTTCTCAAGCAAGGAAGGAGATAGAATTTTTCATACAGAAACCAGTATATCTGGATTTATGGGTTAGGGTTCGTAAGGGTTGGAGGAAAAAAAGAAGTGACATAAGGCAGTTTGGGTATTCCAGTTAAATAATTTTGGACGCAGATTTACGCAGATTTACAGGATTTTTTATTTTTTTATATGAAATCATTTTAGTTATTTTAAAATAACTCATGTCTTATATACCTTTTTTAATGATAGCTATATTTTATTACTTAGAGCTCTTATTTTAAAGAATTTGTTTTGACTCATTTTTTACTGTTTAAATCTTTGTCTATCTGCGTTAATCTGCGTCCAATGATTGTTATATTTTATTTATTTTTTGATGCGCAATTCTGCGTTAATCTGCGTCCTAAAAAAGCATTATGCAAGAATACGAGGCTATCATAGGCATAGAAATCCATGTTCAGCTTAAAACAAATACCAAGCTCTTTTGTTCCTGTCCAGCAGTATATACAGATGAAGTAAATACCAATGTCTGTCCCATCTGTCAGGGTTTTCCAGGAACTCTTCCGGTACTTAATGAACAGGCAGTAAAACTTACTGTTCGTGCAGCATTAGCTCTTGAATGTAAAGTGAATAGTACAGCAACATTTTCTCGAAAGAATTATTTCTATCCAGATTTACCAAAGGGTTATCAAATTACAACATGCGAACATCCAATAGGAGAAAACGGTATAATCAATATAGATAACAGGTCGATCAGGATAAGACAGATCCATCTTGAGGAGGATTCGGGAAAGCTTATTCATATGAAAGATGAGTCCCTTGTAGACCTTAATAGGGCAGGATTCCCCCTTATAGAGATAGTTACAGAACCAGATATACGTGAACCGAAAGAAGCCTATATCTATGCGATAAAATTGAGGGAGATTCTAAGATACATCGGTGTTTCCAATGCTGATATGGAAAAGGGTGAACTAAGATGTGAACCTAATGTATCCGTTCATATAAAGGGAGAACCTTTTGGGACGAGAAGGGAGATAAAGAATCTCAACTCGATAAAACAGGTTGAAGAAGGGATTAGGTATGAAATAGAGCATCAGATATATATGCTAAAGAAGGGGAAAACTATAAGACGCGCAACCCTTCTCTGGGATGAGAAAAGTAAAACTACTAAGGAAATGCGAATAAAGGAAACAGAAGAGGATTACAGGTATTTCGATGAACCTGACCTCCCTGTGCTCTGTATACCACACTCCCTTATAAAGGAGCAGGAGAAACAAATTGGAGAACTCCCTGATGACAGAAGAGATAGGATGTCAAAAAAGTATGGACTGGATAAGAAGAATATCGACATTCTCGTTTCAAGAAAAGCACTTGCTGACTATTTTGAAGGTGTCATGAAAAATAGCAATAATGTAAAACTTACTTCAGGTTTTATACTTGTTGAATTAGTTGGTTTTCTTAATGAACAGGGTATTAAATTCGAAAATAATCCCATATCCCAGAACAAGCTATCAGAAATTATTTGTCTCATGAAAGATGGAATTATTACAAGAACAGTAGCAAGAAATTTACTTCCCAGGATTAGTGAAGGAGGTTCCCCAAAACAACTCGTAAAGCAACTCGGACTCGAGAAAATAGAAGGTGAAAAAGAGCTTGAAAGCATTGTAAAGGATATCTTGAACAAACATCCTGATGAGGTTATTAGATATAAGGAAGGAAAAAGCGGGCTCTTTGGATTCTTTGTAGGAGAAGTAATGAAGACTACAAGAGGTAAAGCAAATCCAAAGGTAGTAGGTAAATTATTAAAAAAAATCATAGGTTAGGTGTTCTGGATAATAATTTTTTCTTGCATTTCTTAAATTTTTATGTTATAATAATCACAGTTGTTTGATGAATGGATTTAACCTTGAACACTGGCATCTTTTTGGTTTTTTTATATGTCTGATTCTATAAGGAGGGTATATGCGTAGGATGACCATTGTTGTAACAGTTATGCTGATACTTGCTGGATGCGCTTCACAGGAAATGACATCTGGTAAGATTTACATGCAGCAAGAGAACTGGGACAGGGCAATAGAGTTCTTTTCTAAAGAGGTGGAAACGAATCCTGCTAATGCTGAGGCGCATATGTGGCTTGGTAAAGCACATGTACAGAAAAGAGAATATGAAGTAGCAGCAGATAATTTTAATAAGGCTATAAAGATAAACCCTGATATCGTGAAGGAGGAGGAGAGACTATTTATCTGGGGAGTTTACAATGCTGCCGGGGAAAAGGCTACGAATAGAAATGATTTCATCAAAGCAATCTCCTACTTTACATACTCTATTGAAATCGAACCAGACTCTGCGATCACATACACTTTTTTGGCATATGCATATTCTGGAATGCAGGATACTTCAAACACAATCAAAAATTACAAAATTGCTATCGAAAAGGACCCATCAAATGCTGATAAAAGGTCTAAACTTGCTATTTACTATATGAGCTTAAAGAATTATGAGGAAGCTGTAAAAGAGTTTACAGAAGCTACAAGCATTGACCCCTTAAATATAGATGCCTTATATCATACAGGTGTATGTTACACATACTTAGAAGATCTTGATAATGCTGAAAATACATTTAGAAAGGTAATTGAGATAGATTCAACTAACGAAGACGCTTATTTTAACCTTGCTATGACGCTTATTCAGAAGAAGGATATTGAGAATGCAAAAACAATCCTTATTAAGGCATTAGAAATAAACCCAGAAGATGTTGAGGCACTTTCATTTCTTGGCTCTATATACCTACAGGAAAAAAATTACAATGAAGCAGAAAATATTTACACTAAGGCAATCGAGTTAAACCCTGAGGATCCAATTCTATATTATAACCGTGCTTCTATATACTTTGGATTGGGCGAATATGAAAAACAAAAGGCAGACGAAACAAAGGCAAGGGAGCTTGAAGAGAATAATTAATTTCTCTGAAGGTGGTGCGAGAGACAAATAGATGATACCCTTAAGAGATAACATACCTTCGAAGAGATTTCCCTTTGTTACATATCTCTTGATAGTTATAAATGTTGTCTTATACATTTATGAGCTTTCTTTAGGAAAATCCTTAAATATATTTATCGCCAAATATGGATGTATCCCTTTTGAGATAACTCGAGCAAGGGATATTGCTCCTTATATAGATATACCTGTATATATCACACTCCTGAGCTCCATGTTCTTACATGGTTCCCTTTTGCATCTTATCAGTAATATGCTCTTTCTCTATATATTTGGCGACAATGTTGAGGACTGGTGGGGACACTGGAGATACCTCTTTATGTACATCTCGTTCGGATTAATTGCAGCAGTTTTGCAAATACTGGTCTCACCTAACTCAAACATACCCTTTATAGGTGCATCAGGTGCAGTAGCAGGCATAATGGGTAGTTATTTCTTCCTATATCCGCGAGCAAAGGTCAATGTACTCATCATATTCTTCCTCTTTTTCAGGATTGTGTGGATACCTGCATTCTTATTTCTCGGTTTCTGGATACTACTACAAATTATCTTCGGGATTTTCACTCTACCTTCAGGTTCGAATATTGCTTTTTTCGCACATATAGGGGGTTTCTTTGCTGGTCTTCTACTGACACGATGGAATGTACGGAGGAAATCAAGAGGTTGGACATTGTAATATCAAAAATTAATGTATGTTTAGGCAAGAGTAGACACGAGTTATTAAATATTAAAGAATTAGATTTCAATATATACATATGGATCCCATGAGAGTTTGTGGTCTTTAGATAATTTTACATTTTAATATTTGATTTTTTATTTTTCTTTTTAATGGGGGTTTTGTGAGTAGAATAAAAGAAATATATGCAAGAGAGATATTAGATTCAAGAGGTAATCCAACAATAGAGACAGATTGTATTCTCGAAACAGGTATTATGGGTAGGGCACAGGTTCCTTCGGGTGCATCAACAGGAAAATATGAAGCAATTGAGCTCCGTGACAATAATAATGATAAATACCATGGTAAGGGTGTACTAAAAGCTGTTGAGAATGTAAATAAGATTATTCGAAAAGAGGTTATTGGTATGGACGCACTATGTCAGAGTGAACTTGATAGTAAACTTATTGCACTTGATGGAACAGATACAAAGTCAAATCTTGGAGCTAATGCAATACTCGCTGTATCACTCTCCGTAGCTATAGCACAGGCAAACGAACTCTCCTTTCCCTTATACAGATACCTTGGTGGTATATCTCAACGACTACTTCCAGTACCCATGTTGAATGTAATTAATGGTGGAGTACATGCTGATAATAATATTGATATTCAAGAATTCATGATAGTACCTGCAGGTGCCCCTTCATTTAAAGAGGCTGTCAGAATGGCAAGTGAGATTTTTCATACCTTAAAAACACTTATAAAGCAAAAAGGATATTCTACGAATGTTGGAGATGAAGGAGGATTTGCACCCAACCTTTCAAGCAATTCAGAGGCAATCGAGCTTATACTTAATGCAATAGAAAAGACAAATTATAAACCTGGAGAGGATATATGGATTGCCCTTGATGCAGCTGCATCTTCATTTGAAGAAGATGGGTTTTATCTTTTTGAAGGAAGGAAAATTACAAATGAAGGTATAATAGAAATACTTGAAAATTGGTGCAAAAAATATCCTATAATTTCGATAGAGGATGGTCTTTCTGAAAATGACTGGAAGGGATGGAAGATACTAACGCAAAAATTAGGGAAAAAAGTACAGATTGTAGGTGATGATATATTCGTCACAAACGTCGAAAGATTACAAAGAGGAATTGATGAGAGGACCGCTAACTCTATTCTTATTAAACTAAATCAGATAGGCACACTTACTGAGACGCTTGAAACTATAGAAGTGGCAAAGAAGGCTAACTTCTCAGCAATTATCTCACATCGTTCCGGAGAGACCGAAAGCGTTATTATATCGCATCTTGCTGTAGGAGCTGGAACAGGATTAATAAAATCCGGTGCCCCATCAAGAGGAGAGAGAGTAGCTAAATATAATGAATTAATACGTATAGAAGAGGAACTTGGTGATGCAGCAGAATACCCAGGCTACCTTGCTTTTTACTCCATAGGATGAGAGGGACAGAGTATCAGAGTATCAGAGTATCAGAATATCAGGATATCGGATTGCCGGGTGTAAGGATAACCCTTGGAGTTGTCCGAGTTATCGATGAGAAGTAGAAAAACTGATAACCGATTATTGATTACTGACAATCTAACGGGAGTTTTTAACAATGAAGAATGTAGTAAATAAAATTGCTGCATACTGCCTACTGTTTACTGCCTGCTGTTTGCTATCCTCCTCCCACGCAGGTGAGTATACATTCGACTTCCTTCAGCTTGATGTTGGTGCGAGGGAATGTGCTCTTGGCGGTGCATCTACTTCAGTACCGTCATCAGGATTTTCATCTTTTTGGAACCCTGCTGCTATGGCAGATAGCAAATTGATGCTATCCTTTATGCACGCTTCCCCATTTGGGCTTGAAAATCTTGATTTTCTATCAGTCGTGATTCCAACAGGCAACCAATTTGGTACTGGTTTATCATTCCTGAGGATTGGTATATCAGATATATCACGTTTTGGTGAAGATGTCGGGACAGGAAATATCGGGAAGTTTGGAATTGACCAGTATATTTTTTTTGCAAGTTTTGCTGTAAATAAGAAAGATATTCTAATTGGAATAAATCTAAAATATCTTCAAAGTAATTTGGATATACTTAAAGGTAATGGAATAGGCATTGATCTGGGTGCTATTTATAGAAAGGGTAAATTTTCATTGGGTGTAAATCTTAAAAACCCATTTACCTCCGTTATAGTTTACACCTCAGGAACTAAGGATATTCTTAAAAGAGATATAAGATGTGGTTTTTCTTATCGTTTTGATTTGGAATTCTTAAATCTTTTATTTACCTATGATATTCATTCAATGTATAAAACCACACATCACATCGGAACAGAATTGTGTATTAGAGATTGTGTATTTATAAGATTGGGTAATAATGACACAAATATTGTAGGAGGAGGTGGTGTAACGGTAGGAAGGTTCTTTATTGATTATGCATTTTCATCACATGTCCTGGGACCCACACATAGAGTAAGTGGAGGAGTCTCTATATGAAAAAAATTGTGGGGGCGGGATTCGAACCCGCGACCTTCAGGTTATGGGCCTGACGAGCTACCACTGCTCTACCCCACGTTAAAGTGTATTATACTATAAAAATTATAATTTGTCAAGTAAAAAATAAGGAGTAAAGTAGAATTTAGGAGAAAAGGAGAAAAAAGGAGATGGGGAAAGAAAGAAGGGGAGAGAATAAATAAATGAGTCTTACTTCTCCCTTTCATAACCTCTCCCTTTCTCCTGAAGAACATTAGGGGAAAAGGAGAAAAAAGGAGATGGAGAAAAGGCAATTAATTTTAGAAAAGTTGACCGATCGGATTATTAAAGCCTGCATAAATGTTCACATACAGCTTGGGCCTGGCTTTCTGGAAAGTATCTATCATAAGGCTTTGGAAGTCGAGTTGAATAAACAAGGTCTTGAATTTCAGACAGAGAAAGAATATAAAATTTCCTATGATGGTATAGAGGTTGGAACTCGTCGATTAGATCTGTTAGTCGAGGATGCTGTAATTGTAGAATTAAAGACAGTGGAAGAGATGCATAAAAAGTATTACGCACAGCTACGGTCCTACTTAAAGGCAACAAATAAAGAAGTAGGATTGTTGGTTAATTTTGCTGATTTTAAAGTAGACATAAGAAGAGTAGAATTAAAGAGATAAGGAAAAAGGAATTTAGGAGAGATAGGGAAAGAAAGAAGTGGAGAGAATAAATAAATGAGTCTTACTTCTCCCTTTCATAACCTCTCCCTTTCTCCTGAAGAACATTAGGAGAAAAGGAGAAAAAAGGAGTTTGTAAAATGGATAAACTTATTTCAATAATTGTTCCTGCCTATAACGAAGAGGAAAACATAGAGCCCCTTGTTGAGGCAGTGTATAATATGCTTAAAAAAAATAAGTTCCATTACGAACTCATAATCGTGGATGATGGCAGTGAAGATGAAACCTATTTAAGAGCAAAGGAAACCAGTAAAATACATGATTTTGTAAAAATAACCCGCAATAATAGAAAAATGGGTGTTACAAATGCTCTTCTTACTGGTTTTAAAATAGCAGAAGGAGATATTTTTGTATACTTCCCAGCAGACTTGCAGTACTCCCCTGAAGACATCCCAAGAATGATAAATAAGATACAGGAGGGTTTCGATATAGTATGTGGATGGAAGGTTGGAAGGTATGGAAAGAAGTTTGTATCTGATATCTACAATATGCTTTCAAGATTATTGTTTCACATTCCTGTTCATGATTTAAACTCTATTAAAGCGTTTAAAAGAGAGGTGGTCAGCGTAATTCCATGGCGCAAAGATTGGCATAGGTATATAGTGGTAATGGCATTCGAACAGGGTTTTAATGTTGGAGAGATAAAAGTTGACATTTATCCAAGAAAATATGGTATATCAAAATTTAGGGGACCTATGAGGGTAGTAATTGGTATTCTCGATCTGATTACTGTAAAATTTCAACTCTCTCTTATGCATAAACCAATGTTATATTTTGGCATAATGGGAGGTTCTCTTCTTTTTGTAGGGTTTATTATAGGCATAATAGCCCTTTACCTGAGATACGGTTTAGGCAGAGGTTACAGACTCCTCTTATTTTTAGTTATCTTTCTTGTATTAAGCGGCATCTCACTCTTTACTTTGGGGTTTCTGGCTGAGGCTATTGCTGGTATCAGAGATGAGATACATCAACTAAAAAGCAGCAAGAGGTAATGTAGATATCAATGTTCTTAGGTTCTAAAAAAATGATTGAGTTATGACTTGTATCTTCAGTTATTAAAGAATTAAAAGGAAAGGTGGAAAACCTAATAGGAAACAGGAAAAAAATTAAAGTACTTTTTCTAACACATTCTTTCATCCGTAAAAAGGGTGATTCCGCAGGAGCCTTCTTATTTGATTTAGCTCAGGGATTCATTAAGCAGGGAATAGAAGTTACTGTGGTCGCTCCACATGAAAACAAGCTGCCAACATTCGAGTGCATTGATGATCTGTATATTTATAGGTTTCGTTATGCACCTTATAGATATGAAAGACTAGCTTACAAAGGTATAATGCACAAGTTAGCAAGAAGTAATCTATCTAACCGTATTTTAATTATTCTCTTCCTTATTTCTTTTTTATTTAAATCCTATGAAATTATTATTAAAAGGAAAATAGATCTTATTCATGCACATTGGTGGATACCATCAGGTATGGTGGCTTTTTCTTTATCGGCTCTAACAAATAAACCATATATCGTTACAACACATGGTACTGATATTACTTTATTAAATAATAATTCATTACTCAGGATATTAGCTAAATTGATATTTAAAAAATCAAGTTATATAACATCTGTAGCAAGCCCTCATAAATCCATTCTTTCAAACCAGATAGGAATTGATGAATCTAAAGTGGATGTGTTACCTATGCCCGTTGATCCATTACTCTTTTATCCTCAAGAAACAATAAAACCTGAGGGAAATATCATCTTAAGTATTGGTAGACTCGTTAAGGCTAAAGGATTTGAATATCTAATAGATGCAGTAAATCTCTTAAAATTTAAAGGGAAACGATTCCACCTTATGATTATCGGAGACGGTCCTGACAAGCAATTACTACAAAATAAAATAAAAGAACATGGTTTAAACAACAATATTGAAATTATCCCCTCTATGCCACGATATAAATTAAACAAATTCTATAATTTATGTGATATCTTTGTTTTACCCTCTCTTGCTGAGGGTGTAAGTGTAGCAGTTTTAGAAGCACTTGCTTGTAAAAATGCAGTTATTACAACCCCAGTAGGAGGTATGTGTGATATTGTAATAAATAACCAAACTGGATTAATTGTTCCTCAAAAAAATACCTCAGCCTTGGCAAATGCTATTGAGAAGCTACTAAACGATAGAAAATTGGCTCTGCGTTTAGCTGAAAATGGATATAGACTTGTAAAGGAAAATTTTACCCCATTAAAAAGTGCAAAAAGGATGCAAAATATTTACTGTAAAGTACTCTCTTAATCTACCATAATCACATGAATTTAGCAAAAAAATTCTTAGGACCTACAGTCGTACTTATTGTTTTTGTATTTATCGGTAGGTCGTTATATATAAACTGGACTCAGATTCCCTTTCAAGAATTATCATTCAATTTTGGCTTCCTTGCTATCTCCTTGGTATTACAGATATCTTATTTTACAGTTATAAGTTTGGGCTGGAAACTTGTTCTTAAAAACCTCAATGAGAAAATATCTTTAAAAAATGCTATTCAAATTCATGCTATAACTCAATTCGGGAGATATGTTCCTGGAAAATTTCTTGCCCCCCTTGGCAAGGTATATTTTGCGAAGCGCCTGGGTATTTCCGGATATAAAACATTTGTAAGTATAGTTCTTGAAACGATATTAAGCATTCTTTCAGCTCTTATAATATTTTCAATTTCATTAATATGGTTTATAAACAAGGGATTACCCAGACAGATATACCTAATGCTATTTGTTATTCCTTTATGCTTAATAGCACTACATCCAGGCGTATTACCCAGGATAGTAAACTGGGGATTAAAGATATTGAAAAAGGAATCAATTAAATTCACTCTACATTACTCAAGAATATTACAACTCTTATTAATATATTTTTTAAACTGGATAATTTATGGTTTTTGCTTCTACTTTTTGATAAAATCATTTTATCCAATAGCATATTCGGTTCTACTACCACTTTTGGGTTCAAATGCAATTGCGTGGATAATAGGCTTCCTGTCGTTCATTGTTCCAGGGGGATTAGGTATAAGAGAAGGAATCCTTAGCTTCTTGTTAAAATACCTAATTCCCACATCTATTGGTATTATATCCGCACTTATATGGAGGGTTTGGGTAATCATAGGAATGTTTATATTCATAGCTATCTTCGCCAAGGGATTCAAATTAATAATTCGAAAAAATGATACCAAAATATCTGATTAATTTTCTCTAATCTCTTATAAATGTTCTAAGGGATAAAAGATTTAATATAACTTTATGAATAAAAACATAAACATAATCTTTTTAGCAATTGATGCCTTAAGAGCAAATAATTTAAGCTGTTATGGCTATAAAAGAAATATTAGTCCAAACATCGATAATTTAGCAAAAAACGGTATATTATTTAAAGATGCATATTCATGCATCAATCACACTGACCCATCATTTACAACAATTTTTTCTGGTAAATATCCATTATCACATGGAATAATAAACCATGGTCCAAGAGTAACCGACATTGAGGTAAAGACATTTAATGAAAGAAAGATAAAACTTTTACCTGAAATCCTCAAGGAAAATGGTTATAAAACTTTGGCGATAGACTGGCTCTGGAGATGGCATAAAAGAGGTTACGACTATTACTCAGGAGCTAAACCTCAGTTAAGTCTACATGGTTTCTTGAAACAACAATTTCGTAAGTTCCCTTTACTAAGAAAGTTGATCAGACAATCAATGGTCGATAAGTTGCAGGAAAAAGTATTTAAGGGAGTTTCAAAAGCATATGAAGATGCAAGGTATGTTACAGACCATGCTATTAAAGTAATAGAAGAAAATAGTGGGGAGAAAATTTTTCTATTCCTGCATTACTGGGATACCCATGCTCCTTACCTTCCTCCCAAAGAATATATAGATAATTATGGTAGAACAAAAAAAAGAATAGAAGAACTGTTTCAATATTTTACTTCAACCAGATTCAAGGAAGAATTTGAAGTGTTCGAGAAGAGTGTTTTGGAATATAAATCAGCAATAATTTCAAGCTATGATGGTGAAATTTCCTTTGTCGACCACGAAATTGGAAGATTAATAGATTTTCTCCAAACTCAGGGAATTATGAACAATACTATGATAATCTTAACCTCTGACCATGGAGAAAGTCTTATAGAACACGGAATATACCTTGATCATATCGGATTATATGATGAAACTATTCATGTCCCTTTAATTCTTATTCATCCAGAATTACCTGAGGGTAAGCATATTCAGGGATTCGTTCAACATTTCGATATAGTTCCAACTATCCTTGAAATATTAGGTATAGAATCCAATATAAGCTTCGATGGAAAAAGCGCTCTCTCCTTAATAAATGGAAGTCAATTACATTCTGCTATTTATGCCGAAGAAGCCCAATATCAGAGAAAGAGAACAATCAGAACTAACAATTGGAAGTATATTCATTTGCTATCCCATAAAGATGAAATATGTCGAAGGTGTGGTCGTATTCATGGCGCAAGAGAAGAGTTATATGATTTAACTAAAGACCCTAAAGAAGTAAATAATATTATCGAAAAAGAACCTGAAATTGCAGTGACCCTAAAAAAACGTTTAGATAATTGGATTGAAAAGTATAATTATCAAGAACCTACTATTGAGACTACTGCTGAAACCTATAAAGAAGATATGGATAAAGTCGAGGATAGGTTAAAGGGACTGGGATATATTTAACCAATAATAAGCGAAAATGTAGGTGTTCGATTTATCGAACCCATAAAAGAAACGGGTCGGATAAAATCCGACCCCTACAAGAATCAGAGACAAGTGAAAAATGATAATTATTTAAAAAATAGTGGATTATTCGTTAACTAATGAATTAAGATAAAATCTACAAAGGATTTTTACACTACCACAAAGAGTAATGGGAGGAATGAGATGAATAAACATAAAAGTACACATAAGGAAGGTGAAAAATTTAAAATTATGAACGAATCAACTATTAATAAGATAGCCATTATTATTCTTATTATCTTGCCACTTATCTACTTTGCACCACTCCTCTCTGGTTCAAAAATGATGTATGGTTCAGATTGGTTAACATCAGGAGTTGCCTCAAGACAATGGAGTTCTGAAGCCATAAGAAATTATGGTGAGGCAGCAAGATGGAATCCCATGGTATTCTGCGGACTCCCAAACGATAATCCAATTACATTTCATACCTTGTGGTATCTTATCTTTAAAACACACGTGGGATGGACATATCTATTTGTATTTTCAATGATGTTTGCTGGATTGGGAATGTATCTATATATTAAAGGGTTGAAATTATCTCTATATATAGCTCTCATTGCCGGGATTGCCTATATGGGATGTGGTTCAGTATTATCAATGACCTCTCCAGGTCACGAGACAAAAATTCTTGCATGTGCATTCTTCCCATTCATACTTCTCTTCCTTCATAAAGGACTTATAACAAAAAAAATTCCCTATTTCCTCATCGCAGGAGGTTTGGGTGGACTCGCAGCTGTAAATGCTCATTTCCAATTAATCTACTATGCGAGTATTGTATTGGTAATCTACCTCCTGTTTCATCTTATATGGCAGAGAAATGAAAATGGTATAAAAGGAACCGCAAGGGTCATCATATATTCATTTTATGGTTTAGTTTTAGCAGTAGGCATGCTTGCTATAAAGTATCTTCCAACACTTATGGCTATAGAATGGGGTGCAAGAGGTGCTGAAAGAGGGTATGCATTTGCTACATCCTGGTCACTTGCCCCCAATGAACTCCTTGACCTTCTTACACCTTATTTCTCAGGTGCTGTCGGTATAGGAAACAGATATTGGGGAGAGAATTATTTCAAACTCGATACTCAATATATTGCAATCTTACCCATGATTCTTGCACTTGTTGCAATAATTTATAAAATAAAGAACAACTACGTCAGATTTTTCCTTGGACTTAGTGTTGTATCTACTATATTTGCCCTTGGGGGTCATACACCTCTCTATCGGATTCCCTATCACGTATTACCAATGCTAAATAAATTCAGGGGTCCATCAATGATATTCTACCTTGTAGCCTTCTCGACTATAGTCCTTTCAGCTTATGGAACTCAATATCTCCTGAATAAGGAAAAAAGAAAAGAGAAGAAAATAAAAAATTTAATAATACTTATTGTAATGGTTTTTGCAGTTGTTTTATTATTTACACTTGTATGCACTTTAGGTAAAACGCCAATTCTAAACTTGATAAGGTCCTATATCGAACCAGTTATAGAGGCAAGTTATGGAAAAGGATTAGCTCAACAAAAGATGCAAAATCTTATTCAGAATTATCCAGATTTTGTCAATGGATTGTGGAGAACACTTTTACTTATTATTATTTCGTCCATACTTATCTTACTTCTTGCTTTAAGAAAAATTAAACTTACAATCTTTACAATAATTACAATTCTTGTCGTCATTTTTGACCAGTGGAGTATAGAAAAGAAATTTTTGGATACCGTTTCACACCCCAGTATTTATTATGCACCTGATGAAATTGTACGATATATAAAGGGAGATAACTCCTTTTATCGCGTATTTCCACTTCAATACGAACATACAAGGGATGGTTATCTTACAATACACGGAATACAAAGTCTTGGCGGCTATGTGTCCAATCCAGGTAAAAGATACCAGGAATTCATTGGTGCTGGTGAGAGTGTTATGTTCAATTATCCTAATCTCATAAGACATAGAAACCTGCTTAACATATTGAATACAAAATACGTAGTAGATGTATTTATACCAGAAGATATATCAGGATTTGATGAAAATACTCAGAAGGCGATAGAAAACTTTAAATTTAACTTCTTAAGGCAGTGGGGAATTAGCTGGGAGGATGCACACAATGGCTTTAAAGCAGTACATACAACCAGGCAAGGCTATGCTGTTTACCTGAACGAAACCTCACTTCCAAGGGTATGGCTTGTGCCGGATTATGAGTTATTGGACAAGGATAAAGTACTTGAAAGATTGATAGAACCAGAATTCAATCCTCGGTTGAGCGTAATATTTGAAGAGGACCCAGGTGTTCCCCACCAGGATACACTTACAAATATAGGAAATATTAAATTAACAAACTATAAGCAAAATGAAATTACCTGTGAAGCTACACTTAATTCCCCGGGATTCCTTGTCCTGTCAGAAAACTGGCATCCTGACTGGCGGGTACTTATCGATGGTGTAAGAAGTAAACTCTATAAAGCGAATTATACATTGCGTGCTGTCTATCTACCAGAGGGCAACCATACTATAAATTTCATCTATATATCAAGACCTTTCCAGATTGGTTCAATTATTTCAATCATCTCTCTAATATTCTTTGCTGGTGTTATAGTGTGGGTGGGAATACCAAAATTTCAAAAGAGACTAAAATAATCTCATATATTATATGTCTTTGATATTTGTTATAGTGTTAATTTTTAGTGCTACTTTCGAAAATCCGAGTGTTGCCTGGCACTTTAATACAGGTGCAGACATTCGTTGTTCTCCAGTAGTGGCAAATATTGATGATAAACATCCAGGCTCAGAAATCGTGATTGGAAATATCAATGGGGAAGTATTCTGCCTCAGTAGTGAAGGAAGTTTAATTTGGAACGAATCATTTGGTTCTGATTATTTCTTGTTTTGCCCAACTATAGCAGACATAGATGATGACGAAATTCCAGAGGTGTTAATTTATAGTAAAACAGCTAATGGTCAAGGTTGTGTTTTTTGTCTTAATAACGATGGTTCGGAAAGATGGAGGTTTAACACCTATAATTACAGAAACTGGAGCGGCTTAACAGTTGCCAATATTGATAATCTTGGTAATCCAGAGATTTTAGTTGGAAGTAGCGATGGTACTCTTTATTGCCTGAATAGCAATGGTAATACAGTATGGACCTATTCAACTGGAGGCTGTATAACGGTTCCATCAGTAGTTAATATTGATGGGTTAGAAACTCCCGAGGTGATATTCGGAAATACAGATGAGAAATTACGTTGCTTAGATAGCAAAGGGAATCTAAAATGGGAAACATATCTTGGTTTTCCCACAAGAGGGGGAGGTACTGCAATAGCTGATGTTGACCTTGATGGAGAGCCAGAAATAATAGTTAATACCAATGTTTATAGTGGTATCAGTTATATATGGTGTATAAAAAATGATGGGGACGTGAAATGGCGAAAAAAAATTCTAAACAATAATTCTTCAGGATTATCTATGGCAGCTGTAGATGATATAAACAACGATTCTTATCCAGAGATAGTTATTTTTTCGAACTGTTATAATGACCTACAAGATTCTATCTTTGCACTACAGGATGCTGGTGATAGTGCGAGGATAGTCTGGTCAGCGAGTGCTGCAGATTGGATTGGAGGTTCAAGAACTATACCAATCATCTGCAATCTTGATGGAGAGAATTCTAAAGAAGTAATCTGGATGGGGACAGAATATTTAAGGATATATGACGGCTCATATGGTAACATTATATACGAGAATATCGACTTTCAATCCCCAACCGCTGTTGAACATCCCGCAGTGGCAGATATCGATGGAGATGGGCATGCAGAGATAGTAGCAACTTATAGGAATTTTGATATAGCAGTATTAGAGTGTGATGATTGGGTAAAGTGCAGGGACCAATTTTCATCATACACATATCATATTACCAATATTAATGATGACCTCAGTGTCCCAAAGATTGAGCCAAATTCATGGGAAACCCATAACAGTTGGTTATCACAAGGATTCTTGCCTGAAGGAAACATTATAGTTGAACCAAATCAAACGGATTCTGTGCTGCCTGGTTTTACAATAGAGTATTCACTTATAGTTATAAACAAAACCGATTCATCTGATGTAGTAAACGTATCAACATCAGGAACCAAACCAGGATGGATAGGAAAAATATATGATTCAACAGGTTTAGATACCTTGACAGATACTAACAGCGATGGAATTCCTGACATAGATACACTTATTCCCAATGATACTGCAGAGATTATATTAAAGATCACTCCACCTTCTAATGCACTTTATGGAGATACGGATACCACAATAGTAACAGGCAGCCTATCAAGTAATCCTGAAATACAAGACAATGCAAGACTTATAACCATGGTTGAGAGATTGGTTGCAGTAAACATTGAACCCTGTTTGAGCGATTCAATACAGACATGTGAGACTGTTAGATATTATCTCTGGGTCAGAAACGAGGGTAATTCAATAGACTGTATAGATATAATAGCAAGGGGTGATTGGGATATCAGTATTCTTGGTCCCTCAGGTGAAGATACACTAACAGATTCAGATGGCGATGATATTCAGGATGTTGGAGACATCTCACCTGATGAATCAAGAGGTCTCTTTGTAGATATTACACCACCTCAGGATGTAATTCTTGGTGAAATTGATACAACACTCGTCTTTGCCTATTCATCCATTGACACATCGGTAAATGATAGTGTTCTTCTAATCACAAAGATTTATGGAGATATCGGTGTAATAATAGAACCTGATACCTCAGACTCCACTTATCCTGGGGAGATGATAGAGTATCAGTTGTATATCACGAATGTAGGTAGATACGAGGATGTGGTAGATATAAAAACCACACACACACAACAATGGGATTTCTTACTTCTGGATACACTAAATAACGAACTTTATGATACAGATGGAGACGAACTGATAGACGTGGGTGGTCTAAGTACAGGAGAGAAGGTATCAATAACATTCAGGATAACTCCTCCATCTTTCCTTCAAGCAGGTTTAGAGGACAGTAGTATTATATATGCAATATCCTCACTCGATACAACGATAACCGACAGTGCAGTAGTCATAACAAAAATACGGAGGATTGTTGATATAGACCTGGAACCAGATGTTTCAATAGATAGTGTAGCCCCTTTTGAGACTATCTTTTATCCTTTCATGGTTAGAAATCTTGGTAATGGATATGATACAGTCGATCTCTTTATATCTGATGCATCACCTGGATGGGAGTACATTATCTATGATGAGGGTTTTGCTGCAGGTGACCATAACAATAACACCATACCAGATGTAATAATACCAATGTATGGAGAAAAAGAACTGAGATTCAGGGTTATACCCCCTATGGTCTTGGTATACAGGGAAGACAGCGTAAAACTCACAGGAGTATCCTCGGTTAACACATCTGTCAAGGATTCTATTCACTTTATCACTGTTATAACACAATCTCCCTCAATATCTATTGAGCCTGATATTGAGGATAGTATAAACACAGGTAAGACAAAGGAATATATACTTACAGTTTCATCTGGTAATGTCGAGGACACAGTCTCGCTTTCACTCACACCACTACCATACGGATGGGATGGAGCTCTTTATTGCGAGAACGATAAGATAGAGGACATAAATGGGGATGGACTCCTCGATCTTGGTTACCTATCACCACTTGAAGAGAAGGATATCACCTTAAAGATTACAGCACCAGGGGTTATTGTAGACACAAGTAATATCGATGTAGAGACTGTAGTCTTTGCATACTCAATGCTCTACCCTCCCCTTTCTGATAGCGCGGTTATAATAACACACCTGAGATTGGGACTTGATATATATAACTACGAGAGCCCTTTTAAGGATAAGACTGTATTCGTATTTAGTCTTCCTGAAAGTGGTAATTTAACTATAGATATATACAACAGAGTTGGTGAGAGAATAAGGGAGCTTATCAGTAGTAGACACTTTGACAGGGGAATATTTACAGAGACCTGGGATGGGACGAATGATAACGGAGAACAGGTCTCGCCAGGTGTTTATATATATGTGTGTGAATTTGAAAAGGATGAAGGAGGAAAAGACAGAGTAATAAAAAAGACCATTCTGCTAAAATAGGAGTTCAAAATGGGTATATTAAATATCTTATTAGCTGTATTTTTTGTTAATTCTGGAGTAGGGACAACAGCATTTCCTCTTTTAAAGATTACTTATGGCCCCAGGGCCTGCGCTATGGGAGAAAGTTTCACTGCTCTATCAAATGATGCAACCACTGTCTTCTGGAATCCGGGAGGGCTTGGAAATTTGAAAAACTCAGAATTATTTATCTCTCACCACGAATGGTTCCAGGGTATAAGGGATGAAAATCTAATATTTGTCCTCAAGACTCCTCGAGGGACATTTGGTGCATCTCTTCTTATCGCAAGTGTCAGTGACATCGAATCAAGAGGGCCCGATCAACAGATACGGAAGAGTTTAAATTCATCATCTGGTATCTTTTCTCTCTCATATGGAGTTCAACCATTAAAACATTTATCACTTGGAATGACATTCAAGGGGTTATATGATAATCTTGAGGAGATAGTTGGTAAAGGTTGGAGTATGGATTTTGGGGGAATTTACAGCTTTCATCCATTGGTAAATCTTGGATTTAATGTATACAATCTTGGTCCAGATATGGAATATGAAGGTGAAAATATTAAACTTCCTTCAGGTATCCGCACAGGTATATGTATACAACCTGAATTTCCTATATCACTTCTTTTAGATTTAAACTTCCCCCAAAAAGGTAAAATTGAGTTTCACTCTGGCGCTGAAGTCTGGATAAGAAATACTATTGCCCTAAGGTGTGGCTATAGAAATGCTCCTCAGGATATTGAACTTGGTGGATTTACATTTGGTCTTGGCTCAAGATGGCAGAAATATAATGTTGATTATGCCTATGTACCATATGGAGTACTTGGTAATACCCACAGGATTTCTCTCAAAATACTCTTACCACCAATAAAGAGAAAGACAAGTCTTTTAATAAAAGTAATAGATAGTAAAATAAGAACTCCCCTAAAGGCAGAACTTAAATGCACAGGAAATGTGAATCTAATGGCAACAACTGATTCCCTGAAAGGTGAATACAGGATTGTTGGAATTCCTGGAGGTATAACAAATATTGACGTAATGAAAGAAGATTATCATATCGCCTTTGATAGTGCCTATACTATAGAATCTGAGTCAAGAAAAAAGGTCATTGAGTTGAGAAAGATCGAGCCAAGTAAGGTTCAAGGTTTAGTCCTGGATGCAGAGACAAAAAGTCCTGTTTTATCTCAGGTAAAATGTGATGGCAAGGAGATAAAAACCAACGATAAGGGTGCATATAGTTTTGAACTTTCAGGAGGTATATATAGAATTGAGGTCTTTCCCGATGATACATTCTATATTAAGAGTAAAGAAAATGTTTCTATTAATGAGGGTAAAATTACAGAAAAGAACTTTTATCTCTTTAAAAAAGAGGTGAAACTCATTTTTAAAAACATTCATTTCGAGACAGCAAAGGCTGATATACTACCAGATGCATACTCAATTCTCGACAATATAGGGAGAATTCTCAAAGATAATCCCAAATTAAAACTCCATATTGCTGGTCATACTGATTCAAGGAGGATTTCTACTCCAGAGTTCCATGATAACTGGGACTTATCAAGGGCAAGGGCTAAAGCTGTTAAGTATTATCTTATAGATAAACATGCAATAGAACCATTAAGGTTAAAGACTGAGGGCTATGCTTATACCATTCCCCTTGTTCCTAATGACTCTCCTGAAAATATGGCAAAGAACAGGCGAGTGGAATTCAGGATTACTGATAGTAAATAATAAAAGGAGGAATTGTGGGTGTAAAATTTATCTCTACTGGAAGATTTCTACCTGATAAGATACTTACGAATTTTGACCTTGAGAAAATGGTGGACACATCCGATGAGTGGATAAGAACAATGACTGGTATAAGGGAAAGAAGAATTGCATCCGATGAGATTGCGACATCCGATATGGTTACTGAGGCAGCACGTAAAGCACTCGAAAAGGGAAACCTCAAACCCCAGGACATAGACTGTATAATTGTAGGTACAATTACACCTGACAACGCATATCCAGCTACTGCATGCTGGGTCCAGAAGAATCTGGGATTGAAAGGTTTTCCTGCCTTCGATGTAGGTGCAGCCTGTTCTGGATTTTTATATGGAGTTATCATCGCAAAATCCCTTTTAGAGAGTAAAATAGCCACTAATATACTCGTCGCTGGTGCAGAAATGCTAACAAAGGTTACCAACTGGGAGGATAGAAATACCTGTGTCCTCTTTGGAGATGGAGCCGGAGTGGCTATTCTTACATTATCAGATGACAATTCTGATATACTATCTTATAATTGGGGAGCAAACGGTAATCTTGGTGAACTACTTATTCAACCTGCAGGGGGGTCAAGACTTCCAGCAAGTCATGAGACAGTAGACAAGAACCTCCATACAGTTACTATGAATGGGAAAGAGGTATTCAAGCATGCAGTGAGATGGATGGCTATTTCTGCGGAACAGGCTCTTAAAGATGCGGGATTAACAAAGGATGATGTCGATTTATATGTGCCCCATCAGGCTAATATAAGAATAATTGAATCCACGATCAAAAGAGTTGGTATACCAAGGGAAAAAACAATGATAACTATTGATAGAATTGCAAATATCTCAGCCGCTACTGTTCCAATATCCGTGGATTTCGCTATAGAAGAGGGAAGGCTTCAAAGGGGAGATATTCTATTACTTAATACATTCGGTGGAGGGTTTACCTGGGGGGCTATTCTGATAAGGTGGTAGTATTAAACTTACTTAAAAACCCCTAATCTTTCCAATCAAATACCCTTCCTTTGTTGATGGTATATAACACTTTGCCACAAAGCTTCTTACCTAAAAATGGTGAGTTAGAAGATTTAGATAGAAATCTCTGTGGGACCCATTCAAGGTTTATATCGACAATTGTAATATTCGCATATTCCCCTAAAACCAAACCTTTTATAGGAAGTGAAAGGATACTCGAGGGGTTTATCGTCAATTTTTGAAGAAGTTGTTTTATTGTCATAAATCCTGGTTTCACAAGATATGTGATTCCGCAAGCGAGTGCTGTCTCAAGTCCTATTACGCCAAAAGGTGCCTGGTCAAATTCAAGTTCCTTTTCAAAATCAGCATGTGGTGCATGATCAGTCGCAATCACATCAATTGTTTCATCTTTTAACCCTTTAATCATCGCCTCTCTATCTTCTTCTGAACGCAATGGTGGGTTCATTTTAAAGTTCGTATCGAAGGTCCTTACAAAATCATCTGTAAGTGAAAAATGATGTGGCGTAACCTCACAAGTCACATCTAATCCTCCCTCTTTTGCTCTTCTAACAAGTTCCAATGAACCCTTTGTGGATATATGGGCGATATGCAATCTTGATTTTGTAAATCTTGCTAATAATATGTCCCTTGCAATCATAGCTTCCTCAGCACTTGAAGGAGTTCCAGAAAGGCCAAGTTCTGTTGAAACAACGCCTTCATTCATCACACCAACAGATAGATTCAGGTCTTCAGGGTGGGATATAAGAGGGATATCAAATTGTTTAGAATATTCGAGTGCTCTTCTCATAATAAAAGCATCTATAATTGGCATGCCATCATCAGAAACTGCGACACAACCCGCATTTACAAGATCACCAATCTCTGCTATCTCCTTTCCTTTAAGACCCTTTGTTACCGCACCTACAGGATAAACATCACACGCCTTCTCTGCCTCATTTATATACCGCACTATTCCTATGTTGTCAATAGGTGGCTCAGTGTTTGCCATACATACAACTGCCTGATACCCACCCTTTAGTGCAGCTGTTGTACCAGAAATAATTGTCTCCTCATCCTCCCTTCCTGGTTCCCTTAGGTGTGCATGCATATCAACAAGACCTGGTATAACGAGCAAACCACGTGCATCAATCACCCTTTCCGATTCCCTCCCTCTTCCCTTTTCTCTCTTCCCTTTTCTCTCTTTCCTCTTCAACTCTATCACCTTCTCACCTTTAATTAGGATATCAAAGGTTCCATCCGTATCCGTAAACGGGTCAATTACCCTCGCATTTTTAATAAACAACTTATTCATAGAAAATACAATTAATAATTTAGTTTGTTTAGTTTGTTTAGTTTATCTGGTTTGTTTAGTGCCTACTGCTTACTGCCTACTCTATCTTTCTCCACTTCCCAGTTTCACCGGCTCCCCGTTTCTCGTCCTATTTATCCCGTGGAATGTGTTAACTACTCCACTGGGACGCTCTACGCCTTACTCCCTACGCTCTTCGTTATACCCTTTCTCTTCCCTCATTTTGCATTGCTAATTGCTAATTTTACATTGATAATTGACTTCACCTTCCCTCTTCTCTCTTCCCTGTTTCACCGGTTCCCCGTTTCTCGTCCTACGCCCTATTTATCCCGTGGAATTAATTATCTATTCCACTGGGACGCTTTACTCCCTACGCTCTACGCCTTACGCTCTTCCCTCCCCCCTCTCCTCCTGGAAGTAGATAAAAACACGCCATCCTTACTGCTACACCATTAGTTACCTGCGGGAGTATGAGGGATCTGCTGCTATCTGCAACTGACACTGATATCTCTAAACCTCGGTTCACAGGTCCGGGATGCATTATTATAACATCCTCTTTTGCATATTTTTCAAGTATATCCTCTGTTATTGAATATAACTTTATATACTCTCTTGTAGAGGGAAATAATCCCTTAGACTGACGCTCCTTCTGAATTCTTAAAACGTATATTATATCCTTATCCTCTATAGCCTTCTTCAAGTCATAGTAGACCTTTACTCCCATTTTTTCGATATCTCTTGGAATAAGAGTGGGGGGACCACAGATGGATACATCCATTCCAAGTTTGCTCATTCCGTAAATGTTAGACCTTGCAACCCTGGAATGCTCTATATCACCTACTATTGCGATCTTCAATCCATTAAATCTTCCAAAGTGTTCCCTTATGGTTAGTAAATCCAGGAGTGCCTGTGTTGGGTGTTCGTGACAACCATCACCAGCATTTATTATTGAAGCCCGAAGATTTCTGGCAAGATTATGAGGTGCTCCAGGAGAAGAATGTCTCACCACAACAAAATTTAGTTTCATCGCTTCGAGGTTCTTAGCAGTATCAAGTAAAGTTTCACCCTTTAAAACACTCGAAGTTGATGCAGATACAGACACAAAATCACATGATAACCTTCGTGCTGCGAGACTAAAAGAATGGAGTGTGCGGGTAGATGGTTCAAAAAATAGAAACGCTGCGGTTTTACCCCTGAGGTATGGAACAACCTTTATTGGTCTCTCAAGAATCTCCTTCAATGATATTGCAGTATTTAGGATAAGCTCAATCTCTGTTCTATCAAGATCTGATATTCCAAGGAGATCTTTCCTGTTTAGACCCTTTATTTGGGAACTATCAGGACACATTCTTCTTCATCTATTTCTTGAAGTTTCACTTCCACCATTTCTGATTTATCAACCTTCATTGATTTACCGATAAAATCGGGACATATAGGCAGTTCTCTCTCTCCTCTATCAATGAAAACTGCCAGTTGTACCCTCTTGGGTCTACCAAAGTCCACAAGCTCCGTAAGTGCAGCACGTACAGTTCGTCCAGTAAAGAGAACATCGTCAATTAGTAGAAGATTTTGGTCATCAATATTAAATGGTATTTCTGTTTTTCTTACAATTGGCTTTTTATCAATTGAAGTCAGATCATCTCTATATAATGTAATGTCAAGACTACCAAATAAGACATTAAGCTTAGCACTTAATGACTCAACAATACGTCTTGCGAATAACTCTCCTCTCCTTTTTATACCAATGATGAGCAATTTTTCTACATTCTTATTTCTATTGTAGATCTCGTCTGTAAGTTTATCGAGAATTTTCTTAATATCATCCTTATCTATAATCACCCTGGCATTTTTATATAATTTATTCACAATATATCTTGAACATTTAAAATTTAATTAGACTGGATTTAAACTAT
Source organism: Caldifarciminota bacterium (assembly GCA_030606335.1). Taxonomy (GTDB): domain Bacteria; phylum Hydrothermota; class UBA3073; order UBA3073; family UBA3073; genus JAGMCL01. Next base: position 25,980 of record JAUWGP010000006.1, read on the forward strand.
TATAACATACTTTTTAAATTTTGTCAACATTTTTTGGTGAATTAATAAATATAAATATTTTTATACATAATACAATTGGATGTTATTTTGTTAATTTTATACTGCTCAAGGACTTAAGATTGCCTTTATCCTCTACTACTTATAATGACTGGAATCTATATATCTCATTAAATGTCCCGATGATAATCTGCATATGTTAAACTTATTTTTTATTTCTTACCCCCCTTAAATGCGATTATTTCGCCTACGGCTCATAATGTCATGATTCGGTGTTTGTCATTGCGAGACTGAACGAAGTGAAGTCGTGGCAATCTCATCCCGGCGTCTGTCATTGCGAGACTGAACGAAGTGAAGTTGTGGCAATCTCATCTTCAACATTTCACATTTCTTTTATCGTCCGTCAAACGACGGACTCCTACCTTCCTTATCATTTAACCTAATCAACCAATTAACTAATCAACTATTCAACTCATATCCCATTACACATTTAACATTAAACATTAAACGTTTAACATTGCAATCCGTTGATTTTTTACTTGACTTTTTTAATATAACATGCTAAAATAGAGTGTTGGTTCAAAATCTGAGGAATAATAAACTTTAATCACTGATTTTCTAATGAATAAGAATACAAGAAATAGAATTATCACCATCTCGATTGCCATAGTTTTTACATTACTTTTTCTAAGAGTATTCTGGTTACAGATAATATTTGGTGAAAAGTATAAAAGACTTTCTATAGAAAATTGTGTCAGGCAGGTATTGGTAAGGGCTCCCAGAGGACTGATATATGACTGTAATAAAAGGGTTCTTGCAGATACCAGACCTGGCTATACAATATATGTACCAAAAGGTAAAAAAATTACCTATCTTGAAGACAGCTTACAACTGCAGTTTAAAGAAACAGAGGAATCAAAGTTCATCAGAGATGTACCCTTCCAAATAGTATGTATGATAGAGGAGAGAAGGTCGAACATATCAGATATAAGCATTGTTACTGAGCCATTAAGAAGAACATATTTTGCTGACAGCATCTGTCACGTTATTGGTTATATGGGAGAAATCTCTAAAAGTGAGTTGAATATCTATAAAGGGTATAGAGCAGGTGATATAATAGGTAAAACAGGCATAGAAAAACAATATGATAAATATCTTAAAGGAAAGGATGGTGTGAATTACATAGAAGTTGACGCAAAAGGGAGAGAAATTGGTATATTCTCACCCGGAAAACAACCTATACCTGGAAACAATATTTTCTTATCCATAGATATTGAACTCCAGAGGGTATGTGTAAAGGCTCTGGCTGATCATACATCCGGAGTAATAGTAGCAATTAACCCTCAAGATGGTAGAATTCTGGCTTATTACTCTCAACCCGGGTTCAATCCCAACCATTTCTCTCCTTGTATAAAAGAGGACAGGTGGATTGCATTATCAAGGGATACTATCTTTCCTCTATTCGATCGTGTTAAAAATGGAAAATATCCCCCTGGGTCCGTATTTAAGCTCTTTATAACAGCAGCAGGTATCGAGAACGGTTTATTAACAGAAAATACTCACATGCCAATTACTTGTAAGGGGGGTATGCAAATAGGAAACCGGTATTTTAGATGCTGGGATGAACACGGACAACTTGAACTAATCTCAGCAATTATACAATCCTGTGATGTATACTTTTACCAGATTGGAATGCAATTAGGGGTCGATAATATAGTAAATTATTCCAGGATTTTTAAACTGGGAGAAAAAACAGGAATAGACTTACCTGGAGAGAGTGGAGGATTAATTCCTGATGAAAGATGGTTCAATTCCCATTATGGCAAGCGGGGTTGGTCACAGGGTAACGTCGCAAATCTGGCTATCGGACAGGGAGAGATATTACTTACTCCATTAAATATGGCATCTTTTATCTCAACAATAGCTAATGAAGGGACAATATATACTCCTACACTCATAGATAGTATTGTATCCTATGAAGGTAAAATAATATTTAGAAATAGCAAGCAAGCAGAAAAGGTTTCATTAAATGATGAAACTATAGCCTTTATACGAAAGGCAATGCTTGGAGTGGTTCAACACCCAGATGGCACAGGAAGAGCAGCAAACATTAATGACATTATGGTGGCTGGCAAAACAGGAACTGCACAGAACCCACAGGGCGAGGACCACGCATGGTTTGTTTGTTTTGCTCCTTTTGATAAACCAACTATCGCACTCATTGTATTCGTTGAACATGGGGGTATGGGTGGTGGAGTTGCTGCACCGATAGCAGGAGAAATACTTAGATATTATTTTAGAGAGCAATTATTATGAAACGCCTTATATCTGTGTAATCTTTATATTAATCACTGTAATCAGATATTTCTGGACTTTTATAGAAATCTTTAAAAAATCTTCCTACTCTACAATTACCCTTGTATTCAATACCTTATGAAATTTACCCCTTGAGGAATAGGTTGGTGTAAAAATGAGTTCTATCCTGTATTCACCTGGCATAACTAAATCCCCAATGTTATCTCTGCCATCCCAAATAAGGTAATTTTCAAATGGGGACTCCTTGTAATTATCCAAAAACTCTCTTGTTAAATTATTTTTATAATCGTAAACTTTTGATTCAACGATGGAAGGTTCCGTTATGAAAAATACTATATCCGTTCCTGGTTTTAGACCTGTGAAAACCGGGGGAAAGCATCCCTTAATATACCCATCTACTCCAATCCAGTAGTAGTCAATTGCTGTTGCATCAACCACGAAAACCTGTCCAAAACGCTTCCATATAGTTATACCCCTTGGATCCATAAACTCTTTATCACCAGAACCCTTTCTTCCGAAAGTAGTAATGTACTTAAGGTCCTTGTTAAATTTATGAATGCAACAATTTATTCTGTCTGTTACCCAAATTTGACCGTAATAGTCTATACTACAAAATCCAAACATATAACTTTCAAGACCAAAGTCTTCGCCTTTTATCGAACCTTGAAATATTCCATCTATTGAGTACTTTCTGATATCATCCTCACATAATACAACTATGAAATCGTTTTCTCGATAATTCCATAGGTCACTACGATCAATAACCGTTATCCCTCTTGGACGATTAAGTCCATCAATAATCATAACAAGCGTTCCAGTGGAATCTATGATTTGAATTCTATTATTAGCCTCATCTGTAACATATATAGTATTTTTACTATCACAGGCAATATCATAAGGACTATCGAACTCAAGTTCATCACATCCAAATTTACCTATGCTTTGAATCCAGATAATGGTATCACCTGTATTAAACAGCTTAACCACCCTATGATTTCCGAGATCCGTCACCCAAACCCAGCCATCAGGCGATGCAGCAACACCTGTAGGTGACCAGAATTCTCCTTCTCCTCTCCCAAAATTACCGTATGTCTTTATATTAAATAGTGATTTATTATACACTATCTGATGACTTCTTGTATTACAGCAGTATGCAGTTAGTTCATCGTCATCATCCTCTCCGGGTTTATCATTGCACTTTAATTTTACTGCTGAAATACCAAGTGGACTATCAAAAGATATTCTTGGACCTAATAGAAGTCTTGCCTCAAACTGTGTAGCACTGTGATACCCCATTGTATGCCCGAATGGGGGATAGACAAGGGTAGTAGGATCGAATGTGACGATTAATAAAATAATAAGCATGTATTAATTATACACTAAAAACACCATAAAGTCAAGTCCTTTGTATAGATAAAATGATTATATGATAGTATTTAAATAAAATTCCTTATAATTCTTTTACCTGCCTACCGCCCGCCTGTCGTGAGATCCCCTAAGTGGCAAGCAGGTGTACATATAAAACTTCTAAAACTTCCTGAGAAAGAATTTAGCTTGCAGAACTGACACCAATAATATAATCCATCTTTCTGCAGCCAATTTTTTCTTGACATTTTTTGAAATTAGATGTATAATAATAATCTATGATTCTATGGTTTTTGATAATAACATTTTTATCACACATCATACCATACAAACCTGCTGTCTTTATTGCAAGAAGGATAGCAGATTTTATGTATTTCACATTTTTTAGAAATAGAAGAAAATTTGTATTTGAAAATTTTAAAATTATAAAAAATAGGAATCTATCAAATTATGAACTCCGTAGATATGCGATCGAGACCTTTGAAAACTTCGCAACTTTCGTATACGAGTTCCTGATACTTCCCTCAGTTTATATAAAAGGTTTCCAGAACTACATTACACCGATAAATATTGAAAGGATGACGAAGCCCTCTTTGTTCCTTACTGGACATCTGGGTAACTGGGAGTGGGGCGCCAGTATGGTCAGTTTGTTTGGTTTCAATATTACAGTTATAGCTCTGGGACATCAACAAAAGACACTTAAAAATTTCTTTACCCGGAGAAGAAATCAAGCAGGAATGAATGTCGTATATATCGACAGTGGTCTAAAAGATATATTTAGAACATTAAAAAAGGGTAATGTTATAGCAACATTAGGAGATAGAGATTACACAGGTAATTCTATTTACGTTAATTTTCTTGGTAAAAAGATACCAATACCTAAGGGTGTATTTCAAATTTCATTAAGGTTAAAAATACCAATAATTCCTACCTTCTGTGTAAAAGAAAATAATAAATACAGGCTTTATTTTGAAGAACCTATTTATTTCAAAACTGAGAATGAGGTTGTGGAAAAATGGGTAAATATATTAGAGCGATATGTAAAAAAATATCCTACACAATGGTATATATTTGACAATATATGGAAAGAGTAATGCTCATAATACCAGCATATAACGAAGAAGAATTTATTGCGAAGGTTCTTAAATCCCTAAATTTTCCTCATGAAGATATAATTGTAGTGGACGACGGTTCATCTGACAACACCTTCCAGATATTACAATCATTTGGAGTACACACAATAAGACATAAAAAGAATATGGGGAAAGGAATGGCTCAAAGAACTGCATTTGATTTTGCAGCAAGTAAGGGAGCAGAATGGATAATAACAATGGATGCTGACTTACAACACTCACCTGATGATATACCTAAATTTCTCAAGTCTATAAAGATAAAAAGGAGTGATATGATAATCGGTGTAAGAAACATATCATTAAAAGTCATGCCTTTCCTTAGACTTCAAACCAATCTCTGGACATCTTTCGCAGTCTCATTACTTGGTGGTTGTAGGGTAAAAGATTCACAATCTGGATTCAGAGCATTACGAAAGGAGATATTCACAACGATTCCCCTATCTACAAATAACTTTCAAACGGAATCTGAAATTATTATTAAGGCTGCCAGAAAAGGATTTAAAATTAGTGCAGTTCCAATAAAAACAATTTATAATGAATCTAATAGTTATATAAAACCTGTTCTTGACACTCTCAGGTTTATAAAACTCATGTTACAGTCTCTGTGGCTTTGAGTGGTTATTAACTTTAACAAGTAATACTCTTTTAATTCTTACTTTCAACACTTTCATAATATGAATATTCTCATTACAAATGATGACGGTATAAATGCTGAAGGCATTCGATACCTTTACAAGCTCTTGCACTTAAAACACAATGTAACCATAGTTGCACCATTAAAAGAGATGAGCGGGTGTTCGCATTCCATTACTCTCCGTAAGCGTCTAAATACAAGAAAATTTGCTGATGACATATATGGTATAAATGGTACCCCGACAGATTGTGTTGTGCTTGCTGTGAATACCTTATTAGAAGAAAAACCTGAACTAATAATCTCTGGTATTAATTCAGGACCTAATCTTGGATTCGATGTGACTTATTCTGGTACTGTTGGTGCAGCAATTGAAGGTGCAATAGAGGGCATTCCATCAATTGCTATATCTATTACAGGACATAGAAACTTTGATGACACCCCAGGTGTAATCTTCAGACTCATTTCTTCCTTGAACAGGGGTGAATTTAACAATTTCTTCCTGAACGTTAACGTACCATCTGACCCCAAAGGAATAAGAGTAACAACACTCGGAAGAAGGTCTTATCAAAATGTGATAACAACTCGTAAAACATCCTTTGAGATAGGTGGAACACCCATCCATTCATTAAGTAATGGAGATACTGATGTGGAAGCAATAGAAAATCATTATATATCAATCACTCCTATTACCCTTGATATAGTTGACCATAACGCATTAAAGGATATAACAGTGCTCAACGAGGATTTTATAAACAAATGTACAGAAATTTCGGATATTTAATATTATTACTGCTGATTGCCTGTAATAGAACCCCAAGTTGTAAAAAATGTAAGATTGGTAACTGGGCAGTATACCAGATAGGAAAAGAAACGGTCCTTTATACGATCATAGATAGAGAAAATGCTCAGAGATTCTGGTTGGAGATGACTGGTACGGATTTCTGTATAAGAGCACTAATAGATAATGGTAATATTTTAAGTTTAATTGATTGCGATAGTTGTATGATGGATGTTAGTAACATTAATGTTAACCCGTTAAATCAACACACCATACAGATGAAAGATACTATCTTTGAAGGTAAAAGAATTGTTATAAAAAGGCTGAATGATACACTAATAGTTTCTTCTCACGTACCCATATTTGGCATCATATCATGTGGAAAAATACATCTTCTGGATTTTGGATATCACACCCCTCCATCATTGGATAAATTCATACCAAAAAAACCTTCCTGAAGTCTCGAGTTAACCTTCATATTGTAATCCCTTAATATATAAATGATTATAAAAATTAGACAATATCCCAAACTTTCGTGATGACAAAATAAATAGCAAAGTAAAGCTATCTGTTAAAAGCCCCGCCAAGGTGGGGCGCTCCACTTTCTGTTTATGCGTTTTTTAAGTATCTGTCTATCCCCGCCAAGGTGGGGCAGGCGGATAGAATCACTGCCTTCAAGTGATGGTTTTAAAGGAATTATATAAAAAAATGTTGACAAAGTAGAAAAATTATGTTATACTAAATATATGAAAGTTAGTTTAAACTGGCTTAAAGAACTTATAGAAGTAGGAGATGATATAAATAAAATTACCCATCTCCTATCAGGTATCGGATTAGAAGTAGAGGAGATTTTACAAATTCAGAATGATACTATATTAGATTTAGAAATCAGTCCTCAAAGACCCGACCTTCTTGGCATGTGGGGTATTGCGCAAGAGATGGCAATATTTTTAAATAAAAATTTCACCCATCCCGACTTTAAAACTTATAATAACATTTCAAAAGACGTTAATATCAAAATTAATGAACCCACATTATGTAGTAGATACTCCTGCGGAGTATTGATAGACATAAAAGGGGGAGAAACACCTGAATGGATCAAGGAAAGACTCGTAGCTATGGGCACTATTCCCCAGGATAATATTGTCGATGTGTCAAATTATGTTATGTACGAGATGGGGCAACCAGTACATATATTCGACCTTGATAAGATAACAGGTAATATAATAGTAAGAATGTCTACAAAAGGTGATTGGATAATGACCCTTGATGGTTCTAATATAGAACTACCAGAGGATGTACTGCTCATTTGTGATGGTGAAACTCCAATTGCTATAGCTGGTATCATGGGAGGAAGCAACTCAATGGTCACAACAAAAACAAAGAATGTCCTGGTTGAAAGTGCGTTCTTTAATCCCGTTATAATAAGGAAAGGAGGTAAAAAACTTCAAATTTCTACAGAAGCATCCTATAGATTTGAGCGAGGTGGAGATATTGATATAACAGATGTTGCACTAAACCGAACAATGTCAATACTAGAGGATTACTATGGTGCAAAATCAAAAGGTATCATCGATGATTACCCACACAAGTTTGAGAGTAGAAAATTAGATATATCTTCTAAATCCGTAAATCGTGTATTAGGTTCTTCTCTATCAGAGAATGAAATTATTACATGTATAAAAAAACTTGGATTCAATATCGAAAATAACAATGTAATAATACCATCATACAGGAGGGATATATCACTTGAAATAGATTTGATAGAGGAAATTGCACGACTTATAGGATACAATAATTTTACTCCTGAAATGCCACCAGCCTTTGAGATAGATGCGGAAATGACATTTATAAATAATATAAAGAATGCTATGGTAATGCTTGGTTTCAATGAAGTTTATACAATGCCTTTTGTTAAGGATAGTAATGTTGAAATAGCAAACTATATGAGAGATGATATGCGTTCTTTAAGAACCAACATTACAGATGGGCTTCTTTCTGTGCTTGTTTATAACAATTCATATGGAGCAAAAAATATCCGAATTTTCGAGGTAGGAAAAGTATTTAACCTTAATAATGAATATATTGAGCACACTGAGCTTTCAGCCATAATATCAGGTGTACGAACAAGAAATCCATTATGGTCATCAGGAGATATAGACTTTTTTGACCTTAAAGGAATATTGGAGGCAATGTTCGGAATAACAAACATTAAAGGGTGGGAAATCTCGTATACCTATACAGAAAATTATGAACCAGGCTGTATTATAAAACTGGAAAACGAAATTATTGGATTTATGGGTAAACTCAAACAGGGGAAAATAAAAAAATTGGATATCGACTACCCAATATATGGATTAGAAATTGATATAAGTAAACTTAAAACAACACCCCAAACTACCTATAAATCAATACCCCGATTTCCGGGTGTCGAGAGAGATATATCAATAATCGTTGATAATAATGTAACTACGGCTTCCATACTTGAGTTCGTCAAGAAAAATAGTCCTAATATCCTTGAAGAGTTATCAATATTTGACCATTATAAAGGCGAAAAAATACCATCAGATAAGGTTTCCATTGGATTACGACTATACTTCAGGGGAACAGATCGAACACTAAAAAAGAACGAAGTAGATTCTGTTGTTTCATCAATAACAAACAATCTTAATAAAGAGTATAATGCAATATTAAGGTTTAACTGAAGATTATTTGGGCAGCTATGAATTTGCTCAAAGAAATAGATGAAATAGGTAAGGTTGTCAATAAATTAAGAAAAGAAAATACACAACTGATAGAGAAAAACAGAGGATTGACGGAAAAGGAAAATAAAACAAGACACAAACTAAAAAGGTTAATAGAAATTATTGACAATCTTTTAAGCACACAGGGAAAAATCCTTTAAAAATGAAGAAAAAGGTTAAAATAAAAATATTTGATAGAGAGTACGAGCTTGATTATAAGCTCGATTACAGGGAAGAGAGTGAAGTATACGTAAAAACTGTTGTAGACTATGTAAACAAAAAATATGATGAAATAAGCAGTTTTAGTAAATTACAATCTCTCCCTGATATAGCTCTCCTTGTATCCATGGATCTTGCAGATGAATTAATGGATGAAAGAAAGAAAAATGGAGAGCTTAGAAAGATTATAGAAGAAGGTATTAGTAATCTTCAAAAGATTAAAAAGGGTTCCCTGTCGTGCTCGTGATGGCATGTAAATCCTGAGCTAACACCAAAACATTGGGGGTTCTTTTTTGCTCGCTCTGCGGGTGAGAGAATACCCACCTGAGTATAGAGTTCAAAGGATGAAGTGTCACACGGCAACTGATGGAGAACCCTTTTTGTAATATATATTTACATTAAACAGAACATTTTATATTCAAAATAGAATATTCAAATACGAAATTTAAATAGGAGGTTTTATGCAAGTTATGTTGGGTGTAATAATTGGAATTATTGCAATCATTGCTGGTGTAGTTATTGGATATTTTATTTCAAAAGTTGTAACATCAAAAAGAAGAATTGAGATAGAAAAGGATGCAGAAAGAATTATTAAAAAGGCAGAAAAAGAAGCAGAAAGCTATAGACGTTTAGCAGAACTTGATGTTAGAGCTGAATGGACCCAAAAAAGAACGGATTTTGAACAGGCAACTAGTGAGAAAAGAAAGGAATTAGAGAGAAGGGAACGAAACCTTGAAGAAAAAGAAAAAAACACAGAGCGAAGAGGAGATCTCATCAGGAAAAAAGAGAGAGAACTTGAAAATAGAGAAAGGATAATTAAATCAAAAGAATGCCAGCTGGAAAATGAAGAAAAGAAACTCGATGTGTCTATGGCGGAGGTGACATCCAAACTTGAAAGAATATCCAATATGACAAAAGAAGATGCAAAAAAGGTTCTTATGTCAAATCTTGAAGAAGAAGCACGACTCGAAGCAATGCATAAAATATATGAAATAAAAGAAAAAGCAAACAGAGATTCTGAAAAAGAAGCTAAAAAAATAATAACTCTTGCTATACAAAGATATGCACAAACGCGGACCATAGAGTCTACAGTAACAACCGTAGATCTTCCCTCAGATGAGGTTAAGGGAAGACTTATTGGTAGAGAAGGAAGAAACATAAAAGCTTTTGAAGTAGCAACTGGCGTTGATCTTCTAATAGATGATACTCCTGAGGTTGTAACAATTTCTTCTTTTGACCCTATAAAAAGGGAGGTTGCAAAAATATCACTTGAAAAATTAATAACAGATGGAAGGATTCATCCTGCTCGCATAGAAGAAATAATCGAGGAATCTAAGAAGGAAATAGAAGCTTATCTTAAAAAGGTTGGAGAAGAGACTATAATCGAAATGGAAATAAAAGGTTTATCACCAGAATTAGTAAAACTATTAGGGAAATTAAAATTTAGGACAAGCTATGGTCAAAATGTCCTGGAACATTCTAAAGAGGTTGCAAACCTTGCTTGCCTTATGGCACAGGAGCTTGAATTAGATTCGGAACTTGCAAAAAGGGCGGGACTCCTGCATGATATAGGTAAGTCAGTTAGTCAGGACACCGTCGGAACCCATCAGGAAATAGGTGCAGAGATTGCTAAAAGAAACGGTGAAAAGGATGAAGTCGTAAAGGCAATTGCATCACACCATGATTCTGTAGAATATCTTACACCCATTGCTGTTTTGATTTCAGCGGCTGATGCAATATCTGGTGCTAGACCTGGTGCAAGGAGAGAAACCTTTGAGGCATATGTAGAAAGACTTGAAAAACTTGAAGAGGTTGCGCTTCGTTTCACTGGAGTTGATAAGGCATATGCTATTCAAGCAGGTAGAGAAATACGAGTTATAGTACAACCACAGGATATTAAAGATGAGGAAGTCCAAGATATTGCGGACAGAATAGCCAAAAAAATTGAAGGTGAATTAAAATATCCTGGTCAGATTAAGGTAACCGTTGTAAGAGAAAAACGAGCAATACAATTTGCAAAATAGATTAAGATTATTTATATTTGACAGAAACCTGCTCCGCCTTATATGGCAGATATAAGTATATGAGAATATCAGGAAATCTAACCAACATATTTTCTTAACACAATTCATAATGAAAATATTATTCATAGGCGATATATTTGGTAGACCTGGGAGGATTGTATGCTCCAGAGTTTTACCTACAATTAAACAAGAACAACAAATAGACTTTGTTATTGCTAATGGTGAAAATGCTGCAGGTGGATTCGGGATTACTCCTCCTGTTATAAATGAATTGAAACTACTTGGTATTGATTGTATAACAAGTGGTAATCATCTTTGGGACCAAAAGGAGATAATCCCTTATCTCAATAAAGAGAATGATGATATTCTCAGACCATTAAATTATCCTGATGGTGTTCCTGGAATAGGTTCTCATATATACAAAAAAATCGGTATAATAAACCTACTCGGAAGAACATTTGTTAACTCAATTATAAACTGCCCATTCAGAACAGGTATAAGAGAAGCGGAGAATATAAGGGAAAAAACCAAGATAATAGTCGTAGATTTTCATGCGGAAACAACTGCTGAAAAACAGGCTCTTGCACTATGGCTCGATGGAAAAGTCTCTGCAGTGCTAGGTACTCATACACACGTACAGACAGCAGATGAACGAATACTTCCATCCGGTACAGCTTTCATAACCGACGTAGGTATGACAGGTCCCTTCAATTCAGTGATAGGAGCAAAACCAAAAGAATCCATAGAAAGATTTCTGTATGGTATTCCAAAAAGACTAAAGGTAGCAAATGAAGGGAATAGGTTTAATGGGGTAATAGTTGAGATTAATGATGAAACTGGTAAGTCAATATCGATAGAGAGATTAAACTTCCCGGTTGATAGCTAAGTTATAGGTTAAATGCGTAATGTTGGATGTTAAATGTTTAATGTTGGATGTTAAATGTTAATTAGTTGATTAGTTAATTGTTGAATGTGAAATGTTAGATGTTGAATGTTTAATGTTAATCAGTTGATTGGTTGATTAGTTGAATTGTTAATTAGTTGAATATTGGATGTTACATGTTGAATGGGAAATTAACGATTGGAGATTGAAGATTACGAATTTATAATATCCACTTGAAAATTGGATTGATCCTTTAACCATATTACTTTTTTACTTTTACCTTTTACTTTTTACTTTTACCTTTTTACTTATCTAATGACTCCAAGACCCAATTAACCCAATAAACTCGACAAACTCAACAAATTTATCCCGTGAAATACGACTTGTCCCATGAAATGTGTAACTATTTCATCAGGAAGCATACTTCACTGGGACTCAATAAACCGTGTAAACGCAATAAACGCAATAAACTTTGACTTATTAGGGAGGAGCTATGAAGGTATTAGACCATAATGATATAGAACTTGAAAATGTTAAAATAGAGGGTGCAAAGTGTGTAAAGGTGAGATGGGCAATAACAAAAGATGATGGCGCTCCCAATTTCGCCATGAGAGTATTTGAAATAGAGAAGGGGGGACATACACCTTACCATACACATCCATATGAACACGAGGTATATATCCTCGAGGGAAAGGGTATCCTGAAATTTGAGGATAAAGAATTTACATTTGAAGAAGGGTATGTCATATTCGTAGACCCTGGCAAAATACATGGTTTCTGTAATACAGGGAATTCAACTCTAAAATTCATCTGCATTATTCCTCATATATAAGTTTGTTAGTTGGCTAGTTTGTTAGTTAGCTAGTTTGTTAGTTAGCTAGTTGGTTAGATGGAGTGACACCCCTCAGGGTGTTATCCCTGATGCTGTAATCCACAATCTTTAGGTTGCGTTATTAGTTGGATGGTTTACTCTCCCCCAAGATTGATATAACTATGTATGATGTGATAGTTATAGGTGGTGGTCACGCTGGTATTGAGGCAGCACTCGCTGCTCATCGAATGGGTTGTAATACCCTGCTTATTACCGGGAAGATAGAGAGTATAGGCGAACTCTCCTGCAACCCGGCAATTGGGGGGATAGGTAAAAGTCAGTTGGTCTTTGAAATAGATTCACTTGGGGGAGTTCAGGGTTGGGTAACTGACAGATGCGGTATACATTTCAAGATGTTGAATAGAAGCAAGGGACCCGCTGTTTGGTCACTCAGAACCCAGGTTGACAGGAATGCCTATAAGAAAATAATGAGGGAGATATTAACAAAATCGGGCCTACAAATAATTGAGGAACTCGCTGAGGATATTATAACTGATCATGGACAGATAGTAGGCGTAAGAACCCAAAAAAATGAATATCATGCTAAAGCAATCATTCTCACCACAGGAACCTTTCTCTCGGGGATAATACATATCGGTTCGAATAGCTTTCCTGCTGGTAGATATAACGAACCACCCGCTTATAAACTTTCTACATCACTTGAGAAATTAGGATTTAAACTTGGCAGATTAAAAACAGGCACCTCGGCAAGGATAAAAAAGACATCTGTAGATACAGCAGAAATGGAAATACAAACACCAGACGAGATTCCACATAATTTCTCACATCAGACCAAAGAATTTAACCCACCCCGTGAGCCTTGTTATTTGACCCATACGACAGAGGAAACACATAAAATTATACATAAAAATCTCCACAAATCACCATGGATAAAGGGTAATATCAAGGCAACTGGTGTAAGATACTGTCCTTCAATAGAAGACAAACTTGTTAAGTTTCCAGAAAAAATGTCACATCATGTGTTTGTTGAACCCGATGGTCTGGATAGTGATATACTCTACCTTGGGGGTGTCTCAACCTCATTGCCAGAGGAAGTCCAGCTTGAATTTCTCCATACTATACCTGGGTTAGAAAGGACAGAGATTGTACAACCTGGTTATGCTATCGAATACGATTTCGTCCTTCCAACACAGTTGTATGTCACACTTGAAACAAAACACGTAAAAAATCTTTTTCTGGCAGGTCAAATAAATGGAACCTCTGGATATGAAGAGGCAGCTGCTCAGGGTATTATGGCAGGGATTAATTCAGTGCTTAGTCTTAAAAGTAAAGAGCCATTCATACTTTCTCGCTCTTCAGCATACATAGGTGTTCTTATTGATGATATTGTCACAAAGGGTACAGAAGAACCCTACAGGATGTTTACCTCAAGAGTCGAACACCGACTTACCCTTCGACAGGATAATGCAGATGAGCGTCTTATGAAATATGGAAGAAAATTTGGACTTATAAGAGAGGATGTGTACAAAAAAGTTGAAAAAAGAAGAGATAAAGTCCAAAATGTTATTAAAAAATTAAAAAAAACCTATCTGGGTGAAAAAGATATATCCAAATTTAGAAATATAGAACCTGGAGTAAACCTATTTACCCTCCTTAAACGTCCAGATATTGATCTAAATGTAATAAATCAATTCATCGAAGATATACCTGACAAAATTGTAGAAAAGGTCCAAATACTGGCAAAATACGATGGTTATATACAAAAGGAGGAAGAAATAATAAGGCATTCTCTTGAACTGGAAGAGAAAAAAATACCTGAGGATTTTGATTACAGAATGATAGAATCAATCTCAAACGAGACAAAAGACAAGCTATCCAGTATTCGTCCACTTACACTTGGTCAGGCAAGCAGAATACCTGGAATAAGACCAAATGATATTATACTTCTCTCGATATGGCTCAAAAAGGCAGTAGGAAATGTAACCTTCTAACAGTGCTATACTTTATTATATACTTTTTGTCTATAATCGTCATTCTTCAGTCTCATATCTTTAAAAGAGGAGGAACAAATGCTTGATGAAACTATAATATCAAAGGCTATCATTGAAACATATATGAAGAAGTTAATAGATGTCTTAAATAGCGACGTTGCCATTGCTGGTGCCGGTCCATCAGGATTAACTGCCGGTTATTATCTTAAAAAACATAATCCCACTTTAAAGGTCATACTCTTTGAACGTAAGCTCTCAATAGGTGGTGGTATGTGGGGTGGTGGAATGATGATGAATGAGATAGTTGTTCAGGAAGAGGGTAGGGAGATTCTCGATGAGTTTGGTATAAACAATAAAAAATTCGAAGATGGTTACTATACCGCAGATTCAATAGAGGCAATAACAACTTTAGCTTCTCAAGCAGTGAAGACTGGACTAAGGATATTTAACACCATCTCTGTTGAGGATGTTATAATTGAAAGTGACAGAGTAAATGGGGTTGTCATCAACTGGACACCATCAGTTGACACAGGACTACATGTAGACCCCCTGGCTATAAGAGCAAATTTCTTGATAGATGCTACCGGGCATCCCTCTGAGATTGCACATATAATCGAAAGAAAGGGTAAAAAGTTACTTACCAATACCGGAAAAATAATTGGTGAGGGAGCAATGTTTGCAGACAAGGCAGAATCAGTAATTATAGAAAATAGCAAAGAGGTTTTTCCAAATTTGTGGGTATGTGGAATGGCTGCAAATGCAGTCTTTGGAGGACCCAGAATGGGTCCCATATTTGGTGGGATGTTGCTTTCAGGTAAATCAGTAGCAGAGAAGATACTTCAAAAAATTGGATAAATACAGATTGCTAATGGGTATCTGTCATTACGAGCGAACGGAGTGAGCGTGGCAATCTCATCCTCTATGTCACCATTGTCCCACTTTCATAGGATAATTATTTATCCAACTATTATATCATCAAGCCTGCGTTTGGGTACATGATGTACTTCATTACTATCCCGCCAGTATTCTATATCTTCACCCTCTTTAATTTCCTCGATTACAACCTCCTCCTTTGGCTTACCGAGTGCCAATACAAGTAATATCTCAAAGGAATCTACTATACCTAATGCTTTCTTTAGTCCTTTCCTATCTATCGAAGCAATAATACAACCACCTAAACCTTTTTCTGTAGCACCAAGAAGAATACTCTGTACTGCAATTCCATGGTCACAATTAACAGACTTCTTTATCCGAGTATCACAGAGTATAACTATATATGCAGAAGGTCGTTCATCATCAGCGGGTCCTTGCCAATCTTTTAGATAACCTGCCCAGGAAAGGTGAGGAAATATGAGAGCATTTTTTTCTATATCATTGGAAATGATATACTTCAAGGGCTGCAAATTAGCAGCTGAAGGTGACAGCCTGGCAAGATTAATAAGCTTCTTCAGTATATTTAGCTCTATAGTAATTCCCTGATAAAATCGTCGGAAGCTCCTATTTCTTATTATCAAATCCTCAATCATAATTATCCCCCTATAATTCCTTTGCAAAAATCTCTGCTTTACTTTGTGGGTTCGATAAATCAAACCCCTACATTACTAGTTCGACAAATCAAACCCCTACATTACTAGTTAGTTCTCTTCTCCGCATGTTTCTATCTCTCAGAACCCATTTATTGCTAATTATACTAAATAATGTGAAGAATGTCAAGAAAATTAAAATTTTACTTGACAAAAAGGAAAAAATATGTTATAATCTCTTAAGTTTTTTGTTTTTTTTGAAAAGGGAGTAGCACATGGTACGTGGTAAAGTAAAATGGTTTAATGAATCCAAGGGATATGGATTTATTGAACGCGAGGATGGTAGTGGTGATGTCTTCGTCCACTACACTGAAATACAGGGTGATGGTTTCAGAACCCTTCTTGAGGGTGATGAAGTCGAATTCGAAGTGGTGGATGATGATAAAGGACCAAAAGCAACTAATGTAAACAAAGTTTAAATGTCCTGACAGTCTACCCTAGGGCCGTAGCTTTAAAGCTACGGCCCTTTTAATTTAAATATACAGAACTCTTAAAATTTATTTTAATACAAATTTTAAACTCCTCTTTCAGTCCCCTATTATTTAAAGTATCTTTTATAAGTTTCTTACAAATCTCTTATAAGTCCCTGTTAATTTTTAGTTTTTCAAATTCCTGTTAATAAACAAAGAAATCGTCTATATCTCAATAACTCTGCCTGCTCCTCCCTCAATATACTTATCAGGATATAGTGACTTTATCTCAGACTTATACTGTGTACAATGAGTAGAGCAAATAAGAGTTAAGCTTCTCAAAACATCGAAATCCTTGAAGCCATGTAGCCCACCTATAAGGGCATAGGGTTTACCATACATTGATGCTGCATTCAGAATATTCTTAACTCCAGAATGTGAACATCCAACAATCACAACCAAGCCTTTTTCTATTCTAATAACAAGTGATTGTTCTACATCATTTAATTCTCCTGTCGAGTAGATATTTTCATGTATTTCAAGCGGTTCTTTAACCTTTATAACCTCGTCTGCAATTCTGGGTTCATGGTATGATAATGGAATATAGAGTTTCGCTTTTTTCTCTTTTAGAAAATCCGGGAGTCCCCCTGTATGATCCAGGTGAGCATGGGATATAACAATCTCGTTTATTTCATAAGGAAATATGTTAAGTTTCTTCATATTATGTAATAATATCTCCCCTTTTGTACCTGTATCAAAGAGTATTTTCTGATTATATACCTCTATTAGGCAGGAAAAACCCCAGTCAGCCCTCAAACCCTCTTTCCAAACGTCATTATCATAAATAATTGTAATTTTCATCTTTCCTCCTATTGGTAAAATCAGTATTGTAAAAAACTTAACCACAGATTCACCCTGTTAAATATTTACAAAATAAAGTACAAGTAACCACACTTGGTACTTTATTTAACAGGGGAGCCACAGAGAATCTTTAGTATTAAGAGATTATAAAAGATTTTTTATTCCCCTACTTCCTGCCCCGCACCTATACATAGGTGCGGGGTGAATGTCCTCTGTGGTTTTTCATATTCTTTTATATTATTTTTTATTTTTATAATACAATTCGTATAATCTTTCATCAATACTTCCATCTTGTAGCATCCAATCTGGATGTGTCTCTCCTTTCTCTTCCATCTGAAAACGTACACAGGTTTGCCAATCACCCTTACAATATAACTCAATCCATTCTCTACTCAGATTTCCTTCCTCATAAAATCTTTTCATAGGGCAATTTTGATACCATTTGCATTCTGTGATAATTACCCTCAACTTGCAATAATTCTTTGTTAATTCATTTTTATGTCCCGGATTATGAAGAATTGCAGATGGATGCTGAACAGGAAACACTTTTCTTTCATAGGTTAGATATAGTCTACCCCAAAGCGAATATGATTCTTCTTTTAGAGGTATTCTAAGCGCATATTTCTCAAAGACATATTTGGTTGCATAGTAACCAAGGGGAACCAGTATTGATGGATTAATCAGTTTTATCTCACTATCTAAATATGTACCACACATTTTGATTTCATCCTGTTTTGGTCTTCTATTACCTGGTAGTTTACACTTAATCAAATTTGTCATGTAAATATCTTTTCTCTTTATATCTGCAAAATCTAATAATTCATCCAATACTTTCCCTGAAGGTCCAATAAACATTTTTCCATCTCTATCCTCTTTCTCTCCAGGTGCCTGTGCAATGAGCATTAGTTTGGCATTGGTATTTCCCTCC
This sequence comes from Caldifarciminota bacterium, assembly GCA_030606335.1. GTDB lineage: Bacteria > Hydrothermota > UBA3073 > UBA3073 > UBA3073 > JAGMCL01. The sequence continues at coordinate 44,678 of JAUWGP010000006.1, forward strand.
CCACAAAGAGCATTTTTTCTGGTCTCAGATAGCCTACATTTGTAACACCTCATTATTTGAACATTTAAATTTCTTATATTCATCCTAATCCCCTCTATAAATTCTTAAATTTCAACCTTCTATATTCGACTGTAACTCCACAAAATGGTTATATGTATTCAAATGTCTCCAAGGAATGAGATTGCCACGTCCTGAACCGCTTGGTTCAGGACTCGCAATGACACACTCCTTTTAGTCATTGCGAGGAGTCTGTCATACTTCTGACGGACAACGAAGCAATCGCATTTAAAGGTAGATAGTTATAGAAAAATGTGATTGTCACGTTTTCGTACACAATGAAAGGTGTTATTTTGTCTGTTATCACGAGAGTTTAGGACATTCTCTAAAATTATAACATTTAGTACATCTAACCTAAATTATAACACTAAAGTAAATAATTGTCAAGAAAATAAATTTTACAAACCAATTCAGTCTCTAACATCTTTTTTCTTGACATAGAAAAAAACCTGTTGTATAATGCATCCGATGAAAAATCTTGATTTAATACTTCCATTAGTACGTAAACCTGGAAGATATATAAACGGTGAGTTAGGCACCAAAATTCATACCTCATCCAATACCTCCTGTGTGATTGCATTTCCAGACGTATATGAGGTCGGTATGTCATCTCTTGGCGTAAGAATACTCTACCATCTATTCCAAAAATCAGGAATACGTGTTGAAAGAGTATTTTCACCCTGGGTAGATATGGAAGAAAAATTGAGAAGAAACGAAATTCCCCTTTCTTCCCTTGAAACACGTACTCCCCTTAAAGATTTCGACCTCGTGGCATTTTCAATACAGTATGAACTAAATTATACGAACATTCTCTCTATGCTTGACCTGGCAGGAATCCCACTCTATAGTAAAGAAAGACAAAACGACCATCCAATAGTTGTTGCAGGAGGTACAAGTGTCTTTAACCCACTCCCGATCCTCCCTTTTTTCGATGCGTTTCTTATTGGTGATGCTGAGGAATTTGTACCTGCAATAATTCCTATTTTTAAAGATAAATCAACAAAAAGGAATGAAAAGCTCAAAGAATTGAGTAAATTACCCGGGGTTTTATTACCCGACAATGTTGGCAACTTATCAGTAACTGTAAAAAAAATCTCTATTGATACCCTACCTGTTGATACTATTCCTGATTCTCCCATATTACCATTTATTGAGATTATTCATGATAGATTAGTCGTTGAGATTGCAAGGGGTTGCACACGTGGATGTAGATTTTGTCAGGCAGGTATAATCTATCGCCCTTACAGAGAGAGGGATAGAGAAACTGTAATGAAGGCTGTATTACAGGGTCTTTTAAAGACTGGATATAAAGATGTCACTCTCCTTGCTCTATCAGTCCTTGACCATTCAGATATCAAAGGAATGATAAGCGATTTAAAAAAGAAACAAATAGGTATATCATTACCATCACTCCGAGGAGATTCCTTAAATAGTGACATTGCATCACTTTTATGTGGAGGTGGTGTTACTCTCGCACCTGAAGCAGGCACGGAAAGATTGCGCAGGATTATTAACAAGGATATAGATGAGGATGATATGATAGAATCTACCAAAAGACTTAAATCGTTTGGGTTTACTCATGCAAAACTATATTTTATGATTGGACTGCCTCAGGAAACTGAAGAAGATATTGAAGGAATAGTAAAACTTATTAATACTATCAGGAGGAATATTCCTTTAAAGGTTTCAATATCACCATTCGTACCAAGACCACATACACCATTCCAATGGGTTAGACAAAATAACATAGAGGAACTCCAGGAAAAAATTAATTACTTGAAGAGGAATATTAAAAAGACACGGGTTGCATATAGAGAACCTGAGGGCTGCTTGCTTGAGGGTGTTTTTTCACGTGGTGATGAGAGGCTCTCTGCTGTTATAGAAAGGGCATATAGACTTGGTGCCAGGTTTGACGAATGGAGTGAGATGTTCGATTTTACCAGATGGATCAAGGCATTTGATAAGGAGGGAATCAACCCGAATGATTATCTAAAAGAAAGAGATATTGATAAACCATTACCCTGGGATACTATAGAAACTGGAGTTGATAAAGATTGGTTAGTTGAGGAAAGAGAACTTTCGATTAATGGCAAGATGAGAAGAGATTGCAGGATTATTGGATGTAGTGGATGTGGGATATGTGATGGAAATATAGTACCAATTAAAAAGAAAAAAGGAAATACTGAAGTAAAATATGGAAGAATGGCTAAAAGTTTAAATAAACCATATGCTAAAATTGGCTATAGAATCAAGTATTCAAAAATAGATAATCTTCGTTATATAGGACATCTGGATACAACAAATGCCCTTATAAGAACACTCAGACGTGCAAAGCTGCCCCTTGTTTATTCACAAGGATATAAACCCAAACCCAGGGTTGCATTTTCACCTCCTCTAACACTCGGATTTACATCGAGTGCAGAGTACATAGATGTATTGTGTAAGAGAACTGTTCCTGATATAGAAGAAAAACTTAAAGAAACAACACCTGAGGGATTTATGATAAACTCAGTAGAAATGCTCCCACCAAAGTATCCTTCTTTATCATCCTCACTTGTAAACCAGAGACTCCGGGTAAACCTTACCCCAAAAAAAAGAGGCTATGGAGTGCCCCACCGTGGCGGGGCTAAAAGAATTATAAATAGGTTTATGGAGAATGAGACACTGGAGATAGATGGTATAAACGTTAGACCGGCAGTATTAGAAATTATATATAAGGATGATTGTATGGAAATTCTTATGAAATTAGGTCAGGCTAAACCCCTTAAGATATTTCAGGTATTATTTAATATCACTGAGGATGAGGCAAGACTCCTTAAAGTTGAAAGAATTGGGTGGAAGTAATGCAACTGATAAATAGATGACATCAGCTTATCTATATCCATACAGATCCTGCGGATTGACTCTACAAGCTAATTTTAAAAGGTGAACATTTCGATATTCATTACCGATTTTTTCCTTGACTTTTTCTCTATTTTAGTATATAATAAAAAGGGAATAAGGGAGGAGTTTCCCCTTATAATTGTCAACCGTTATGGTTGTCTTGATAGATAAGTCGTAAGGAGGCGATGCTTATGTTTGCGATTTAAATAATTCATATGCATGGGTAGAAATAAAGTGTGTTTTTATTTTTCTGTATTCATAAGGGGAGGAAATATGATGCGTAAGTGGCTAGTTCCTGTGGGGCTGATTTTAGCATTCGGTCTCGTGATGACAGGATGTAAGAAGGAAGGGGTAACAGACGAAGGAGAACCACAAGTTGAATTGACCATTACTTTACCAGACCCGGCACAACAACCATTGTGGAATGATGTTGATAAACTCGTCCTTACAGTAACCGGTCAGGATAAGTGGATTGTGACTGATACGCTGGATATATCCCCAGGGGATACGTTAGCCATCTTTACATTGAATGTTCCAGCTGGGATAAATAGGCTTTTCACTCTGGATGCAATTGATACCCTCTGGGTGGTCCTTTTCTGGGGCAGACTTGAAGCGGATATTGAGGAAGGTCAGACATATGACTTCGATATAGACCTTGAACCCGCTGGTGGTGGTGCAGCCACTCATATAAAGATATTTAGAGATGGTTTGCCATGGTCTTCCAGTGCAATGGATACAATGCTCCAGCGAGAAGGCTTCACCCCGGGTCCAGGAGAAAACCAGTATGAGATATTCCCCTCAGACAGTTTCGCCTCTGTGCATCTTAATGTTGGTGTAGATATGGTCATAATCGTAAACGACCAGGCTCAGTACTTCTATGATAATTACGCGGCCAGTCAGGCAAAGTTCAATGCCTTTATATATAGTGGAGGTACTATATTCTGGGAGGCATGCGACCGTGGTTGGGCACAGGGCTCCATTCTTGATGCTGGTATAACATTCCCAGGAGGAGTTTCCGTGGACTCAACATACATTTACGATAACTATAACCTTTTATATAATCCAAACTACGATCTGGTAAATGGACTACCAGATACCATCTATGGAACCTACTCGAGTCACGAGACCTTCACTGACTATCCACTTGGAACTCAGATCTTCACAATTAACAAGGCAGAAGAAAAACCGACTCTCATACTCTACCACTACGGGGTGGGATGGGTTATAATAACGGGTCAACCACTCGAGTACTGTTATGATAGACTTCCAGTTCAAACTACTGGAGAACTTCTTCCAAGGGTAGTTAGATTCTTTCTCGGCAAACCGCCAGCTACCACTAAGGAGTGCTACTCTCCAGAATTTGGCATCTCCAGAAAAAAGAGTTCAGGGTAAACGTAATGATAGTTTTATCATTTAGGGGACTTGCAGTGCAAGTCCCCTAAATTTTATAAAAGTTGCTATTCGCAGATGGCTAAAATATTACTTTTTCAATTTTGGCAAAATTTCGCCAGCCTTACTGAAGATGGCAACATCAGCAATCTGGGTAATAGGTGTCTCTTCAAGATTTACCTCTATGATTTTCGCGCCCCTATTCTTTGCTATAAAAGGGATTGATGCAGCAGGATATACTATCCCTGATGTACCTACGACGAGCATAACATCACATTCTGAGGTTGAGGCATAAGTTTTTGCAAGATTTCTTTCTTGCAGTGATTCACCAAACCAAACGATATCAGGTCTCATAATTCCACTACATTCACATATAGGAGGAATCTCTTTTAAGGGAACATCAACATTGAATGAGACCTTCCCGCAGGTTGTACACCTTAATCTCCAGATATTTCCGTGAAGTTCGGCAAGTTTTTTATTTCCAGCTCTTGAATGAAGTCCATCCACATTCTGTGTTATTAAAAAAAACTGCTCAAACATCTTTTCAAGCCTTGCAATTGCCAGGTGAGCCCTATTAAGTCTGGCTTTGTTAATAATCTGTCTTCTCCAATCATACCACTCCCATACAAGTTTTGGGTTTTTCTCAAATGCAGATTTTGTAGCAAGTTCTTCTGCTCTGAAATTTTTCCATAATCCGTCTTTACCACGAAATGTAGGTATACCACTCTCTGCTGATACCCCAGAACCAGTTAAAACTACAAGAAAGTTGCATTTAGAGAGGATTTCAACTGCCTTTTTAACCTTCAACTCCATTAGAGAATATTTTAAACAAGGATCTAAAGAGATAAATAATTTATACCACTTTTGTAATAATAGCCTTTCTCATATATCTACCATTTTATTTTTTTCTTTTAGATTTATTGTAATATTTTCCAGTGGCAAGAGCATATCCTCTTCTTGAATCTCCTTCCTTTAACTTAAGCCATTTTTCCGTACCTAATTCTTTAAATTTTTTCTTCTCCTCAATAACTTCAGGGTGTTTTTTTAAAAACTGGGAGAAAAGTTTACAAGGAAATTTTTTACACTCAAAGCATATTTCAATTCCTTTCTCTTCAGCACAAAGACGGATTTTACAAAATGGTATTCCACCACCTTCTTTACAGGGTGCTTGACAGTAGGGTCCTTTTTTCTTATCGCCGAAATAAACCAACCCTTTTTGAAACTCATTAAAGGAAAATTCTATCTTCTTATACTCGGGTACCCATTCTGCAAATCTGTGTGCGACAATCAACTCCTTTAAGTCTGCAGCAATCATAGCTAAAATTCTACCTTTGTAAATACCACAATTTCCACAGTACAAACCACAATAACATACCTTATTTTTTATCTCTTCAGTTTCTATCATTTTTACCTCCTGTTGGAAAAGATGACTTATAATCAAAAACCGTTAGACCAAAAAAGTAATGCAAAAATAGTTTTTCTCGCTTAAAGCACTTATTTTTTGATTTATCTGCGGTTTTATCATTTTCGTTTTACATTACCTAATATTTCGAAGACGTTTAAATGCACTTATTGCAGTCTCATAGGCACCAGTTTTTCTTCAACCAAGGGTTCACCTCTATAATAATGAATACTTTTTCATTTGGACTGATAAACTATTTCTCCATTTACAATTGTCATATCAACACTCATATGTGGTGGTTTACCAGAAAGAACTACGAGGTCTGCCTTTTTACCCTCTTCAATTGAGCCAGTAAGCTGTTCATAACAACCTGCATATGCTGAATTAATCGTATACATTCTAACTGCTTCCTCAAAAGAGATACTCTCTGTAGGATGTTCCATTGCACCCTTAATGCCATAAATAGGACCAGGAGGCATAGAATCAGAACCAAAACATATCATATTCCCTGCCTTTGAAGCTGTTTTAAACCTGTTTGTATTTAATCCTTCTAAACCGAATATCCTCTGATATAAACCATCAGGCATACCCCAGTTTGTTATAAAATTTGGCTGCATAGCAAGGATTATTCCCTGTTTCTTTGCTCTGATTACTGCCCCATCGTCTGCAAGTTCAAAATGTTCAATTCTGTGCCTTGATGGATTTCCTTCAGACTCATAAACGTCGAGAGCCTGTTCTATAGCCCTGTCACCTATTGCGTGTATAAGTATTTGAAGTCCAAGATTATTCGCCTTTTTTACAATATTCTTGAGTTCTTCTTTTTTATAGTTTAAGACACCGTAATTATCAGAACCTGGGTATGGTTTTTTTAGAGCAGCAGTTCTTGCTCCAACAGAGCCATCAGCAAAAACCTTGATTCCACCTGTTTTTAGCCATTCACCATCAATATGATAAATATAATCCATATCCTTTACTGGTAAAACTGCATAAACCCTCAGACGAAGGCTTTTCCTTTGTACCATCTCCCTGTATACATCAATATATTTCCTTAACGTCATATCATGTATTGAGGTTATCCCAAGTGAGTGGATTATCTTTTGAGCTTGTGTAATAGCTGTTTCGATTTCTTCCTTGCTGGGAGGAAATATCTCATTTATAAACAGAACGGCATCCTCAAGGAGAATGCCTGTGTTGTGGTCTATATTAAATCCTATAGGAATACTACTGATTGCCCTGCTATTTCCTACAGCTATATGACCACATATCCTTCTGAATATAACCACCCTATTCGCACTCAATATATCCAATTCTTCTTTTTTAGGAATTCTGTTCTCTTTCCATCTTGATTCATCAAAATCCATACAAATTAATGGCTCAGGTTTCCTTTCTTCTTTTAATCTTTCTTTCGTTTTATCGAGTGCATCTCTAAGACTGGTTGTTTTAGAAAGATTAACCCTTGTGAGATTTAATCCTACATCAACGAAATGTATATGAGAATCAATGAAAGCGGGGGCAAGGAAACGACCCTTGAGGTCCACGATCTCCGTTTCCTTAATTCTTTTTACCATACTGAGAGGACCAACTCTTTTAATTCTATCTCCCTCGATGATGACTGTCTCTATCACATCTCCCTCCATCGAGAGAATATCTCCATTTATGAAAGCAATCATGGATTTATTCTATAGCCAATCTGTATCTGAAAAAATCAAAACGGAGGATATCTTTTAAAAATATTATAGGAAAGGCTTCCTGAAAAGGTGGAAATCCCACCTATAACGGGGATAAACAGCCTTTAATATAGAATAGGTGAAGTCAACAATATCATAGTTAACTATCATCGATCCATGTCCTTATTAGTAACTTAAGTTCTTTATTTCGATAACTGAACTCTGCTACAACTCTTTTCAGATAATCAGGTAATTTCTTATACCCCCATAAATAACGCTTTTTTGTTTTTTCTACACCATTTCGGATAAAGTAATAAGGCAAATTTACATGAAAAAAAGAGATACTATCGGCATCCCTTAAAAAGTTAACACGTTTCGTGCCTCCTGTTTCATGTGAGCGCACCAAGAAAAAGATATCATTGACCAATTCTTTATTTATATTAAACTCTCTCATTATTCTATCCAGGATCTTAGCACTATTTAAGGCATGGGCATCTTTAAACTCTCCATAAGTTTTATAATCTTTGCATCTTACTTTCAAGTCTTCAATAGCTCTTTCTATATCATGGCCTAAAGCGGCTATTTTTAAAGCCTCATCAGCATCGGGTTTTAATTTAAGTAACCACTCTAAAGTATTTTTCGAGTGAATTAGATCTTCTGGAACTGAAGACTTTTTTATAATCTTCTCTATTTCTTTTTTTACACAATCAATATTACCTATTTTCATATAAAACCACTATTCTCCTGATATTTTCTACATTCGTCAAGAGAGCAATTACAACAAGAATTAAAAGGGGTTGATTTAATAAAGAACCAAGGAATATGATTAATATTCTCATATCACGCCCTATTCTGAAGTAGTACTTTCTTGGCTCAAGTCTTCTCTTCATTAAACCATCGTATTTATCGGCTGTATAACTATTCATGAAAGTGCCTATAATTGACAGAAAACCAATGAAGAGAACAACAAAACTCCCATTTTGAAAATATACATAATAAGTCAACCCAAAAAGAAGAAAAGCATCGGCATAGCGGTCTAAGACAGCATCAAACCATCCACCAAATTCTGTGGCCTGGAATTTCAACCTCGCTATCTCTCCGTCACAGCCGTCAATAACAGATGATACTTGTGCCAATATTGCTCCAATAACTAAATTGATATATCCACCTAAAAAGAAGAAAAATGCACCTATGCAACAGAGGATAAAAGAAGAGAACGATATAAGGTTTGGAGTAATATTAGTTTTTACAAGATACTTTGAAATCCTGGTTGAGATAGGCCTATTGAAGTATCTTGATACAGGACCATCAGAGGTCTTTTTTAAAGTATCTAAAAGCTTGTTTTCCGCTTTCTTTAATACCTTCTCATCATCAACATCAATCCAGTAATCATCTTTAATATCAAAGGTTTTAGCCTTTCCATTGGTGGCCAGCACCATTATCCCCCCAGAAAGAGAACTATCGTCATTATGTAAACTTTCTTCGATGGCGCTGAATATCGCCGGAGAACAGTGAAAAATTCCTGTATCATAAGCGTTATATTTCTTGATATTCTTTCCTGTGTCTAAAATCTTTTTGTCCTCAACGAGAACTTTGGTAACATCATCAATATCAACAAACCTGTTTGTATCGATATTATAATCTACAGCCAGCATAACCTCACCATTAGCTATTTCCTCATCCTTCAGTCTCGTAAGTATCGATTCATTAAAGATGTGATCTGCCATCAATAGAATAAAGTTCGCGTTTAAATGTTTCTTGGCTTTAAGAACAGACAGACCATTCCCCTTTTCCCATTCTTCATTTATGATATAAGTAATCTTGATATTTCTTCTCTTACAAAATCTGTTAAGGTGTCGTTTTAATTCTTCACTATTGTACCCAATTACCACATAGAAATCAGTTAGACCGGCCTTCTTCGCAGTCAATATCACCCGTTCGATAAGAGATAATCCTAAGAGAGGAATAACTGGTTTTAAAACGCCGCTTTTTGATAATCTACTCCCCTCACCAGCAGCAATAATAAGGCATTTCATCGATTTAATTCACCCCTTTCATAAAGGCTTATAATAACAATTTACTATTTATGGTTCTTCTCCATTTTAGTTGACAGTACCCCGCACTATGTTATAGTACGAGGGTAAATCCCCTTGAATTCGTGCTCTTTGCATATTTATATATAAAACTGTTCACTTAAAACATTTGTAGACACACCTATCCCGTCACAGACGGGAAATTCAATTTGTGCTGGCACTTTTAAGGTCTACGACATCATCCACATCATTAATTATAATTTTCTGACCTACTCTCTCTATATAAGTTTCCTTTATCGTTATAGCCTTAACTTCCCTACCATTCATCGTGAGAATCCTGCCGTTTATAAATCCTATACACATAATCAATTTTTCCTGATAATAAACATCGTATACTCGTCTATCCAGGTTACTTCTTCAGTATTCGGGAACTTACAACTAATGTTCTCTTCAAATATACACAGTGCATCCTCAAGCTCTTTCTCACTATAGAGACAAAATGTTGAATAGTGCCGATTCCTTGCCTGTTTTACAAGGAAATCAAGGCTGTAAAGCCTCCTGAACTTAAAATATTTAACAGATTCTAATTCCAATGCAGTAATCTTTGATATTTCAGCTTCAATATCCTCAATCTCATAGAGCCTTTTTTCTTTCTCATAGAACTTCGGGCAGTACATTCCCCAGATATTCCGTCTATTCTGACTCCTTAATCGTGTATAAATAAATAGATATCCATTTTTCCTTAATACCCTTGCACTTTCCTTTATAACCATTGTAAGATTAAAGTGCTGTACAGCATTAAACGAAAAAACGCAGTTAATGGTATTTGTAGATAGCGGAATATCCCTTCCCAGAGACCTGATTGGAGTATACTGGTTTATATTACACAAAGAGAAGTACTCCATAAGCTGAAGAAGCATACCCTTGTTTTCATCAATACAAAAAAGAAAGAGTCTTCTACCCAGCTTTTTAAAGAGTTCTCTATCATATCTGCCAGTACCGCATCCTAAATCTACTGCCTTTATCTCCTTTAATTCATCAAGCTTTCTACTAATAAAATCTATTGGAGGTCTATCAGTAGTCCGAACCTTCCTATATATACGGGATATCCTTGTGAAATGCCTGTGTAAAATATCATCTATCATAACTTTATCCAGTTTGTCTCTATCATATTTACTCTTTTATTGGCGATATCTTTTTTAAATGCTTCCTTAACCTCGTTCTTTGCAGTGAAGTAAAGTATTTGCCAACCTTCGTCAACTATTTTCCTTAGTACATGCATCTGTGTTTTTAGTCTCTTGAAATCCGATTTAATAAAGGGGTCATCCATTATAAAAAAACCTGTATTCAAAAGCTCTCCACCAAGTGCAAGTCTTATACTGAGGTATAACTGGTCATAGGCTCCTCCTGAAAGCTCTATGGCATCAAGCCTTTTGTTATCTTTCGCATACACAAGTAGATTCTTTTCTTCTGTATCAATTTCTACTGTTTGATATCTCCCACCAGTAATCTTTGAAAAATATTTCGAGACCTTACTCTTCCTACCAAAAAATCTTGATATCTTTTCCTCTTCCTCTTTCTCTATATCCTCAAATATACGCATAACGCTCAATACATTTTCTACATTTTTTTCAACACTATAGACAAAATCCCTTAAACTCCTATGGACATAGGAAATTTCCTTCAGGGTGCTGCAGTATACCTCACTTCTCAGTATCTCCTGTGACTCGCGTTCAATGGTTTTCAAATCATCCTGCCAGATGATTCGTTTCTTTTCAAATATCTCCCTTTCGTCAATGAATTCTGTTTTCTTTTTGTTCAATTTTCTTCCTCTTATCTCACTATACTTTATTCCTTTTGCCTTATCTTTATACGTTTCAAGTTCTGATATACTTTTATCCCAATATTTTATCAGCTCATCTTTACTACTATATTCACCTGTTCCAAATAATGATTTTAAAACCGCAGCATGTTCTCTGCTGATATTTTCAGCATTTATCTTTCTATCAAGTTTTTCTCTATACTCTCTAAGATTTTCAGTACTTGACAATCTCTTTATTTCCTCAACAGACTTCTCAAACTCTCTTTTTTCCTTTTCATAATCTTTTATTCTCTCTTTTATTCGTTCTATTTCCCTTTCGAGTACATTTACATTACCTTCTAAATCCTTAACTTTTTTTTCCTCCTCATTATATTCCTCTTCAAATCTTTGAATAAGAGATAGGATTTCTTCAATTGAATTAGATGAAAGGTCTATTTCAGCCATATTTAACCTTATTATCTTAAACAGTTTTTTGAGATTTACATCCTTTTTCATAGCTCTAAAATTCTGTACAATTGGATACATTAATATCCCAAAAAATATCACTGAAAACATAAAGAAAACAGGCGAGAGCCTTATTATAGAACCTACAAGAGAGAGCCCAAGTAAAATTGAAGACAAAATCATTAATAGCTTTAACCCTTCTGACTTTGAACCCAATAGAATAGCTTCATGACTCAACTCTTTATATTTCCTTACATCGATACCCACCTCTTCTTTCTTTCTTTTTCTTTCAGCCATTATCCTAAGTTCTCTCTCCTTGGACTTCAAAGCCTTTTTCGTGTTCTTTTGCTCTATCTCTTTGGTCTTCAGCTCTTCTGTGCGTTTCTCAATCTCTTCATCAATGTTTCGTATATCCCTTTCTAAATCTCTGAAATTCCTTTCAACATCCTTCTCAAATAACTCTAATTCATTTATTTCCTTGATTAAATTCTTCAATTCAACCAATATTGCCAACCCTTTTTCATACTTTTCTCTCTTCTTTGCCTGTTCAAGATTTAAAAGTTCCATTTCTATTCCCTCTAACTCTTCATTTATATCTTCGATATTCTCTTCAATTTTATCAAGCCCATCATCTTCAGCTTTTCTTTTTAAATCTTCGATAGTTTCAATTAAATCCTCTGTCTTTCTTACCCTTGTCTCTAAATATTCAGCAGCTTCTCTGTTTGATAATTTTCCACCACTGTCAGCTCTTGTTAATTTTCCTATTTCCATCAATTTGTTTTTAACTGATAAGATTTTATTACTCTTAAGACCAGTTAATTTATCAGTGATACCAGTGTAAAATGTTTCTTCATTATATATTGATAGGTCGCTATTTCTTATAATAAAGATATTACGTAATTCCTCAGGTGATAAATCTACAAAATCAGTAATATCACCATCATCAGGTAACTTGATAGAATTACCTTCGTTTTCTAATATTATATAACCCTCTGGTTTATCATCAATCCTATCAATCCCTCTAAATATATGCTTACTTGCCTTTTTGAATAGAAGTAGTTTCACAATGGCATCAATTGTTAGTGATTTTCCCTCCTCATTCATACCATAGAAAAGATTAAAGTCTCCAAGAATAACTCTATCAGAGTCAGTTAGAGGACCATACCTGAATATGCGGAATTCCTTTATATGCATAATAGATTTTAGATAATAGATTTTAGATTGTAGATTTAAATATCATTGGTCATTTCCTTTTGGTCTGTAGTCTACTGTCTTTTCCCTTTGCCTTTATCCTTTTTCCTTTATCCTTGTACCATAGCCCTTATTGCAATGTCTCTGAGCTCTCTTCTCTGGTCTTCAGTATAAGAGGTGAGCCTTTCCTCAAATGCCTTAAACAGTTCATCTTCAATTATATGTTGTATATCTCTAAAGTTAAAATTCTCATCTACTATGTTTACATTACTCATTATTTCTTTTAATCGGGCCTTAAATCCTTCTTCTGTTAGATTCAATTTCTCACCGTTTATCGCACCATCAATTGTGAGTAATACTACCGCTTGATGTTGAATATTGGACATTCTTCTTTTGACTGTCTCAAGTGGATGTTCGTCCAGGGTGGGGTCAAGCGTTATTATAACCTTTTCATAATGAGGTGTATCAAGGGGATATTCTTCCGGGGGTTTACCCACATTGAATATATTAACCTTTCGTACACCTGTTTCTTTTTTTGTGATGGAGATAGGTGAACCTGGATATACAAAATACCCACCGTCTTCCAATCTGTTAACAAGGAAATTTGCATGGAAGTGACCAGCCAGAACATAGTCTATATTAAGTTGCTCAAGATATGAGAGTTTTAGTGGCATATACCTTTCTTTACCCTCATCACCAAAGTCTTCATGTGAAAAGAATAAATCAAGTAATTCACCATGATACAATAATATATTCTTCTTTCTCTTATCAAAAAAATCTTTAAAAGAACGTAGCCTGCCAAGTAGTTCTATAGAACTGAGCCTTTCAAATGGAACACCAATAATCCTTATACCTTTGTATTTTTCAACTGGTGTATAATCTGAAAGAATAGTAACATTATCCCCGAAGTAAAGCCCCTTTCTATAAGAATCTATATCGTGATTGCCAGGTAGTATAATAGTATGAAATTGGGAACCAGAAAATACTTTTCTTATTTTTGGACGTAACGATTCTGCATCAACACCGCTATCAAAAAGGTCCCCACTTATAATGAGAAGGTCTACATTCTCATCCCTGGCAACCTGAATTATAGTTTCTAAGGCATTCCATCGGCTGTCACCTTCGTTTCGGAGATGAATGTCTGCTGTGTGAAGTATACGCATAGTTTAGACTAATAGAACGCAGATAATCGCAGATTAATACATATATAATAAAATCTTTTAAAAATAATCATCACAATCAGCATAAATCTGCGTCCAAAAAGTTCAAATCTCAAACTCTGATACTATTTTTCCTCTGCTCGTGAGACATGAGTATCTGCAATCAAACCTTGAACATATACATATCGAATCTCGGGCATCCAGTTCCTCAGTCAGATACATATACACTATATCTGCTCCACACCTACAGGGAGAAAAAAGCTCCAGTTCAACTCCACATTCAGGGCATCGGAGTTTTACAATTTCTCCCTTTTCTATGTCTCCTTCCACTATCTTTCTATTATCACCCTGTAAGGGAGATAGGTTGAAATTTACTCTCCTCTCCCCTATCTCACCTATAAGATTTATTCCCCTGTGATCTTCCCATATCTTTTTACCTCTTACAAGGTTATGTCCATTCTTGCAGTAAGCCTGTGTAATAAGTATGCTTTTATCCTTTATTATCACCTTTGCTTTTTTATGAAAAAAAGTTCCCTCAGGGATGATGAGTCTCCCGTCTTTATCAAACCTTTCTTTCAATTATCCTCCTGTGTAGTGGTTCGTTGTGTTAAATATCAACCACAGAGTGCACAGAGATTACGGATTTTTTTCTTCTCTGTGTTCTCCTAAGCACTATGTTTTTCTAATTCATATAATAGAACAAAAGATAATAATCCCTTTAATCTAATAGTATCGGTGCTTTTTAAAAGAAAAATAAATTTATTCGAAGAACCCTGTGGAAAAGTTCTTAAATCTTTTACTCCCTATTTAGGAACCGTAGAGCACACAGAGGAACCAAAGAGTCCTTATTTCTTTTTCCCTCAGCGACCTCTGTGGTTACAGTTCTGTGGTTTATTCATAAATTTAACATAATCTTGCGGTTGTCTTTTAAAGGCTGTCACTCCTCATAGTGTTTCCTTGTACTCACTGAATGCGATTGCTTCGTCGTCCGTCAATCGACGGACTCCTCGCAATGACAAGAAAGAGAATGTCATTGCGAGTCCTGAACCGTATGGTTCGGGACGCAGCAATCTCATACTTTATTATAATCATTATTCTTATATCCTGAACTCTGCCACTATAAAAGTATGATCTGATGGTCTTTCCTGCAACCTTGGCTTTAAATCTATGTAGGCATCCACTGATTTTTCAGCAATTGGTTTTGTGGCTAAAATGTGGTCAACGCGCCATCCAATTTCTCGTTGGACTGCATTCCTTACTCTATAATCAAAAAAAGTATATTTATTAGGAACACCTGGATGATGTTTGCGAAATACATCTATAAATCCCCACTCCTTGACCTCCTTAAGTGCTTGCTGAACCTCAGGATTAAAACACACATGTCCAAGTAATCCCTTGGGGTCATGAACATCAATAGCTTCAGGAGCAACATTGAGGTCTCCTATCCATATAATCGGACTTGACGGTGATAAATATCTTTCTAAAAAAGTCCTAAATTTTTTAAACCATCGGAGTTTATATTGATATTTAGACGAGTCTATAGAATAACCCTGAGGAACATAGGTATTTATGATAGTAATACCAGAATAAATAGCAGAGATAAATCTGGCATCTTCATCATCTGTTCCTTCAAGTCCTTTTATTATACTTTTTGGCTCTTCAATACTTACAATTGCTACACCATTGTATGACTTCTGACCTTTGAAAATTACATAGCACCCAATTTCATTAAAGCTTGATTCAGGAAATTCAAAATCTCTAACTTTTGTCTCCTGAATACAAAGAACAGCTGGTTTATGCCTTTTCAACCATTGTATTACTATGTCCAATCTTGTTCTTATCGAATTGGCATTAAAACTCGCAACTTTTAAAACCATTGTACTCATATATCTATCATTAAATGGTTACAACTACTTAATGCTCAAAATTTGAGAATGTAACATACTCTCGTGATGAAAGATTATATGATACCTTTTATTGCTAGTGTGTTGCACTTCTTGACGGACATGGCAATCCCATTCAAGTTGTCTGTCATTGCGAGTGAACGAAGTGAGCGTGGCAATCTCATCCATTGATACCAATCACTGATAAGCGATTGCTTCGTCGTCCGTCAATCAACGGACTCCTCGCAATGACAGAAAAGTATATGTCATTGCGAGAACTTCAGAACAATAAAATTCTTGTCTACCCTGAAAAAGGCGGGTTGAACAAATTGAATTTAAGATTGTTAATATCCAATATATACGGTTTTAACCATATCACGTAACTTTAGGATATCGTCTAAAACTTTAAGATTAGGGTTAAGAGTAAGAGTCTCGAAAAAATTAATTTTTTCTAAAAAGAAGCTTTATAAATCGGGGAGTTTAGCTTACAAAAGATTAACCTAACAACTTAAATCTCCTTACTGCCTCACCAGGATCTGACTGCCCAAAGATACCTGTTCCACTCACGAGTATATCTGCTCCATACTCTATAACCTTCTTAGCATTTGAAAGCTTTATTCCACCATCAACCTCTATTGTTATACCCATCTCTTTTAAAACCTTAATCTTTTTTAGAGGTTCCTCCATAAATTTCTGACCACCAAACCCGGGAACTACTGTCATAACAAGAATGAAATCGACTAATTGTATAAAAGGTTGAATATCTTCAAGAGGCGTTGCTGGATTTAGAGCAAAACCCACTGTGATTTCACTCTTCTTCATATCATCTATCAAGCTCCTCGGTGATTTAACAGCCTCCCTGTGAAAAGATATCATTGATGCACCTGCATCTCTGAAACTCTGCCAATAAAACTTTGGGTCGGATATCATTAAATGAACATCCAGAGGAATATCAGTTATTCTGCGTATCGCACTTACCAGGAGAGGACCAAACGTAATATTTGGTACAAAGTGCCCATCCATTACATCAATATGAAGCATATCACAACCAGCATCTACTACCTTTTCCACCTCTTCTTTCAACCTTGTAAAATCACAGGAAAGTATTGATGGTGCAATCCTAATACTATTCATAACCCTTATTATACAACGATTTTAACTAAAAGTCAAGCTTAAATTTAATACCTTACCATTTAATTCTTATTTATAGTCTTTATAACTGGAAGGAATTAATCCCTGATAATTTCATATTATAAAAGGATGATTTCATAACTCAAGTTGAGTTGTATGGATATTCAATCCACTGAATCTGTTTAATCCCCTTATTTACTTTTTCGTGATTATTCAATCCGCTAAATCCGATTAATCCGCTGACTTTTTTCTTGACTTTTCTAATTAGATGTGTTAAAATGATGAGGTTTTTAAATATAATAATCTACACACTTTATATTGTAGGAGGGACTTCACAGTCCCGATAAATGGATATGGGTTACCTGTCAGCTAACGGATCAAAAAGAGAAATATTTAGTATGTCTATGTAACAAGAGAATACGTTATTTTTTTAAAAATCATATATAACTGTGGTAGTGTAAAAATAATAAGGAAGGATATGAAAGCAAAATGTAGGGGTTCGATTTATCGAACCCAAAAGGTAAAGCAGAAATCGGATACCCACCCGACGGTAGACGGGAATCCGACCCCCACAAGAATCAGGGTGAGGCAAGCAAAAAGTAGATAACTACTTTTAAAATTGTGGGTTGTTCGTTAGCTAACGAATTAGAAGAAAATAGGCAAAAGTTTTTTGACAATACTATAAATGTATAAAGGGGGTAAAATGGGGAGTGATGCCATTATAAAGTTCACAGATAAATTTGGTGCAAGAAACTATAAACCACTTCCTGTAGTACTCGAGAAAGGCGAAGGTGTCTGGGTATGGGATGTTGAAGGTAATAAGTACATGGATATGCTATCAAGTTATTCTGCTCTAAACCAGGGTCACATACATAAAGATATTATAGATGCTGTTAAAAACCAACTCGACAGGCTTACGCTCACATCAAGAGCATTCTATAACGACAAATTGGGAGAATTCCAGAAAAAGATCTGCGAAATAACAAAAATGGAAAAGATGTTACCAATGAATACAGGAGCTGAGGCTGTAGAAACTGCAATAAAGGCTGCAAGAAAGTGGGGTTATATAAGAAAACTCAATCCACCTGAGGCAGAGCAAAATGAAAAAAGAAAAATGGATAAAGCTGAGATTATTGTGTGCGAGAATAATTTCCATGGACGGACTACTACAATTGTGGGTTTTTCATCAGAACCACAGTATAGATTTGGCTTTGGACCATTCACTCCTGGTTTCAAGATGATTCCTTATAATGATACCAATGCTCTAAAGGAGGCAATAACCAATAATACAGTGGGTTTCCTGATGGAGCCGATTCAAGGAGAAGGTGGAATTATTATTCCTGATTCAGGTTATATTAAAGAATGTAAAAAGATATGTGAAGAAAACAATGTTCTTATGATAGCTGATGAGATTCAAAGTGGTTTAGGAAGGACGGGACGTATGTTTGCCTGTGACTGGGAAAACACAAAACCAGACATATACATCCTGGGAAAGGCATTAGGAGGAGGTATCTATCCTGTATCCTGTATAGCATGTAACAGCGAGATTATGGATGTATTTACTCCTGGTGACCATGGTTCAACATTCGGTGGTAATCCCCTTGCGGCAGTTACTGGTATAGCATCTTTGGATGTTTTAATCAAATATAATCTCCCTGAAAGAGCGGAGGAAATGGGAACTTACTTTATAGAGCGATTAAAAAATATCAAAAGCGACTATATAAAAGAGGTTCGGGGAAAGGGACTTCTTATAGGCGTTGAAATAAAAAGAGAGAAAGGAACTGCTCGACCTATATGTGAAAATCTTGCAAAAGAAGGAGTTCTCTCAAAGGAAACACATGAACAGGTTGTTAGATTTGCTCCTCCACTCACCATAAATAAGGAAGAGATTGATTGGGCGCTTGAAAGAATTCAAAAGGTATTTGAATCATGAATTTTATATTGGCTCTTGGTATTCTCCTATTCGTAGGATATTGGGGTGGTAAGCTAATAAGAAAGGTTAAACTCCCCGAGGTTACAGGCTATATTATTGCTGGGGTTCTTATTGGTCCATCCTGTTTTCGCTTAATTCCAGTTACTTTTTTGGAAAATAATCTTTCTCCCATTATTGACATTGCACTGGGTCTAATCGCATTCCTCATAGGAGCTAGTCTAAACCTCGAACGTTTAAAGACATTGAAAAAGAGTATCTTTTGGATAACTTTTTTTCAGGCTATTTTTGCCTTTGCATTAGTATCAATTGTCATAATTACATTTGCACCATTCCTTGTTAGAATTGTTGGGATAGAAACAACAAATCCGTATATCGAGATTTTACCGATTGCAATTCTTTTAGGAACAATCGCATCAGCAACAGCACCTGGCGCAAGCATTGCGGTTGTTGAAGAGCTGAAATCAAGAGGTCCATTTACCAGCACACTCCTTGCAATTATTGCACTTGACGATGCATTAGCAATTATTCTATTTGGATTCTGTAATGCAATAGTATCATCTGGAGAAGGGATGCATGCGATACTAATGCCAATTGTTGAGATAGCTGGTTCGATTGCACTTGGAATTATTACTGGATTTACTTTGAGATTCTGCTCAAAATTTCTAAGCAGTTCTTCAGAGTTCTTAGTTATAGTACTGGGTATGGTCGGCATAACATCTGGAATTGCAATCTATTTTGGGATATCACCTCTTCTCGCAAATATGGCAATGGGATTTATAATAGCAAATAGTACAAGACGGGAACAAAGATTTATTGTAGTTTTAAACAATTTTACACCTCCTATTTATGCAGCTTTCTTTGCATTATCAGGCACACATCTGTATTTACCAGTACTGGCTAAGGTTGGTATCGTTGGGGCTGCTGCAATATTGACAAGAGCAGTTGGTAAGATTATGGGGGTATACACAGGAGGTTGTATTGCACACTCTCCTTATGATATCAAAAAATACCTGGGATTGGCATTACTCCCACAGGCAGGTGTTGCTATAGGTCTTTCATTAATGGTAGGACAAAACCCTCAATTTGCACCTTACAGACATATCTTTATAAATATAGTACTCGCATCTGTTGCAGTTAATGAAATAATAGGACCACCTTTTACTGCTCTTGCATTGAAGAGAAGCGGGGAAACAAGGGCTTAAGTGCAATCTGTGGTTATCATTTTTACTTTTTGATTTTTACATTTTGATTTATATATAGAAGGGGGTACAATGCTTTTAGGGGAACTAATAAATGAAAATCTTATAAACTGTGATATCAAATCAAATGATAAGCAAACAGTAATCAAGGAAATTGCTGACATGTTCCTTAAGTGGGGCTATGTGAGTGACAGTGATGTATTTTGTAAATCCATAATGAACCGTGAAGAAATAGAGTCAACAGCTATTGGAGATGGCGTTGCCATACCACATGGTCGTTCTAATGCAGTAAAGTCTCTAAAAGTAGCGTTCGGCAAATCAAGCAATGGCGTAAATTTCAATGCCGCTGACAAGAAACCTGTATACATAATCTTTATGATAGCTGCACCTACAGATGCCAGAAAGGAATACCTTCAGGCTGTTGCCAAAATAGCAAGACTATTGAAATCCAGGGTTATGAAAGAAGCGCTCCTTGCATCCGAAACAAACAAGAATGTCATGAAGATTATAAAGGATTTTGACAAGATGCTTATTGAAGACATTCGTGTTGAGACCAAGGAAGGCAGGGTTATACATAAGCAATAAAGGAATTTCCAATATAATAAAAGCTTGTAGTTTTCAGCCATTTAATTGAATAAGCCAAAATCGGACATTATTATCTTAATGGGGGTAATATGTATCTTTTATTGGTCATTCTCAACAAGGAAGAGTATTTAGAGGATATCCTTTCTGTCTTTTTGGAACTCGGAATAGAGGATGCAGTTACTATTGATGCAGAATCTATGAAACGTTCACTCGCTGCACAAGTACCTATATTTGCTGGACTCAGATTAGATTTAGGAAGAAGACCATTCTCGAAAATTATCCTTGCTTCATCAGATGAAAAAGATACTGCACATAATGTAGTAAAACTATTAAAAGAAGTTGATATAGACCTCGAGGTTCCAGGAGTATCAAGAATATATACAATCAAATTAGAGTCTGTATATGGCTCACCTGAGGAGATAGAAGAAATATAATACCCGCATTAACCTAACTTTTTCCTTTTGCCTATTTTTTCCATTCTTTACTGATTATTTCTCTAATAATAAAATGTAGGAGCCCCGCCTTTGGCGGGGCTCCTACCATAACATTTAACATATAACATTGAACTTATAACATTTTTTCTATCGGGATTGGGAAATCCCTCCTACATAGTTTGTTTAGACATTAAGATAGATTGTTATCAGTCCCTATCAAGGATTTGTTTTATCTCCTCAACGACCTGTGATGTCTGAACTTTTCCCTGACCCATCCTTGCCTTAAGCCATTTATCTCTTTCCTTTATTTCACCTTCTGTTTTGTCCTTTGCCCTCAAGTCCTTTATTGTAACAACACCCTCCTTGAATTCATCTTCACCAATTATTATGGCAATGGGTATTTTCTTCTTGTCTGCGTACTTAAGTTGCTTTCCAATATTTCCCTTGCCAAGGTAGACCTCAGTATTTATTCCCTTTTCTCTTAATTTAATTGCAAGTTTATTGTATTCATTCAACTTGTCTTTCAACATAATAGTAATAAGAACATCGGTAAAATTCTTTTTACCCTTAATAACACCTAATTTCATTAATGCTAAAACTAACCTGTCCACACCTATGGATGCACCTGTAGCTGGTATATTCTCACTGGCAAACTGTCCAATAAGCCTGTCATACCTACCTCCTCCCATTATACTTCCATATTTGGGTGCATCATTGAGTATTGCCTCATAAACAGGACCTGTATAGTAATCCAATCCTCTGGCTATGGAGAAATCAATTACCACCTTATCCTTATCTACACCGACACCTTTAAGATAACTATCTATCTTTCTCAATTCTTCAATACCCTCACAATCACCAAGAAGCTTATTAATCGAAGAAAGAGCTTCATTTCTTGTAGACTGTGGGAGAATAATGAATTCTTTTATTCTATTAATCTGTTCTCTTTTTAGTCCAAGCCCTCTAATCTCAGCTCCAGAGGCATCAATTCTACCATCACCAAGTTCTGCAAGAACTGCTTCCAAACCCTGCTTTTCTAATTTATCAATTATACGAAATACAGATTGTGAAAGGGTAGACTCTATTTTAGCAAATTTTATTACTTCTCCCAGTATTTTTCTGTTGCTAATACTTATCTTGAAATTATCTATTCCAAGCGCCTTAATCGATTGATACATAGCAAAAATTATCTCAGCATCTGCAATAACAGAGGAGATACCTACAGTATCTATATCAAACTGCAGAAATTCCCTGAACCTTCCTTTATCCGGCTTATCGTATCTCCAGACCTCCTGTATCTGGTATCTTTTGAATGGTCTTTCAATGTTTTTATACTGTGCCATAACACGGGACAGAGGACAGGTCAGGTCATATCGCAGCCCAACTTTTACTTCATCGGTGTCAGAGAACGTATATATCTGCTTATTCGCCTCCTCCCCATACCCCACAAGGATTTCCTTGTACTCAAGGGCAGGGGTAGCAAGCGGAGAAAACCCAAAGGATTCGTATACTCTCTTTATTGTTGATATTACTTTGTCACGAGCAACTATTTCATCAGAGAATATATCTCTGAATCCCTTTAGTGTTTTTGGTTTTATTGTTCTCATATCTTTATTCAAGTTTATAGATTTAACACTGAATATCACTTAGATAATTAATAATAGTATACCAGATAATCAGTTTATCAGTAGGAAGATTCCCAGTAAACCAGAACATCAGGTTCTGATACACTGATAAGCTGATACTCTGCATGCTGATTTACTGGTATCCCGATATACTCTACAATCTACTGATTGTACAACATCTGATAAGAGAGGATACTGAAATTTGAAGACTTGAACCTAATTTACTACTATTCAAGTATTCTAAATTCTATTCTACGGTTTTGTGCTCTACCTTCCTCTGTATCGTTACTTGCAATGGGTTGATTCTCACCATAGCCACGAGCAATAAGTCGTTCTGCTTCTATACCATGTAAAATAAGGTAGTCTCTAACTGATTCTGCTCGCCGGTTAGACAGATTTAAATTATACACATCTGAACCCACAGCATCAGTATGACCAGCAACTTCAACTTTAATGGTGGAATGTTCTTTAAGCAATGCCACTGATTCATCCAATATAGGATAAGAAACTGGTTTAACCTCAGCACTGTTAGTTGCAAACTTTATTCCATGTAGAATGATTCTTTCACCCTTTTTGAATAACTTAAACTCACGTTCTACTGTCTGTTTTGCACTAAGTGTTACTACAGCACCTTCTGCTACATAACCTTCACTTTTGATTTTTACAGTGTATGTTCCTGGTGGTAATTCAATCCGATATGTGCCTGTCTCGGCATCAGTCTGAACTACATCTTGCTCAATACCAGGGAAGCTAATCTCAGCTAATAACCCATAATTTGTGCTGGCATCAACAACCTTACCGACTAATATGGCAGTTTGAGACCTTCGTATAAGCTCAATATCAAGTATAGATGTCTCACCCGGTTTACATACAACAACTTCGCTAACTGTCACATAATCAGTTTTTTTTATCTTTACTATATATGTTCCAGAAACAAGCTCTACTTTATATGCACCTGTCTCATCAGAATGTGTTTCTGGCAGATCTGTTTCAGGGAACGATATAACTGCGATACAAGGCCTTCCTGTATCCTTTTCCTTTATTGTACCAGCAAGTATTGACAGAGGCTTTTTTTCTTGTACAACCTTGAAATCTACAATCTGCTTCTGGTCTTGTTTTACAGTTATTGTTATAATAGAAGAGATTTTATAACCATCCATTAATGGCGAAGCAAAAGCTTCTATCTTACCTACAGGGAGCTCAACTTCATACTCACCATCACTTGTAGTTGACACAATAATATCACCAAAAGTTATCTGAGATTCCACACCTGTACCCGTTTCAGCATCGATCACCTTACCAGCAATGACTCCCTTCTTTACTGGGGGTTCAGCAAAGTCAAGTCCTTGTGAGAACATCAGTTGTATTCGCCAGGGTGGTGTGGTACCAAATCCCTTCTCGATGTTGTACTCTTCATTTAGATATAATTCGTCTGTACCAGAGAGTCTGAACTCTACGAGAAGTGTATTCCAGAAATTAGTACCTGATGCGAACCTAAGACCTGGCGTCAGATATGTGCCACCATCATTATAATCACTATCGGTTCTACCCTCAGTATAAAGTTCAACAAATGGTATAAATTTTTTATATAAGAATTCAATTCCTACACCATAACTGTATTTGTTGCATCCATTGTCAGGATAGACCATATACCCACCATTAAGATGCAAATTTATCTCAGGTTTGGTTTTAAGTGATGTGGATAATAGTAGTTTACCACCATAGGTAAATCCACCAGTACCAAAGTAACGAAGCAAACCACCTCTATTAAACCGACAGGCTTTGCCAAAAATTGTATCCGATGCATATGTAGTAGAAACAGAATCTC
Organism: Caldifarciminota bacterium; assembly: GCA_030606335.1. Taxonomy (GTDB): domain Bacteria; phylum Hydrothermota; class UBA3073; order UBA3073; family UBA3073; genus JAGMCL01. The sequence goes on from JAUWGP010000006.1 coordinate 69,344, forward strand.
TTGTCTGTGCAGTAGAAAAGCTAACCATTGGATAAATGGCAAAGTCCATAAATGGTAAAAGCTGTGGTGAGGTACCTCTTATAGCCCTTAATACATTAAATTTTAATCCTATTCGTGTATCACTCAAGCCATAGCTTACACAATTTCCACCATCAGGTGTTCCTCTCGTGTCCATCATATCTACAAGAAACCTGATATCACTGTTTATTGACATGTAATCTGTAAATGAAAAACCCATACCAAGAAATATGTCAGCCAATATACATGAACCTGCTGCATTAGCACTATCCTGAGGTATTACTCCATCTATAATTTCATCCCTATCACCCCAATAACCGGAGAATCCCCAGGAGTAGCCAAAACGACCAAATGATTCTGTCTGAGCAGAGATTATGGAATTCAGACCTCTCGTTCCTGTGGGGGTAGGAGCAGACCATACAACTGTCCCTATGAGTAGAGATATGAGACCAAATACACGCATACAACCTCCTTTATGTAACTGCAGAAAAAAATGAAAGACAATCAATCACTGGTTTCAAGCCTATACTTCCATACATTTTACTATAAAAACTTCAAAATGTCAAGTAAAAAAGAGGTAAAAAAACTTGACTTTTTTAATATATTGTAGTAAAATAAAACCACATATGAAAAACATACTTCTAACAGGTAAACCCGGTGTTGGGAAAACCACTCTTATCTTGAAGGTTTTGAGTAATCTAAATTGCGATGTAATAGGGTTCTATACACAAGAGATAAGAAAGGGTAATACAAGAGTGGGTTTTGAGCTTGTTGAGATAAGTGATGAAAAAAGAGAGGTGTTTGCACATATCGATTTTGATAAACGATACAGGGTGGGCAGGTATGGGGTGGATATATCTATACTTGAAGAGATTGGGGTGGAGTCGATAAAAAGGGGTATAATAGAGAAAAAACTAATCGTTATTGACGAGATTGGTAAGATGGAGCTGTATTCACAAAGATTTCAAGAAGCAGTTACACTTGCACTCAATTCACCATCACCTGTTTTAGCAACCATAACCAGAAGCTCTATACCTTTTGTTAATGATGTTAAACAGAGAAAGGATGTAACTATCTTAGCGATAACAAGAAACAAAAGGGATGAACTTTTAGAGAAGCTCATTGCAAGTCTGAAGGGCTGGAAGTAAATTATGATTTATTTAATTCTTTCTCTCTTGTTTATAGTAAGCGAACAGGATACTATTGAGGTTGATTCGCTTATGACTAATACTGTTGTTTACCTCCAAAGTGAAGACTTAGAATGGACACCCATTCCAGAACTTCTTTCTCAACAAACCGGCATAGTATGGCTTCAGGGACAATTGCACTTCAGGGGTGGTAGAGCTGGAGAGGTTGTGTATCTTGTGGATGGTGTGGATGTTACAGACCATATCTCAAGAATTCCTTATATAACCTGCAACAACGAAGCAATCTCAAAGATGTGGGTCTCACTTGATGGGTTTGGTGCTGAATACGGTAATGCAATGTCTGGTGTAGTAAATATAATTACAAAAGAAGTGGGAGATTATTACAGGGGTGATTTTAGATACTCAAATGGTACAGAATTCGGTGAGCATAGACTTAATCTAAATCTGGGTGGACCTTTACGCATTATAAAAAACATGAATTTTTTCCTGTCTGGTAGTATATATCAAACCGACAATTACTCACCAAGCATTCTTGCAAAATCAAATAATAAATTAAGAGATTTAAATGGAATGGCTAAACTTGTATGGAATCCTAATCCATTTCTCAAACTTACCCTGAAAGGCGATATCTTATCTGAAAATTACCATATTTACGACCACTCAAGGTCCCGTGCTGGCTGGTCGGAAGACTTCCCACTCTACAAATCTCGATACTCGATTATCTTACTATCTGTTTCTCACAATTTAAACACCAATGTATCTTATATCCTTAGGGCGGGAATACTCAATTCTTCTCTCAATGCAAGTTCACAGAATGGTAGACATTACAACAACTGGAAGGCAATTGGTGTCCGCTTACCATGGGTTAGTGTGGCAAGAGATTCTGGTTGGTATGACCCGGAAAAAAGAAGATGGTCAGATGGTTGGTCGGAAGAGAAAGCGTGGATGTGGTATTACGAGAAAATTGCAAATTATGGATACTGGAATACAAATACAGGAGAGTGGCAATGGACCGGAGAAGATAGCCTTCAGAAGCTGTGGCATGCTATTAAGGCATTGAATAATAGATACTATGAGACAAATGAATGGATGTTTACAGAAGATAGTAGTAATATATACTACCATAAATTTGATTTAGATAAATATATTGAGGATATCAAAAGATATTATAATGATAGCACATTCACCGCCGATTCCATCGAGCTGAGTGGAAATATGTATTATATAAGATACAATTATGACGAGTTTCATCGTTTTAATTATAACTTTCTTCCTTTCTGGTATGATGAGGAAAATTCAAACCGTTTTATAGACTTTTCTTTAAAATCAAAGATAGGTATATATAATTTAATTAAAGTAGGTGGTCTTTTAAAAGAATATAATATGAATTCAACTGATGTTGAATTTATTAATACAATTCCCTATCTTTATTTATATGAAGCGAGACCTATCGCTATGGCAGTTTACCTGTCTGATAAAGTTAACTATAGAAAATTTACTATCAATGCCGGAATAAGATTTGATTACTTTAACCCCGGAGTAGATTATGTCAACTCAAAATATAATATTAGTCCAAGAATTGGGGTATCCTTTATTTCAACCTCATCTTCTGTAGTATATGTTAACTGTGGGAAATTTGTCCAACTCTCAGGGATAGATTATAAGTATTCAAATTTTAATATTAATCTTTTTGAAGATGAAGAAGCTATAAATCCTGATATTCCATGGGAAGAAACATCAATTTATGCTCTTGGAACAAAATGGAAAATGCCCTATGGATTACAATTAAACACCTCTTTGTACTGGAAAGATGTTAGAAATATACTATCTGATACATCCAATATTGCTACCATTAATGGGGTTGATTTAAGTATTGATGGACTTTGTTTTAAACATCTTTATTGGGTATTTCGGTATTCATATTTAAATTCAAGGGAATACATGGACAAAGATTGGTGGCCTTTAGAGTGGGACATAACCCATTCGTTGGCATTAAATTTGAATCTATCTCTTCCTCCAGACTTTGGACCAGAGCTCGGTTCATTTAAACCACTTGCTAATTTAAACACCACACTAAGATTCATTTACACATCGGCATTTCTCTTTGATAGGAGAGATTTTCACGGTTCTTTTGTTGGTATGGAAAGATCTTACGACAACCTATGTACAGACTTGAGATTAGAAAAGGATTTCCAAATCGCAGGCGTGAAGTTAGGTCTATTTGTGGAAATATGGAATCTATTTGATAGGGAGAATATTATAAATGTCTACTCTTATACAGGAAAACCTGACGATGATGGGAATCCACCAAGATGGGATCCTGTCAGATATGAATCAATGCATGAAAATGACCCATACATCAATCGAAAATATGAAAGTGCATACGATGTGTATCTTTCTAATTATGAGAATTGGAAGGAGTATTGCAACAAACCTGACCATTACGATATACCCCGAATCATACGATTCGGGGTTACCACAAGTTTCTAAGAAAAAGGGGGGAAAGTAGCCTATCCCCTTTTTCTTCCATATATTTCCGTCATTTCCCTTAACTTTAGTTTTAGTGAATAGGTTCCCCTTAAGATTCCTTGAAAACCACGACGAAACAAGATATATTGCATATAATACACTCGAGCAGACAAAACTCATGGCTGCACTACTCCTCACCATACCAGGTATGCCACTCATATATTCTGGACAGGAGGTGGGTGAAGTCACATTGAGGGATAAGATAGACTGGAGTGATCCCAATAATTTAAGACCATACTATAAAAAACTATGCTGGATAAGAAATAATTTCTCTTCTATAAGAAATTCAGAGCTTACCCGTTTAAGCACATCTTCACAAACAGTATATTCATTTTACAGGAAAAATAACGAAAACATAGTGATATGTGGTTTTAACTTCTACTCTGGTGGTAATTACACAATATTTAATATACCAATTGCTGAACTCGGAATACATCCAGATTCCACTTACTACATGAACGACGTACTTAACAATGAATATATACAGGTTTCTGGTTCAGGTCTATCAAATTTTGGAACAAACCTCCCGGGATATGGTGCAAAGATATTCGTCCTATCTGATTCAATATTAATTGGAATCGAAGAACCTACTTTCTATGTAAATAAACTCAATCAAAACCATCCGAATCCATTCAAAGGAACTACAGATATTAGATTTCAGATACCAGATTTCAGTAAAGTCTCCTTAAAGATATACGATGTTTCTGGAAGATTGGTCAGGACACTTATAGATGGTAAGCTCGATGCGGGTTATCACAGGTCAAGATGGGATGGAAAAAATGAAGAGGGAAGAAAGATAGGAGCGGGTGTCTATTTTTGCAAATTCACCAATAATCAGTTCAGTGATACACGCAAGATGATACTTGTGAAGTAAATAGAATATATCTATGCCGCCTTCTCTTTGTATCCAAGTGAGAATGCCATTGTAATAGCATCATATTCACATTTCTTATAACAGAGTGCACAACCTATGCACTTTTTAAGGTCAACCTTGTGTTGTGAGCCCTTTTCTCCTGTTATCGCCTTTGTCGGACAGATTGGTTTGCACTCCTCACATCCAGTACAATTAGTTCCTATAATTGCCTTTGGTCTTGAAACTGCTTTATCAACTATACATTTAGTTGGACATTTAAATATACACAAAATCGCATTTTCACATTTCTTTGGATCTATCCTTGCAATATTATCTTCAACTGTTATCGCATCACAAGGACAGTTCTTTTCACATAATCTGCAAGCTATACAACCAATATCACACGCCTTTCGTACAACTGGACCCCTGGCTCTTGAATTACAGGCTACGTATACCTTCTGTGTTTTGGGTATAAGTTCCAGAATATCCCTGGGACATTCCTCAACGCAAATACCACATCCAGTACACTTATCGCTATCAATAATTGGCAATCTATCGTTTCCCATCTTGATCGCACCAAACGGGCAAACTTCCTCACAATTTCCGTACCCAAGACAACCATACTCGCATACCTTATTCCCCTTCTGTATCAGGTTTGCAGCGACACAGTCCATTAGACCATCATAATCAAACCTCTCTTTTGCTTTATCTTTACTGCCCTGACATCTTAATACTGCCACCAGGGGTTCAACCTGTGATGCTGCAACACCGAGTATCTCAGATACCTTTTCATCTACATCCTGTCCACCGACAGGACAGAAACCAGCACTCTTCCCCTGTTTGGTTAAAGCTACTGCAAATGCTTCACATCCAGGAAAACCGCAGGCACCACAATTTGCACCTGGCAGTACTTCCATAAGCTCCTTCTCAATCTTAGAAGGTATAACTGCAAGTTTCGTATACGCAAATGTAAGACCTAAGCCAAGTATTAATCCAAGTCCCCCAAGCACAACAACTGCTGTTGTCACCGTCATGACCCCCCCCAATAGACTTAGTTATTATTGCAAAAATCAGCCACAGACCTTGCTGCCGCAAGCAAGTAGCACAAAGGATTATAGAGTAATAAAGTCCCTGCCTGCCTGCCTTTACGTATCGTCGGGATGAATGTTCTCTGTGGTTTATTCATAAAATTGACACAACCTCAGGTAACCTAAACAAAAAAACAAGAATTTCCCTTACCTATCGCAGGAGTATTATCTTTTTTGTCTTGCGGTAGTCCGATGCCTCCATGCGTATAAAGTAGACTCCTGCAGCCACTTTCCTGTCAGAAGAACCTACCCCTTTCCATTTTAAGCCGTAGTAGCCCGCATTCTGGGGTTCATCAACAAGGGTGGTCACCACCCTTCCCGATACATCGTAAATCTTAAGAGATACTCTGGTCTCTCTGGGCAGTGTGTAATTTATAATTGTTTCCCCAAAGAAGGGATTGGGGCAATTCTGCGAGAGGCTGAATACCTTCGGAACTTTGCTGTCCATGGTCTGCGCTCCACCCCCGCCCGTTTCTGTAGTATAATATCCATTTGATACAAACACGAAATCTCTCATACATCCAGGTGTTTGACCAGTAACTGCAAATTCAAGTCGCAAAGTGTCACCGGGTATTACCTCTGCATACTCCTCATCCTCATTCAACAGTTCCTGCTTCACATTACCCAATTGTGAGTGAATAGCTAATACGAGAGGGGATGTCGTTTCCACTATTAACTCGTCCTCAGGTTGTACAATCCTTATAGTCTTGAGATTATGGTCAGCAAACCAGATAAGCCTTAGAGCTAAGGCTTCTTCATCATCAATAAACTCTGAAAGAGATACAATAGGTATCTGTGAGAAATTATTTCTGGGAAATACTGAAGTTACATACTCCCACCCATCCCTTTCTATCTCAATGCTGATTGGATAACCATTCCTGTCAGATTCAAGCCAGAGTTCCTTATCATCTACTTCATCAATTATTCCAAACTCAACCACCATTGTGTCACCTGCACAGCCTTCAAACCATGTTATGTCACCATTAAGGACATCAGCATAATCCTCACCTCCTGAGATTGCTGATACAGGGGTATAAGCTGTAGAGACAGGTATGATTTCATCTTCCACATTGATACCGATTTCAACATCTTGAGGATGGTCTATGGTTTTAAGGATAACCATATCGAAGAAGGAATGTTCTGTTTCTTCTTCCCTTATTTCAAGTTTGTATCTTCTTGGAGGTTCTGTCTCAATCAGTGACTGAATGAGTTTATAAGGATCAGTAACTATTTCGCCCTGCCCTGAGCCTGCAAGTATATTGTTGTCTTCTACGAACTCCGAGCCGTTCCATGTGAAGAGGAAGGGACAGGGACCGGGATAATACTCTGGGTCAACCCTTATTGTATCTGATGAGCCGCTCTCATTCCCTGCTATATTGAAGGCTGTAACATAATACCAGTAAGAGCTCCACGCATAGACTCTATCAACAAATACTGGTGTATCAAGTACCGCTGCCGTTCCTACATTACTAAATGAACCATTAGATGAGGTACTTCTATAGATATAGTAACCCGATATATCTGACTCGAAGTTTGGATTCCAATTTAGAGTTATATCCGCCTTATCCCTGCCAATATATTCCCAGACACCTGATAGACCTTGAGGTGGGAGGGGAGGTAGAATATTTATCTGCTCGGACTTAATCTCATAAGGTGAGGTATCTCCCTCTGTCCAGACTACCGAAAGTATACCCTCAGAGCTCTCGAGTGCGTTCTGGGGATGTTTGGAGTCCTGAGAGGTATTACTGATATTCACACCCCCTCCCCAGCCCGATTCTTTACGCACACTTTCAAAAATCTCCCTTCCTTCTTCCCATACTATTACCACTCCATCGAGAATCTGGGGTGATGTGGAATAATGTGAACTATTACTTATGTTGATGGAAGGATCAATCGGTCCGGTAGAAAGGTCACCTTCCCGCAGCATTATCTCTCCATCCTCATCCCATACAATATATATCATTTCATTGGATACCTCAACAAATGGGTGGTCGGAATTTACCTCTGGACTCTCAGAAACATTAAATGGCTCCATCCAGCTATCTTCTGTTCTCGTCGTATAGTATATCTCCCTTGCATAATCACCACGATGTTTCCTCCACACAATATGTGGATTACCAGACCCATTAAGGTCTATAGAGGGGGATGTGATTAACTGCATTTCCCCTCCACCACCCAGGCGGCAGGAGTCAAGAACCTCCCATACCACAGCATCGGGATTATCTATCGCAAACTTCCCATACTTGAGGTCCCAGAAGAAAGGCATGATCTCAGGGTCTGTATAAACCTCCACCACCACATGGGCAGTATCATCAGAAGATACACCTATTGCCGGTGGTGAGAATATGTGATCTGACTCTGTAAGAATAACCTTTAGGGGATCTATTTCACCATCGCCGGTTCCCTTTCCACCTGTTTTCTTGAAATAAAGGGAGTTATCAGATATCCAAACCATGTTTCTTTCCCCATATTCATCAATGGCGAGGGACGGATATTCCCCCGAATAAACAAGGGACTTCTTCGTCCATGTCTCCCCATCATTACTGCTCATAGATGTATATATACCATCGGAGGAAGAGAATACCATAAATATCTTAGCCGGTGAGTGCATTGCAAGCTTGCGACTGTTGTTGTAAGCAGTCGCCTCTGCGAGGGTTGATGTGAGATAACAGATAAAGAAGTTATTATCACTGGTGTCGGCTTTTTGATTACCCGCTTCATCAAAGGCACGGGCATATACTCTGCAGTTATCTCGTGGGAGGTAATCAGGTATCAAGAGTGTGGTATAAAATTCGCCTTCCTTTGCATCGGGATATATGGTTGGAAGCAGGCTGGGTGTATATCCATTGGGAGGCACTCCAAAGTCGGGGTGGAACCAGACCCTGATAGAATCAACCCATACATTATCAGAGGCAAAAACAGTCACATCATAACTCTCCCCAATCTCCAGATGCTCACCACCATTTGGGTATAAGACCGTAACCTCGGGTGGTGTCATATCTGCGATGGTGAAGTTGAAGTTGGATATATCTTCACCTTGATTACCTCCTTTATCATAGGCTATCACTTTTACCCTGCATCTGTTAGAAGAAGGGGTATTAACTGCCCAGTTAAATATAGTGTCTGTCCCTGGAAGTGCTACAATATCTTCCCATAATACCTCTGCATCTCCATAATTTCGTGTGATGAAAACCTTGATATACTCTATCTGGTTATTATCCGAAGCCTCCCATTCAATACCAATAGTATCTCCAATATCATAATTTGTTGGTTCATTGGGAGAGACTAAACTCAAATCCGGTGGATGGTTATCAATAAATTCCATTTCTGAAGTCATTTCCTCCATAGTGTGTCCATAAGGGTCGTATGCTACACCAATAATAAAGCATCTCTTCCCAACAGGAACAGTAGATGGTATTAGCCAGTCAAGGCTAAAAGTTCCCTGTTTTTTACGAGGAGCAATGCTTCCAATAGGCATACAAGAGCCACAAGGATTGGTGACATAAAAGAATTGAACCATATCCACACCCACATCATCCGATGCATTACAACCAATGGTGACTGTTTCCCCGGATTCCAGATCGCCGCATAGATAAAGACCAGAGATACTGGGATCAGCATTATCTTCAATAAGCTGGATATCATCAAAGTATGCGAAACCATCAAATTCTGGATTGCCATATAAAGTAATTTGAAGTGTATCCTCATCTAAACCTGAAGTCCATGAACCATAAACGTATGTCCATTCAGTATTGCCCGTAATGTTACCAAAATCGCTATGGTGATGATAAGGAGACCACACCCCAAGTGCTATCCGGGCAGAACCGCTAATAAGGTTTGTCTTTATCCAACCAGTGAGCCAGTAGGTTGTATTGGGTTGGCAAGGGATTTTCTCTTGATAAACCCCGAAGTATTTACCCGTTGCTTCATCTCTGGAGATATAAAGGGAGTAAACACCTTGCTGTCCGTCAGGTAATACATCTATGTCACCATCTCCATAAGGCGTCCAACAGGCAAGTCCCTCCTCAAATGATGGATTGAAGACATGTTCATCACTAATAGAAAAATCCTCACTCAGTCCCTCACCCATATTCCCAAAATTATCCCAGACCTTTAGCTTTATCCTGTAGTTACCCACTCCAGCGTCAATTTCCCAGTTATAGGAAGACTGTCCTATCTCTGAATCGACAATCTTCTGAATATCGTCTCCTGTAGATGTTGCAAGCCACACTTCCTGTGACTGAAGTCCAAAATGATCCTTTGCTTCCCATTCAATCATTAAAGTCCATCCTGGTCTCCATTTCCCTCCCTGATTTGCATTTTCTGGGAGAGAAACTGCTATCTTTGGAGGGGTATCTCTCCAGAAAGTAAGACTATAAGGAGATGAATTACTAAATGCCCATACTCCACAAAGGTGATGATAACCATCTTCATTTAACAAGGTAATATGAGGAAAATGATTTCTGGAAAGCGTTTTTGTGAGGTTAAAAGTTGTATTATCCCATTGTCCTATGTGTTTTCTTCTACAAACAACAGCACTCTCTTCATCTATATCATGCGCCCATACTACAAAGATATCTGAAGAGGAGGATACTGTAACTACGGGATAAGAATAATCGGATATAGGACCAACAGATTCAAAATCACTCCAGGAACTCCCATCAAAACGAGATAGGCGAACCTCGAAAGGATAAGATTCCTTTATCCATACAGCATTAAGTAAACCATCAGGAGAGACTGCAAGCGAGGGGCTTCTTACACCATATGCATCTATAGTATTTATTACATCCCAATCACTACCACTTGCATGGTATATCCAGGAATTAGTTCCCCATTCTTCATAAACATAGTAGTGATTAGTCTCTCCCCATACTATATGTGGTACATTATCAACTACAGCAATTGCTGGAGAACTAAAATTCCAATAATTGTAATTAGTGGGTCCGGAATCGAAATTATCGTGATAAGCTATTATATTCTGTGGGAAATTAATATCAGGTTCTGAAATATCGAAAGAGGAATATCCAAGATAACATACCCATTCATTAATACCAACTGGTGGAGGAACATTAATATCAGCTGCAATATGGAGCATAGCATCTGTGTCAACAGCAATACTCGGTGGATTAATATGTCCACCAGGCATACCAAGGTATTCAGTATGCCAACTCCCATCTAGTTGATTATAAGCAAAATACAATTCATCCTCTCCAGTTTTACCTAAAAGTTGTAAATACTTCACCCATACAACACATATTGTCCCATCAGGGGTAACTGTTAGAGTAGGATAAATATAGGTGCCTGGTTCAAGGTCTTCTGCTGTAAGACAAAAAGGCTCACTCCAGTTATCACCACCATCGAGAGAGTTGACATACCAGATCTCCGACTCACACCCTCCATAATCCCGCTCTCCTGGTGCAGCATACACCATATGTATAACTCCATCCTGATCAACAATTATATTCTGTGAGTTATTATCACCTATTCCCACACGGGGATCAGAGAGAGAAAGGCTGATAGGTGAAGGGAACGCATCATCAATATCTCCTTTAGCATATATAATATCCTCATCATAAGGAAACGCCTTGTAGCAATAGGTTATATAGTTCTCAAGACCATCATCAATGAATTCTGCTTCATTTCCATTGTATACAACTACAATACCTGGTGATACTTCCTCTCCAACTGTGTATTCAATACCATCAACTGGGTCCCAGTCTATACTCTTTGACTCTTCCTTCCTTACAACTACAGTCTGGGTTGAAAAGGGAACATTTGGTTTTTCCCAGCTTACATGCAATCCTGTATTAAGGGGCTTTACTACAATCTTCTCTATACCTATACAAAGAATTTTCCTCTTTACAACCACAGGGGATTCATGGTTTTCACTATCAAGTGCTCGGACACTTATTTCATATGGTGTATCTGGTTCAAGGACATCGATCGTTGTGGTCACACTATTGCCTGTTCCAGGTTCCTCATTCTCAAAAATAAAGTCCACAGGTTCTATTCTGTATTTTGATTCATAATTTGAATTATCAGTCCAGGAGAGCGTTGCCTTCTTGTATGATATTGGTATAACTGTGAGTCCTGTAACAGGGTTCAACCAGAGAACCGTCGCTGAAATTGTTTCAGAAAAATCCGACTCCCTGCCTGCATTTTTAGCAAGGATTTTGTACCAATAGGGCTGACCCCTGTCAACAGATGGCTCAACATCCTGCCACAAATAAACCCCTCCCTCACCATCGGGGAAGGTGCTTGGAATAATTCCTACTCTCACAGAATCCCCATCTTCACTTTCTTTTCTCCATATCTCAAACTCCGTCTCTCCTCTTGAATTATCCCTCCAATTGATATCTAAACTATTTTCAGTTATATTTGCAATCCAGGGTAATGGTTCCCCCAGATAGCCTACCTCATTTAAAAATTTCCCAATAAGTGCGGAAGTATTATTTGCACTCCTTGGCATTGTTGCCCACAAGACATGGTCAATGTCATCTTTTGTAGCCTGCCATAAGTTCCACCAAGAAGGGTCTATACCATCACAATATCCTTTCAAATCAGCAGCATATATAAGATCAGCCTCTGCCTTATCGCTCACATCAAATTGTATATCAAGGATATCATCATATCGATAATAATAATTACCCCACCAGCTATCAGCTGCATTGTCTAGAATACCAGTTGAGAAAAGATGCCTCAATGCATAAAGACCTAAAAGTGTATGCGAAAAGCCATGTGGTGGATAATTAGCGTCCTCCATAAGATGGCATGCCCTTCCTAACCACCTCAGACCTTGAATCTTATTATCATACCAGCTATTAACTGCCCAGTTATAATATTCCTCTATCCTATCAGGAAGCTGTCCGAAATAATCAGAGCCACCTGGTATGTGACTCCAACAATGGTCAAGCACATTCCAGCCATAGTAAATATTATCTCTATTGCCTTCGAATGTACTGTAATGGTCGGGCCAGTTTGAACTAACAATAAGATTTTCAGTTAATTCAAAGGGGTCCTCTTTAAGACCCAATCCAACCTGAGGTTCTGTATTGTCGTTATACCAATCTAATAGTAGTTCAGTAACTATGGGATGTACAAAGATTGAAGCAATTGCAATTATATGATTTCTATCATCTCCATGGATATCACCATTCTTGCTCAACCATAATAGAAGAGTATCATCTTTTAACATATCACCCAGATATGCTATATCTTGTGCATATGAGGCATCATTAAATTTTAACCACATCCAGTTATCATAGATCTCTGGACTCCAGTTAGTCAATTCAACATCTCCTGTTTTAGGGTCAGCAATCCTGGGATATTGCGGTATTTTATAACAACTTTTATGAGCAAGACGGGAATAGGATAACGGAAGTTGTGAATTCCTGAGGATATTTGAAGTATGTGCAGTCATTCTTTCATGCGTTATGGCATTCCATGCATTACATAGGATCGGATGAAAGGATATTCCTATACTTATTATTAAAATCCACACCCTCTTCATGCTCACCTCCTAATTTTTTAGTTTATTATGATTATCTTTTTACCTTTTTTATATCCCCCTGCTTCTAATTTAATGAAGTAAATTCCATCAGGAAGATTCTTGCCATCCCATGTTATTCTATGACAACCCGGTTCCTCTATCTTGTTAAATAAAGTAACAACCGTCCTACCAGAGATGTCGCAAATCTTTAACGAGACCCGGCTTTTTATGGATAATTGATAGCTGATATCCGCCTTATACCTCAATGGATTGGGATACACCTCCAATGTAAGTTCTCCTCCTTGTGGCTCCTCTTGTATTCCTACATTGGTAACTATACTTCCATAAATATCATAGTCTGGTTCTGGTCCCCGTGTATCACTCCATACCACCAGACAGTTCCCATCGCAGCACGCAATGGCAGAGTGGTTCTCCGAGGACCACCAGGGTGCAGAGCTTATAGCAAAATTGGTATCTATCAAAACACCCTCTGAAGAAACCCATTGACCGTAGATATCACCATATCCATTGCGGGTATCCGACCATGTCACGAGATAATTTATCCCATTGTATGCTACTGCAGGTATTCCTCTACTGCTCTCCGGCTCTGCCGCTACTACAACTGGCTCACCAATGAGTGAGCCATCAGTAGAGATTAGTTGCCCAAAGACAGTATCACTATAGGCAGCCACTACAAGATAATTCATACCATTAGAGGCGATGTTAGGATATGTTATGGTATTACTACCCTTTAATATTATAAATGGAGTATCAATAGGAGTGCCTTCTGAGGTTATAAGCCGTCCATAAACATCACATGTTGTCTGCATATCTTTATCTCCCCAATCCGCCCATACTACAAGGTATCTCGTGCCATTAAACGCCAACGCAGGGTAATACTTACAGCCGCCTTCCCAGGATATAAGAAAACTTGTATCTATAAGCCCTCCATCCGGGGAAATTATCTGACCGTGAATCCCATTTCCATACCATACAACAAAGTAATTCATCTCATTAAAGGCAACAGCTGGTGCATTCTGGTAATCATCCTCGGTACATATTATAAACTCACTATCTATTGGTGTCCCCTCTTTAGAAACTAATTGCCCGTAAATATCATAGGGTATTGTACGATGGTCACACCACACCACCAGATAATTACTATCCCCAAAGGCAATGTCAATCTTCCACTGCCCGCTGTCTGCCATGCAGATTGGGAAGTTGGTATCTATGAGAACACCTTCCTTCGATACAAACTGTCCCCAGATGTCGTTGTTGAAAAATTCTCCAGTTTCCCTGTTATCCTCCCACACCACAAGATACCTCTCACGGCAGGATGCAACCGACGGATGCCACTGCCTCCCGGAGGCATTACAGATAGGAAAATCTGCTGTTAGTAAACTTAAAAGTATGAATATAGAATTCATAGCTATTAATTCTTCTATAATATCCTTTTATTGTCCTGCTGGCATATACCTTATTAACTTATAGACATACACCTCATAACAGTCAGGATTTGCGGTATTATCCACATAGACTGAGTCTTTTATTACTCCAATATTATCAGCATACCAGGTATAGTCTATAATATGGTATGTTATTTCAACATTGGGATCATACTTGTTAAATTCTGTCCACACCTTCCAGCAGTCCTGATATGTCCCTGCAGGAACAACCACATCCTCTCTATTACCCAAAGTGAAAATAACATTTATTCCATCAGGCAACGTGGCAAACCAGCACTCATCTTTGGTAATAGGTGTTTTCAAAACCTCTGTAGAATTAATATCTCCTATCTTGTCAATTATATAAATGGAAGATCCTACCTCATTTTGAAGAACAGCCATCCAGTTATCCGCAGGACTATCCCATGTCTCGCTTCCAACTTCCCATAATTCAGATGAAAGAGATTCGGGTGAAGGAAAGATTGTAAACCCATACCATTGATTACCTCCATATGATGTGGATTGCATTATCGTCACTGTATGTTCAGTGTATATCCACTTATCTCCCACCGAAAGCGATAGATGGAACACATCCGATATCGCAAACAGAGACACAGAACAAAATAACAGGATACCCGCCAATATAGATCTAAGCAGCATACAGTCCTCCTTGTTTTTTATGAGGTATTGCAAATAACTTAATCACAGACGCAGGGTATCTTCCCGCACTTCGGGCATCCATTCTCGTATTTAGCTATTGCCTCCTGCATATTAACATTCAATATATTTGCTACAGAAAAAAGCCAGGCAGCACAGTCAGCAAGTTCTCCTTCCATGTCAGCCTTACCTCTTATTGCCCTTGCAAGTTCACCTATCTCCTCAACAAGCCAATTAAAAGTAGCTTCAATACCCCTACCTGAATCCTTTTCCAAATATATATCTCTTATCTTTTTCTGAAATGCAGATACAGTCATTTCGTTCCTCCAGAAAGAAATCCTATATGCATTAAATCACGTTCATATAAGTTTATTAATATCCTCTCATGTTAGTTACTTTAGTGTTTATCATACTGTTTGAAATTATCTCTTTCCTATAAGCTCCATAATTAAGGTAGATGATTCCTCAATCGATTTTGACGTAACATCAATCACTACCCAACCCATCTTATTAAATATCTGTATGCTGTATTTTATCTCTTCTTCTATTCTATCTATATTCGAATAACTATCAATATCATGGATTTTCAGACGACTCAACCTTGCCATTCTTATCATCTGAAGTCTATTAGGATTTATTGTCATTGCTATAATCCTATTTTTATCTATTTCGAAAAGCTGATGTGGAGGTTCAAAACCTAAAACTATTGGTACGTTTGCTACTTTATATCCTCTGTAAGAAAGATAGATACTTATGGGTGTCTTTGATGTTCTTGATACCCCAACAAGAACAAGGTCAGCAAGATTAAGTTCCTCTGGCTTTGCTCCATCATCATGATTAACAGCAAAATCTATTGTTTCAATCCTTGCAAAATAATCCTCATCAAGATGTCTGAATAAACCAGGAAGTGCAAGTGGTGAAATCTCAAGTAGGTCTGTGAGTCTTGTAAGAATAGGACCCATAATATCAATGGCTGCTACAGCTAATCTTATTCCTTCCTGATGCATTGTCTTCCTTAACTCAGGCGAAACAAGTGTAAAGGCAACAATCCCGTTGACCTTACTGGCATCTTTAACAGCCTTTTTTACTTGTTGTATGTCTCTCACATACTGAACCTTATGAAGTATTGCCATTGAAGTATCAAACTGTGAAAGGGCAGCCTTAACCACAAGCTCACAAGTATGCCCGGTCGCATCTGATACAACAAATATATGCCTAAACCTCTCATGCTTTGGACTATTTGATTTACTTTCCATTTTTAATTTTTTTCATCAACTCAGGAACTACCTCAAATAGATCACCAACTATCCCAAGGTCAGCTATATTAAATATGGGGGCATCTGGGTCCTTGTTTATTGCGATGATGTAGTCAGACGAAGACATGCCTGCAAGGTGTTGAATGGAACCCGATATACCACAGGCTATGTATATTTTAGGTCTTACAGTCTTGCCTGTTTGACCAACCTGGTGAGAATACGGTATCCAATCATCATCTACAGGAGGTCTTGATGAACCAAGTGCTGCCCCAAGAAGGTTGGCAAGTTCCTGCAATAAAGAAAAATTTTTAGGGTCCTGTAGTCCTCTCCCACCTGATACGATTATATCAGCATCTTCAAGGTTTACCTTTTGTGTCTGGTCAATCTTTTTCTTAAGAAACCTGGTTTTGTGTGGCTTGGGTTCAAATTCGTCAATTATAACATCCCCATTTCTTTCCTTTTCTAACGCCTCCTCCATAACCTTATATCTTACAGTAGCCATCTGTGGTCTTTTATGTTCACAAATAATTTTAGCCATTATATTTCCCCCAAAGGCAGGCCTGGTTTGAACTAAAAGTTCATCCTCGTTTATTTCGAGTCCTGTACAATCCGCTGTAAGACCTGTCTCCAATCTCGCAGCAACCCTTGGGAGAAGACTTCTGCCTTCTGATGTTGCGCCTGCAAGAACTATCTCAGGTTTATACTTCTCTATCAGATAGACAAGGGCATCTGTGTATGGTTCAACCAGAAATTCCTTAAATGTCTTATTTCTCAATATGTACACCTTATCTGCACCCCTTCTTATTACTCCATCTACCATTATATTATCAGGAGGAAAATTATCATCACCAATAAATGATACTGACAGTTCTACTTTCAACTTATCTGCAAGCTCCCTGCCCTTTGAGAGTAGTTCATATACAACTTTGTGAACTCCATTGTCTATTGTCTCACCAAATATCATTACACCAAAATAATCAGAAGGTTTCTCTTTTGAAATCCCCTTTTTTATCACTATAGCATCAAGGGGACATTCTGGTACACATGCACCACATAGAGTGCATTTATCAAGGTCTATTTGTGCTTTTCCCTTCTCAACCATTATTGCTTCATACGGACATACTGACACACAATCTCCGCAACCATTACAACTTTCTGTGATTACCTTTATAGACATACAACCTCCAAAGGGTCAGGTCTTCAGATTTCAGTTTTATATCCTTAAATTTTGTTCTATTTTACCTATTTGATTCATGACATATTTATTTCTCTTGATCTGTCTTATACTTTCAGATATTGCAGTGTAACCCACATCGAAGTAGTTAGCAAGTTCTTTAAGAGATAGACTAGTGTTTTTCCTTGAAAGATATATTGCGACTTTACGTGGTAGGAATCTATATTTTTTTCTTTTTATCTCCCCTATATTAATGTTGAAATATTCCGATACAATTTTTAATATATCTTCAATATCATAAGAACAAATAAGAGATTTTGTTGCAGGGATTTCATAATCCTTTTTAACATTATCTTGAGATATTTTCCTAACCTTTTCCACAAAATCGTTAGACCCAAGAATAGTATTGACAAAGGTATTTTCAAAAGGATTTTTAATATCTTTTGTTATCGCCTCTTCTATAAATCTACGATACTGTTGAAAAGCAAAGCTTTTATCCGTACCAAATCTTTCAACTAACCATTCTATATTAAGCCATTCGGGTATAACTTTATTCTTGCCAATGTAATATTGATAGCTACTCCACCTGTAATTTTCTGGTTTCTTCACTATACCAGCCCTTACAGGATTAAGATGAATATATCTGGAAAGTTCAAGTAGATACGATTCTTTATCCACTACCAATGCCTTATATCTTCCCTGAAAAAGATGTCCAACTCTTCGATATTTCTTGTTAAAATAAACTGTGTAAGAAACATTGATATGATGCATTATCTTAGAGAGATTTGCTTCCATTGTCTCCATCAAGATATGGTAGTGATTGTCCATTAAAACATAGGAATAAATAACACCACTATATGAATGATTAACATCTTTAAAAAGCGAAAGAAATCTCCTTCTGTCTCCTGTGTTTCTAAATATTCGCTTTTTTTCGTTTCCCCTTGATGTTATGTGATAAAAACAACCTTCAAATTCTATGCGTAAAGGTCTCGCCATATTTGTTAACCTCAAACACCTTTAAAACTGAAATCTGAAGACCTGACCCTATGAGATACTCTTAAGAAACTTGAGTATTTTATCTGCTGCTTCTTCCTTGCTTCCTGTAAATTTCTCACCTGCCTTCTTACGTTCAGGTGTAAATATCTTTACAACACAGGTGGGTGAACCTGACAACCCAACCTTTTTTTCATCAGCCCCAATATCCTCTAACCCCCATTGAGTAATCTCTGCACTTTTAGCCTTCATCTTTCCCCGCAATGAAGGTAATCTGGGAACATTTATTTCCTTAACGACTGTGAATACAGCCGGGAGAGGCGTTTCTATCACTTGATACCCCCACTCGGTCATCCTTTCAACTACAGCCCGGTTTTCATCTATTTCCTCTATCTTCCTGATATAAGTAACCTGTGGTATTCCAAGCGATTCTGCCAGTTCTGGCCCAACCTGAGCAGTATCTCCATCTATTGCCTGTTTACCACACATTATTAAATTAAAATCACCTATCTTTTCGATAGCCTTCTTCAGTGTGTAGGACGTTGCAAGAGTATCTGCACCTTTAAACCTCTGATCAGTCAAAAGAATGGCCTTATCTGCTCCCATACCTATAGCCTCTCTTAAAACATCCTCTGCCTGTGGTGGTCCCATGGATATCACAATTATCTCAACCTCCTTACTCTCTTTTATCCTCAAAGCCTCTTCAACAGCATAGGCATCAAGAGGATTCATTATAGAAGGCACACCTTCCCTTATGAGCGTATTTGTCTCGGGGTCAATCTTCACGTCCTGTGTATCAGGAACCTGCTTTACACTTACAATAATTCTCATGTGGCATCCTTTCTTGTTTTGTCTGACACTTTCTTTCCAAATCTACTTAATGATCCTTTAATTTAAAGAATTTCTTATTCTCAAGCCAATTTTCAACCTTATTAAGTGAAAGAGTATTTATCACATCTTCCCTCTCTGCCCATCCCCTTCTTGCAGTCCCAACACCAATTTTCATCTGGTTAAGTTTATCCTTGCTATGTGCATCTGAGCAGATTGAGAATTTAGTACCGTATTTCTTAGCCTCCCTCACATTTACGTCTGAGAGGTCTAATCTGTCAGGATATCCATTTATTTCCATTAAAACGTTATTCTTAGCTGCCTCTTGAAATATCGTTTTCAGGTCAATTTTATATTCTGACCTACCGGATAACAACCTGCCAGTTGGATGGGCAAATACATGTATAAAAGAAAATGTAGATATCACATCTCTTGTAAAATCATATCCTTCTTTTCTGTGGTGAATTGCAAGTGTTATTATATCAAGTTCACGGATTAATTCCTCGGGATACTCAATATGACCCGGTACGAGCTCAAGCTCAATACCTCTAAATATTCTGATTCCTTGCTCCTGCTCTATTTGTTTACACAACTCATTTCTTTCCTTTAGTTTAGTAAGTGAAAGACCTCCTGCATATTTTGCTCTTTCAGAATGGTCCGTTATACATATATATTCATAGTCAAGTTCCTTTGCCTTTTTTGCAATTTCTAAAATAGTACTTGTCCCATCTGAATAATTGGAGTGTATGTGAAGATCGCCCTTTATGTCAGAATATTCAATAAGTTTGGGAAGAATCCCTTTTATAGCTGCATCTATTTCTCCTGTATCCTCTCTTATCTCCGGAGGAATCCATGGAAGACCAAGTATTTTATACACATCCTCCTCTGTTCGTCCAGCTATCCTTTTTTCATCCCTGTAAACTCCATATTCTGATAACTTTAGTCCCTTTTTTACAGCCAATGTACGAAGATGAACATTATGAGGCTTTGAGCCAGTAAAATACTGAATACAGGCACCATATGAATCCTCAGGAACCACACGAAGATCAATCTGTACTGAATGCCCACCTATTGGAACCATAACTGAAGCCTTCGTATCCCCTGCACCTATTAATTCACTAACAGAAGGCATACTTTTGAAGACATTTATTATCTCCTTATTCCTTGAGGAACCAGCTGTTATATCTATATCACCGACTGTCTCTTGCATCCTGCGAAGTGAACCACATGGTGTAAACCTAATTTTTGGAAATTTTTTCTTCAAATATGATAATACTTCATCAACAATAGTAACTGCATCTCCTATTGATATCCTTTCATGACCTTTTTCATATGCTTGTATAGCCTTCTTCATCTTCTCTATCTTCTTCTCCCCCATCCCAGCAAGACCTGCAAGGCTTCCATTATCCATAACCCGGATCAGGTCTTTTTTATCTTTGACATCAAGCTTATTATAAGCGAGTGCCAGGGTCTTGGGACCAATCGATGAAACCTCCATAAGCATGAGTAGTTCCTCTGGTACTTCTTCCATTACTTCCTCATATTTCTTCATCCTGCCTGTTTTCAGGTATTCATCGATCTTTTTTGCTATTCCCTCTCCTATTCCGGGTATATCTCGAAGCCTTCCTTCCTTACTAACCGTTTCTATATCCTCGGTCATATCAAAGAGCACCCTTACCACCTTTTTATATGCATTTATTTTGAACCTGATGTCACCCTTGAATTCGAGTGCATCTGCAATTCTTTGGAACATGTATGCGAGTTCACGATTTTTCATATATTAAAGAAATAAATTGGGGGACGCAGATTCTCACAGATTAATATAGATTCTAATTATGTAAAGATAACACGACAACGATTCACTATGCACCAATTACTGATAACTGATTACTGATTACTACTTTCATTGCATCTTTTAAGTAGTCTTTCATATTCTTTATCGACATTCATTTGAATAGTTTGTACGTCCTCTTCTTTTAAATGCCTGAATCTTCCCTGAAGTTTGAGATACTCTATTACTGGGGTACCTTTGGATTTCTTGGATAATTTCCATATCTCACCATTTTCTACCTCATATAAGGGAAAAATATTTGTCTCAACTACAAGCTTTGCAAGTTTTATAGTGTCATCAGGACGACTCCTCCATCCAGTAGGACAGGGTGCAATTATATGGAGAAATTTCGTTCCCTCACTCTCTTTTGCTTTCTTTACCTTTTTTATCAAATCCTCGGGATATCCTATTGAAGCAGTAGCAGTATAAGAAATGCGGTGTGCAGCCATAATTGCAACTATATCCTTCTTGGGTCTATTCTTTGGATGTTTGACTGGTGTCGTGGTTGTCCAGGCACCATAAGGTGTGGCTGATGAACGTTGAATACCTGTGTTCATATATGCCTCGTTATCGTAACAGACATATATCATATCATCTCCCCTCTCTGCAGCACCTGATAATGCCTGTATTCCTATATCAAAAGTTCCTCCATCTCCTGCCCAGGCAAGAACTGTGGTTTCCTTACGTCCAAGTACATCAAGACCTGCCTTAATACCCGAGGCAGCAGAAGCAGCTGTTTCAAAGGCAGTATGCCAAATAGGAACTCCATAAGCAGTATAGGGAAATGGACCATCTATAACCGTACAACAGCATGCAGGTATACTCATAATAGTATTTCTTCCAAGACCTTTCAGAACAAACCTAACTGCAAGAGTTGCCCCACATCCCTGACAGGCAAGATGACCTGGACTCATTATCTCTTCTTCTGGAATTGTAAGACGCATAGAACCCCCCTGCAAAAATAAATATCAAAGTTCAAAAATCAAAATTTAAAAAATGTTCAATTTGCCGTCCAACTTGTACTCTATTCCCTACTTATCGCGACCGGGCGGTCGCTCCTATCAGCAAATTGGTTATCGGTAATCAGTGATTAAGAGCCTTTAGTTACCGATTACTGGTTACTGATTACTATCCCTTCTTCAGCCCTATCCAGATAAGTTCTTCTGGTGTATC
Source organism: Caldifarciminota bacterium (assembly GCA_030606335.1). Lineage (GTDB taxonomy): Bacteria > Hydrothermota > UBA3073 > UBA3073 > UBA3073 > JAGMCL01. The sequence goes on from JAUWGP010000006.1 coordinate 91,826, forward strand.
ACTCTCTTCTGTTCTCTTTACTATTTCCATCACAGTTTCAGGTGTTACATCCCTTCCTCCAAGTCCAGCAATGTATCCCCATATCGGTGGTCTGTTAGAGTTGTTATAGAGTGCAGATTTTACCTCTGCAAAGAATATACCGCTGTGACCAAAGGAGATATTCCTATCAATACAGGCAACCTTCTTGGCACCACCCAGTACATCTCTGACTTCATCAATGGGGAACGGTCTGAATACCCTTATCTTAAGAAGTCCTACCTTCTTTCCTTTTTCTCGTAAGATATCCACAGCTATCCGTGCAGTACCAGTTATTGTTCCCGATGTTATGAGTATTAAATCTGCATCCTCACACTTATAATCTTCAACTAATCCATATCCTCTATCAAAAAGATTTTCAAATTCTTCATTTGCCTTCTTCCACTCGTCTCTTGCCTTATTCATTGCAACTTCTATTTTGTATCTGAGCTCGTAATACCACTTTGAATCTGTCAGACTACCAAATGTATGAGGATCATCTGGGTCAAGCCTATATGGAGGATTGAATGCTGGCAGATATTCATCTACCAGACTCTGTTCAGGTATGTCAACCGGTTCATATGTATGTGATAGATAAAAGGCATCAAGAACAACCATACAGGGTAAAAGCAACTTTTCAGAAACTCTGAAAGATTGTATAACTGTATCCTGAACCTCCTGATTAGACTCACAATAAACCTGCATTATACCTGTATCTCTTTCAGAAAGAGAATCATTTTGCTCAGTCCAGATTGACCAGGGTGGTCCCATGGCACGGTTTATGTTTCCAAGCACAATGGGAGTTCTTGCACCTACTGCCCAGTGAATCATCTCATGCATTAATGCAAGTCCCTGGGCTGACGTTGCAGTAAAAGCCCTTGCACCTACAGCTGATGCACCTATGGAAGCAGCCATAGCAGAATGTTCTGATTCGACCTTAACAAACTTTGCATCGAGTTCCCCATTAGCACACATTTCAGAAAGTAGTTCAACAACTTGTGTCTGCGGAGTTATAGGATATGCAGCTATAACCTGAACTCTTGATAATTTTGCTCCATATGAGAGTGCGTGATTACCCATTATTACCTTCATCATCTTTCCTCCCTGTGCATAGTTATAGCCTTCCTGGGACACTCTTCTACACATATTCCGCATCCCTTACAGTAGTCATAGTCAATCACTGGAGAACCGTCTTCTTTAAGTAAAATTGCAGGTTCTGGACAGAACTTCCAGCAAATCCCACAGGGTTTACATTTATCATAATCTATTATAGGCTTCAAGTTCCTCCATGATGCGGTCTTATTCACCCGCATGCTCGAAAGCGATACAGCCATCTCTGGCATATCGTCCACTCCCTTCCAGTCGATCTTCTTAGCCTCTGACATATAACCCCCCGGTAAATCAGATTAAAAATCAATGATTATATATTAAATACTTGTTAGTTGGTTGGTTAGTTTGTTAGTTAGTTTGTTAGTATCGTAGTCTGTTGGTCTATTAGTTTGTTGGGTTGTTGGTTAGCTACTTTGTTTGGTCCTGTCCAACTAACCAACTTACAAACTTACCAACTAACAAACTATTCCAACATTGTATTATCATATGCTTCTTTCGCAGCCATTGCATTCTCTTCAGGTTTTGCAGGCGATTCTTCCTTTATTGCTTGTAGAATCGAGTTTAATCCAACTGTCTGAGTAGCCTTTATAAAAGCTCCTATTATTGCTGTATTGACGATTGGTGCAGCCTTTGAACCAAGACGATGTTTAATAGCAATCTCGGTAGCATCTACAGTTGCAATTTTGAAGTTTCCCTTTATATCTATCTTGTCTGGAGATTTAGAGGAATTTATAATTATCCATCCACCATCTTTCAAACCTTCGGTTACATTTATCTGTCCTAATAGTGTCGGATCGAGAATTATGATATGGTCGGGTTTATATATCCTGTAATGGGCACCTATGGGTTTTGTATCTATTCTTAAGAAAGCGGTCACAGGCTGCCCTCTTCGTTCGACACCAAACTCAGGGAATGCCTGAGCCCATTTACCGTCTTTCAAAATCGCAGAGGCAAGCATTTTAGAGGCAACCACACTTCCCTGTCCTCCTCTGCCGTGTAACCTCACTTCTATCATAAAACCCCCAATAGTAATATCAAAAATTAAAGATTAAAAATCAAAATAATCATTGGTTTATTTGGTTTGTATTTCTTAACTAGAAATTCGACATTAGTAATTAGAAATTTGTAATCTCTCATCCCTCTTCTTGCAAGGCTAAAGCCTTGCCCTACTCCCTCTTCCCCGTTTCTTCTTGGTCTGTTGTCTGCCTGCCCTGCCTGCCATATGTAATGTATAACTTTATTACATTATGGTTGGAGCGAAGCGACTTTACGGGGTAGTCTGTGGTCTATTGTCTTTTCCATTAGTAATTAGAAATTTGTAATCTTACATCCCTCTTCTTGCAAGGCTAAAGCCTTGCCCTACTCCCTCTTCCCCGTTTCTCGTCCTACGCCCTATTTATCCCGTGGAATTAATTATCTATTCCACTGGGACGCTCTACTCCCTACTATTCTACGGCTCTACACCCTCATCATAGTGTTCATTAAAGTAGTTCTTGTACTTAGAAGCTGTTACCTCATCCCTTATTAATATACTTGCTTCATAATTTGTACCAAATGCAGAAGCCGTCCAGTTATGAGAACCGAGAACAACAACACCATCATCAATAATTATTAGTTTTGTATGAGAATATTTATCTGCCTTTTTTACAGATATACCTCTTATCTTGAGATACTCTATCGCCTTGATGTTACCTATTTCTATAGTATTTAGAAGAACTCTGATATCTATACCCCTCGAGTATGCATCTGATATTGCTGAAAATAATCCCCCGGGTTCCCCAAAGTTTTCTGTTGTATCACTTACAAGGAACATCATAACCTCAATCGAATTTTCTGCATTATCGATAAGGGATTTGACCATAGAATAGTAATCGCTATCGAGAATTGTTGTAATCTCCTGAAATGTTTCATCCGCTTTCTCATTGCATCCTGTAAGTATAAATATTAGTATGAGTGTAATATAAAGAAGTATATCTCTCATTTTTGTTATCTCTTTCCAACTATTAACTCACCCATGTATTCCTTACCATTTCTAATGACATGTATTTTTATCCTATCCCCGGCTTGTAGTTGACCCTTTAATATATTAAAATCCTTTATACTATTGATATCCTTCTTGCTAATTTTATATATTATATCACCTGCCTCAAAACCTACATCCCATGCTGGACTACTTTTATCTATGGATGCAACTATAACACCATTACTAATCGGGCTATCGAGTACAAATGCCATAAGTGGAGAAAGATTCTGAACCTGCAAGCCGATCCAGACTCTTTGACCTTCTCCCTTTAATATTTCCTGCATCGTATTCTTTGCAGTATTTGCTGGTATAGCAAAACCTATACCAATTGAACCTCCGCTTTCGCTGAATATAAAAGTATTTATACCGATAACCTCTCCGTTAGCATTTACAAGTGGTCCCCCACTATTTCCCGGATTTATTGCAGCATCTGTCTGTATCATAGTCCTGTATACTCTTTCATCAATCTGAGAGTTTATATTTCTATTTATTCCACTTATTACACCACAACTTACTGTTGGTTCTGGATTTTCAAGAAGAAAGCCATATGGATTCCCGATTGCAATTGCCCACTCTCCAATTAGTAAACTGTCAGTATTACCAAGAGTAGCAAAAGGAAGATTTTTACTATCTATTTTCAATACAGCAAGATCTACCTCCTTCGAGATTCCAATAACCCGTGCATCATATTCCTCACCAGAAGAAAGTGTAACCTTTGCTATGTTTGCATCTTCAACCACATGCTGGTTTGTAAGAATATATCCATCCTCTGAGACAATAAAACCTGAACCAAGACTCTCAAAGGTTCTTTCATATAGAGGACCTGGAAAGAAGAAGTCATAAAAGGAGTCTCTGAAAAGAGGAGCAGCTCTAACATATTCTTTTCTTAATACACTAACTGAGACAACTGCAGGAGAAACCTTCTCAGCAGCCGTAACTATTGCAGTCCTTCTCGAGTTATATATAGCATCTGTTTCATTAGAGTCTACTGATTGGGGTATAATAAAGGTAAGGAGTAGTAATAAATAACATAATCTATAAAGGTAGGTGTTTTTACACATAACAAGATAAACTAAAACCAAATAAATCAAATTTTAGATTCACGAGCCTAAATATTATAAAAATTATTCATTAAAACTATTATTTCAAGAATTAACCTTTTTTATGCTACTTGTGACAGGTAATCCCTTAATTTTATTTTTTGGAAATAATGTTGAGTATTTTACTAATTTTATCTTTTCATACTCTATTTTCTTAATAGGATAGGAAATATAAAAATGAAATTTTAAGATCTAATGCTATTCTATTATTGCCAGTTTGATGGATTGGTTTGTAAATCCATTTTCTAATCTCAAGAAATAAATACCACTTGCAAAACCCGAAGTGGGCAATCTGAACGTATGCTCCCCGGGAGCGAGTTGGTTCAAAGAAAAAGTCCTGACCCTTTGTCCGAGGAGATTATAAAGACCTAATACAATATTGTCTTGCTGTGGAAGATCGAACCACAAAACAATGTAGTTGCCTCTTACTGGATTCTGCATAATCCGTAAGTCCAAATGGAAGACTATATCATTTGATTCCTCTACACCGTAAAGCAAATTTTCATAAATCTGAAGCCCAACATCCCAATCTGCGACATATGCGTATGCGCCGGAAACCGCAACAGCATTAGCCCAGCTAGGTGTATCGTAATAGCCCGCTTCTGTAGGTGATGAGGGTGTTGATATATCAATTACACAAAGCCCAGAATAACCATCTACTACATATGCGTATGCGTCGGAAACTGCAACACCATAAGCCCGGTCAGGTGTGTTATAATAGCCTACTTCAGTGGGTGATGAGGGTGTTGATATATCAATTACACGAAGCCCAGCATAATTATCTGCGATATATGCGTATGAGCCAGAAACCGCTACAGCCTCGGCATAGCCAGGTGTCTCATAATAGCCCACTTCTGTAGGTGATGAGGGCGTTGATATATCAATTACACGAAGCCCAGCACCCCAATAAGCGACATATGCATAATACGCAGCAACCGAAACACCGATAACACAGATACTAGAATGCTAATAACCTACTTCAGTGGGTGATGAGGGTGTTGATATATCAATTACACGGAGCCCAGCATACCAATCTGCTACATATGCATAGGAACCAGCCGCATCAACACCACAAGCATGGCCAGGTGTCTTATAATTGCCCACTTCAGTAGGTGATGAGGGTGTTGATATATCAACTACACGAAGCCCAGAATCACAATCCGCGACATATGCATAAGAGCCAGAAACCGTAACACCCATAGCCGCGCCAGGTGTATCGTAATAGCCCACTTCAGTGGGTGATGAGGGTGTTGATATATCAATTACACGAAGCCCAGCACCCCTATCCGCGACATATGCATAAGAGCCAGAAACCGTAACACCTAGAGCACAGCCAGGTGCATCGTAATAGCCCACTTCAGTGGGTGATGAGGGTGTTGATATATCAATTACACGAAGCCCAGCATAATCATCTGCGATATATACATAAGAGCCAGAAACCGTAACAGCATTAGCCCCGCCAGGTGTATCGTAATAGCCCACTTCAGTAGGTGATGAGGGTGTTGATATATCAATTACACGAAGCCCAGCATAATTATCTGCGATATATGCGTATGAGCCAGAAACCGCAACACCCCGAGCCCAGCCAGATGTATCATAATAACCCGCTTCTGTAGGTGATGAGTGTGTTGATATATCAATTACACGAAGCCCAGCACCACCATCTGCTACATATGCATAAGAGCCAGAAACCCCAACACCATTAGCCCAGCCAGGTGTATCGTAATAGCCCACTTCTGTAGGTGATGAGGGTGTTGATATATCAATTACACGAAGCCCAGCATCCCAATTTGCGACATATGCGTATGAGCCAACCACCGCAACACCCCGAGCCGAGCCAGGTGTCTCATAATAACCCACTTCTGTGGGTGATGAGGGTGTTGATATATCAATTACACGAAGCCCAGCACCACCATCTGCTACATATGCGTATGAGCCAGAAACCGCAACAGCATAAGCCCTACCAGGTGTATCATAATAGCCTAATTTTATGGGTAGAGAAGTATTTTTAATATCCCAGAGCTCAAGTCCTGACTCCCTTGCTGTCACATAAAGTATGGAATCGGATTCTTTATAAAAAAGACTGTAAACAATCCCTCTTCTATGGATGTCTTCTGACAGCTTTTGTGGATTATATGGGTTCTGTAGATTTAATATATAGACCCCGCCTCCTGAGCCGCAAAAGCAAATATTTCTCAAAGAATCATATGCGACCGTAAAGGATGGACCGAATGGCCAGTTTCCGATAAACCTGACATTCAATGAATCAAACGATTTCTCATCTGTATCCCTGCTTCTGATATATTGAGACTGGGAAGTCTCTCCTACTCCAAAAATATCTATGGGAAACCCTCGCATCTGGTGGGATTGATAATCCCCTGACTTGTCCGGGTAACACAAAAAGCCAGTCCCTTTGGTTAGATCTGCATAAGCCACAACATTACCTGTGATGGTAACCCCAACCATCAATATTAATATATGCTTCCACATATCACCTCTTTGCTTTTTGCAACCTAAAGGCTGTGGCTACTTTTTGTACAGTTTAGAACCCACACTTTCGACGAGATAGGCGTTCCCGCAAGGTGTTCCTTCGCTACTCCAAGTTCTAGATATTTAGAAACATAACCAGTCTCTTCCTTCCAAATAAGTGATATAAAGTTATAGGACTTCATTTAACCTCAAGGTGTAAATAAAAAAAGTTGTTGCGTGTTAAGAAAGGTAATTTTCCTCTTACATTAGCAAGCTAATGCACTCCGTTTTTTCAGGATTGTAATTGGAGTGCCCCGCCAAAGCGGTGCAGTGGCTTACCACAACTAAAGCAAATTATTTTGGCTTTATCTTACCCCAGTCCTTGAGGAATCTCTCTATACCCACGTCTGTTAGTGGATGATTGAGCATCTTTAGTATCACATTATATGGAACTGTACAGATATCAGCACCTATAATTGCAGCCTCAATTATATGCATTGGATGTCTTACTGATGCAACCACAACCTCTGTATCCATACAATAATTATCAAATATTGTTACTAACTGTCCAACTATTTCCATTCCCTCGTTTCCTACATCATCCATCCTTCCAATAAATGGAGAGACTAAGTTTGTTCCAGCCTTTGCAGCCAGTAAAGCCTGATTAGCTGAGAATACAAGGGTGGTATTGGTCATTATATCCTCATCCCTCAATTTCCTTATTGCAAGAAGTCCCTCTTTACATATAGGTACTTTTATACATATATTTTCTGCTAATTCTCTTAATTTTTTCCCATCGTCAATAATACCTGAGGTATCAGTGCTTGTAACCTCTGCTGATACGGGACCTTTAACCATATTACATATCTCCTTCAAGATATCCTCAGGGTTTTTCCCAATCCTTTCTACCTCTCTTGAAAGTAATGTAGGATTTGTCGTAACTCCATCGATAATACCCCATGAAGTAATCTCACCTATTTCATCAAGATTCGCTGTATCTATAAATATTTTCATCATTCCCCCATACAAATATCAAATATTAAAAATTAAATATCAAAAATGAAAAATCAAAAACAACGGGGAACCACTTCCAAAATTCCACATTCAACATCAAACATTAAACATTCAACATTCAACATTTAACAATCAACTACTCAACCAATCAACCAATTAACTATTCAACCAATTAACTCTTATCTCTCTTTAACTTTTCGTCCCGCCTTTGGCGGGGCTCCTACACTAAACATTTAACAT
>JAUWGP010000038.1 GCA_030606335.1 Caldifarciminota bacterium
AGACATCCTATAAAGATCAGGATGTCTGATTACATTGATTAAAATAAGATTTCACAGATGAAAGATAGAGATCCATTAACAGAACGCATAATAGCTTGCTGTTTTACGGTGCACCGTGAGTTAGGACCCGGGTTTAATGAAAAGATATACCATAATGCACTAAAATTAGTACTTGCTCAAGAGGGATTGTCGTATCAGACAGAGAAAGAATTCAGGGTATTATACCAGGACAAGCAGGTTGGTAAATTCAGAATAGATTTAGTTATAGAAGATGAGGTAATTGTTGAGATTAAAGCTTTAACAGGGAATATACCATCAGTCTTTGGATATCAATTACTTTCATATTTAAAGGCTTCTAAACTTCATACTGGATTATTAGTAAATTTTGGCAATAAAAGTTGTCAGGTAAAGAGATTTGTATATTAATCTGAGTAATTTTTTCCTAACTAAAGGTGTTGTGTAGTTAATATCTGGGTAATCAGGTATAATGAACATTATACCAGGAGAGAGATATGGTAGAGAGTGTGTACAAAATAATCGAGTTGGTTGGGACGAGCACCGAGTCATGGGAGAAAGCTGCTACAGCAGCTGTAGAGATAGCTTCGCAGTCGTTACGCGATCTTCGCATTGCAGAGGTAGTTAAATTAGATATGCAGTTGGAGAACGGGAAGGTCTGCACATACCGTGCAAAGGTGAAGGTATCCTTCAAGTACAAGGGCAGCGACTAAAGAAGATTCCATCTGGGCTGTCTTTGTAGAGATGAGATATAGACTCTTAAGACTGACTTACTTGGCGGTAGGTAGGGCAGTCAGGAAGCCTTGCTTTACCTCTTAATGTAGGGCAAACCTTTAGGTTTGCTTATGCAAGGCTGACTTGCCTGAAGGCAGTCAGGAAGCCTTGCCCTCCGTTTTACTAAAATTCCCCTCTGGATAAATCAGGTAAAATAGAACCAGGTGTCATATATACCTGTCGGTAGATAGTTGATACGAACTACAAATAATAGATAAAAAAATTAATACAAACTATCAAGTTAGATGTATTATTGAGAACTAATACAATTTACATTCACATGTCTTAAAGGGATTTTCGTATCTCTTCGAGACTGGTCTTTGAGTCAGGAGCCATTTCAAAAAATTTACCCAGCTTCTCACAGGCATAGTCATCACAGTGGGCACAATTAGCAACACCCTTTTCCCTGCAACACTTACGTATGTCACATACCTTACAGTGGTTGAAAATTCTTTCTCCTTCTGAAAGACATCCATCACAGTTAATATCCTCTGGTTTTAAATCTGATTTGTACATTTCAGACCACATCTTTGCAACTTCCTTTCTCTTGTCGTCATCATTCTCTCTTGTTGCATGAAGTGCAGGGCATTTACCGCAATCTAATCCACAATATGCAATTATCTTATCCATAGTTTTTCTCCCTTCTTTTTAATGTTTCAAAAAAAATAATGCAACAACATGTCCTCGATTCAAAACTATATTATAAACATAGAATCATCTTCTTCTTTCAATCTAAAGATTCTTATTAACAGGGATTGTAAGAGATTCTATATAAAAAATAAAAAAATTATAATCTCTTAAATTATCTTATTTGCCTGCTTACTGCAGGTAAATCCCTGTTGAATTACATTTTATACTCTATCTATAGGCACCATAAAACCAATCCTTTCTGAGATGAGATTACTTCGTTGTCCGTCAATCGACGGACTCCTCGCAATGACATACTACACTCATGTCATTGCGAGCGAATCCCCCATCCTTATTGAATTGTGGGATGAGCGTGGCAATCTCATATTCAGTATCATTTTTTACTAACAGTCTAAAGACTGTCATTCCTCTTGTTACTCCCTTTGTGTTATAAGGGAGTGACAGCGTTTACGCTGTTATAAAATGAGATTGCTTCGTCATCCGTCAATCCGTCGCACTTCTTGACGGACGACAGACTCCTCACAATGACAATGGCTTTTCCAATATTATGTAACTTTTATATATAATTTAATATTGACCCAATTACATTATAACACTAAATGAATAAAAATTCAAGAAAAAAATTTAATTATTTATCTCCTTATTCTCAGATAGGTATGACATACAAGCACAATGCAGCAGAACAAAATACTTGACTTTTCACATATTTTGTGGTATACTCTGGATATGCCAAGAACATTTCTACCATTCGAGAAACCCATAGCCGAACTTGAGCGTAAGATAGAAGATCTCAGGACACTCCAGGAAGAGGGTGTTGCTGACCTAAGAGATGAGATAGTCAGCCTTGAGAATAAGCTAAAATTAATACAGGATAATATATACGGGAACCTAACACCCTGGCAGAGAATACAATTGGCAAGACATCCAAAAAGGCCTTACTTTATGGATTACATAAGGTATATAACCGATGAATTTTTTGAAATCCATGGTGACGGCTGCTTCAGGGATGACCCTGCTATTGTTTGTGGATTTGGTAAAATAAACGGTCGATCAGTGGTGCTTATGGGACATGAAAAGGGAAGAAGTACAAAGGAAAAGATAAAAAGAAATTTTGGTATGGCTCACCCTGAGGGTTATAGAAAGGCATTAAAGGTGGCCAAACTCGCATCAAAATTTGGAAAACCAATAGTAAGCCTTGTAGATACACCCGGAGCATATCCGGGAATAGGTGCTGAGGAAAGGGGACAGGCACAGGCAATCGCTGTAAATATTAAAGAATTTGCATACCTGCCTACACCAATAATCGTTATCATCACAGGAGAAGGGGGAAGCGGCGGTGCACTTGGAATAGGTGTCGGTGATACAGTTGTCATTATGCAGTATGCCTATTATTCTGTAATATCACCTGAGGGTTGTGCATCAATTCTATGGAGGGATGCATCAAAGGCTCCTGAGGCGGCAGAGGCATTGAAGATAACAGCCCAGGACCTCCTCAAGCTTGGTGTTGTCGATAAGATAATACCCGAGCCACCTGGTGGTGCCCATAGAAAACCTGCTGAGGCTGCATCTATACTTAAAGAGTTTATTATAAATGAAATTGATAAATTGTCAGGAGTGACTGCAGAAAATCTCATTAAAACACGTATAGAGAAGTTCCAAAAGATGGGAACACTGAAGTCTTCACCTTGAACCTCTCTTAGATGAACCTCTTCAAAGAAAGCCTTCACACAACTACTACTCAGATTCTCTGCCTTCTGTTTGGGGTCGGAACAAGTATTATATTAAATAGGACTCTGGGACCTGCTGGTAAGGGTGAACTCGTATCACTAATTTTTATACCTCAACTTGTAATCTCATGCATAAACCTTGGATTCGCAGTCTCGGGTTCTTATTTTATAGGGAAAAGAAAATATGCTGAGGGAGATGTCTTTCGAAGTAATCTCTTTGCCTCAATTATATTAGGTTGTCTTGGCATTCTCGCAGGATGGATTATTTTTAAAATCTATCCTGGTGTTCCATCGCTTTTAAAGTGGCTTGTGCTTTTGACAATTATCCCTGGTGTATGGCTGTTATATATACCCGATTTTTTCCTGAGTAAGGACAGAATTATAGCTCATAACAACTGGAACCTCCTATGGCAAATCGGTAAGTTCGCACTTCTCGCTCTCTTTATTTTCATCTTACCAAATAAATTGTTTGCCAGTATATCATCAATATTTTCTTTACACCTGATATTCTTTATCCTGAGCTTTCTTTTTATAGCCAAGCTGCTTAATACTCAAGGTAATATTAATCTTTCCTATCTTAAGGATGGTATAAATTTTGGATATAAGGTATTTTTTATAGACCTTCTGGCATTTTTAAACTACAGATTTGATATTCTACTTCTACGTCTTTTCTCGACCGTAGAAGAGGTTGGCTATTACTCGACTGCTATATATATGGTCGAAATATTATGGCTCATTCCAAGGGGAGTTTCTCTAGTCCTATACTCCAAGTTTATAACTTCCAGCATAAGTGAAAAAACAGCGAGAAATGCCATATCCATCACCATGTTGATTGTTATAATTACAGGCATAATATCGATATTTCTCCTAAAACCTGCTATACGCCTATTATACACAGAAAGTTTTCTACCTGCATCAATTCCTTATCTCATTCTACTACCCGGTGTGGTTGCCCTGGTGCTTCCCAAGCTTCTTATATCTGAGATTACAGGAAGCTGGGGAAGACCAGAACTTGTGCTCTGGGGGATGATAATAACAGTTATACTGAACATAACGCTTAACTTGATAACAATACCAAAATTCGGGATGATAGGAGCGGCTGTTTCATCCACAACTGCCTATATAGTTGAGACCATATTCTTCATATCAGTATACAGGAAAGTAACCAAAAAATCGTTAAAGAATATGTTTTTACTTAAACTACAGGATATAAGAAATCTCCTGACAGGAGAGACAAAGATCGTATGAAAAAGCTAAATACATTCCTTTTGTTTACTCTATTACTTCTCTCGTGTGGAAAAGAAGGGACGGATAAGAAGGCAGAAGAGCATACAGCAGACAAAACAATACAGGAATTTGAGGTTGTGGAGACTGTAAGGGGAAAAATACTATGGAGGCTTCAGGCAAAGAGAGCAGATATTTCTGGGGATACTTCACGTATAAATGACGTAAATCTCTCCTTTTATGATTTAGATGAAAAAATCTCCTCTATACTCACAGCAGACGCTGGCTATGTATTTCCCTCAGGAGATATGCTGGCAAAGGGAAATGTGGTAGTAATCTCTATGGAGTCTGGAAGAAAACTCTTTACAGAGACACTTTCCTGGAAACAGGAAAAGTATAAAATAGTATCAGATGATAGTGTGACTATATTTACAGAAGATGGAATAATAAAGGGTGATAACTTTGAGTCAAACCCAAACCTCACAGAGATTAAGATAAGGGAGATGAGAGCAGTAGGTGAAGACAAATGATTTACCTATTCTTGAGTGTTTTTCTGTCATACACCGTAAAGGCTGATAGTTCTATTTACATTGAGCCTTATACCTACCTGTACGGGAATATAGAACTGATACTTGATACCATAAGAGTTCAATCAAACATGGCATTTCTAACAGATGATAGTATCAGGGTATGGGGAGACCTCACGATAACAAAAGATAACCTTAAAGTATACGGGGGAATTGGCAGATACTTTTTTGATAATGTATATTACATTGAAAACGGAATAAAGGCAGAAAAGGACAAAGATACACTAATCGCAAAAAGTGGAGTGTTCTATGAGGAAAGAGAAGAGATATATGCCAGAGATTCTCTTGTAATCTGGAGTAATGACAGGAAAATAAGCGGGGATGAAGGGCTATATAATTTCAAGGACAAAAATGGTATAATCTGGGGAAATGTCATATTACTATCGTATAAGGATACAATAGAACTTATGTCTGATACAGTTAGAGTATATGACGATACACTCCTGATCTCAAGAAATAATATATTGGAAAAAGGAAGATTTAGTATATTCTCAGATATCCTTTATTACTACATCGATAAAGACTCTCTTATATTCCTTGGTAAACCAATTGTGGTAACAGACAATGATAGCCTGAGTGGAGATTACATAGAGATTATAATGAAGGAAAATAAAATATATAAACTTCGAGCAAGAGGGAGCGTACAGGGAAGGAGAAAGGAGTAGTAAGATGCCTAACCAGCCTCTAAAAGAATCAACTTCTCCTTGTATCTCTCAATTATGTTCTTTCTTATACCCGAATTCTCTGGTCCTTGGAGATACTTATCTTTATTAAGTAATCTCTCTGCCTCGTCTCTCGCTCTATAAAGGAGTCTTGTGTCCATTATAAGATCAGGTGATGAGAGTTCAGGCAAACCTGATTGTCGAGTACCAAAGAACTCCCCGGGTCCTCTAATATTCAAATCCTCTTCTGCAATCTTGAATCCATCTCTTTCATCCCTTAATACAGACAATCTTTTCTCTGCCTCCTCTCCAACTCTTTGAGTTGTTAGAAGTATACAGTAAGACTTCTCCTCTCCTCTGCCTATTCTCCCTCGGAGTTGATGAAGCTGTGCAAGACCAAATCTTTCTGCGTGTTCAATAACCATCACTGTCGCATTGGGTACATCTACTCCAACCTCTATAACAGTTGTAGATACAAGAATCTGTATATTACCATCCCTGAATAAACGCATTGTCTCCTCTTTCTTTTTCCCACTCATTCTTCCATGTAAAAGTCCTATATTGTACTTCTTCAACATACCAGCTTTTAACTTATCATATCCCTGTTGCGCCGCTTCTAAATCAAGTTTTTCTGATTCCTCAATTAATGGATATACTATATATACTTGTCTGTCCAAATTTAATTGTTTCCTGACAAACTCATATATATCTCTTCTATTACCCAACCCCCTTACCCACTTTGTTAATATAGATTTTCTACCAGCAGGAAGTTCATCCAGGACCGAAATATCCATATCTCCATACAATGTCAGCGAGAGGCTTCTCGGTATCGGAGTAGCTGTCATCACAAGCAAATCAGGGGACACTCCCTTTTTTTTCAGTGCAAGTCTTTGCATTACACCAAATCGATGTTGTTCATCAACCACACATAGCCCAAGGGACTTGAAGTCGATTCCTTCCTCTATAAGTGCGTGTGTACCAATCACAATACCGATCTCTCCTTTTCTTATTCCTTCATATATCTTTTCCCTTTCTCTTGCTTGAGTACTGCCGGTGAGAATATAAGGCATTACAGTATCACTCTTTAAGTTTTCCAAAAGCTGGGATAGGACAAAATAATGTTGTTCTGCAAGAACTTCTGTGGGCACCATAAGTGCCGCCTGGTATCCTGATTCTATCGCCTTTAGCATACATATAGTTGCTACTATGGTCTTTCCTGAACCTACATCACCCTGGAGGAGTCTGTACATCCTATATGGACTCTCCATGTCAGCAAATATCTCCCGCAATACTCTCTTCTGAGCGTTTGTAAAGTCAAATCCCAAATAATCCAGGAGACTCCTTGCATACTTGCAGCCCTCCTTGAATTTTATTCCCTTCTTTTTCTTTTCGGCCCTCCTCATCTGCATTACAATTTGAAAGAGAAAGAGCTCTTCAAATCCAAACCTATACCTTGCTCTTTTAGCTTCATATTCCGATTCAGGGAAATGCAGACATCTTACTGCATCTGGTACTCTATAGAGATCGTTTCTAATTATAATATCCTCTGGAAGCATCTCAGACATATAATGTTTATAATTATTATATCCTAATCTAACAGTCTTTCTTAAGTCTCTTTGACGGAGTCCAGATGTGAGGGGATAGACAGGTATTACTGGAAGAAGTTTAAGGTTGGGGTCAGTATCAATCTCGGGGTTAATAAATTGCACTTTCCTTGAAAAAAATGTGGTCTTACCGATTAACCCAATTTCATCTCCATACTTAAACCTGCCTTTTAAAAAAGGAGAATTAAAGAAGCCACATTCAAGAATAGCTGTATCATCGTCTATAACAAGTGTAACTATCTCTCCGCGTCTTGAGAATCTAACTCCCTGATGAATAACCTTTCCCCAGATATAAGCCTCTTTATTGTAGACTAAATCTTTTATATGACATCTTTTTACATACCTGCGTGGGGAGAAGTATAAAAGGTCTCTTATATTTTTAATACCTAATTTGGCAAAAAGTTTAGCTCTCGCTGGTCCAACACCTTTTATATATTGTATAGAGGTATCAAGCCCTCCATGCATAGATCATTCTCTCTTTTTGTTGCTAATTAAATGTTAATTATATACTATCTTTCCCGCAATCATGTGAGGTGGGGAACAATGAACATATCTGAACGAATCCTTTATACTCCTTTACTGTAAATGTGATAAATTTCCAATGAATGAGCTTTAGAATGCCTGCTTGCAGGCAGGTCGTCCGTCAATCCGTCGCACTTCTTGGCGTACGACGGACTCCTCGAAATAACAACGATGTCTGTCAAAGTTTATACTTGTGAGCAAAACCCACCTGTTATTTTATCAGGGAGAATTTCTTAAACCTTATCATGTTTCTATTACCTATCAAAACCTCAACTCTTGCTATATATATACCTCCGGTAAGTCTACCTATTGGTATTCTTACCTGTACTGCCTCATCACCGTTACCAATCTCTCCCTCGAACTCACATTTTATGTTGCCAGCAATGTCCAAAATAGTTATTTTGACCTCATCAGCATCACCACTCGTATATCTTATCCACCCACCATCACCAAGTACGGGATTGGGGTATATATAAAACTCCTCATGTTCAAATATATTAGAAGGAATAAGTGGACCAATAGCTATATCATCAAAGATGCCATTATTCTCTGGATTTTTATGAAGCATTGGCCAGGGCATTTCACCATAATTCCATGGGAACTCCCATCCATATAAGAGTCCATCATCACAACCTGTCATAATATCAACTAAACCGTCTTTATCAATGTCACACAAGAGTGGCGTTGACAAAACTGCATCTCCAGTTGACAGAGGAAAGAAATCCACAATCTCTCCTGTGGAGCTGTAAGCTATAACACTTCCATTATCAAGTCCTATAACAATTTCATATTCTCCATCCCCGTCAATATCTCCAACTACAGGTGATGATTGTATAGCTTTATTATCGAGTTTTATTGGAAAACCAGGAGCCTCTGCCCCATTTATGTTAAGTGAGTGTAGTTCACCCCCAACTACGATGATTGTATTTTCTTCAGCAATTGCAGGTGATGTGTAGAACGAATATGCCCCAAAATTTCTTTTCCAATTTATTGTACCAGAATCACTAACAGAGTAAATCCAACCATCTCCTCTTGATACAATTATACCATCTCCATACTTAACAACAGGTGAGGATGAGCTCATTTGTCCAACATAGGGTTCAAGTGCAGCCCATTTAGTATATACTGAGTCAGATATCTCTATTGCAAACAACCTTCCATCCCCGGAGACTGCATAAAGTGTACTGGCAAGAGAATCCCAGACAGGAGTAGCCCATATCCACTGATGAAGGTTTACTGGAAAACCGGGAATGGGATTACCAGGATGCTGATATCCATATAAAAATCCGTCATTACATCCAAAAAATATCTCATCCTTTCCATCAGAGTCAACATCCGCAAGCAAAGGTGTACAGATAATCTCACCATCAGTCACCTCACTCAGGTATAATATCCAATCACCATCCTCATTATATGCCCATATATCACCCTTTATTAGATATACGGAATCCTTCTCCTGCTTTAAATCCGACTTATATATAATTGGTTTCTTCTTATCCGTATCGTATAAATAGACATAGAAAGGACATACAACAATATCCTTCTTTCCGTCTCCATCTATATCTCCAATCCCTGGCGATGCAAAGAGATTGGCATCGAGTATATTTCTCCTCCACTTCACCTCACCAATGGAGTCAACAACAGATACTACTCCACCGAAGGTAGTATGATTTTTAGTCTCTATGAGCGTATCCATTGCAGCAACGACTATATAGTCATCTAAAAGTGTGGGAGATGAGACATCAAAGAAGCTTGCACATTTAATAGGAAACCCATTTCTTTTGAAATCGAATTTTATAGAAAACCTCATTACCGTATCAGAAGACGATACATCATAGATGTTTATATGAGAGTGATTTCCTCTGTTATCATTTGTATTTGGTATAGTCTTGGGTGAGAATGACTCTTGACTACCTTCATAAAATACATCATAGGGTGACCCAAAAAAGGCAGCGTCCATATTTGTAACAAGCCAGACCTTTGTCTCAAAATCCTGAACACCATCTGCCTCCTCCATATCTACACCCTTTATATCCCCAACGTTTATCTCGTTGTGAAGTGAATCTTGTTCAACTTTCCTTTCATCTATATGCCATATTGCAAGTCCGCCAGTCATTGAATCAGGTGGAAGACCCCAATCATAATCATTAAAAAAGGTAAGTACCCCATCTTTCCATGTTCTGACTCCGGTCGAGTCTATATGGAGCGTAGAATCATCGGAGTATATCTCAAACTTATAGGTTGTGGTATCTGGATTAGCATAAACGAATCTGTTGCTGATCAGGAAATATTCACTTGTATTTATCGGTACCCTATACATCTTCTTTCTTGTGCTATCACTACCACCAAGAAAATATACCTCAACATTGGTCGAATCATTCTTTAGCTCTGTTGGTCCTGGAGGGCAGCCATATCTGCTTGATAGATACTCTCTATGCCAGGCTGAAACGTTAGGTGGGAGAAGTCCGTTCATATTCCAGTTGCCTGTTCCCATAAGCGCCCATCCTCCGACTCCAATGGTATATCCTGAAACATCATACAAATCATAAAATCCAAGCTGATGTCCGAACTCATGACAGAGACCTCCCTGTATAAAGGAGGGTACACCATATTTAAAATCTGACTCTGGAAATATTATACCATCTGTTATGGGATGTGTTCCATTATCAACCCATACAGGCATGCCAAAAAAGCCATCCAGTCCTGTTATGGAACAGGAGAGTATATCATATGGCGCATCTCCCCAAACATACGAGGACTGGTAAGAACACCCTGCATGAAAAACAATATATACATCATATTTTCCCATCCTTATCGTATCCTGCTGGTCACAGGCAATCAGTGCATCTCTGAGAAGAGTTAGCAGTCCCCTGGTATAGTTAGCAGGATCACCGTAATAATAGATCTGATGTGGCAGTTGATATGCCAGACTTTCTGCCTCTGGACCAACCGTGAAATCTACGTAAAATCTTCCATTCGTATTCCTAAGGCAATAATTTCTTACAAATTCTATCTGATGTTCGAAGTATCTCTTTGTGTGTGATGGATCATAGTGCAAATTATGCCCAAATGAATCGGTTCCTGCATATTCGAATGGTGGTATCGGTATGCTATCCTCATCAAGTGCTCTGGTCGTCCGCATCTTACCGTTTCCGGTCGCTAGTGAATCCTGAGGGTTTTCCACAAACTCTACCCTTATAGCAAGAACTCTTATGGTATCAACAGCCTGTTTTCCTCTTTTTGCTCGAATCTCACCTATTATATCTCTATATGAGGGTCGACTAATATATTCCTTTGCCTCAGGGTATCTTCTATAAATTTCCTGCATGGCAACAAGATACTTGACTGCGTTCTCTGGGTCGTACATATTCTTCAATCTATCCATCTCACTACCAGCAAATAGAATACTCGTAATTAGTATTAAGCTCAATACCTTCATATATATCTCCTTTTGATTAATTTCGTATTGTCAAAAATCTAACCACAGAGAGCGGTTTGCGAAAAGCGAAGAGGGAAAAGCGAAGGATGAGAAATCCTCTATCCCTTCTCTCTCATCACTCATCTCTCTTCTCCTTCGTCCCCTCTGTGACCTCTTATAAGACCAATCTTTTTATCCCGTCTTTTAATATTGCTATGCAAGTATAAACCACAGAGGGCACAGAGAGATAATATTTATTTTTCTCTGTGTACTCAAATTCACTATCAGCGTTTTTCTTGCTTGTAGCTCACCTCTGGCAAACTTTGGGTTCAATAGAAGAGAGCACAGAGGTTTTCTATTTTTTCTTATTTTCTACCTCAAAGATACTCCCTGCCCCGCACCTATGCATAGGTGCGGGGTGAATGACCTCTGTGGTTTGTCATATTCTTTCATATTCTATTTGACACTACCTTTAATTTCTTGTCAGTTTACAATTCCAACACTTATTGGTATGAATTTAACGCTCATATTATACCACGCTTCTTTATGAATGTCAAGAAAAAATTAACTGCATTTACCTACCAGTAGACAGATAGATGCAACAATCGCATTTTGTAACAGCGTAAACGCTGTCACTCCCTTATAACATAAAGGGAGTAATGAGAGGAATGACAGTCTTCAGACTGTTAATAATAACAATGGTATAAATTGACAAATAACTTAACTACTTGATAACAAATTATAGATGAGATTGCCAAGCTAACGCTCGCAATGACACTGACAGACTTATGTCATTACGAGGAGACCGAACGGACGACGAAGCAATTATGAAAAACTACATTTGAACTCTATTGATTACACAAATTTCTGGACTTTTTTCAGAAATCTCAATATTAAGACCTGACATTAAAAAAACTTGACATCAATATGTTTTGATGTTATAATATATAAGGTAATTACATACTTTATAAATTTAATGAAAGGTGATAATGAGAAAAGATGCAAGATTAGATAACCAGATGAGAGAAGTTAAAATAACCAGAGATTACTTACATGATGCAGAGGGCTCTTGTCTGATTGAGATGGGAAAAACAAAAGTGCTATGCACTGCGACAATCGAGGAGAGAGTGCCTCCATTCCTGAGGAATTCTGGAAAGGGCTGGATAACTGCAGAGTATGGTATGCTGCCAAGGAGTTCAAAACAGAGGGTCGAGAGGGTGCGCTTCCAGGGAAGAATATACGAGATTCAAAGGTTGATAGGTCGCTCTCTAAGGAGTATAAGCAATCTTTCTGTACTGAATGGATATACCATAATCATTGACTGCGATGTTTTACAGGCGGACGGAGGTACGAGAACAGCAAGTATAACAGGTGGATATGTTGCATATCATATTGCCAGCCGAAAAATGCTTTCCGAGGGTCTAATCATACGTTCTCCAATAATTTCCCAGTTGGCTGCAATTAGTGTTGGAGTGGTTAATGGTATCCCAATGGTTGATCTCACGTATGAAGAAGACTCAAAAGCCGAGGTTGATATGAACATTGTTTTGACAGATAAACTTGATATAGTAGAGGTACAGGGAACAGGTGAAAAGAGACCCTATTCAAGCGATGAGCTTTTAAAACTTTTATCCCTTGCTAAACCAGCCATAAAAAAACTCATAGAAATACAGAAGTTAGCACTATCTAACACACAACCCTAAAGATTGATATCTCTATAAATATTATCCATCTCTAAATAACAATCCTACGGTTCAATCATATCAAATCTCTTAACCATAGACCGATAAATCATATCGAAAACCCTTTCAAAAGCAATACAGTTTTATGTAAATCAGGCTTTAGAAAGGAGGGTATTTTCAATATTTCCTTCAAAATAGTAAAAAAAAGACGAAAAACCTTGATTTTATTGACTTTTATAGAAAAAAATACTTGACAAGTTGCAAAAATTCTGATATAATAACAAACAGAGAGCACTAAAGCCAGCAAATCTAAATCAAATTTGGAAGTATGAAACATTCTTCATTTTTTATAAACTCTTTTACAAAATAGGAGGGAAATAATGGATAAATTGACGCTATCCGTTATTAAAGCAGATATTGGTGGATGGGTTGGACATTCGTCTTCACATCCTGATATTTTAAATCTGGCGAAAAACTGCATGGACCAGGCGAAAAGTTCAGGTCTTATCATCGACCACTGCGTTCTTAACTGTGGTGACGACTTAGAGCTCATAATGACACACAGAAAGGGCGAGAACAATGCCGATATACACGGTCTTGCCTGGGATACATTCTTGGCTGGAACAGAGCTTGCAAAGAAACTGAAGTTATACGGTGCTGGACAGGATATTCTATCAGATACATTCTCTGGAAATGTAAAGGGAATGGGTCCTGGTGTCGCTGAAATGGAGTTTGAAGAGAGGAAATCAGAACCTATTATAGTATTTATGGCTGATAAAACCTCTCCTGGTGCATGGAACTTTGCAACTTACAAGATGTTTGCTGATCCCTTTAACACCGCCGGTCTTGTCATAGATCCATCAATGCATGATGGCTTTAAATTCGAGGTATTGGATGTGATAAAGCAAGAGAGCATAATCTTCAATATACCTGAAGAGATATACGACATACTTGTATTTATAGGTGCGAGGGAGAGGTATATCACCAGAAGAGTATGGAGAAAAAGTGATAATGAAATAGCTGCAGTAGCCTCAACGCAGAAACTTGCTCTCATCGCTGGAAAGTATGTTGGAAAGGATGATCCAGTATTAATCGTACGGGCACAGAGCGGATTCCCTGCAGTTGGAGAGATCCTCGAGGGGTTCTCTTTCCCCTATCTTGTTGCGGGATGGATGAGAGGCTCGCATCAGGGTCCATTTATGCCTGTATCATTCAAGGATGCAAATCCGACTCGATTTGATGGTCCTCCAAGAGTGATAGCCGCAGGCTTCCAGATCTGTGAAGGAAATTTCATCGGTCCTCGAGATATGTTTGATGACCCATCCTTTGACTTTACAAGGAAGACAGTTGGTGAAGTTACAGACTATATGAGAAGACATGGTCCATTTGAACCCAACAGGTTACCTCTTAAGGATATGGAATACACAACCCTCCCAGATGTAAAAAAGAAACTTGAGGGAAGGTTTAAGAAGGAAAAGTAAACTAAAATGGATAACACTATCAAAAAAACTCCTTTTTACAAGAGACATGTAGATATGGGCGGCAGGATAGTAGAGTTTGCTGGATTCTATATGCCTATTCAGTACAAAGGTGTGATAAAAGAAGTAGGGGCAGTTAGAAACAGAATTGGCATATTTGACGTATCTCATATGGGTGAGATAAAGATTAAAGGAAACGACAGAGATAAATTTATATCTTATATAACGACAAATGACCCCATCACACTCGATGAATTCCAGGAACAATATTCTTCAATGTGCTATGAAGATGGTGGTATAGTCGATGATCTACTCATATATAAACTTCCAGACTACTTCTTTCTTGTTGTCAATGCAGCAAATACAGAAAAAGACTACAATTGGATGGTACAAAATAAAAAGGAGGATGTAACAATTGAAAATGTAAGCGAAAATACCGCTCAACTCGCTATTCAAGGACCACAGGCAGAAAAGTGCTTAAATGGTCTCTTCAACGAAGATATATCCAAGATTAATTACTATCACTCGACTATCACTCGTTTTTGTGGTATAGAGATGCTGGTATCGCGGACTGGATACACTGGTGAGGACGGATTCGAACTATACTTTGATCCTAAATATGCACTGGATGTATGGGATAAACTATTCGAAGAGATTCCAGAACTTGAGCCATGCGGACTTTCTGCAAGGGATATCCTACGCCTTGAAGCAAGATACTGTCTGTACGGAAATGATATTGATAAAACTACCAACCCGATTGAGGCAGGACTCTCATGGATTACCAAACTGGACAAGGATGATTTTATTGGAAGGACAGCGATACTGAGATTAAAGGAGAATATTAAAAGGAAACTTGTAGGTTTTGAGATGAACGATGGAATACCCAGAAAGGGTTTTGAAATTTATAAAGATAGAGAAAAAATTGGTGTTGTCACCAGTGGGTGTTACTCTCCAACTCTAAAGAAAGGAATTGGTCTTGGGTATATTGATGTACCACACCATAAATCTGGTGGGGTCGTGGATATCAAGATTGGAGAAAAATTCAAACCAGGAAACATAATAAAGGGTGCATTTTATAGGAGATCTAATGGCGGAAGTTAGAGACGGTTTGAAATACACCGAAACAGAGGAATGGGTAAAAATTGAGAATGATATTGCCATGATAGGTATTACTGATCATGCTCAGGAGGAGCTTTCAGATATAGTGGCTGTGGCAATCAAGGAAATCGGAACAAGAATCAAGAGGGGAGAATCTATTGCTACAGTTGATGCAGTCAAGGCTGCTTCTGATATATATTCACCTCTTTCTGGTGAAATAACTGAAGTAAATCAAAATGTAGTTTCGTCACCTGAACTTATAAACCATAGCCCTTATGACCAGGGCTGGTTATTAAAATTGAAGATTGAAAACCCAAATGAAATCTCTTTTCTTTTAGAGAAAGAACAATATGATGAACGACATTAATAATAAGTACGCACTAAAGCCGCTGGGCTGGCAGTTATAGTTTATCTTTTTAATACACAAATCTATTATGCAGTCATTTATACCACAATCAGAGAATGCTTTGAGAGAGATGCTTGAGTCTATCGGTATTAAATCCGTTGATGATTTATTCTCAGATATCCCTGATTCCCTCAAGTTGAGATCTAAGCTACGTCTACCAAAGGCATTATCTGAATTAGAGATAGACAGACTCGCAAGGGAGATAGCAGATGAAAATATCCCAACAACCAAATTCATGTCGTTCCTTGGTGGTGGTTCATATGATCACTACATACCTGCACTCGTAGATGTAATTTCATCACGTCCCGAGTTCTATACCGCTTATACTCCATACCAGGCTGAGGTTTCTCAGGGCACTCTCCAGACACTCTATGAATACCAATCTCTCATATGTGAGCTTACCAGGATGGATGTGTCAAATGCATCCATGTATGATGGTGCAACAGCTCTTGCAGAGGCAGTAATCATGTCGATGTCAATAAACAACAGAAAGAAGGTGTTAGTTTCAGACTGTTTACATCCCCACTATATAGAAGTTATAGGTACCTATGTAGGAGAAGAACATCTCTTAAAAATTCCTGAAACCGATGGAAAAACATCAATTGATGCTCTTGAGGATATGATAGACGAAGACGTTTCCTGTGTAATTGTACAGTACCCAAATTTCTTCGGAGTTCTGGATGACGTAACATTAATTGGAAAGAAGACTCATAAATATGGTGCATTGTTTATAGCAGTCCCTCTGCCAATATCCCTTGGAATCCTTACTCCACCGGGAAGTTATAATGCAGACATCGTAGCATGTGAGGGACAGACCCTTGGAATTCCTCTGCAATTTGGCGGACCTTATCTTGGTATACTTGCAACGAGGAGAGAATACATAAGAAGAATGCCTGGAAGGATAATCGGAGAAACCCTTGATAGCAAGAGAGATAGAGGTTTCGTACTGACTCTACAGACCAGAGAACAACATATAAGACGAGATAAAGCAACATCCAATATATGCACCAATGAGTCCCTTTGTGCAATAAGAGCATGCGTATATATGGCGCTTATGGGTAAAGAAGGTATGAGAAAGGTTGGGGAGTTGTGTTTAAGGGGTGCCCATTTGCTCGCAGATAAAATAAGGGAAATAAAAGGATACAATATAATGTATGAACCATTCTTTAATGAGTTCATTGTTTCGACACCAGTAGATGCTGAAATTATCACTAAAAAACTCCTATCTAAAGGTATCCTGGCAGGTATACCTCTAAAAAAGTTCTACAAAGATCGAAAAAACTACCTCATGGTTGCAGTAACAGAGAAACGTACAGACAAAGATATAGAATACTTTGTGGAGGCATTAAAAGAATCCTTTTAATGGTACAATTCTCGAGATTGATAAACAAAAAAGGTATCGAAACTGGGTTTACCCCATTAAATAAAAGTAATTTAACAGGGTAAACGGTAACGAAACTCGAAGCTGGAAACTTGAAACTAGAAAAAGACATTCCGCATGAGATCCGTAAGTAGACGAGCATCGACAACGATAAACGAAAAAGGTATCGAAACTGGGTTGACGGTAGCGAGGAATGTAAAGGACTATGGATTTCGTGAAAGACACACCATTTTATATGAAAGGAGGTGAAAAGATATGACAAAAGCAGAACTCGTCGATAGAGTGGCTAAGGCAGCAGGATTGACCAAGAGAGCAGGACTGCAGTCAGTAAATGCATTTGTAGATACTGTCTCTGCCGCTATGGCAAAAGGTGATAAGGTCACTCTAGTGGGTTTTGGCACATTCGATGTGACAACAAGAAAAGCTCGTAAGGCCAGGAATCCAAGGACGGGACAGGTTATCAATGTGCCATCCAAGAGAGTCCCGAGATTCAGAGCAGGAACAGAATTGAAAAAGAAAGTGAGATAGAATTAAAGAATTGTGCTGAAATAAGAAGGGGGATGTAGATCGTAACTTTCTACATCCCCCTTTGACATTTTTAGGTAGAGTGCAAAATCTAACCACAGATTCACCCTGTTAAATAGTTACAAAATTAAGTACAAGTAATCATCTCTGGTACTTTATTTAACAGGGGAGCCACAGAAGAATCAATGCAAAATTATAAATTAGCAATGCAAAATTATAAATTTACGAAAAACATCTTTAAACTGCCAATTGCTAATTTT
>JAUWGP010000029.1 GCA_030606335.1 Caldifarciminota bacterium
CTACTGTTGCAATCGCTATATGACGTGCATCTGAAAGACTCTTTTCTGCTACAGCCCCTTCTGCGATATATGTATTAGCGAGAGCAATTGATTCTTCGTTAAGAGAAACATATTCGATATTCTCAGTTGAAACCTTCCTCAATATATTCTTTACTTTCTTGGGAGCGCCCTCAAGTTCAAACAGCAGAACATCTGATATAACCAAAGTCTTCATGCCTTTAACAAATTCATCAAAAAGTTGGACAGAATCTTCCTTGAACTCTTCATCCAAACAACCTCCTACCACAGAAGTATCAATATAGACTCGTAATTTAAACATCTCTTACCCCCTTATAAGAATATTTAAGTGCATTTCGGCTAACGTTTATACTATAAAAATGAACGGATATATCTTGTATTTCTACCTATCGGTAGACAGGTTTTAATAGTGTGTGTTATAATAGTTTCATAAAAGTGATTTTCTTCCTAACATAATCAATGAGGTATTATGAATAAAAAATACGACCTTGAAATTGGTATTGACCTCCATATCTAACTGCTCACTGTCTATTTGTACAAAGAATCTCATACGATTCTGTAACCTGTAAAGAGGGATTGCCCACCGTTTTTTTGGTGGGACAAATCGTCTTTAATGGTAGCACTATGCAATAGTACTCCATTAATATGTGTTAGACGAAGCTTTTTGTCGTTATACATCAATAATCTCTAAAAATCTTATGAAAATGGAATCCATAAATGCTATAGGTTACTGCCAATGGAAGAAGTTGTGGACGCCAAAACAAAGTCCAGAAAAGAAGTTTCCAATAATAAATTCTTCCTTTTGCTCTTATACCCAAAAGCCATATAGATTTAAGAAATGCCCCAAGATGGTAAAGACGAAATTGAGATTTCTTTTTTTGCATAGGCTCGAAATTTCTGAAAAGTGTCAGAATCCGTTCATAATAATTCTTAGGTGAATAGATTGTACGGAGAATTTTTTTATAGCCCTTGATAAGTGATCTGTAGTTCATCTTGGGAATAAAGTTAATTGAAAGGTCAGTATTGTCACCAGAAATATTCTTCAATAATCTATTTTTCTTTACAAGGCGGTGGTAAAGTTTGGTGCCACGAGGAGCATTTAATAATCCAACCATGGCTGTAACAATTCCGCTTTTTTGAATAAATGAAATTAGTGTTTCAAAAATTGAGGGCGGATCGCTATCAAATCCCACAATAAATCCTCCTTGGACTTGTAAACCAAACCTTTGGATTTTTTTAATACAAGATATTAAATCACGGTTTTTGTTTTGAATCTTGCCACATTCGGCTAAACTCTCTTCATCAGGAGTCTCGATACCAATAAACACTGAATCAAACCCTGCCTGAATCATCATTTTCATAAGTTCCTCATCATCAGAGAGATTTATTGATGCCTGTGTGCTAAAGGAGAAAGGATGTTTTCTCTTCTCCATCCAGTCAATCATAGTAGGTAGAACTTCCTTTTTTAACTTTCCCCTATTTCCAATAAAGTTGTCATCAACAATAAATACTCCACCCCTCCAGCCCTGTGAGTATAGACTCTCTAATTCTGCCAATATCTGGTCTTTAGTTTTTATTCGCATCTTGTGCCCAAAAAGTAAGGTGACATCGCAGAATTCACAATTAAATGGACAACCCCTTGAATATTGGATGCACATTGAGGCATATTTTTTCATATCGACCAATTCCCAAAGAGGAGTAGGTGTCTTTTTTATATCTGGCCACTGATCTGATGTGTAGATATGTTTAGGATGCCCCTCTTTTAAATCTTCCAAAAATGGTGGCAGTGTAGTCTCAGCCTCATTGAGCACAAGATGATCCACATCCTCGAAATCTTCATATCCAGTCGTAAAGAGTGGGCCACCGGCAACAATCTTAGTTCCTAACCTTTTGCATTTAGCAATTACCTTCTTCACAGATTCCCTTTGAATAGACATAGCACTAATAAATACATAATCAGCCCACTGAATATCTCTATCGCTTAACTTTGCTGTGGTCATATCTACAAGTTTTTTATCCCACTCTTTGGGAAGCATTGAGGCTATAGTCAACAACCCTAAAGGCGGAAAACTTGCCTTTTTAGAGATGAATTTTAAGGCGTACTTAAAACTCCAGAAGGTTTCTCGATACTCTGGATAAACAAGAAGTATTTTCATACTATCCTCCTTATTCATGTTTTCTCTGAAAAGCAACAAAAGTTCATCTAACGTTCCCAGCATAAAAGAAGTTTTTGCGAAGCAAAAATTTGGGTAAGTGCCGTAAGGCACGAACCTTTTATGCTGTGATAATAATTAAAAGGCGTCAAGATAATTTCTTGCATGGAATCAATTTGTGTTGTATAATTATATAACACAATCCCGGTTTTGTCAAGGGAAAAATCTGAAAGGTGGGGCGCGGATTGTAGAAGTTCAGTTTGTTATTTGTGCAAAGAAAACGATTTTTATAAAAAAATCGCTATTGAGGACGATTTTTTCTTGCCTGCCTACCGTCAGGCAGGCCTGTCCTATGTCTGTTTGCCTGTCTACCGATAGGTAGATATGTGTTAAACGATGTGCTGGGTCGAACCTTTATTCAATAATTTCTATCATTATGTCATTTGAATATAAAAGAATCTCATTAATATTTTTATAATTCTTACGGCTTCTATAGCCAGTGGTATCATAAATGCCTTTTATTTTATAGTATTTTTCATCAAAACCTATATCTGGAAATTTCCGCACAATATTAGTAACAAAGTGATGGTGTTCTATGCCATACTCATCACTGTTGATATATGCAAAAAAAGAATGCTTCTCTCCAGGTTGTAAAAGTATTTTCTCAGGGCCGATTGCCGCAGTGGATAACATTGAGATAAGCCGTGTATCGGTTTCCAGTACCGTTCCATCAACATCTAGAATCTGAAAATAGAAGACTTTATCATAAACAGTTTGCTCATCTGGTGTGAGCAGATTTAAATCTTTATCCCCCTTGTTCTCTAAGGTAATTTTTATTTTGAACGGCTCATTTTTTCTTAATATGTACACACCGTATTCTTCCATCGCAGCATCTATCGGCTCGATGGTGATTTGAAGGTCGCCGACTATTTCGCCATCCTCGGCTGGTTTCTTAACTGGTTCTGTAATGATTTGATTCAGAATAAGCCATCCACCAATAAAGACAATTCCAACTACCAAAACCCCAATTAGGATTTTCACTTTTGAATTCATTTTAGTTATAATTAAAATAATTCCTCAAATTTATAAATTTTTTAATTGGCTCGGCAGTTTCGACTAACGTTTTATATTATAAAAATAAATGGATATATCTTGTATTTTTTGATAGTGTATACTATAATAATTTTATAAAAGTGATTTTCTTCCTAACATACTTAAGGAGATATTATGAATAAGAAATACGACCTCGAAGTCGGCATTAACCTCCATAATAAATTTTTAATGGTTGCGGTGGGTAATTACGGCTTAATATCTCAATAAGTCTGTCAAATAGCACAAATCAAGAAGTGAGAGTTGCCTGTCTACCCTGCCTACCGGCAGGCAGGCGACCAGGTAGATATGAAAATTCTTTGAACTTTTTCCTTGCCTGCCCTCTGTCTGTTTAGAGGGACAAATTCCTTTTTATAGATTCGCGTGTTTGCGAAGTCCCGAAGGCATTTGGGTGAAACGGAGTGAACCGCAAAACCTGTGTTAGATTAGTTGCTTCGTTTCCCTTTTTCTAAACCCTCTCCATTTCCCTAATACATTTGGCTATAAACTCAATACTACTAATTTAAAACTTGAGAGAAAATTATAAGAACTATCCATACTATTATTAAAAGCACAGCAGTGCATCGATCTGCTTGGTAGGGAAACCACTTTATCAACCAAGTCCCCCATTTGCCTTTCGGCAGACTTTCTTTCTTTAATAAGTGGGGAAATCTTAGTTTTTCGGGCTTCATTTTTTCCTTTTTCCCGAATAAAAGTACTTGCCTATCAAATGTTGTGATCTCAGTTTCGATGCCAACCTTTTTGAGTTCATTATTTATTTGTTTTTCGATTTCTTTTGCCTGAGCGATTCTGAATTGTGTAAATTGCCAAACATGTTCAATACTAAGAAACGTAAAAACTGCTAAAAAGAAACCTATAATTGAAATTAACAATTGCCACTGTCCAGAAAATGCTCCAGAGACAAGGAAAAAACCCACTATAAGGGCACCATGAACAGCTAAAAAGCCAAAAAATCGTATATATGTCACAGCTATAGTATTCGTGTATAATTGTGATGCATTAGCATATTCTTGTAATAATGCTTGTAGTAAGGGATTTTCTTTTTTCTCTTTGCTATTCATTGCTTACCTCACTGGTTAAAGATATTGAAATCTCTAAGGCGACAATTTTATCTAAATTTAAATAACCGTATAGGTTCTTTTATACATCAAAAAAAGTAATAACTATTTTTTTCATTTTATATCTTTCCTAATACTTATACTTCCCATAAATCTCTCTAAATTTGTCTATAAAGCAAGCTTACTGAAATATAATAATTCACGTAATCTTAAATACAAAGGAGACTATATTATTAATCATAACACATAAACGCCCAAAAATCAAGAGAAAAATGTCTCAAAGGCTATATATGACAATAATGGTATAGTTTTTCATATACCTAAAAAGTATAGCTAAACCCCTTGAAAAATAATGTTATACTTTTTGCAAAGCCTGCAAAGTTTGTGACTTATCCACGCAAGCTAAAGCTTGCGGCTACCTTTTATCCTTTTTAACAATTGCTAAGGCTTGGGACTATCAAAACTTATTACCTATCTACGCAAGCTGAAGCTTGCGGCTACCCCTTTTAGGTTTTTACACGACTAATTCTTTACAATTCCTCTATAAGCTCAATGAATCGGTGGTAGGGTATTGCTGTCCAGCTTTCTGCCTTTATTGCTCCCAGCGAGAGGGATATCATTGACACCTTGGCTGCCACCTCTTCATTTGGTGTCTCATATATATCGAGGAAATCATAGGGTCCAAGTAGTGCATAATGTGATATGAACTTGACCTCAGGGCATTTATCCTTTACTCTACTTCTCCACTCCTCTCCAATCTTTGCTCTCTCCTTCATCTTGCTTGTAATTTCTGGAGAGAGCTTTGTCATTAGAATATATGTTGCCATTATACCTCCTGGTATAATATTTATTATACCTGATTACTCAGATATTAACTACAAAACATCTTTAGTGAGCTAAGGATTACTCAGATTAAAATATAAATCTCTTTACCTGCTTATGTACTCCTCGCAATGACAAAAGTCCATGTTGGTCATTGCGAGTGAATGAAATGAGTGTGGCAATCTCATATTAATATCATTTACCTATAACAGTCTGAAGACTGTCACTCCTCCTTGTGTTCACTGGAGTGCGAGGAATGAGATTGCTTCGCCTGCCTGACGGTAGACATGAGCGACCTTATGTCCATTTCAAGATACATATAGAAGGCAATTTAAGATATTATAAGAGTTTTTCTTTCTTATTTTCTGTTCTTTTTATCTCTTAATCCGTCAGCTGACGGACTCTTTCAATCCCTGTTAATTTATTTTTAAATAGGAAACTTTCGTAACCTACGCATTACCAAGGTAATGCACTCCACTTTAAAGATTTTAAGACAATCAACGTTTCTTTTTTACGTTAATAAGTGTTTAAAGTCATCCGATTCTTACTATTATTTTAATGAAATTTTAGTGAGATGTCAAGAAAAAAATGAAAGGAATAGGTGAAAAACAACATATTTATCTAACGAATAACAGCCATCTTCTCAATGAACTCTACATTTTCTCCTTCACAGGAAGCCTTTAGTCTGAAGAAATAGGCACCATTTGCAACCTTTCTTCCACTACTATCTCTCAAATTCCATGGTACTGTAGCTTCTTGAGTAATTGGTATACACGTCAGTTTCTCTATTAACCTCCCTCCTGTAGTATATATCTCCACCTTTACATCTTCTGGAGGCTTGGTGAATTTAAACCAGAATTTCGTCTGAGTTCTTGCTGGATTTGGATAAACCCCCCATTTCTGGAGCTTTAGATGTGTTGCCTTCTCAAACAAAAGTGAATCGCATCCCATATTACCATTTACATCCCATGCCTGTACAATAAGGATATATCTACCATCAACCAGACTGTCAGGCCTTATTATTATAGGAACCTCATCTATATTATCAGGTTCTATGGGAAAGGAATAATTTTCTCTATTTAATTCAATCCCATCAAGAAAAACCTTAATCCCTTTCTCAATCACATCTATTCCATAGCTGTCATATGCTATTGCATTAAAGTGAGGAAATGAATTATAAATTGTAATATCGTCTTCTGATAATATATTTACAGCCGGGGAAATAGTATCACCCACAGGGAAAATTGAGAATAAACCTACATTACCTGTTTTGGTATGAAGAAATATAGAATCCTTAATAGCATCAAGTCTTACCCACCTATAAAAGTCTAAAGGGAGATTATAGAGTCCAAATTCAGTCTGGACACCCTTTTCCTCTTCTGGTAGAGTTAACCATATGGAATAATCTTTTTCAGGTTTAATTATTTCCGGGATTATCTTCACACTGTAAATAGAATCGTCTTTTAGTATTTCAAGTACACAACTCCTATCTACTATACCTGAGTCCATTTCACAAATACATCCACTCAGTTCAACCTTCCCTTGTGTTCCTTCAATTGGAGAAATATTAAAAAGTGTTACATCTACCTCAGTATAATCTACAATGTTGTTATCCTCATTCTCTTCCTCCACCTTATTCTCTTCATCCAATTTTATAATAACTCCACCCTGTTTCAGGTTCCAATATACACAGGCAGTATCCTCAGTCTCCCCATCGAGAGAGAGTGTATCATATCCAATTGGGACTGTGTCAATCCCACTAATTGTATAAAAAGAGGCTATAAATTCCTCTACATGTTCTCCACCAGTATTCTTTACAATCTGACATATAAATACACTATCCCTTATAGTAAGAAAGGGAAATTCCTCTGGCATAAGGTCAGGAAGTGTGGGGATTGTATAGGAATTTAATTCTGTTATCCTTATCACACCATCAACAGATACAGCATAAATTCTACAATAGACCTTACCAGGTGAATTAATATATATAGGAGATACGGTTTGATAAAGCCCTGATTCGGATACCATTGGAATATAGGTAAATGGAAGTGTAGTATCTTCTGACCAGAAAAGCCCAGCACTGTCAATAGGAAGTTTATAGGATATTTCAGCATTAAGCCATACAGAATCTCTGATTGTAGGACTTTCAGGTATAGTGAAGATATTTCTTATGTCTATTCCCTCAACCATGAATCTTGTTGATGCAACTCCCTCATTATTATCACCATATGCATATACCTTTACCAATGCTTCTCCTTCTCCATTCGGAATCTCCCAGAGACAAAAAAACTCACCCTCTATAATATCAACATCCTCCTTTTTAATAGGTAACGAGTCTGGAAGGTAGAATGTTAATATTGCCTCCCCACTAACTTCAGGGTTAGTTCTTCCTGTGATATGAACAGTATCACCAGGTGAAACCGATGCCGGTTCAGGTTCCATGTCTATCTCAAGACATGATATAGGAATCTCTGCAAGCGGGTCCCCAAGAAGATTATATTGTTTACCTCTGCTATAATGTAACCTCGCCAGCGAGGTAAGTGCTCCGAGAGTATTGATGTGTTCATCGAACAGGTAAGTCAACATACTCCTTCCTAATACAACTGAGGAGAGATACATTAAACCACCTGTTCCAAAGTGAGCAACTGCTCCTCCATTGGGAGCAATAACAAGCCCTTCTCCGATACTATTTGCACCCGGCTCGTCAAACACGCCTTCGTAACATGATACGGTATATACAAATGGGAGTCTCGTTAAATTACCCAATCTTAATATATCCTCTTTTGTAAAGAATGGTCCACCTGTCCATCTACCTGCTGCACCATGTCCGATAAAAGCGAGCATTGAACAACTGGTATTGAAAACATTCATAACATCCTCGTTTTCATGTATTCCATGATAGAGTGCGTTTTCATCATAGTCTGAGGGGAAAAAACTGTCCTTTAGTCCATTCATCACATCCTGACAATCTTCATATACATCAGCACAGAAGACATATCTCTTACGCCATTCTCCATAATTTAACGTATCTTCTCTTAATACCATCTTCTGAAAAAATCCAAAAAACTCATCATGATTCATTACCGGGACCCTTCCGATAAATATATCTGGAAATTCATCATCGCCTATAAGATATGAGTAATAACTATCAGTTGATAGAAATCCATAACCCTGCACAAATGATAAATAAGGAGGCACTATATTA
Source organism: Caldifarciminota bacterium (assembly GCA_030606335.1). Classification (GTDB taxonomy): domain Bacteria; phylum Hydrothermota; class UBA3073; order UBA3073; family UBA3073; genus JAGMCL01. The sequence goes on from JAUWGP010000029.1 coordinate 8,367, forward strand.
TCTCCATATCCGTATATATCACGATAGTCATAGGATGCATCGCCAAGAAGGAGACAGTATAAAGGTGGCTCTTCCCAGTATCTCACTGCAAATTCGAGGAAATCTCTTATAGCCTCTGGATGTTTTATACCATAATTAAATTCATCATATATCTCTTCTGTTGCAACAGCTATTCCCTCTCTCCATCCTGCGTAAATTTCTGCATTAGATAGAAGAGATGTATCAGTAATTACAATATACGGACTCGCCATAGAGGTGGAGGATAATCCACTATAAGCAACCTTTTTAATCGTCTCAGGAGTTTTTGGTGAATCAACTATATAATAAGTGTTTTCTCCTTTTACTGTATCTTTAAAAGAGACTTTATAAGAACCATTATCAAGTACAATAGCAGGATTAATAATATACTTAGTTCCCCTCTCCATAATTGACAAATCATCTGTTGTAAATCCAGTCATCCTGAATTCCATACATCCTATATTTTGTGGAGAAAACTCTAATAAGTTTTTTTCTGATACAAGTTCTCTCCTACCGTTTATCTCAATCCAGTTTAGAAGAAGGTCACCATTGCTCTGTATTCTTAGATAATTTTCTTGTTGCTGGGATATATTCCCAATAATTGTATGGAAAACATAAGGGCAGGCACCAGAAAAGGTTTCTTGTGTTATATATATGTCATTCAAATAGATTGAAAAGGTATGGGCAAGGTCATCTCTTCCATGAAATTTGATAAACATCTCAAGAGTATCAATAAAAATAGGTATTATAAATGTTGTATCCTCAGGAAGGCACATCCAGAACCACGGATCAATTGTATCTGATGATACTTCTGAGAACCTCCAGAACATATTATCCTCTTCAAATTGAACTGTATCCCTGTACGTATTCTGAATTGAGAAGTTAACATCTGGGGTTCCATCAATAGTTACAAGCCTGGGACCAGGAATATTATCTACCATCAACCAATATACATTCTCATCTGTATAAAGATTAAGGTATGTTTTCTCACTCCTTATCTTTTCCCCATAAAATTCAATATAATCTCCTGGATCGAAGGAATTATCCTCTTCTCCGCTTACGAATATTGGAATATCAAATCCTATATGTTTCATGCTAAAGCTCTTTGGATTTACAAAATCTATATCCTCAATAATACCCGAAAGAACACTATATCCTATTCTATAAATTCCTTCATGCTTTATAATTATTTTATACCTCGGACCTTTCAACTTTTCGACCTTTTGACCTTTTGACTTTTCAACTTTTTGACCTTTCGACTTTTTAACTCTTTGACCTTTCGACTCATCTACCTTCCAATATTTCGCAATGTCATAATTAACAATAATTTTCTTAAGTATATCTTCGAATTCATCACCTCGGGGAGGGTCTTTAGATGGATAGGGTGGAAAGTTTATGCTTGCTTCACAATCACCATTAACTCGTATAAGGGCAACCCTCTGGTTTCTTAATACACCTGTTCGTAATATCTGGACGGAATTCTTAATACCATCGTGTATATCAATATCAAGATTTCCATCAGGCGGTATACCCAAAAGGAATTCCGTGCTATCCTTAACACTAAAGCTGAAAAATAAAGGATTGCTGTCTTGTAGATTTATGGATAGAAATATAAATAATATAATCATTTGTAATTATAGAAGATATATAATATCTTGCATTGAATCTATTTAGACTTTATGTTAAAAAACATTGCTCTTGCCCTGCCTAGCAAGCAGGAGCTTGCTCCTACCGATTCTCGTCCGTCAAACGACGGACTCCTACCTTCAATCGCGACTGGGAAGTCGCTCCTACTTTCAACATTAAACATTTGCCTTTTGCCATTTGCCGTTTGTCAATACTTTGTGTCTTAGTGGCAAAATCTTTTATCCACCAACATTTTAGAGTTCATATAGTAAGTAAGTGTATCAGCCAATCAGTGTATCAGTTGGAAGGTCATCAGCAGACCAGAGCATCAGATTCTGATATACTGATAATCTGATATTCTGCCCACTGATTTGCTGGTACCCTGATCCGCCTTGGAATTTTCCATTTGCCATTTGCCATTTGCCATTTTCCATACCGGTTGTTCGCTCCTACATTCCTTATTTTTTACATTTAACATACAACATTAAACATCCAACATTCAACCTAGTCAACCAATCAACTATTCAACTAATTAACATCTAACATTTAACATTAAACATTTAACATTCTTAATTCCCTGAGCTTGCTATCTAATAACCACTATTTTGCTAATTAGACCTTCTGATGAAATAAAATAAACCCCAGGTGAAAGTCTAAACGAATTTCTAAATGTTCCAATGTATCTCCCTGAAATGTCGTATACCTTTACAGGTTCTGAAGAGATACTTATATCGCCTTTTGAAGGATTAGGATAAAATGAGTAATAGGGTCTTCTCTCTTTCTCTGGTGGCATTGTAGTATAATATATCTCTCCATATACATTTCTTCTATCCTGATAAAAAATCCATAATCCTCCTTCAACATCCGAGACAATAATTGGATAAGAAGATGAACCCGAAGCGTATGTTATTCTTTCAACATATTCATTTCCAATCACCTTGTAGTATATTTCATAATTTCCATCCCTGTCATCAGCCCATGAAAGATGAACAATCCCATCTGGTGTCGCAGTAATGGATGGATATAATGCATCACCTGGTGAATCAACCTCAAGTCTTTCATCCTGTTTTTCTCCGTCAAATTGCGTATAATATATCTTATATCTTCCATCTCTATCATCGGTATATGCGATATGAATTATACCAAGATTATCGAATGTTACAACAGGAAATCTCGATGAACCAGATGAGACAGTTATTCTTATCTCATCTTCCCATATCTCATCAAATACCCTCATATATATGTCAAAAATACCGCTTTTCAAATCACTCCAGACAACAACAAGTTTATTCCCAGAGGAGTTAACAGATGGATTTATTGCATAAGGTGTATTAGTAATTATGGTTATAGGAGACAAAATTCCATGCTTGAAATTTCTGTATAGTATATTTCTATCACCCTGCCATAATATATGGAGTGTTGTGTCTCTGTCAAGAACCAGAGATGGTGTAAACGAATGGATCGTATCAGGAGATATAATATCTACAATCCTGTTCCATCCCTCAGCTCTTAATAGTGAAATTTTATAGTGACTGCTACGACCTTCCCAAGCTGCAAAAAAGTTATATCTATCTATTGCTGCAATTGATGGATGTGAGGAGTATTCCGGCATATCATAATATAGCATTTCAAAGGAACACCATTCTATTACCCGCTCAGCATACCATATAGCATATGATGCGTATGCACCGTAATCAGAATACCAGATTAGATGAGCAACCACATCTCTATCTATTGATACAGAATATTGACCCGGATAAGAAAGCCATGCACTTTTCTCGGGATAACTTATAAGACAAGTTTCTGGCTCAAACATCGCTATATTAATTATTAATAAAAGACAAACCATAACCACAATTGAAAAATTAAATATTAAATGTCAAATATAAAATATAAAACTATCCTTGTAACTAATCTTCGCAAGCAGGAGCTTGCTCCTACCGATTCTCGTCCGTCAAACGACGGACTCCTACCATCACCTTAAACATTTCACATTAAACATTAAACATTTCACATCAAACATTAAACCTAATCAACCAATTAACTTTTCAACTAATCAACTCTTATCCCATTTCACATCCAACATTCAATCTAATCAACCAATTAACTATTCAACTAATCAACTCTCATCCTACCTGGGTATTTTAAAAGTTTAACCAGTGAGAAAATGGCAAGTGATAAAAGTAAAATTATAACAATAACGGTCACTACCCTGGGCATATTAACATAATATGTAAATATCCACCAGAACCATGGAAGATTTATTGTTGCCTGGTATCTTAAAAGTTCCTTATAGTTTGTATAATACCCTCTCTTTATATTAAAATCATCTTTTCTTTTTATATTATTAAACGTCTCCTTAAGATTTATAAACTGACCTGCTATAGGAAAGTATCTGAAAGAATTTATCACATCCACATCCTGGTGTTTATCTGTGAGTAATGATATTTTATACACATATCTTTGAGGATTTACAGATATTCCCCCTATCTGAACAGCAATACCCAATGAGAATAATAGCAAAAAAATTAACTTCCCCTTAGAGTAGAAGAATTTCTTCAAGTAGGAAGCAAGTGGAATCATAAAGAAGATAAAAACTGGTATTAAGAAACGTGGACCAAAACCAAACATTCCACCTGACCACGCTCTGTGTGCTGATAAGACAATTATGTATAACGTTACTACAGTTATAGAGACTGAAAAGATTAGTTTATTATCCTTCATAAGATAAAAAAAACCTATTATGGATAATAATATTATGGGTGAATAGAAAATGATACCCTTACCGGGACTCAGAAAGAAACCGTATAAACCATATGGTATGAAATTTGTCCAGGGAGATGTACCATCTGACCACGGCACAGCACCAACTCCATAGGGAAAGGGCATAGAGGCGTTTTGAAACGCATTACCATATCTATAGTAATTGTAAAAACATACTACTGCCAAAAAGGGTATAATACCTAATACAAAACCAAATACATGCCTTTTCCAGTTTTCAGAACGTAAATGAATCAAAAAAATTAATATAAAAGGAATAAACAAGACTGCATACTCTCTCGTTATAATTGCAAATCCTAAACAGAGCGATGAAAGAAAAAATTTTCTCCTATATACAAGAAAAAACGAAAGCAGTATAAAAAATGCAATTGTTACATTGTCTGAGGGATACTTAGCGTAAAACCATACAGGTGTGGAAAGACCAAAGACAAATGTAATAACCAATGAAACCATGTATGAATAACCCATATCAATTAATAGTTTAAATAACAGGACACACATAAGGGAAACAAGTAATGTGTTCAAAATACAGAACATAAACTCACCTGCATAATCGGGAGGTGTATTTAAAAGCCAGGTTATAGGTTTTGATATAATGAAAAGAGGAATTGCAAGGAGAGATTGTCCTAATCCATAAAAGGAATAGAAACGACCATTAACACCCGGGATACCTATATCATCAGGCACAGTAAGCGTCCCTTTTTCTACAATACTTTTTGTTAATTGATATCGTAGTTCTGCATCCAGACTTGGATTGTGTCCCGATGATGTAAGAAGGTAAACAGAAAAGAAGAATAGAAAAAGAATGAGCAAGATACTCCCTGGAATATGAGTATCTGTAATTCTGGACATAGCTTTTTACTCCTCACTGTCTACTATGAAATAACTGTTATTTGTTATAAGTTATTCGTTATGGGGTCATCGAGTTTGTTTGGTTTGTTGAGTCCCAGTGAAATATGCTCCCTGTTGAATAACTTCGTTTCCACAGGACAAGTCGCATTTCACCCTGTACATTTTCACTACAGGGCAAGCGGGATAAATTTGTTTGGTTTATTCACTGCATACTGCCTACTGCTTACTGTTTGCTGTCCTTTACTCCGATTCACCGATTCACCGTTCCCCAGTTTATCGCACTACGCCCTACTGTCTGATGTCTTCTATCTATTTTCCCTTCACAATCCTTGTACCTGATATACCTTTTAAAGAATCGTCAATTTCACGGGGAATGGTTATAATAGTATCCTTGCCAGTTTCTTTTGTAAATCCGATGGCAGCTCTTATCTTTGGCGCCATACTTCCTTCCTTAAAGTGACCTTCTTTAAGCCATCTTTCTGCCTCAATAACACTCATACAGTCAATCGCCTTCTCATTCTCTTCACCAAAATTCAGAAAGACCTTAGGAGTAGGGGTTGATATTATAAATACATCCGCAGAAACACCTTTTGCCAGTAGACTCGATGAATAATCCTTATCAATCACTCCTTCTACACCTTTATATTTACCATCCTGTTCAATGACAGGAATACCACCACCACCTGATGCTATTACAATAATTCCTTTCTCTATGAGTGCCTTAATGCTCAAGAGTTCCAATATCTTTCTTGGCATAGGTGATGGCACAACCTTCCTGTATCCCCTTCCAGCATCTTCTTTCATAATCCATCCAAACCTCTTACAAACTACTTTCATTTCATCTTCAGAATAGAATGTGCCTATTGGTTTTGTGGGTTCTTTAAATGCCCTATCATCCTTGTCAACTAAAACCTTAGTAATTAGAGTAGCAACACCCTTCTTTATATTTCTTTTCTTAAGTTCGTTTTCAAATGTCATTTGTAAGGCATAACCAATTTCACCCTGTGTATAGGCGGTTGCAAAATCAACACTTATAGGTGGCAGGATATCTTTTGTTTTGTCCGAACGATTCAACACAAGACCAACCTGTGGACCATTGCCATGAGTAAGAATAATCTCATATCCCATCTCCATCACATTAACCACATGAAAGATGGTTGTTTGGAGTATTTCAAACTTCACAGAGATACCATTCTTACTATCACTTATAGAGTTTCCACCTATCGCTATTAATGCAAGTTTTGACATAGTAAAAAATATTCACCCCGCCATCAGCGGGGCACATGAAAACAATGGGACAAAATGTAATATACCTACTTATATCGTTAAATTATCATATTATTTAACTTTTATTTATTTTTACCCTTATATTTTATATTTAATATTTAATTTTTGACTTTTTTCTAACGTGGAGGTGAGGGGATTCGAACCCCTGACCTCTAGAGTGCGATTCTAGCGCTCTCCCATCTGAGCTACACCCCCTAAACTGCAACAACTGATTTTACTTTCGGAACCTCCTGCTTTATTATCCTCTCAACTGTGCTTTTCATGGTAATACCCGCTAAGGGACATCCTACACAAGCACCAGTTAGTTTTACTTTTACTATTTCACCATCAAAGGATACAAATTTTATATCTCCTCCATCCTTCTGTAGAGCAGGCCTTATCTTTGCTATGATTTTTTTTATTTTAGTATTATCCATAATACCCCTGAATTTGCAATTACTTAATAAAATACACGTCAACTTATATGTTGATAATTATACCCTATATTTTAAAAAAAGTCAAGTAAAAAAAGATTCAACAAATCAAAGCATTTATATTAAATTCACACTTTTTTCTTGACAGAATAATTTTTTTATGGTATAATGCCATTGGAATTTAGAAAGAGCTAATAAAGAAACATTAATATTAAATCCATTTATAGGCACTATATAACATAATGTCCGAAACAGTATAAGAGATAAATAAAGGTCGTATTATATATGAATTCTATGTTTAATTCTCTATAACTTTACATTGGAGGTATGAAAATGCCAAAGGAAATGGAATCTATGATGAAAGAGGACAGAATATTTTATCCCCCCAAAGAGCTGAGCGAAAGGGCATACATCAAGAGTATGGATGAATATGAACGACTATATAAGGAATCGATAGAAAACCCTGAGAAGTTCTGGGCAAAACAGGCAGAAGACAATATAGTATGGTTTAAGAAGTGGGATAAGGTGCTGGAATACGATTTCTCTAAGATAGGAGAAGTAAGTGAACCATATGTAAAGTTCTTTGAAGGTGGTAAATTAAACATCTCCTATAACTGCCTTGATAGGCATCTTAATACCTGGAGAAGAAATAAGGCAGCCCTTATCTGGCAAGGGGAAAAAGAGGAAGAAAAACGCACACTTACCTATCAACAACTGCATACCGAGGTTTGTAAATTTGCCAATGTCTTGAAGAAGCATGGAGTAAAAAAGGGAGACGTGGTAACCATCTTTTTACCAATGGTTCCAGAATTACCCATTGCAATGCTTGCCTGTGCAAGAATTGGTGCGATACACTCTGTTGTTTTTTCAGCCTTCAGTCCAGATGCTCTCAAAGACAGGATATTAGACTCCAGTTCTAACATAGTAATAACATCAGATGTAGGCTTTCGAAAAGGGAATATAATTGAAATCAAGAGTAAGGTAGATAAAGCATTACAAGATTGTGAAGGAGTGAATAAAGTTATCGTCTATAACCGCGGGAATACAAAAATTGACATGAAATCAGGACGAGACTTCTTGTGGCATGAGGAGATGGATAAGAAGGATATTAAAGGTACTTGTGAGTGTGAAGTGATGGATGCAGAAGACCCACTCTACATTCTATACACAAGCGGTACAACTGGCAAACCAAAAGGGGTTTTACATACTACTGCAGGTTATTTAGTTTATGTACATCTTACAAGCAAGTGGATATTTGATATAAAGGATGAGGATATCTTCTGGTGTACAGCAGATATTGGTTGGGTAACAGGTCATTCATACATTGTTTATGGTCCATTATCAAACGGAGCAACAGCCCTTATGTTTGAAGGGATTCCTACATATCCAGAACCAGATAGGTTCTGGAAGATAGTAGAGGATTATAAGATTAATATCTTTTATACTGCACCAACAGCTTTAAGGGCATTAATGAGATTTGGGGATGAATGGCCAGATAAACATGATATGTCATCCCTCCGAATTCTCGGTTCAGTTGGTGAAATTATCAATCCAAAGGCATGGATGTGGTACTATGATGTAATAGGTAAAGGGAAATGTCCCATAGTTGACACCTGGTGGCAGACTGAAACCGGAGGAATACTAATTACTCCACTTCCAGGTGCAATTCCAACCAAACCAGGTTCAGCTTCAAAGCCTTTCTTTGGCGTTGTTCCAGAGATTTTGAGACATGATGGAACAGTTGCAGATATAAATGAAGGTGGAGCTCTTGTAATTACCAGACCCTGGCCTGGCATGATTCGCGGAGTATATGGTGATAAAAAGCACGAACTTATAAAGAACGTTTACTTCTCAATGTTCCCGGGTAAATATTTCACTGCAGATGGATGTCGAGTAGATGAGGATGGATTCTATTGGCTAATGGGACGAACAGATGACGTTATGAACATCTCTGGTCATAGACTTAGTACTGCAGAGGTAGAAAGTGCATTGGTTTCCCACGAAGCGGTGGCTGAATCAGCAGTTGTAGGTTTTCCGCACGAGATTAAGGGACAGGGAATCTACTGTTATGTTACTCTGAAACAAGGATATGAACCATCAGATAATCTTAAAGATACTCTGGTTAAGCACGTACGCCAGGAGATAGGTCCTATTGCAACTCCAGATAAGATACAATTTACTGACATTCTACCAAAAACACGCTCTGGTAAAATAATGCGTAGAATTCTGAGAAAGATAGCCGAAGGACATATTGAAGCTGTAGGTGATACTAGTACCCTTGCTGATCCCTCAGTGGTTGATTCCTTAATCGAGGGAAGAAAATAATACAATAGATTTCTTCACAAAACTAAGGGTATCAAACAAAGTATCGAAGCTGGTTTGTCCCCGTTAAATAGAAGGGAATTTAATAGGGTTCACCAGGTTAAATAAAAGCTATTATTGTATCATCCTGACATTTATAGTTAGGGAATTTGCCAAACTACTGTGATGATTAATAAGAGGGCAAGTGTCATCTCAAGCCTCTACGGACTTGGTAATCTTATCTACTCAATCTGTCATTGCGAGTGAATGAAATGAACGTGGCAATCTCATATTTAATATAACTCAGTAAAAAGCGATTGCTTCGCCTACGGCTCGCAATGACTGAGAGTAGTGTGTTATTGTAAGTGAATGAAATGAGCGTGACAATCTTATATGTGATATAATTCAGTAAAAAGCGATTGCTTCGCTTACATCTCGCAATGACAGAACAGACTCATATCACGTAACTTTGGGACGATGTCTATAGTTTAAACATTTAAAAAGGTTAACGTTAAGGAAGCTCGCCTTCTTGATATTCCTATAAACAATTTTTAATTTGTAATTTATAATTTTGATATTTGATTTTTGATTTTTAATATTACATCTACGAGCGTCGACAACGTTAAACGAAATGGATAGCGAAGCTGGATGGAGACAAAGTAGAAAAGGGCTGAAGTAATACAAATTAGTTTTTAAATGGGAGGTTTCTTTATGGAACAAAGGGTGATGAATCGATGGTTGGTAGTGGTGGGAGCCATACTTGTCCAGCTTTGCTTGGGTGCTATCTATGCATGGTCTGTCTTTACCCCATATTTAAAAGATCCATCAGGACTTTTTAGCTTTACAGCTACTCAAACTCAGGCAATCTTTTCTGTAGGACTGGCTATGTTTGCGGTAGTAACGGTTATTGCGGGTCGTTTACAGCATAAGATAGGACCCCGTCCTGTGTGTATTATTGGTGGCATTTTACTTGGTCTTGGTTACATTTTAGCCAAGTTTTTGGGATATAGCTTCGCCGGTCAGATTATTTGCATCGGTGTTATTGGTGGTGCAGGTATCGGTTTTTCTTATGTAGTACCAATTGCTGTGGGTATGAAGTGGTTTCCTGATAAAAAAGGAATGATTACAGGATTATCTGTAGCAGGTTTTGGTTTTGGTGCTATGATCTGGGTTAAATGGGCTGGAGCCTGGGGAAATCTGATAGACAATTATGGTGTACTCAATGTTTTTATGATTTATGGCATTGTATTTATGGCTGCTGTCCTATTGGGTAGTATAGTAATGATTAATCCCCCTGCTGGATGGAAACCTAAAGGTTGGCTTCAGAATTCAGGCTCTGTCCAGGCTACTGATGCAGTTGGTCTTAAACCACGTGAGATGCTCCGCACACCACAGTATTATTCTCTTTGGGTAACATTTATATTTAGTGCTATGGCGGGATTAATGGTAATTGGTTGTATAAAACTTTTTGGTATAGATTCTTTAATGAAAATTGGGATGGATAAGGTTTCAGCCAGTGCAGTAGCAGGAACAGCCATGGCTTTTTTGGCTATTTTTAATGGATTAGGGAGAATTATCTGGGGTACAATCTCAGATAAAATTGGTCGTAAGGCTACTTTATCTTTTCTGTGTGCGCTGCAGGGAATTATTATGCTCTTGTTTTATTTTATGGGTGGTTCTGTCTGGTCTTTGATTGTTGGTGCAAGTATTATCGGGTTTAACTTTGGTGGAAATTTCGCCCTTTTCCCTACAGCAACTGCTGACTTCTTTGGGACATCCAATGTGGGTTTAAATTATGGTTGGGTATTTACTGCCTATGGTGTAGCAGGTATTGTAGGTCCCATATTAGGAGGTTATGTTCGAGATACTTATCAAACCTTTTTAGGTGCCTTTATTCCAGCTGGTATTGTTTGCTTAATTGGTGCAGTAATTATGATTCTGGTGAAACCACCACGATTAGAAAATAGGTAGAAGAGTGCAGATTATTCAATAGTACAGATTTCCACAGTAAGGAAGACTCCTTGTTGCATCATCAACTGCAAGGGCAGCCTCATAGTATAATGGGTGTGTAAATAAATCTACAAAAACCTTTTCTGCAAGTTGGATACCGATTAGTCTCAATATTGACCCTAAAAACCCCTTTATCCTATCCAAAACACTCCTGCCTTCTTTTTCTTCATCCTCCTCTTCTTCATATTCATCATCATTCTCGGTAACATAAATTTTCCTGGTAAATGCCCTACCATTACTGCTCCAGAGTGAAATAGTATCAAAAGACCAAAATAGTGAAACCTCTAATTCCACTTCTCTTTCAAGATATACCCCGAGTGTTATATAATCTGCCTGTATGACCTTTCCATATCCAAGTATATCTGCACCAAGTGTATCTCCAAGTACTTTATTTGAGATAGTAGGAAGTTGTCCTCCATCTGTAATCCCCATCCGCAGCAGTCTTGCATCCACTGTATCGGTAGGTATAATATTATATCCCTTTTTTTTCAGGCTTTTAATAAATGAATTACGCAGAACTTGTGGAATTTCAAGGTCATTTGTATAATTTGCAAATGGAAGTACAGCTACCCACACGTCACAGTATAAGTCGGACTCAATTTCTCTTGTAGAACAACTACAAACAAGAAAACCAAGCAAAGTTAATGAAAAAAGAAAATATCGTGAAAACATAGTTATGAAGTATTTATTCTTTCTCATATAATCTATAATTATCTTATAATCTGTATTTAGATAATAATAGTTTATTTATATCAATAGTTTCAATCCAACCTTCTTTTGAACCATTATTATAATAGACCTTTTTATTATGTGAATATCGACCAACAATTTCTGCTGCCAGTTCTATGTCCTTATTTCCAATTAAAAGACCGACAATATTTATGGATTTTAATAAAGTATATTTTTTAGATGCATAAGTAATTAATTCCTTCATCTCTTCGTCGGTTCGACTAACTATGAGCTTTTCACTTGAAGGTAGTCTAAAATGCCTTCCTACAGAAAGTAATTTCATTAATATAGACGATGTCTCTTTATGTTCTATAGATTCCTTAAGTCGCCTTGAAAATCCAGGATCAGTAAGAAGACAACCACCAGCAGGAGTTGGTATAATCTCTAAACCAAGGAGGTTCGCAAGTTCAATATGGGGTTTTCTTGACCGCCCACTTAAATTACATAACCTGGTTCTATCCACAATATTCTCATCCTCTGCAATTGTTGGTGGAAGTAGCTTAGCTGATAATGGTCTTAATACCATCCTCTGACATCCTGCAGCCTTCTCCATACGCAGTAGAACATCCTTATTCTGAGACATAGGTCTTTCACCCAGCACCTCACCGGTTATAAAAAACTTCGCACCAATTGTTTTACAGTATTGCCTGGCATTTTTATACATAAATATTTTACAGTCTATACAAGGATTCATATTCTTACCATACCCATGACTGGGAGATATAATTATATCTGTATAATCATCACCTGTTTGGATTATTTTCAGGGGGATTTTCAGGTAATCGGCAGCCTTCTTAGCTCTTGTTAATTCATTCGAGTTAAATGGGGTGAGTATGTAGATTCCTAATACATTTAAATCTTCAGATTGTATAAGTCTTACAGCTAATATACTATCCAACCCACCAGAGAAAAGCGAGACAATTTGCATCTTATTAATTTTTTCCTACAATAAAAGGAGACCAACTGCTATAGAGAAAAACTTAAATTCCACTGTATCATTTCTTGAAACCACAATACAGGGACATTTTGCACCTAATGCTATTCCTGCAAGCCTTGCATTTGCAAATAGTGTAAGTGACTTATATAATACATTACCAGTTTCAATATTCGGCACTATTAATATATCTGCATCACCTGCTATTTCACTTTTAAGATTCTTTACCTTTGCAGACTCTCTTGATAGAGCAACATCAAGTGCAAGTGGTCCATCAACTATTACACCCTTTATCTGCCCCCGATCTGCCATCTTTGAGAGTATTGCAGCATCAAGTGTAGACTGCATTTTTGGGTTCACCTTTTCAATAGCACATATTATTGCAGCTTTGGGTTTTTCGATACCAAATCTGTGGGCAACCTCCGTGCAATATTCTATCATCTTAATCTTCTGTTTTAAGGTCGGCACAATAGGTATTGCGGCATCAGACATTATAAGCAGTTTTGGATAAGTAGAGACTTCTGCAATACTAACATGCGAAAGCAGAGCTCCCTCTTTCATCAACCCCTCTTCTTTATTCAATATCGCCTTCATATATATAGAAGTTGCACATAAACCCTTCATATGGAAGTCTGCCTTTCCATTTCTCACCAATCTTACTGCTTCTTTTACAGCGGAAACCTCATCAGGTATATCTATTATTGTAAATATTGATGGTTCAATTGCCTCATCTCTTGCAACCTTTTCTATTTTTTCTTTACTACCAGTTATTATCACATCTATCATATTTTCATTAATCGCTCTGGCTAATGCACCTATGGTATGTGGGTCTTCTCCATATGCAACAGAGAGTGTGCGTTTTGGTTTAGCTTTACATGCATCTACAATTTCTGAAAAATGTCTAATGGGTTTCATATTACCCCCATAATAATATTAAATGTTAAAAATTAAATATCAAATATAGAACGTAAAATTTCAAACCATATGTTATTGTTTTATTAACTTATCCTTCTATAGCGAGTAGTATACAGTTCAAATTTAATATTTAGAATTTTTTCAAATGTTTCTCTTCAAATCTTATTCCCTCTTTCTTAAGTTCCTCAAGCACTGGCTTATATATTGACTCTATTACAGGAATATGAACACCCTTCACGTCTATCCTGCCATCCAGAATTAATTTGGAGGAGATTGCTGCAGGCAATCCAACAGTCCTCGACATTGATGAGAAGCCTCCTGGGATGCCGTAGTCAACAAGTAAAGATAATATTTTTTCTTTATGAGATTTATATTCTACCTCAAACTCATTCCTCAATACAATCATATCCCTTTCATTTTCTTTATACTGTAGTTTTGCGTTCAACCTATTTGACAGTATATCTATGGGTGATATTCTCTTTTGGGGTATTATATCATCACCTAAAAGTCCAAGCCAGTCGAACCTGTATATAACATCTGAATTCTCATCGATATGGAGAAAATCAGCTAAAGCATTTTTTAGTGAGATGCTCTCTTTTACACCTATAAGCGATGCCATAAATTCTCCATAAGTCATACCATTTATATCCCTTTCATCCTCTTTTAGAAGTCCAAGTTTTCCAATACAATACCAGGTATCACACCAACCAATATTACGCAGAGTTCCTCTGTACATAGTTTTTATATCTTCTAACCCATATTTTTGTATATAAGAAATAGAATCCCTATTAGGATAAGCCTCGAATTCCCCAAGCTCCTCTATTTCCAATGTCCAGTGATGTTTAAAAAGCTCGTTATTTGGCACCCTCACCTCTTTTCCATTACTTAGATATCTTGCATTATTTTTCCCGGCAAGAACAACTCCTTTTGGACTCCAGGAAAACTTGTATCCCCAGGGATTTTTGTTAGAATCAGGGGCAGGAAGCCCACCACAGTATGAATGGAAACCCACGACTTTTCCCCCATCTGCCTTCACCCGATTTGTTATTTCCATAGCTGACATATGATCTATACCAGGATCAAGTCCAACCTCATTAAGTATAATTACTCCAGCCTTTTTTGCCTGCTGGTCGAGTCTCTGCATTTTCTCACTAACATAGGATGTAGTAACCATATCTTTCTTATGCTCTATACATATTTCTGCAACTTCTGTATGATAAATGTAAGGAAGAAGACTAACTACCAGGTCAGTATGCTTTATAAGCGAAACAGGATTATCCTTTACTATATTGAATTTCCTGGCTACACCATTACTGTTATTCTCTACAAGTCTCTCTGCTTTTCTTAATGTTCTTGAGGCAACAGTAACCCTTATTCCATTTTCAAGAAGATATTTCACAAGAGGTTCAGCCACAAGTCCTGCTCCAAATACAAGCACGTTATTCATATATTCTCCAATAAAAAAAGACCCATAATAAAAATAATCATTTACTAATTTGTCTGGTGTTAAAGTAATAGAATTTAAATATATTTTTCAAGATATTTATATTCAGGAGTCAATTTTCCTTTGAAAAGGATTAATGCCCTCTTTATCTCATCAGGGAGCTCAATATTATTGAAATCATTACTATAATCCGCTGAAACGATTGATGCTATGAACCTCTTTAAGATTCCACTGAAATCTTCAGATGAGTCTCTTGGAAGCTCACATGGAAGGTTGTCAACAGCCATTATGATAATCCCATTACCTTTAAATCCAGTGGAGACATCATCTCTTTGGGGATTGTATGTAAACACTGGCATATCTGGTTCTGTTATTCTTAGGGTTGCCTCTATTGAACCCTCAATATCACAGGATATATCTCCAATAACCTTCAGTTTTGTTCGTGAATCTTTAAGAAGTCTCCTTAGGTCACTCTTACTGACAAGTCTTGGATATTTTGTTTCCCAATAAATACAGTTTACAAGTATTGAAAGATGTGGTAAATACAGGTGAAATTTAGTTCTGTATTTCTCAGGATGAATGTAGTAGTCATTTAGGTTAAATATATCATCCTTATTAACGGGTTCAACCATATCCTCTTCCTTGAAAACTACTTTAAATAATCCACTATTATTCTTGAGCTTTAGAAGCTCCTTTGGAGATATATCTTCGATAGGTAAGAGATCTACAATCTCCTGCACACCCTTTGAAACATTTCCATAACCTGTGATACCAATAACACAGGGAGTAATGGTTTCTGGCAATCCATCTTGCAGTATTTTTTTACTTATCTGCTCTATATCCTCTTTAATTTCGTCTAAACTACTATATTCGTATGTCTTCTTTATCTGGTTAAAAGGATTACTAATATTCATATATGAAAGTCTCTGTCCAAATGCCCAGAGTGTATTAATAACTCCTGCCAATCCTGCAAACCTTCCAAAAAAGATGAGTCTTTTTCCATTTTCATCCTCAACCTTCTCATAGTCAATGAGGTTACACCCAAGTTCCATCATTCTTTTTAACATTTGCATATTATAGTTCTGACCCTTTACTACATGTGCAAAGAATACATATGTCTTTCCCTCCTGAAAGAACCTGGGGGGCATCTCCTTTACTCCAAATATAACAGGACATTGAGAAAGGTCTTCCTTAATATGTGCTCCTACCCTTTTATATTCCTCTACACCAAATGCACGAATTTCTGATGGTTGTATATAGAATTTTATACCTTCCTTGGTAAGTTCCTTTACATCTGACGGGACAATAGGAGTTCTTGCCTCCCATTTATTCTTATCTTCACTGCGAATACCACAAAGCTTTATCATATCTCTCTACCTAACTTTCCTATCCTCTTAACACACTTTTTTAAGTGTATATGATAACAGTGCTCATTTAATAGTATATCCCAGTCTTTTAATCTCGGAACTATACATACAATCACTATCTCTTCCATTTTTATAGTGTAATTAAAAACGGATTTTATTATAACATAAAAATCCTAAAAAAGCAAGTTTTTTTCTTGACATTTTCAAAATTGTAAACTATAATATAAGACAAATGAACAGGACTTTTGTTTAAATAATTTTTAAACCATTTAGGTGAATATTGACAGGGCAATAATATAAAAGGGGTGTAGAATGGATGAGGAAAAGGTTGTAGCAAGTTCAGAAAGTAGCAATGTCTCTGATAAGAGTAGGACAGTAGTCTTCTTATTAGCCTTCTTTTTAGGTGAATTAGGAATACATCGTTTTTACATGGGGAAAATCGGAACAGGAATCCTGTGGTTACTCACCGGTGGATTATTTACTATAGGTTGGTTGGTGGATTGGATAGTTGCTCTTGCTGGTGGTTTCAAAGACCAATTTGGAAAGCCAATTACTAAATGGTAATAATCTTATTTTGCCCTGTCATAATTCCCAATGAAGCCCACCCACCACTAAAGTAGTGGGCTATATAATAAACGCTGTGCTACATAAAATAATTTCACTTCTAAATAGCAATGTATTATTAATTTTACGAAAGACACAATATCAAAAAGGGGGGGTTTATGTGGCTCAAATTACAGGATAAAGAGGTATGGGAGGCAATCATTGGTGAACTTCACCGCCAGCAAGAGAAATTAGAACTTATCGCATCTGAGAATTATACATCTCCTGCTGTGCTGCAGGCTATGGGTTCCGTTCTTACAAACAAATATGCAGAGGGCTATCCCGGTGCAAGATACTACGGGGGCTGCGAATGGGTAGATATTGCTGAAAGAATCGCTGTTGAAAGAGCAAAGAAACTTTTTGGATGTGACCATGCAAATGTTCAGCCACTTTCAGGGGTTCCAGCAAATATGGCAGCGTATTTCGCACTTGCTGAACCAGGGGAAAAATTAATGGGACTTACGCTCTCACATGGTGGGCACCTCTCACATGGACATTCTGTCAGTTTCTCTGGTAAATGGTTAAATGTAGTAAGATACAAAGTTGATAAAGAAACTGAGATGATTGATTATAAAGCACTCCTTGATTTTGCAAAAGAGGAAAAGCCAAAAATAATCGTAGCAGGAGCCAGTGCTTATCCAAGAACACTCTACTTTGACAAATTCAGAGAGATATGTGATGAGGTTGGTGCATATCTTGTTTCAGACATTGCACACATAGCAGGTCTGGTAGCTGCTGGTCTTCATCCTTCACCTACTCCGTATTCCGATATAGTAACTACAACAACCCATAAAACCCTGAGAGGTCCAAGAAGTGGTCTTATTATGTGCAAAGAAGAGCATAAAAAAATGGTTGACAGGTGGGTATTCCCAAGATTGTCAGGTGGACCTCACATGCATACAATAGCAGCCAAAGCAGTGTGTTTTGGTGAGGCACTCAAGCCTGAATTCAAAGAATATCAGAAACAGGTATTATTTAACGCAAAGGCTATGGCTGACGAATTTGAAAAATGCGGATATAGACTTGTTGCAGGAGGCACTGATACACACCTGATGCTTGTAGACCTTCGACCAAAAGAGATAAAAGGCATGGATGCTGAATTGGCACTGGATAAAGCAGCAATAACGATAAATAAAAACACAATTCCTTATGACCCTGAAAAACCTAATATCGCAAGCGGTATAAGGGTGGGAACTCCTGCTATTACAACAAGGGGAATGAAAGAAGATGAGATGAAAAAGATAGTAAGGCTCATAGATAAGGTACTCGTGAATATAAATAATGAGAAAATCTATGAAGAAGTAAAGCAAGAGGTGATTGAACTCTGCTCCTCATTCCCGATATACAAGGAATATGAAAAATTCCTGAACTCTTAATTCTTTGAATTTTGATATTTGATATTCGATATTTGATTTACCTATGCGTCCTTCCTGGGATAAATATTTCATGGACATTGCTACACTTGTAGCATCCCGTTCTACTTGCCTTAGAAGAAAGGTTGGAGCGTGTGTTGTGAGGGATAGAAGAATACTCTCGACAGGATATAATGGTGCACCCTCAGGTATTACTCATTGTGAGGATATTGGATGCCTGCGTGAGAGACTTAAAGTACCATCCGGAGAGAGACACGAACTATGTAGAGGACTACATGCAGAGCAAAATGCTATAATACAAGCAGCAAAGATAGGTGTATCACTCGAAAATGCGACTATTTACATTACAAATCATCCCTGCTTTATATGTTCTAAGATGATAATAAACTCCGGAATAAAAAAGGTAGTATATAGGGATGGTTATCCCGACAAAGAGGCAATGCAATTTTTAAAAGAAAGCGGAATAAAAGTTAAAAAATTAAAAAAGAGTGATGTCTGAAAAACTCTATCCTAGATATCTGAATATTAGAGAAGGGCTTCAGAAAAGAGTAGAACAGGCATATAATATCCTTAAGGAGTGTACCCTTTGTGGAAGAGAATGTAAAAAGAATCGCTTTGTCGGAAAGGGTGAATGCGGAGCCGGGTTACTACCAGTGGTTTCGAGTTACAATCTACATTTTGGAGAAGAACCACCAATATCAGGATTGAGTGGTTCTGGTACAATATTTTTCACAGGATGCAGTCTTTCCTGCGTTTTCTGCCAAAACTATCCAATCTCTCAACAAAGAATTGGAAACGAGATAACTATTGAGAAATTGGCAGAATACATGATTTCGCTTGAACATAAAGGAGCACATAATATAAACCTTGTTACTCCCACCCACTATGTCCCACAGATTCTTGCCTCACTTAAAATTGCTATTGATAAAGGATTAAATATCCCAATAGTCTATAATACAGGTGGTTACGATTCTCTCCACACTATCATGCTTTTACAGGGAATAATAGATATATATCTGCCAGATGCAAAATATTCAAGAGATGAACTTGCAATCAAATATTCAGGTATAGGAAAATATATTGAGACAAACAGAAAGGCAATATGTGAGATGTACTCTCAGGTAGGAAATCTTATGGTTAAGGGGGGAGTTGCAAAAAGTGGTATCCTTGTAAGGCACTTATTACTTCCTTCCCATCTTGAGAATACAAAAGAAATACTTAATTTCTTGAAGGATGTATCCCCTGATATAAAAATTAGTCTTATGGGACAGTATTTCCCATGCAATCGTTCAACAGATTACCCAGAGATAAATATGAGAATAAGTCCAGACGAGTATAAAGAAGCAATCTCTTTTATGAATTCATTATCACTGGAAGGGTATATACAGGACTCACTTGCAAGAATATAACAATCATATCTCTACTTACTTTCTATGATATATGTACCTATATTGGAGGCATGAAAGTTTATCCGTTCAAGGTCCAGAATTAAATCTAAATGGATTGAGCTTGTCTCAACTGATTCCTGTAAACCCTTTCTTAGTCGGTCGAGATGTGAGTCATGATATTTTGACAATAACCTTCTGCCTTCTTTTCTTCTCTTCGCTATGTTTATAGCGAGACCATTATCAAAAGTAGCGAGTGTATCTATAGCCATCCTTAGTGTTTCTTTTGAGTAAGTAAACAGACTCTCAATCTCTTTTAAACCCTCTTCCGAAAATATAAACCCTTTCTTTATTTTCTTTTTTAAATAAACAGTAATACTCTTTGAAATCACATCTCCTATATGTTCGAATTCATCAATTATATGAAGAATTGCAGTACTTTTCTTTGACAACTCCAGAGTTATCTCCTCCTCTGATATATTGACTAAATATAATCGAATATTCCCTTCAAGAGTATCGACCATATCATCATCCTTAATTATTTTTAATCTTTCCATCTCTTCATTTGACTTTATAACTTCCATTGAGCGATTTAACATAGACTGAACGATATCCGCCATCCTCAATGACTCTCTTAAAGCCTGTCCAATAGCAATCGCTGGTGAAGAAATGAAAGTGCGATCAAGATATTTTGGTTTAAATAAAACCTTCTTTAGAGGTAAAATCTTTTTTATCAATATTGAATATGGAAAAAGCAGCGGAAGAAATAAAATCGCAGAAAAAATATTGAAGAGTGTATGAGCATTCGCAACCTGTCTGGGAAGAGATAAAGCAGTATATCCAACAAGAGTAGCAAATTTATCTATAAATGGGAAAAATATAATTACAATCAGAATTCTAAAAATTATGTGAGCAAGGGCTACCCTTTTTGCCTCTACATTGCGATTTATTGAGGCAAGTAGGGCTGTTACACATGTACCAATATTTGCACCAAATATGATTGGTATAGCACCAGTTATATCTATAAGGCCTGCAAATGCAAAAGAGATTACAAGTGCCATTGTAGCACCAGATGATTGAATTAAACCTGTAAATATTGCTGAAATAAAAAGTAGAACAAATGGCCTCTCTCCCATTGCAATAATATTGCTGGTAACTCCTGATATCAGTGTAAGAGGATAAACAGCATCTGTCATAATTTTCATTCCAAAAAATATAAGACCAAAAGCAAATATAACGCGTCCGGTATAATGAATAGTTCGGCGCTTTCCAAATATCATCATGAAAAAACCAATGGCAACTATTATGAGTGCTATATCAAAAATCTTGAATGCGATAAGCTGTACAGTAAATGTAGTACCAATACCTGCTCCAAGAATTACACCAAGAGTCTGAACAAATTTTATAAGTCCTGCCTCGGCAAATGATACAAGCATAACTGTTGTAGCAGAGCTTGATTGGGTAAGAATAGTAATAAATATACCTACAAATACACCAAAGATAGGATTCTTCGTCAATCGCCATAATACATCTCTCAGTTTACCACCTGCTATTCTTGTTAGTGCCTTGCTTCCAAAGTTAAGTCCATACATAAATAATGCAAATCCTCCAACGAGTCCAATCAGTAAAAATAGTAAGAAATTCTTTCTCAATGTAGTAAAGGAGACCATTACTTTTTTTGGTGTAACTGGAGATGTAGCCTCAAGCCAGTATTTACCCTCTGTGTCTCCTGCATGAAATCTGAAGACTGCATAACCCCTTGAATCTGTCGTGTCACACAGGATGGTACTCACATATCTCTCTTCCACCTGAGACGGAACACTTATAAATCTTATACTAACTGGAACACCTTCTACAGGATTTCCATCCTCGTCAACAGCCTCGAGTATAATAGGATTTGGAAGCTCTTTACCAACAGCCACAACCATACCATCGCCAGAGATATCAACACCTCTTGGGTCTGTAGCCTTAACAAGATTGGGCAACCCTGAAACGAGAAATATACATAGCAGTAAACTCATATGTATAATAATAGATTAAAAAACAAATTATCAACTCTATCAATTGATTATATCACACCTTTTTTGTGATGTCAAGATTTTTTATATAGAAATTTAGGCATTTTCCCAAACCCTTATGATGATAGATAATATGAAACCTTTAATTGTATGCTATAGCGTTGTAATCTCATTTTTCTATAACTATCTACTCTTAAATGCGATTGCTTCATTGTCCGTCAAGAAGTACGACGGACGCCTCGCAATGACATGGAAGAAGTTGTTATTGCGAGCGAACGCAGTAAGCGTGGCAATCTCATCCCGCTCGTCTGTCATTGCGAGCGAACGCAGTAAGCGTGGCAATCTCATTCCACTCGTCTGTCATTGCGAGCGAACGCAGTAAGCGTGGCAATCTCATTCCACTCGTCCGTCATTGCGAGCGAACGCAGTAAGCGTGGCAATCTCATATGTGATATAATTCAGTAAAAAGCGATTGCTTCATCCGTCAATCCGTTGTACTTCTTGACGGACGACGGATTCGCAATGACAGAAAAGACCCGTATCACGTAACTTTGGGATATTCCCTAAATTTAAAATAGAACTGAATAGTATCCAGTAAATTATCTTAGTTTTTTTCTTTACTTTTCTAATATTTTATGTTATAATTATTAACAGACACACTAAAAAGCTGGTCTTGCTATTCTTTGCCTATAGTACAGCTGAAGTTCAAAAGTACTCTATGTTCATATAATATCATAATAACTGCATAAACTATCTCCTCATCTTATTATAGAAGTAGCTTCAGATAAAGAACCTAAAACAACCTGAAAAATATCTTCACCTAATAAAAAGTTTAAAAATTTACATTATCTAATTAGTATAAATGGCATATGAGATTATATCCCATTGTATAAATAAATGTCTATCTATGATTAGAGGTAAAAAAGATGATTTTGAGCTAAATTTATGATACAACAAATCTATAAACATTATAATATTTGTGATAATTAAAGAGGAGTTTTCATGCAACAATATTTATTAAGAAAAGTTATATTGTATGGAGTAGCAATTTTCATCCCTCTCTTTGCCTTTGCTACTGATTGGTATACTATGATGGTGGATAGTACAAACTGGAGTGGGGTATATGGGACATCAATTGCACTTGATTCATTCGGAATACCACACATTGCATATTGTAGATATAATGGTCCTGGTTTAATGTATGCCTCTTTTAATTCAGATGACTCTACATGGATTATTGAATCTGTATTTGATTCAGCAGGAATGAAAGCCCCCAGAATTGCGGGTATCTACTCCTCGTTAGCTTTTGACTCAAAGGGTTATCCGCATATCAGTTACTTTGGTGGTGGTTTAGGTTATGCATGGAAAGACAGCCTTGGCTGGCATACAACACAGCCATATCCAGGTGCCTGGATAGATGGAACCTCACTTGTATTGGATAAATATGATTATCCGCATATAGGTTATTCCGTAGACTGGACGTATACTACTGCTCTTGTATTTCACACATATCAGGACGAATCTAACTGGCACACAGAAGTTGTGGATACAATATTTACTGGTTCACCTCGGAATGTAACCCTGGCGGTTGATAGGGAAAATCATATCCACATCTCATACGGAGATCTTCGTCCAGGACATGCAGGACTTCCAGGAAGGGGGATTATGTATGGGGTAAGAAATGAGGCTGGAGAATGGGAGCTGGAGAAGATGATAGATACCCTGGATGTGGTTTTCACATGTTTTGAGAGAAATCCCTGTCTTGCTCTTGATAGCCTGGACCATCCCTGTATTGCCTATGAGTCATGGGATACCCTCGTTATCAAGGGGAAACTAAAATATGCTACAAAACTTGATGGAATCTGGCATGTTGAGTTAGTAGACACACTTTGGGCTGGTGGATTATATTTATCTTTAGATGCATTATGTGGACCGCATATAATCTATAAAACCGAAAGGGAACCCTCTTGGCTGAGTTATACTTGGGAATCTGATGAAGTATGGCATACTGAAAAAGTTTGCTGGGTAGGGGGTGGAAGCGGAGGAGTTCATTACCCGGGACTTATTATAGATGATAATGGATATGCTCATATAAGCTGTAATAAAATGAATTCACACCTTAACACAAGATATGCCACGGGGCATCCGGAGGTAGGAATAGAGATTGAGCCCGAGCCCTCCTTATATACTTCACTGAATGTGTATCCAAGTATTGGGAAACAATCAGTGAAGATAGAATTCACACTCAACAGAAAAGTAATGGCAAATTTAAGTATCTATAATATTGCAGGACAAAAGATAATTGAATTGGTAAATAAAGAAAGGGATTGTGGTACATATACGATTCACTGGGATATTAAGGGTATAAAATCAGGCATCTATTTCTGCCGTTTTAGAACGGGGAAGGAAGTTTTTATGACCAAAAAATTTATAATTCTAAGATGAGGAGGTAAGTATGAAAAGGTTACTGAAAGGCTTGATAGTCGCTTTTGCGGTTATATCCCCATTATACCTTTACGGGGTGAATGAGGGATACTCAGTAATTACAGAATCCTCTCCCTGGGGTATTGTGATGGGTAAGGATAAATGGGAAGATTTGGATGATCCAGCTGATGGGGATAGTTTGTATGAGCTGAGACTTGATTCTAGGCAAAGTTGTGGTCTTTCATGTGTCAGACCTAATAATGTAATCATAAATCTTTAAATACAATAAAAGAGAGTATTATGCGAAAAGATTTATTGAATAAAGTATTATTTTGGGGAGTTGTATTTATTCCTTTATTTTCCTTTACTACAGATTGGTATATTATGATGGTGGATACTACAGACTGGAGTGGGGTGTACGGGACATCTATTGCACTTGATTCGGTCGGAATACCACACATTGCCTATTGTAGATATAATGGCCCTGGTTTAATGTATGCCTCTTTTAATTCAGAGGACTCTACATGGATTCTTGAATCTGTATTTGATTCAGCGGGAGTGAAAGCCCCCAGAATTGCGGGTATCTATTCCTCGTTGGCTTTTGACTCAAAGGGTTATCCGCATATCAGTTACTTTAGTAGTGGTTTAGGTTATGCATGGAAGGACAACCTTGGCTGGCATACAACACAGCCATATCCAGGTGCCTGGATAAGTGGAACCTCACTTGTATTGGATAAATATGATTATCCGCATATAGGTTATTCCGTAGACTGGACGTATACTACTGCTCTTGTATTTCACACATATCAGGACGAATCTAACTGGCACACAGAGGTTGTGGATACAATATTCACTGGTTCACCTCGGAATGTGACTATGGCGGTTGATAAGGAAAATCATATCCACATCTCATACGGAGATCTTCGTCCAGGACATTCAGGACTTCCAGGAAGGGGAATTATGTATGGTGTAAGAGACGAGGCTGGAGAATGGGAGCTGGAGAAGATGATAGATACCCTGGATGCAGTTTTCACATGTTTTGAGAGAAATCCCTGTCTTGCTCTTGATAGCCTGGACCATCCCTGTATTGCATACGAGTCATGGGATACCCTCGTTATCAAAGGGAAACTAAAATACGCTACAAAACTTGATGGAAGCTGGAATGTTAATATAGTAGATACACTTAGGGCTGGTGGATTATATTTATCTTTAGATGCATTATGTGGACCGCATATCATCTATAAAACCGAAAGGGAACCCTATTGGCTGAGTTATGCTTGGCAATCTGATGGAGTATGGTATACTGAAAAAGTTTGTTGGGTAGGGGGTGGAAGCGGGGGATTTCATTACCCGGGACTTATTATAGATGATAATGGATATGCTCATATAAGCTGTAATTACATGGGTTCACACTATAACACGAAATATGCCACAGGATATCCCGAGATGGGCATAGAGATTAGAACTGATGAGTTTGATGAAGAATTGCTTATGGTATATCCGAGCGTTAGCATTTCCCAAATAGAAGTGGAAATTGAGTATGTTCTGGAGAAAGAAGATAATGTGAGTGTGTGTATCTATAATATCATGGGACAGAAGGTAACAGAATTGGTAAATGAAAGGAAGCAACTGGGAAAATATAAGAATTACTGGAAGACAGAATCAGTAGGAAGTGGAATTTACTTCTGCTGCCTTGTATTAGATGGAAAACTTATAGTAGTTAGAAAGATAGAAATCTTGAAATAATATATATCACTATAGGATACCCAAAATTCTTATGTAGCAAATATCTTATATTTGCTCACCTCTCCCCTATTATATCGTTTAATTCCCTACCTGAATTTATATAGCATGTATATTATATCGTCAGTTCAGATATTATTCATATAAATTTTTCTTGACTTTCAATAGATAATGTGGTAAAATTATTTCGATGTTACTATTCATTTTTATACTCTCCATATACGAACCTCTTGAATGGACAGAGTATAGAGACTACAGGTACGTTCAGTCAATAGACGCAGATATACGTTGGATATGGGTGGCTTCAACCGATGGTATCATAAGGTATGACAAGCTAAGAGAAAGATGGGAGACACCATCTTCTAAAATAGCTTTCCCGGATAATATAAATATAATAGGTGTAGACGACTTTTCGAACTATATCTGGTTTATCACAACATCATCCCTTTCAAGATATAACCCCACACTAAAAAGTATTGACCAATATACACTCCCAGCAGAAGGCAGGTCTTTAAACATTGCCTTCACAGATGATTTCGTAATAATAAACATTGATGATAGATATTATGGATTTGACCGATTTACAGGAAAATTCGAAGAAATAGAACCTGGAAGTAATATCGAATGGAAACCTAAAAATCAACCCCAGGATTTTACACAATTGTCA
>JAUWGP010000034.1 GCA_030606335.1 Caldifarciminota bacterium
TCCCAAAAATGCTTTCTCAACTAACAATTTTGATCTAACTACCTCTTTATAATAATAACCCTCCCAATACGTAACCAAGATTTTTCTTGAATTTTCCTTCAGGTTATGTTATAATAGTAAAAGATAGATATATCTTGGTAATAAAATGAGAGAAAAGCAGTTATAGGGATGTATATCCGAAGTATACTTCGGATATAACACTATATTAGAGGTATATCCGCACTTAACTGCGGATATAAACAAGATAGGCTAAATGGCTCTGGTTGCGACATCAAGCCTTTTATCTTGGGTCCAAACAATAACAAAATATAACGATGCGGCGTTAAAGTAACAACCGCCATTTAGCCTATCGGTCGGCGGGTAAGCTAAAGTGTGATAAGGCTCGAATCGCTTGACGCCTTCGGCGTCTTTCGATTTCGTCGAAAACCAGCGCCACTTCGCCTATCACACGGGTAAGCGATTCCGCTTCGCTTCACCCAAATTCGCTTACCCTGTCCGCTGGAATGAAAGCAAGCTTTCTTCCAGCGAACTTCGCTTACCCGCCGAACGATATCTGAAATTCGGCAACAGAAAGAGGAGGTGCGGTATGTTTGACTCTTTTAAAAGGAGGGTTTTTTATTCCCTTCTCACTGGCATAATTCTGCTTACCCTTCCCCTCTGGGCACAGGAAATCGCCCTGACCAGCGATAGTTATCACCATTGGTTTCCCCAGTGGTCGTCTGGCGGGAACTGGGTTGTGTATGACAGGGGCGATGCGACAGGCTACGAGCAGATTTACAAGGTGCCATCAGCAGGGGGAACAGAGACAGCCCTGACCAGCGATAGTTATGACCATTGTTATCCCCAGTGGTCACCTGATGGAAACTGGATTGTGTATCGCAAGTACGATGCGGCATACTATTACCAGATTTACAAGCTTCCATCAGCAGGAGGAGCAGAGACAGCCCTGACCAGTGGTAGTTATAACCATTGGTATCCCCCCCAGTGGTCACCTGATGGGAACTGGATTGTGTATGGGAAGCGGGATGCGACAGGCTGGTGCCAGATTTACAAGGTTCCATCAGCAGGGGGGACAGAGGTCGCCCTGACCAGCGATAGTTATGACCATGGGGCTCCTCAATGGTCGCCTGACGGAAACTGGATTGTGTATATGAAGGGCAATGCGACATACCACGACCAGATTTACAAGCTTCCATCAGCAGGAGGAGCAGAGACAGCCCTGACCAGCGATAGTTATGACAATCGGTTTCCCCAGTGGTCACCTGACGGAAACTGGATTGTGTATCAGAAGGAAGATGCGACAGACTGCTACCAGATTTACAAGCTTCCATCAGCAGGAGGAGCAGAGACAGCCCTGACCAGCGATGATGGTTATTGGCATGTGTGTCCCCAGTGGTCGCCTGACGGAAACTGGATTGTGTATATGAAGGGCAATGCGACATACCACGATCAGATTTACAAGCTTCCATCAGCAGGAGGAGCAGAGACAGCCCTGACCAGCGATAGTTATAATCATTACGACCCCCAGTGGTCACCTGACGGGAACTGGATTGTGTATTACAAAGACGACGCAACAGGCTACTGCCAGATTTACAAGACATCTTCTCAGCAAGGTATTGAAATATCACCCTCTATCCCTGAGTTCTACATTCTCAAGATTAAGCCAACTATAACTGTTTCCTATGGGGTGGTCATCGACTATGGCATTAAAAGAAAGGGGAGAATCTCCCTCAGGATATACGACATCGCTGGAAAATTTGTGAAGGAACTCATAAACAAAGTAGACCGGCCCGGGGATTATAGTATTAGATGGGATGGCTCAAATCAGGATGGAGAAAAGGTGAGTTCTGGTCATTACTTTGTAAAACTGGAATCTGGTAAATTCAGTAAGTCAGAGAAAGTGATACTGGTAAGATAATAGGGAACGAATAGAAAAAAAACAAAAATGTTGCCGAACTTTATATAGCACAGTGCATATGTAAAATGAAAAATGCTTCGTACTTCATATACACCGATATCGTTACTCAAACCCTTTAAACAAGGAAATCCAGTAATATCAAACTCTTACAATCTCTTTCACCACCTTTCCGTTAGATAACGGATTTACACTTCGCTATAACAAATTTAATGGGTGTTAGGTTGTCTCCAAAATCCCAGTATGATGTAATTTACGCTACTCAAGTATATTTAATGTAGAATTAAATCTACACATCAGAGGTAAGACATTTTAAAATATATTAGACAGCCCTCTATTTTCAATCTTTAAAGAAACAATTCATAGACTTCTTTGGAAAATATTTCTGTTAAAAACCTCTGATTTAACCCCACCCCCTAGGATTTCTAATTTCACCACATTTTTGGTGTAAATTTTTTATCTTTATAATTACAGTGTAAACGAAGGCTTACATATTATTTCCACATGGTCTTTATTTTTTTTCTTGACTTTTTGGGAAAAATGTGATATAATGTCGACACTTATGAACATGAACAAATACAAAATTAAAACTTATAGAGGTGAGCCTGACAAAACTTATATAGGTGTTCGTGAATTGATGAAATTAACCGGAAGGTTTTCTTATACAACTATCTATAAGTGGAGAAACCAGAACTATGGTAAAGGTGGTAAATGTGGTCCAATTCCAGTCTTTCGTATAGGAGAAAAAGGAGATCCAGGCACTCGTTATTTGTATCCTTTGGAGGATGTACAGAAATGGTATTTTTGCGTATTTGGTAAAGAATTACCTGTAGACAAGACTAAGAAAAAATAACTCAACAGCAAATTCCGGAAGAAACTTACTATTATATAAAAAAGAAGCAGCGACTCTGATAGGCACGGCAATGGCCTATTAGTTTATAAGAGTCTACTGCTTCTTGCACTCAGGAGTGCTCATGTATTATACCATAAATAATTCATGTTGTCAACAAAAAAATTTTCACACCAACCTCTTATCTGAAAGGTTATCCTGCTGGAAAGATGAATACTTATTAATTCTGCAATCCCCCAAATTATTTAAAAAACGATTATATCCAGCTAAATGTTCTCAACCTATATTTGATATAGGACAAGTATAATTTGTTTCAACATACAAAATAGAAAACATATATAGAATGCTGTTCAAAACGAGTAGTGAAGAAAAGAGAACGAAAAATTAATTTATCTGTTAATATGTCTAAAAAAAAATTATAATTAAATAGCAGAGACTGCGAGAAGGCAAGTTTTTGAAAACTTTAAAGACTTAGGAATTTATAGCAATAAGAGTGACGATCAAAATATATGTATTGGTTTTGTATTTGAAGACGTTTTGCTGAAATGGCAGGATAAAAAGAGAGTAACTTAGTTGAGGAAGTAAAATTAATAATATTAATAGTGAAGAAAAATAACTTAAAATACCAAAAATGAGTTATTCTTTACAGATCCAGAGACTAAGGTACTTACTTATGTATAAATCAATGAGTAACTTTTATACAATAGACGAAATTGCAGAAATACTGGCAGTGAGTAGGTATACAGTATATAGCTGGACAAATAGGGGTACACTACCAAGTTTTAAACTGAATGGGTTAGTAAGGGTGAATAAGGATGAGTTCGGGGAATGGTTGGATTCCAAGAAAAGAAAGGTTTTAAGAAAGCAATATGTATCACTTAACCCTGAAGTTTTTGAAAAATTAAGAGTTGCAGCACATAGAAAAAAAATGTCTGTAAGATATCTTGTTAACCTAATGTTAGGAATTTCTGACTTTAAAAAAATGGAATAAGGAAGAATAGTGAGTCGAAAAATATCTTGACAAATTTCTGTTTTTGATGTATACTAAAAGACCGAGGTAAATTTTAGGAGGAAAACTATGGGTAAACTCTATAAACGTGGCAAAATATGGTATACGTGTTATAATTATAGGGGTAAACGTATTCAGGAGAGTGCAAGAACTCGATACAGAAAAGTCGCGGAACTCAAACTACAAGGCATAGAAACGAAAATCGTAAAAGGAGAATATTTCGATATTGTAGAACCACACGAGATTGTTTTTAAAGATGTTGCTGAAAAGTATCTAAATTGGAGTAAGATAAATAAAAAGCCTTCGTCATATGCAAGAGATGTACTTAGTCTTAAAATACACCTAATTACATATTTTAAGGGAAAATGCCTTCATGAACTGACTCATATGATGATCGAAGAATATCAAATTATGCGTGCAAATAAAGTCGAAAATGCCACTGTGAATAGAGAAATGCAGTGTCTGAAACATTTACTGAAGAAAGCAGTAGAAAACGGATATATAAAAATAAATCCCTCTCAGAACATAAAGATGCTAAAGGAACCACCAGGTTCAATAAGATGGCTTGTGTTGAAAGAAGAGAAAGCACTTTTGGATACCTGTGCTGAACACTTGAGACCAATTGTGATAGTTGCCCTACATACAGGTCTAAGAAAGTCTGCACTTTTAAATCTCAAATGGATTAATGTAAACTTAATAAATAGAATAATCACTCTTACAGAAACAAAGAATAATAATCCTCATACGATACCTATGAATCAAGTAGTATATGAAGAATTGTTACATCTTAATAACGAAAGGCGGAGCGGGTTTGTATTTACAGATGAAGAAGGGCGACCTTTCAAAAAGGTAGATAGGTCGTTTAAAAACGCACTTAAAAGGGCAGAGATAAAAGATTTTAGATTTCATGATCTAAGGCATACATTTGCATCACGTCTTGCAATGGCAGGATGGAACATGGTGACAATACAGAGATTAATGGGGCATAAAGATCTTCAGAGTACTATGAGATATATGCATTTGTCGAAAGGTCATCTTCAAGAGGCGGTTGATTCTTTGGTTCAAAATACAAAATCTGTTACAAATACGTTACAGTTGAGTTTTGATAAAAATGCTGAATCTCTGAAATCCTTATTATATAACGATGCCCCTGTAGCTCAGACGGATAGAGCACCGGTTTCCTAAACCGGGAGTCGCGCGTTCGAATCGCGCCAGGGGTATATAATATCAAAAATCAAATATATAATATCAAAAATTAAAAAAATGCAAAAGTGCCATAGGTATATAGACTTGTTAAAAGAAGTGATTCTCAGCTATTTAGGAAATGAGGACCTCAAAATATTTCTTTTTGGTTCAAGGGCAAGAGGAGATAATACAGTAATGGCTGATGTTGATGTGGGCATTCTTCCAAAAGGAGAATTTGATAGAAGGATACTCCCTCTTCTTAAGGAGATGATAGAAAATCTCAATATTCCATATAAGGTAGATATTGTTGATTTCACCACAATTTCTGATGAATTTAAGAAAGATGTACTAAAGGAGGCCGTGGTTTGGAAAGATTAAAAATGAGGTATAGAGATGCTCAAAGAGCTATCTCAACACTCAAAAAAATTCTGACAGAACCATTCTCACCAATTGTACGAGATGCAACAATTCAGAGGTTTGAGTATACTTTTGAGTCTGTATGGAAATTTCTCAGGTCATATTTAAAAGAGAATGAAGGTATAATTTGTAACTCTCCCAAGTTTAGCGGGTGAAAGGGTCTCACATTTTTGGGCGCTTGGCGCAGTTGGTTAGCGCGTCTGACTTACATTCAGGAGGTCGGGGGTTCGAATCCCTCAGCGCCCATATTTAAAAAGCAGTAATAATGGAGATACTTTGTAAAAAGTATCTCCATTTTTTATTAATAATTTCTCTGATATGCGATTGCTTCATCGTCAACCAAGAAGTATGGTGAACTCCTCGCAATGACAATCATCACTTCTGGTCATTTCTTGTATTTAAGGTCTCATAATCACCTTGCATATAATATAATCCGATAAATCAGCTTAATCCGCTGATAGAATAAATATAATCCGTTGATTTTTTTCTTGACATTGTGGTGGTTTTGTGATATATTATTAAAGTAAGAAAAACTGTCAAAAATTGTAAATGGGTTATCACTATATATGATACATTATGAAGCGGATACTTACATGCAACATAGGGAATACAAACATCCAGATCGCCAACTGGGTCGATAATAAGATAGAAAAAGTTATACAGTTTGCGACCTATAATCTAAGCAAACAGAAGCTTAGACTTATGAATCCAGAAGGTGTTTTTACAGCCTGTACCGTACCTGATATCGCTTATGAGTGGAAGAGGATTGTGCAAGTCATGTTGGGAATTAGGGTCTACTTCATTGGTAAGGATGATGATTTTGGTATGAAGATACAGTATAAGGGAAAGATGGGACAGGACAGAATAGCTGATATTGCTGCAGGATACAAAATAGCAGGTAGTAATTTCATAGTCATAGATTTTGGAACTGCTACGACATTGGATGTTGTTATTGATAGTGAATATAGAGGTGGTCTCATCTTCACCGGGATAGATCTGGGTCTTAGAGCACTATATCGATACACATCTCTATTGCCAAGGATAAACCCTGAAAGGGCAGATAAAATTATTAGTAAGAGTACAGATGAGTGTATCTTATCAGGTGCATATTGGGGCGAGGTAGCACGAATAGAATGTATAGTGGAGAAGATTAGAAAGGAGTTTGAAAGGAATTTAATAGTTCTGGCGACAGGTGGTCTTGGTGATAAGGTTTCTAAAGAGTTGGGATACAAATATGATAAATGGCTAACTCTAAGGGGGATAAAATATATAGCTGATAAGGTAAATGAAACAGGAGGTACAACGTAAAAAGGATATAGTTTATTCCAAGTCCCTGTTAAAAGTGTCTTAGTGTCGACACAGTTTATTGAGTTTACCCAGTTTATTGTGTTTACTTTTTACCTGTCCTTAAATCTAAAATCTTAAATCTAAAATCTTCAATTCAAAGTCCCTGTCAAAAAAATACTTCTGGGAAGTCCCGTCTAAAAAATAAAAATTAACGAATATAGTATATGAAAGAATTACATTGTCCATTATGTGATACAGTACTAATCTTTCGTAAGGAAGAAGCGATTGGGTTATATGCCTGTCCTAAGTGTCAGGGATTTTTTATACATACTTCCAAACTCTCGGGTTATATAGATAAGGTTATGGATAAGACTGATATTAAGGTAAAACAGGTTTTAAGACTTGAGCCCAGAAAGGTAAAAATTATACACTCCTTAATTGAAAAATCCCATAGATGTCCCAGATGTCTAACCACTATGGAGAAATATAACTATGTATACGATTCCAACGTGTTTCTTGATAGATGTTCTAAATGTAATTTTATCTGGGTTGATAAAGGGGAACTTGAGGAACTTGTACGCTATAGGAAATTTGTGATCTCTACTGAAGATATTGCTAAATCGATAGACCGGGAGTTACGAAAGAAAGCTCGGATGAAGGAGGTTGCTGAAACCAGTCGACATGTCGTCGGGCTTTTACCCCTGGGTTTGGTTCTGGGAATAAGGCTATTTCCATATTCCGATTCTACGGATAATCCAAGGACAATATTCCCCGGCGTTACAGTGAGTATTATTTCAATAAATGTTATAATACTCATACTTTCTTTCTTCAGACCAGACCGTCTTTTTTATTCGTGGGGTATGATTCCCAATTCTCTTTTGAATGGTTTGAGACCATATACTGTTATTACTTCAATGTTTTTACATGGAAGTATATTCCATCTTTTTGGAAATATGTTTTTTTTATGGATATTTGGTGATAATGTTGAAGAAAAATTGGGTCACATAAAGTTTATCCTTTTCTATATTCTCTTTGGTGTAGTTGCGGCACTGGTTCATGTTGCTATTAATCCACAATCATCCTTACCTACAGTAGGTGCCAGTGGTGCAATATCTGGAATAATGGGGGCATATTTCGTTATGTTCCCTAATATCAGGATAAATTGCCTTTTTGGTGTTGGTATATACTTCCGAAAGGTGAAGATTAAGGCATTCTGGTTTTTACTCTTCTGGATGGCTATGCAATTACTGAGTTATATATTCTTCCGACGTATGTCAAATATCGCCTTTGGTGCACATATTAGTGGATTTGGTATTGGTGCTCTAATTGCGTACCTAATAGGTGGAAGTAAATGGAGAAAGAAAATACAAGAGGTAAATGACTAATTACTAATGACGAATGTCTAATAAGCAGAGACAAAAGACAGTAGGGTGTAAGGAGTAAGGTGTAGAGCGTATAGCGTAGATAGGGAAGTGGTGAATGGGAGAAACGGGGAAACGGAGAAAGAGAGAGTAAGCAGCAGAAACTAAATAAATTAAACAAACCAAGTAAACTAGATAAAACAGAATAACTCAATTACTTAATTACTTGTGTTCTTTGGTCTGTGGTCTATGGTCTCTTGTCTGATGTCTTTATTGCTAATTCCCATCCTGCTACTGCGCATACTATACCTAGAACATCCGTTGTTTTTCCTTTGATAAGGGTTTTAGTACATTCGTTCAGAGTTGCTCCAGTAGTGAATACATCGTCCACCAGAAGCACAGTTTTACCACTGAAGAGCTCTTGCCTTCGTTTGTTTATTGAAAAAGCCCCTAAAACATTCTTTTTTCTATGCTCTGTTGGCAGCTTTGTCTGTGAGGGTGTGGCTCTTGTACGGATGAGTGCATTAGGGATTATTGGTATATTTAACTCAGAGGATAATTCATTGCCAAGAAGTTCTGCCTGATTGTATCCTCTCTCCCTCTTTCTTGTAGTATGTAGAGGAACAGGAATTATCAGTTCACAGTTTCTATATGTTTCTTCCATTTTAACTACCTTACTCATAAGCCCACCTAAAATCTTCGAGGTTTGTCTTTTGCCATTATATTTAAGCAGTATTATTAAGCTTTCAATAATTCCTTCATAAGGGGATACCGACCTTACATAAGAAAAGGGATGTTTTTCTACTATACAGGTATTACATACATTGATATCGAGGTTGGGGAGAGGCCTTCCACATCTCTCACAATAAGGTGGGGTTATCAGTCTTATTCGTGAGTAGCAGTCGTTACATAGAATCTTTTCATCATTCTTCAGTCTTCTTTTGCATACACAACAAAGAGGTGGGATAATGAGGTCTATAAGATCTCTGAGGAGATTCATAAGAATTTAGAATTCCTTTCCAACCTGGAAATGAGGTACCCATCCATCTTCTCCATAGGCAAAATCAAATCCAAGGAGACCCATCAATGGAACCTCCATTCTTATACCAAAACCTAATCCTCTTTTCATATCTCGCAGGTTTATCTCCTCAAGGTTAGTCCATGTGTTTCCAAGATCCATAAATACTATCGGGTATATATTCTGTTTAAAAGAGATTTTTGCCTCAA
The DNA here is from genome assembly GCA_030606335.1 of Caldifarciminota bacterium. Taxonomy (GTDB): domain Bacteria; phylum Hydrothermota; class UBA3073; order UBA3073; family UBA3073; genus JAGMCL01. The sequence goes on from JAUWGP010000034.1 coordinate 9,252, forward strand.
CGGTAAAAAGAAGGGCATACCTGCCACCTATAACTTTCCCACCCTCAAAAACACCTATTGATAGGTCTGGATAACCCCTAATACCCCAGACTCCTACACCGCCGAGTATAAATCTCTCATATGTTGGGGCATCTGGTGGATTAATCACACCAAATTTACCTCTTACAAGGGTGGCGAAGTTGAGTGGTAAAGTATTATAGACCTGTGATTCAAATATAAACTTTTGGAATCGGACTGTACCGCCAAGACCAGCTATTTCAATGCGTGCAGAGTTTTTTGAACCTTCTTTAGGATTCATAAAGTTGTCACGTGAATCCCTTCTAATTCCTAACGTAATTGCACTCTTCCATCTTTCACCTGCCTCATCTATAATTGATTGTGGTGCTGTGCTATCTGCTGTGATAAAGAGGTTTTCAAGTTCATAAGAGGCATATCCATAAGTATATGCTAATTTAGGAATAAGTCTGGATACATCTATCCTTCCTCCGGTTCTTCTTTCACCAAATGTTGGCTTATCAATCTCAAGACTATATAAATGGAGTCCTACGGTCAGTGGTGTATCAAAGAGCCATGGTTCTCTGAACCCGAGTTCGTAGTTTGCAAATTTGCCTCCTTTATCTATTTTGAAATAGATTAGTTCACCACGTCCCCTGAGATTTGGTATGGATATGCTAATGTTACCGTATAGCTTTGTTTCTGCAGCATAACTGATACCGATATTAAATTGCCCTGCCTGTTTTTCCTCTACGTTGAACGTGAGATCTATATCTCCCTTGTCATTAACTACCCTGGTATCCAGTGTTAGATTCTCAAAGAAACCAAGATTAAATACATTTCTCTGTGAGCGTATTAGTTCGTTTCTTCGTAGTATATCACCCGGAAAAAGCGTGAGTTCCCTACGTATAACCTTCTCATGAGTTTTATTATTTCCCTTTACCAACATATAATGAACTTTTGCAGGATTTCCTTCCTTGATATTATATGTTATATTTACAATAGAGTCGTTCAGCTTTTCTTCCACATTTATATGAAGATAGAGGTATCCCATATCACCATATATTTCATATAGAGCCTGGGTGGTTTCATCCAATTTTTTAACATTGTATATGTTGCCTTTTTTGGATTTAATGATACTGTAAAGCCTTTCTTCTGGAAAAACTGTATTGCCTGTGATGGTTATATCACCAAAATAGAGACATTTCCCCTCATCAAGAGTTATCTCGATTCTTATCCAGTTATCTCCTAATTCAACAAATTCAACGTTTTTTATCTCTACATTTGGGTATCCTCTTTGTGCATAGAAATCCTTTATCTTATCCATATCCTCAATAAACTTATCTTCATCGAATATTCCGCGTCTAATAAACCACCATCCCTTTTCCTTATTATTCAATTTTGCCTTTATTGCACCATCTGGAAAAGCATTATTACCGATGATTTCAATCTTTTTTATCCTAAGGTTAGCCTTTTCGGTAATAAAGTATCTTATAATCATTCCATCTTCTGTCAACTCAGTTTTGGAATCAACCTCCACGAGAAATTGTCCCTTATCACGATACGCCTCAAGTATACTAACCTTACCATTGAAGATTAACCTGCTGGAAGTGATGCTTCCCTCTTTTATGTCACAGATATCACTCAAGTCCTTATCCTTTATCTTTTTGTTGCCTATAAACTCAACTATACTTGCCTTTGGATATTCATCGACCTGTATTATAAGCTTTATTCCACCACCTTTCTGTTCTGTAGTTATCCTAATATCCTCAAAGAGCCCAAGAGTATATAATTTCTTTATTGAGTTCTTCGTGCTTTCACTTGTAAAGTCTTTACCTATTGCAAGTCCTGATGCAGCAGTAATAAGCGCCTTATCTACGAGTTCATTTCCCCCAACCTCAATTTCAACGATTATCTGTGAATAGAGAGAGGTAGCAAAGATTAATATCCCAGTAATCAGCAAAACTTTCTTCATTATGTCTCCTGTGAAATCCTAAGGGTAGTGTGCAAAATCTAACTACAGATTATTTTTCTCACGCCACATCTGCATACTGTGTACTTATCAATAGGCAGTATGTGCATTAAGGATAAAATATTAACCCAATAAACTTATTAGTTCATTAGTTAATTGGTTAATTAGTTAATTGGGACATTTCGAATTGCGGATTGCGAATTTCCAGATAAACAAAACAAAACAAACCAAATCAACTAAAAAAACTAAAATAACCAAACAAACTCAACAAATTTATCCTGCTTGCCATGTAACGATAGTGTTCATGGTGAAATGCGACTTGTCCCATGAAATGTGTAACTATTTCATCGGGAAGCATATTTCACTGGGACCCAATAAATTCTAAAACCCTATGACCCTATATTAGTCTCTATTCTTTTTACTTTTCAAGAAATGGCTTTATTAAATCGATTGGTATAGGGAATATGATTGTTGAATTTCTTTCTGTTGCAATGTCTGCAAGTGTTCCAAGGAAACGCAGTTGTAAAGCGGATGGTGATTTGGATAATACCTCAGAAGCACTCCTAAGCTTCTCAGCAGCCTCGAACTCACCCTGAGAGTGTATAACCTTTGCTCTCCTTTCCCTCTCTGCTTCTGCCTGGCGTGCCATTGCCCTCTTCATGGTATCAGGAAGGTCGACGTGTTTAATCTCAACCATGGAAACCTTTATTCCCCAGGGGTCAGTCGAAGTGTCAATTATGCCCTGCAGTTCCGAATTTATTCTATCCCTCTGCGAGAGTAATTCATCAAGTTCAGACTCACCAAGTACACTTCTAAGAGTTGTCTGCGCGACCTGAGAGGTGGCATAAAGGTAATCCTGTACAGCAACTATTGCTTTGTCAGCATTCATAACCCTGAAATAGACAACTGCATTTACTGATACAGAGACATTATCCTTTGTGATGATGTCCTGTGGAGGGACATCCATTGTTATGACTCTTAAAGATACCCTGACCATTCTGTCAACAATAGGAATAAGAAGTATGAGACCAGGTCCTTTAACTCCAATCAATCTACCCAGCCTGAATATGACACCACGTTCATATTCCTTTAATACCTTTATAGCATTTGCCAGAATTATAACGACAAATATTGTGACAACAACCCATAACATTGGCATAAGACCTCCTTTTGGTTGATTACGTATTGGCAAAAATTTAACCACAGATAGCACAGAGGATATTAATTATTGAGGAATTATAGAAGATTATCTTCCCTCTGTGACCTCTCTATCCGTCTATTTTCGGACAGGTAGAAACAATATTTAAACCTTTGTATTTACAATTTATAAGTTAAAACAGTGATTGGAAAAGAACATAAGAGATTAAAGGCTATAAAAAATAAAAAGATATTTCTCTTTAAATCTCTTTAGATCCCTGTTGAATAAAAAACATAACTATCTGGAGAGCACAGAAAAATATATTTTCTCTGTGATCCGTCTGAGACGGACTGTGGTTTCTTTCATATTTTTTCATATAAACGAGAATCACTGTTCTTCTATTTTGTTCAATTTTTCATATATGCTGCGTGCATCATCTTTATAACCCTGTTGTTTGTACAATTCTGCCATCGTTTTTGTAACAAATGGTGATCTAAATTTTTCCATTGTTATCCTCACCCAGTTATCATTAGGGAAGAGAAGATGTGTACTATCTAAGACTTCCCTTGCTGATTCTTTATCACCATCTTGTAAATAGTATTCAATAAGCTTTTTTCTTATCGGAAGGTTAAATGGTATATTGAACTTGGCATCAAGGATAACCTTTAGTGCTTTTTCAGGTTTATCAAGTTCACAGAGCACATCATAAAGGATGACATAAGGGCTTAACCAGTTTGGATACTTTGTAATTATATCTTCTAATTTTTCAACAGCTATATCGTACTTTTTGAGATTTACCATCCTCTTTGCTGCCTTCATTATCTCTGCTGGGTTTGTTTCATTATTTTGATGCATGTTTTTATAACTAAGATACATCTGTTCTTTGTGTCTTCGTGACTTAGTGGCAAATCTTTTTTAGTCACCAACATTTTTGATTTTAAATAGTAATTAAGTGTATCAGCTAATCAGTATACCAGTAGGAAGATCATCAGCAGACCAGAGCATCAGGTGCTGATATACTGATAAACTGATATTCTACATGCTGATTTGCTGGTACCCTGATCCGCTTTGGAATTTGCCATTTACCCTTTGTCAATACTTCGTGTCTTCGTGGCAAACTTTTTCCACTTGACATTTATCCGTTTTTATGTTATAATATACCACAGCGCCTGTAGCTCAAATGGATAGAGCATCGGATTTCTAATCCGAGGGTTGTGGGTTCAACTCCCGCCAGGCGTATTTTATTAACTCTAACTAATCCAACAAAGTATTACCTCTCTCTCCAACCATATCCCTCTTTTTTGTCAGTGATATTATACCACGAACTCACGTATATGTCAAGTAAAAAATCAGCGGATTTAAAGAAAATGGGGGTCAGGCTAAGAGATAAGAGATAACTACTTGACATAAAGGAAAAGTTATGGTAGTTTTGTAATATGCTTAGAAAACCGAGGATAAAATATGAAGGAGTTTTTTTGTTATGTGATGTCTCGTGGTAAAAGGAGTGAGTTTATATTTTATCTCTTATCTCTTAGCCTGACCCCCATTTCCCCTGACCCCCATTTCCCCATTTCCCACAGAAAGGTGGAGAAAGAGATAGTGAGAGTGTAAAATTCATCATCTTAAAACAATAAGTTTCTTTGAAATTTTAAATTCTTCTGCTTCAAACCTTACAAAATATATACCCGCTGACACTTTAATCCCTTGATTATCCTTGCAATCCCACGTTAAACTATAATTTCCCGTTCTATCTTCATCATCTACTAACCGCCTTACCAATCTTCCAGATATATCATAGATATTTAGCGAGATTCTGATTTGATATGGACAGTTATAGCGAATGAAAGCCTGTGAACTGAATGGATTTGGATAGACCTCTAATTTTGCATCACTTATCTCACAACTATCTTCCTGCTCCTCTAAACCTGCTTCAGGATAACCGGTAGCATATCTTGTATTAATCAAAAAATTTATACCATCTCCAAGTTGTGTGTTGTAGCTGATATGAGCATATCCGTTTCTGTCTACAGCTATTCCAGTATAAGTTGTTTCAATAATACGGCCCCATGCAGAATCAATTCTCTCGGTATACCATAAACCATCCTTCTTTATTGCGTGTTTAAGCCATGCGTCTCCGTAATAACTTATATGTGGATTATTGCAAGCATCCAATGCAAGAAAATTATAAGCACCCACAGCTTTACCTACCTCAACCCATTCTATTTGCCATTCGTTGTCTATCTTAACTGCATATTTTAACCTTGATATATTGGTATCAATCATAGCCCCTCCTTGATAGGAAATACATGGGCGACCAAGGCTATCTAAGACAAGAGATGGAAAATGCTCCCACTCGATAACAGTATCAGCACTATCTATTATCGTGTCAATCTCCCATTCTCCAGCTTCGTCTCGTATTCCATACCCAATCCCTATATCAGGAAGCCCATAAAAGTAGTACTCACGACGGAGTCTTCCATATGCAATACGGATATTGTTATCTTTATCAGACGCAAGGGAAACATTTCCGATCCAACTCACAAAGATTGTATCTACAATCTCTGTATGCCATCCATACTCGTCTTGATATGTATACAAAACCAAAGCCTCTTCATTACTTATATCTACCGAATACCCAATATGTGGATAGTCATTTGTATCCAATACCAGTGATGTTCCGCGCATCCACGGACCTGGAAGTGGATGTGTAGTGTGCCAGCCCAAGCTATCCTTCCATGCATATCCTAAATCACCCCACCAGAAACTTATACGGGGATAGCCCTTTGAGTCAAAAACAAGAGATGGTTGAGTACCAGCAATCCTTGAGTCTCTAATATCACATTTGACTCCTGCAGAGTCAAATACAGATTCAATAATCCAGGTAGAATCATCAGGACTAAAGGATGCATACATAAGCCCAGGCCCACAATACCTACAGTAGGCAATATGTGGTATATCAAGTGAATCAAGGGCAATTGATGTTCCATAAACACCATTGTAGTATGTCGTATCCACTGTCATAATATGCCAATCTGAAGCAAAGGCATAAACAGAGGTCAGTATAACTGAGAGAAAGACAATTTTTTTCAAAAGTATCATTTACAAAAATGTCAATTAAATATGGATAAAAAATTAAATGATTTCTTGTCTTGGTGTCGTGGACGTAATTTATGGAGCACTATGCAAATAGTGCTACCATTCAACATCGATTGAATATGTTGAAGCTAAGCGTAAATCCGTCACCCGACGGGAAGGTAGAGAAAGAGATTGTGAGGGTGTGATATTATATAACCATTAGGCTTAAAGGTTATAGGTAACCATCGTGCTCATACTCTCTATTAAGATTCATTTTCAGGTATTAGATAAATTATTTAAGTTTTTACTTTTTTTTGATTTTTTCCCTTAATAATTTGGCGTCAAGGGCATCCTTTTCCCTTCCGGTGCTTTCTTTGCTTTTAATGAGGTCTTTAAGAGAAAGTAAAGGAATAGTTAGTTCCTCAACTGAAATGTTTTTTCTTCTTGAATATGCAGATTCGAATTCTACACCATCTATGGTTGTAATAAGGTCGATTCTTCTTGGAGCAACACCAATTTGAAAAATAATCCCTTCTTTCTCAAAATCCTTTTCACTAACATTTACAAGTGGTGCTCCGAATCTATTCAATGTTCGAATAACTCTTTTTGCATTTTTAGTACTTGGCTCAATCCAAATATCAATATCTCCAGTCGCTCTGGGATAACCGTGAGCCCCAAGGGCAAACGCTCCGACAATAATGAACTTAACGTTTTCTTCTAACAAGATTTGTAACATTTCTTTGTAATCTTTGTTCAGCATCTCCTTTGCCTCCAAAAGCCCAAACATCACAAGTAATATCCCAAACCATCTTAAACAGATCACCTGGGTTTCTACTTACATAACCATCATTTTTCTCGTCATTTAGCCGAATAATCTTAATAATATCTCTTTTTAACTTCACGTCTTATCTCCTTATAAAGCGAATCTTGAAATATAAGTTCTTCTTTAATTTTATTTCTTTTAGCAGTAATTAAATTGCTCTATTTTATCTTTATTATCAATAGAACCTGTCTCTTTAGCTCATATATTATTATAACACGAACACATAGGGATGTCAAGAAAAAAAATAAGCGCCTGCCTGCCGGTAGGCAGGGATTAATCAGATTACAAAAGGGGACAGGCTACTTTTTAACCTATGTCAAGAAGTATAGTTAATGTGGGGGAGAGAGATTGAGAGGATGTGATGTTCCTCGAACTTTTTGTTTTTTAAGGACGATATTATCTCACTTTTAACAGTTTTGTGGTTAAAGTGTATTCCCCAGCATCAAACTTAAGGAAATATACTCCACTTGGCACTTTCTTCCCTGAATCATCTTTCCCATCCCAGACCACCGAAGAGCGATGAGTGAAGGGAAAAGGGGGTAGAGGGATAGTACGGACAGGGCGACCGGAGACATCAAATATACGTAAGGCGTAAGGTGTAAGGCGTGAAGCGTCATTACCATTAACGAATAACTGATAACTGATAACTGTATTATCTCTGAATGGATTCGGTCTGGTCTTCAGGTTGATACTCACCGGTTCGCTTTGCATATATCTCTCTTCTATACCAACAGGAAGATCAAACCATTGTAGAACTCGCGTCATCACTGTATCAGCTGTTAAGAATGAGTTGATAGCTTCGAATCCAAAAGAGATGTATAAAACTTTATACTCATTCTCATATTTTACTCCACAGCATCCTCCTAACCGATGATTAAAAACAGAATCGGCTCCACCATTAGGAGATATTGTGCTGGGTGTATCCTGATTGTTAGCACCAGTTGAGCCTATAATCATGAAGCTCAGGTTATTGCCAACAGAGTCGTCCTCAACACCATCAACAAAAAATGGATGCGTACTATCTTCTATCAGTGTTGCATGGAGATAGTTGTGATAAAAACTTGTGTCAGCACATCCCTCTACATCCTGCCCGGAGATAAAGAGATTTCCTCCTGAGTCCAGGTAGTACGAGATAGCGAGAACATCTGCAGAATCGACAGGAGAGGCGTTGTCACCTGTGAGCCATATCACAGCATCGTAATCTGATATAAATGAGTTCGTTATTCCTTCTTTGCTATCTAAAAGATCAAACCATACACCGAGCCTATCAAGCGATTGAGTGAAATAGGTCTCATATGAATCTTCTCCGTCATTATCTACCACAAGGACGAGAGGGGTTCCAATCTTAATGAAAATTGTATCGAAGGAACTAAAATTATCGGCTGATATGTCGACATTTAGACTGCATGTATAAAGAGGCGCATCTTCATGAATCCAGATGATGAAAGGGTCATTAGAGTTATCTTTGATGGAATCGTTCAGTATCTCCCCATAATATGAGCTTGAATCTATCAGGGTAATGAATGTATCATCTAAAGACAGGTTTACCTCAACTGATGAGGCGTCTTGACCAGAGTTGAGTAATGCTATGGTAAGGCTGACAGTATCTCCAGGATCAGCATGTTCATCGCCACCAGAGTCTGTCCATCCATAGTTATAGATAGATACCAGAGGTACATCGCCACTCAACTCAGATAAAAGTGCCTTGCTAAAATAGAGATCATTATCATCACCATTACGCCCGTCAGTCCAGATTGTATATAGAAATTGACTATCACTCACACAGATGTGATATTCACCCATAAAATTAGCCAGGCTGGTAAAGGATGTATCTGATACACGTATACTCGGATGAAATGTAGCACCACTATCAGATGAATATTGGTAGTGGAACGAAAACAGACTGTTTATGTTTGTGGGCCAATCAGGTGTATGATAGTATGTAACATGAAGCCCCCCATAATCATCAAAATGTGCCCAACCCTTGCATTGTCCGCCATTAGTAATATCATTTACAATAAACCGTGAATCCCAGTTTGTGCCACCATCCGTAGAACGGACACCCATAATGTCCCAACCACCATATCGCGTATCTACCCAGGTTACAAAAACAACATCGCCTCTAGCTGTTATCGAATTTATTGGTGCTCGATCTCCATAGCTTGTTTGATAATACCAATTAGAAAGCGCCACCTCAGGTAACCAGGTTTCACCCTTATCAATTGATTTTCGATAATAAACACTATCACTCTCCCAATTAACCAGAGCTAAATGAAGATTTTCATTCTCATCCATACAAAGAGCTGTAATATAAGTTCTATGCCAAATTCGGTAGGTATTAAAACTCGCACCATAATCTGTAGACTTGGCAAGCCATATTCCATACTCTCCAGCAACCTGTTGCCAGACAATGTAGATTTCATTATTGTTAACAACCATCCAGGGTTTATCAACACCATAATAAGGTGTTACTATTGTTGTGTCAGACCAGGTAAGACCACCATCTCGAGATAAATAGTGTTTTAATAGATTTACTGAAAATTGAATCAGCATATGGACATGTCCAGAATCATCTACAGCGATTACTGGATCAGTATGCCAGGTAATCCCTGTGGTGTTGTCGGTAAATGGTATTTGTGTAAAAGTTTGACCTTCATCAAAAGAATAGGCGTAAGGGGCAATTGGAACAATAGCACGCTCTGCAGTATTGCATATAGAAACTATTGTATCTCCCCAGACTGCAAAACAAGATTCACCCTGATTAAGATCATCCCATGGAACGTCGGTACTAACACGAATATTAGTAATCCAAGGGGGATCAGCGTAGAGCAAGGTAGCCAATATGAGTATGAAAAGGGAAACCCATCTCATTTCTCCTCCTCGTCTGATTCCGAACTAAAAACAGAAATTCTATCAATCTCAACATCATAATTTCCAGGCAATTTATTATCGATAAAAATGTATAAACATGGTTTCTTGTCCGGGGTCAATGCAAAAGGAAAATTACTACTATAGAATGGTTTTGCTTCTCCGAGCGGGATTTCAACTTTTTGCCATTGTTTATCAGAAGATATAATTTCCTTGCCAGCGAAGTATACTTCATGTCCTTCTTTACGGTAAAAATATCTAAACCGCACTTCATTATCTTTTACCTTGATAACCATTTCCAGGATATTATCAGAATTGAAAGTAATATCCTCGTCAACATAGAACCATGCTGATGCAAAACCCTCAAACTGAGGATTTGCCTTCAGTAAGATTTTCCCTTCATCACAGTTAATAGCTACAGAGTAATCGTATAATTGACTCATCGCAGGTACTGTATCAGTAAACTCTTCCTGCCATAACATAGATGAGATTATAAGAAGAGATATTAACATCATCACTACCTCCTTTTAAAAGAGGGATTACCTCTGAATTTTATACCTTTTTTTCTCATTGCAACAGTGATTATCCATGATAGCAGGAATAAGATTCCTGGTGATGATATGATTACAAAGTATGGACCACGGGGAAATCGACCATCCATGATACGCAGCGACGCATAGAAAAATAAGAGGCTTCCAATAGTAATTATTCCTCCTAAGCCTTCCCAACGCCAGGCTATAACCATCCCCACACAGATTCCAAATGGAAAGAAGAACAGTCCAATCAAATCACGGAATGTAAACTGTGACGGATTGAATCCCTCTTGAATACCACTTCCGATAAACATCAGCAGTATAAACCCGATGCATAGAATGCTAAGAACCCTTGCAATCCATCTGATTGAAAGATTTGCGATACCCGGTTTATCTATTGGCTCATTCATATGTATTTCTCCTTATTCCAAAATGGTAACCATCCAAATGTTGCATCAACGAACACATAAGAGTTCAGCTTGATCCCCAAACCACTACAAAATAACTCAAATTCAAGCATGTTTATAGAGTTTTTTAGAGTAAGTACATATTTTCTGCTTCCATAAGCAATTCGTCTCTGTATTTAGGGTGAGCAATACTAATGATAGCCAGTGCTCTCTCTCGGGTGGACTTTCCTTTCATATTGACAACTCCGTATTCAGTAACAAGATAATGAGTATCTGCTCTCGGGGAAGTAACTACAGCACCTGTTTTAAATCGTGGTACTATACGAGAAATCTCTTCTCTTTTTGCCGTGGAATAGAAGGCGTGGATGGATTTTCCCCCGGATGAATCAAATGCTCCACGTACAAAGTCAAGCTGTCCACCTGTGCCACTGAATGTGGTGCCAGCGAGATATTCAGCATTAACCTGTCCTAAGAGGTCAGCTTCAAGAGCAGAGTTAACGGCTATCATATTGTCATTTTGGGCGATGATAGCAGGGGAGCAGACATAAGAAGCAGGATAGCTTTCCATACTCGGATTATCGTCCATAAACCCATACATCTTCTTTGTCCCCCCTGCTGTTGTAAAGATATGTTTCATGGGGTTAAGATTTTTCTTTCGTCCTGTGATAACACCTTGTTCTATTAAATTTATCATGCCAGGGGTTAAAAGTTCAGTATGAATTCCGATGTCCTTATGACTTGTAAGATAACGTGTTATGGCATTAGGAAGTCCACCTATTCCCAGTTGAATTGTAGCTCCATCAGGAACCATCTCAGCAAGACATGGACCAATAATATCATCTTCTGGTCTGGGTTTAGGTGGTTTTAATTCTATTAAAGGAACATGATTCTCAACTATAGCATGCACCTCTGATATGTGAATTAGTGAATCTCCGAAAACTCGTGGCATATTTTCATTCACTTCTACAATAAGCCTTTTACAGTGTCTTGCTGCTGTTGAGATATAATCATTAGCAGTGCCAAAGCAAAAAAAGCCTGACTTATCCATAGGAGAAACTGTAGTAATAACGGTATCGATCTTCATTAAATCACGGCACAACCTCGGGATTTGATGAAGGTAACACGGTACATGATAATTAATACCGGTCCTGATCAAGCCCCTATCTGAACTACCCACAAACCAGGAATAACCCTGGATACAATCACATAGACTGGGGTCAAGAACAGTTTTGAAAGCATGTTCCATAGGTAGAAATGAGTAAACCTTAATATCTCTCAAATCGTTTTCTCTAACCCTATCAGCAGTAGCAGCTAAAAGGGCTGGGGGTTGGGCAATGCTCATACCACAGACGATAGTTTCACCACTCTTAATCTTCTCTAAAGCCTTCTGCGGGGTAGTCAACTTTTGCTTATATTCTGATGCATAAGAATTCATGATTGCTCCTGGTATAATATTTAGTATACCTGATTACTCAGATTAAAATATGATGTTAAGTGCTATTTCTTTTTACCATTATAGTTAAAAAGCAAATCAGAGGAGACTATCAATATTTTATATCATACCATAAATTTATTATCTTGTCAAGAAGTTTTATGGGGAGTTATTTGACAGGATTGACCCCGTACATTACCATTACGGGGCAAGCAAGATTGACATGATAAAATAAAAGAATAAAAGAAATAATTATAAAAAACAGAAGAAATAAATATACATCCTGTTCACCTTTTAGATCTCGTCTAAAAAAGCCACTTCTTTTGACGGGATTAACAGGATTTACAAGATAAGTAAAAAAAATAAAAGAAAAAGTCTTAATCCTGTTCATCCTGTATATCCGGTCTAAAAATTATTTTACTACCAAAAACTTCCTTGTTTTGGAGAATGTACTTGTGTCCATTTTCAGGAAGTATACACCTGATGTAAGATTCTCGATGTCTATAGTAATACTGTGTATGCCTGCACTAAGGTTTTCATCTACAAGTTTGTTTATAAGCGAACCTTTTACATCGTATATCTTAATGGATACATACTCGTTTTTAGGAATGGTGAAGTTGATCGTGGTGGAGCTTGAAAGTGGGTTTGGGCTAATCATAGGAAGTTTGTATACAAACTCTACGTGTTCCTCCTCCACTCCAACACCAAACCAGTTAGTTATATTCTCAATGAATATATCCTGTGCAATTGTATCTGTTATTGCATGGAAGGGAAAGTATAAAAAAACCAACTTAAATCCAAGTTCTTGGTCTTCGTATCTATATCCGAGAATATTTCCCTCTTCATCAAAGAATAGTGGTACACACTCATCATCTAATTCAGTGAATATACCAACCCAGGTTGACTGCATGGCAGTTGCACAATCAACGGTTACCTCTTCGGGCATACCCAGCGCGACCACATCTGTAGTATCAACGAACACTGTGAACGGAGATGATAAGATATAATCATCATCACCTGCGTATGCCTTCAAATAATCTCTGAGTGGATGTGGGGATGGAGGTGCTTCCCACTCTCCATATCCGAGACTATAGCCACCACCGGGTATATCCTGTCCCCCGAGAAAGAGGCATCCACCATTATCCATAAAGTTTCTGAAGACTTGAGTATGAGACCATCCAGGTTCATACGGATGAGCAAAGGTATGTCCGACGAAGGAAAGCCAGGAAATTGCATTATCACCATCATCACCTGTGGCATAGAAACCTGTTACCGTACTGTCAGCAACGCCGCCCTCATTCTCCCACCATAAATCCCATGGCAGACCTTCAAAGGCATTATGTATACCCATAACACCAAGGGCCACATCATTCTCCATGTAGAGAAGACCATAGTCGTAATTACCTCCGCCTACTCCATAGCCGTATACATAAGTGCATTCCTCTGCACCTTCATTATCAGTGGCTTCAACCCAGTAGCTCACCACCGATCCAACCACCTGACCCGGTATAACTGCGTGCCACCACGCATACTCAAAGTATGGTGTGGTATCATCCACAGAATCCTGAACCACAGAAGCTTCCAGGGTATCAGTTCCATCCTCTACAAAGTAGTATAGGATTATTTCATCAATTCCAAGGTTAGTCGTGTCGTAACTAAAATCTTCTGTATAGATATGAACTATTCTATCCCCTGTGTAATATGTACCCAATAAATGTTCAGCCTCGACAGAAAAATAAACCCAATACACTCTTACAAGTGCCCTTATCCAGAAGAGGTGCCATGATGAATACCAACCAGGACCGTTGGTTTGTGGACCTGCACCACGTTGCTTATAACCGATTGCATGATATGGTGGGTATACACCTGGATCTATCCTCGTTGAGTGAGTTGTGTCCTCTATGGTAAATCCTGCCCAGAAGGCTTCCATACCTACATTAGGTTGACCTGGGACATCAAGGGTATCCCACTGCCAATCACCAGTATATGGGAAGTCAAATTCGTTCGATGCAAATATAGTTCCGATAGCACTTGGTCCAGGCATAGATGCGGAATTGTGATACTCCTCATAGGAATTAAGTGTTACTCCTTCAGGAATGTCTGCGACAAGTCCATAGTAGGTGTAAACACCACTATCAGCCCACATGTATTTACAGAAATGTACCTCGATAATGGAGCAGGGCTCGGGTGGTATGAAGAATACACCCAGTGTATCACCTGGAAGGAGTCCGCTCAGGTAGTAATTACTCTCTCCTCCATCATACTGTATGAGCCATAGCCATCTGGACCAATCTTTTTCAGTTGGTATTTTTTTACTCGGTTCTCCGTTTATAGATGGCAGCAGATACACCTCTTGAGATTTGGCATATAAGTTGCCTATACTTATAAACCCTATGGTTAAAATTATGAGAAATATATTTATTAGCTTCATATTGACCTCCCTTTATCTTATGTTGAGTTAAATATCAACCACAGAGGTCACATATAATATTAAATATCAAATATTAAAATGACAGATAAAAAATCAAAAATTCCTGAGGAGATGCCTTTGTGTTCTCCGTGTGCTCCACGGTTAAAAATATCCATGTTCTCTCTTATGCCCCCTTTTTAAAAACCCTATAGTAGATAAAAAACACCATTCTCTTTAGTCTTAAAGACCCATAAAGAAAATCGAATCAAGAGTCCATAAGTTTTTTAATTTTTCCTTTAACTCAGTGAACTCTGCGTTCTCTGCGGTTTATTCATAAATTTAACATAACCTTATCTTACAATGGCGAATTTACCCACCTTCTCGTCCCCATCCGGGGTAGAGATGTGATAGAGGTATATACCAGAGGCTATTAGCTGATTATTATAGGATAGAAGGTCCCATGCCTCCATACCACCAATGTCACCCAAGACTCCACCTTCAGATGTTGGGGTATGATTGAGCATCCTCACAAGATCACCTGATATTGTATATATTCTTATAGTGCAATAAGATGGAAGGTGAGTGAAGTGGACCCACTGGTACTCCCTGCTCAAATCCCATTCTGTTCTCACGATATAGGGATTGGGAACTACTTGCACCAGGTCCAGTTGACCTGTCTTGTCGTATACCATTGCCTCTGTCTCTATAGTAAACTCATTACCGCGACAAGGGAAAACCGCACTACAGGAGCTG
>JAUWGP010000041.1 GCA_030606335.1 Caldifarciminota bacterium
AAGCAATCGCTTTTTACTGAATTATATCACATATGAGATTGCCACGTTCATTTCATTCACTCGCAATGACACAATACTCTCAGTCATTGCGAGCTGTAGGCGAAGCAATCGCTTTTTACTGAATTATATTACATATGAGATTGCCACGTTCATTTCATTCACTCGCAATGACAGATTGAATAGATAAAATTGCCAGGTCCGTAGAGACTTGCAATGACAGTTGTCCTCTTGTTAGTCATCACGAAAGTTTGAGACATTGTTAAAATTAAGTAATCAGGAGAGCGCAAAGGTAATTTTCAAAGCTCTTTCACTAAAAGCTTGACAATAATTCATTTATATGGTATAATATACCAGTTTTGATTTCATAACATTACGAGGAGTAGTAGTGAAATACATACCTTTTACCTTTTTTATCATTGTATATACCTGTTTTGCAAATGCAGTACCACCTGAACTTCTGCCACCAGGGATTCCAGGTTCTCAATATCCTTTACCCTGGTTAGAGGTACAGGGAGATATGTCTCTTGGTTCAAGAGCAGGATGGTCTTCGGTTGACAACCTTACCAATTCAAGGCGAGACCATACAGCGACTCTTCTTCCTTCAGGTGAAGTACTCATAGCAGGTGGTTATGGCACATCAGCCTTAAAGTCATGTGAGATATACAACCCTGAGACCGGTACTGTGAGAGAGACGGACAGTTTAACTTATAGCAGGTACCAACATACTGCAACCATGTTGTCCTCAGGAGATATACTTGTGGTGGGTGGATGGGGAACTATACTTCTCCCTTACTGCGAAGTATATGACCATATTTCACATACCTGGTCGACTACAGGGACCCTCTCTAAACAGAGGAGGGCACATACGGCAACACTGCTACCCTCTGGAGAGGTTCTGGTGGTTGGAGGACAGGGCTTTTGGGTTTTATCTTCCTGCGAATTGTACGACCCGGAAACCGGCCAATGGTCAACAACAGATACCCTTGAATATTCAAGAGCATGTCATAGTGCTACCCTCCTACCCTCGGGTAAAGTACTGGTGGTTGGAGGTTTTGGGCCTACAAAAGATGATTATCTAAGTTCTTGTGAGATATACGATCCTATTACAGGGCAATGGTCGATGACAACTAACCTTCAGACTGAAAGGGCATGGCCTTCATCTACTCTTCTCCCTTCTGGTGAGGTCTTAGTAGTTTGCGGCAAGAACAATTTGTATCTCAAATCATGTGAGATGTATAATCCCCAAGAAGAGACGTGGACATATCGACAGGACCTTACATGGGCAAGGTGGTTGCACTCTGTAAATCTTTTACCTTCTGGCAAACTGCTTGTTATGGGCGGTATATCATCGTTTCCCTCAATCCTTTCATACTGCGAGATATATAACCCAGCAACTCATTCCTGGAGCACTACAGAGAGTATGTCAAATGCACGATACTCACATACATCCATACTGCTACCTTCAGGTCAGGTTTTTGTAGCAGGTGGTCATACATCAGCCACTTGTGAGGTTTTTACTCCTGATTCAATCCTTTGGACTTTAGCATCGGACATCACTAACAATAGATATGGTCATACTGCCAATTTACTTGCCTCTGGTAAGGTTCTTGTGGTTGGAGGGGAGAGTGACAGTGTGCTCTCATCTGCTGAGTTATATGATCCTGAGAGCGGCAGCTGGAGCGTTGTGTCAAGTATGTCTCAAGTAAGAAAAGAACATACATCAACATTGCTTACATCTGGTGAGGTGTTTGTTGTTGGTGGTAAGGATAGCACTTCCTTATCATCTGTTGAAATATATAGTCCCCAGACAGATACATGGTCAGATACAACAATTATATCTGAGCCAAGAACAAGGCATACGGCTACCCTGCTTCCATCAGGAGAGGTTCTTGTCACAGGTGGTGAAAACGATAGTATACTTTCCTCTGCAGAGATATACGACCCTGAGACTGGTGTATGGAATAATGCCTCGCCTATGTCTAAGACAAGGAAGGGACACACAGCAACCATGCTTATGACCGGAGAAGTTCTTGTTGTAGGTGGTGAGGATACGATTCCTCTCTCATCTGTTGAGTTATTTAATCCCGGGACGGATTTATGGTTATATACAGGTATTCTATCTGAGCCAAGGACGAGGCATACGGCTACCCTGCTTCCATCAGGAGAGGTTCTTGTCACAGGTGGGGAGAGTGACAGTGTGCTCTCATCTGCTGAGTTATATGATCCTGTGAGTGGTACATGGAGCAGTGTATCAGCTATGTCTGAATCAAGAAAGGGACACACGGCAATTCTGCTCACATCCGGCGAGGTTCTCATTGTTGGTGGAGAGAACAGTATCCCACTTGTGTCTGTTGAAAGATACGACCCGCAGACCGCTTCATTTGAGACCGCAGGAAGTCTTTCGCAAAAAAGGGTATTACACAGTGCAACCCTCCTTACTTCTGGTGATGTTCTTGTGGCAGGCGGTAAAGATACGACAGGAACACGTGCACTTTATTCCTGTGAGATATCATATCTCTCATCCGGATATGATAGTATACTTCAGCCGTTGATAGAGAATTTACCATCATCAGCAGATACAGGGGAGATAATTACCATAACAGGTAGTGGGTTTAAGGGATTCAGTGAGAGTTCAGGAGGAGGAAACTCTTCTATGAATTCTGCAACAAACTATCCTCTTGTTATGATGAGGAGAATAAGCTCTTCATTAGGTGATGGACACATGATTACATTAGAACCTCCTGATGGTTCAACATGGGATACAAACTCAGTCACAGTGCAGCTACCAGTCTCTACAAACAACCTTCCGAGTGGTTATTATCTGCTATGGGTATCAACGAATGGTGTACCTTCGGTATCGCAGACTATTATAATCAATCCGTATTCAAGCACAAGTATTGATGAAGCTCCTGAAGTTAGAAAAAGACTTTCAAAAGTTAACATATATCCGAATCCTTCAATGGGAAACATTAGAATTGATTATGTGCTTGATAAAGTCGGTGAAGTAGATGTTGAAATATACAATGTTATTGGGCAGAAGGTTGCTCATCTTATATCAGGACAAAAACAGGAAGGAAGGCACACTGTAATTTGGGATGGTAGAGATGGAAAAGGCAGGAGATGCTCCCCTGGTATATATTTTTGTAGAATTGATGCATTTGGAGAGAGTTTATACAATAGGATTACTCTCCTGAGACGTATTTAATCTACCCGATAGGGCTTTACAAATTTTATATATCTGATTTTAAACAAGCCTAAAGAATTATATTATCCTCTATTGATTAACAGGAGGACTCTTTAATCCGCAGATCATAGGGATGTTAGGGAATATCCTCAGAACCTTAAGGGAACTGGGGTAACTTTTTTCTTGACAACACAGCATAGTTGTGTTATAATATTTTGGGTTGTAATTTTAAATGGAGGATTTATGCGTGTTTATGAAAACATTCTCATTTTTAGTCCCTCTATAGATGAGGAAGAAATCGAGAAAGAAATTAAGGATATAGAGATAATCTTAAAGCAACATAAGGGTGAGATAATATCTGTTGATAAGTGGGGAAAGAAAAAACTTGCTTATCCTATAAAGAAGAATGACACAGGATATTATCTTCTTATGAATCTTAAATTAGAAACAAAGATGCTTCCAGAACTTGAGCTAAAATATAAACTTAACCAGAATATTATGAGGTATAATATTGTGCGAAAGGAGGAGAATGGCTGATTATAGGGTAGCACGTATTAACAAGGTACTTATTACAGGAAATCTCACTGCAGACCCAGAGCTGAGATATACCCCTGATGGACAGGCAGTTCTTAACTTCCGGATAGCATCGAATCGACGATACCCCAATAGAAAAACTGGAGAATGGGAGGAGGACGTGACTTATGTTAGAGTCGCTGCATGGAGGGAACTTGCTGAAAGGATGGGTGAGAGATTACATAAAGGAAGTGCGGTTTTTGTAGAGGGTCGTCTTCAGAGTCGTTCTTGGGAAACACCGGATGGACAGAAGAGATCTGCGATTGATATTATTGCCTTAAGTATTCAAGACCTTACAAAGGCTGTTGTTGAGAAGGTAGAGGAAGAGGTAAAAGAGATAAATGAAGAGGGTGACGAGGCATTACCTTTTTAGTTGGTTGGTTAGTTAGTTGAGTGGAATCTAACAGACTTACAAACTATCCAACTAACAGACTAATTTGGAGGATTTATGATAGATAGGTGTTACTTCTGTAAAAATAATGAGACTGTTGATTATAAAAATGTTTTGCTTTTAAAAAAGTTTATGACGCCTTCTCACAAGATAATACCGAGAAGGATTACGAAGCTATGTGCAAAGCACCAGAGAGCAATACAGAGGGCAATAAAGAAGGCAAGGGTTATTGCATTGCTTCCTTTTGTACCAGATTAGGGATATATTTTTTTGTCGTCAATACAACACACTCTTGTAAAATGATGCATGTCTGTGGTGATTTGTAGGGGGAGTTATGAAGGTTATACTTACGAAAGATGTTGAGGGACTTGGCAATTTTGGGGATACATTAAAAGTAAAGGATGGATATGCACGAAACTGGCTTATCCCTCAGGGGTTTGCCTGTACTTATAGCAATAGAAATATGAGGATATACGAAGAGATGTGCAAGGTAAATCAGAGAAAAACTGAAAGAAATAAGGTTAAAGCTGAGGCAGTAAAATCACACGTAGAATCCTTATCTATAACCATTCCAATGGAAGCTGGTCAAGATGACAAATTATTTGGCTCTGTCACTTCAGGAATGATATCAGAGGCATTAAAGAAAGAGGGATTTAAGATAGATCATAAATCTATAATACTTGATGAACCAGTGAAAGAACTGGGCGTTTATACCATAAAGATACGTTTGCATCCCGATGTTTACTCTAATTTAAAGGTATGGGTGGTTTCGAAAGAGGAAATTTAGTGGAGGTAGAGGTAGAGGGAGTGTATATTGACCGACTTTTAGACACTCCAATTCTATTTCTGAAGGAACGAGCGGGAGATCGTATTTTACCAGTTTGGATTGGAGCTTCTGAGGCAATGGCAATATTGATTGCCATGCATAATCAGATTCTCGAGCGACCAATGACCCATGACCTCATGAAGATAATCATTAAGACTTTTGATGCTGATATCCAGAATGTGGTCGTGCAGGAGGTTAAGAATGGTACCTTCTATGCCAGGATTCATGTAACAAGGGATAACACAATATACGAAATTGACGCAAGACCATCAGATTCAATAGCCATTGCCCTGAGATTTAATGCAAGAATATATGTACAGGAAGATGTCATGGAGACTGGAAGTAGTTTTGTGCTGGAGGATGGACTGAAGAAGAATCTTGAAAAATTAACACCTGAAACATTCGGAAAGTTCAAATTATGAATGAAAAGTATACACCCAGGGTTGTAAAAGTGATGTCAATTGCACGCAACGAGGCTCTAAGACGTGGAAACGATGCAATCAACAGTGAGCATATACTCCTTGGTATTATTAAGGAGGGTGGTGGAATAGCGGCAAATGTTCTGGTGAGACTGAATATAAGCGCTGATGACATCATTGATAATATAGACTCGAGCTATGGTTACCATGGTAGTTCAGCATTTATATCTATGTCGCCAGTACTGAGCGAAGACGCTCGGAGTGTGCTTGAACGAGCTGGGATCGAATCAGAACAACTGGGACACAATTATATAGGAACAGAACATATTCTCCTTGCAATGCTTTCCATGTCTTCTTCGGGTGCATTTCAGGTCCTTGGTTCTTTCTCTATTGATAAGAATGCCGTGAAGGAGACGATTATGAACATTCTTGGTACTCCTAAAGACAAGAGAAAGAGCACATCTAAGACACCAGCACTTGACTTCTTTACAAGAGACATTACAAAATTTGCAAGGGATGGTGTGCTTGACCCAATTATAGGTCGCAATGAAGAGATTGAGCGTGTAATTCAAATAGTTTGTAGAAGGAAGAAGAATAATCCTGTACTCATTGGGGAGCCTGGAGTTGGCAAAACAGCTATTGTAGAGGGCATAGCAGAAAGAATTGCACAGGGTAATGTTCCACCTGCGCTTTTAAATAAACGGGTGCTCGCACTTGATCTCTCCCAGGTTATCGCCGGTACAAAATACAGGGGTCAGTTTGAGGAAAGAATGAAGGCAATCCTTCAAGAGATAAGGACAAATAAGGAAATAATACTGTTCATTGATGAGCTGCATACAATTGTTGGTGCCGGTTCAGCCGAGGGTGCAATAGATGCATCGAATATGTTAAAGCCAGCATTGGCATCAGGAGAAATACAATGTATTGGAGCAACTACTTTTTCTGAATATAGGAAATATATTGAAAAAGAGGGTGCTCTTGAACGACGGTTTCAGCCTATCATGGTTAACCCGCCTGATAAGGATGCCACACTGAAAATTCTCAATGGACTTAAGTCTAAGTATGAGGAGTATCACAATGTGATATACAATGATACAGCACTCAAAGAGGCAGTTGAACTTTCAGATAGATATATAACAGAAAGATTTCTACCTGATAAGGCGATTGATGTAATTGATGAAGCGGGAAGCAGGGTTAAATTAATGGGAGCACAAACAAAAGAGACTGTAAAACTAAAAGAACATATAAAGGTACTTTCGAGGAAGAAGGAAGAGCAAGTTATGCATCAAAATTTTGAACTTGCCGCGAAGCTTAGAGATGAGCAAAAAAGAGAGGAGGAAGCACTACGTCTTTTAATGGAGGGAAAAGGTATTAAGACCGCCCAGGTCAAAGTGGAGGATATAAGGAAAGTTGTCTCACTTTGGACTGGTATACCTCTTACACGTATAGAGATAAAGGAGCAGGAGAGACTGCTAAAGATGGAGTCTACACTTAGTAAGAAAGTTGTTGGTCAGAATGATGCCATAAAGGTGATTGCTAAAGCCATAAGAAGGGCGAGAGCTGGCTTAAAGGACCCACGACGTCCAATTGGTTCATTTATATTTCTCGGTCCTACAGGTGTTGGTAAGACATATCTTGCAGAAAAGCTCGCCGAGTTCCTGTTTGATAGCGAGTCTGCTCTCATTAAACTTGACATGAGTGAGTATATGGAGAAATTTAACACGTCTAAACTTATAGGTGCACCTCCTGGTTATGTTGGATATGACGAGGGTGGACGATTGACTGAGATGGTCAGGAGAAGACCCTATGCAGTGGTTCTATTCGATGAGATTGAGAAAGCACATCATGATATCTTCAATATCCTTCTTCAGATACTTGAAAATGGGGTTCTAACTGACTCATTCGGTAGACACGTGGATTTCAAAAATACCTGTGTAATACTTACGTCCAATATAGGAACTAAAGAGATGGGTAAGTCTATAGGATTCGGTGCAGGAGAGAAACAGGATGATATGGATGTGTTTCTAAGATCAGAAGTAAAAAAGGTTTTCAACCCTGAATTCTTAAACAGGGTAGATGAAATAGTGGTATTTAATCCCCTGGGTAAGAAGGAGATGGCAAAGATAGTTAATATACTTCTAAAGGATGTTGTTGTTAGAGCAAGGGCAAGGGGATTTAAGATTGAACTTACAAATGAGGCAGAGGAATTACTTATTGAAAAGGGGTTTGATCCTGAATATGGAGCAAGACCATTGAAACGCACTATTCAGAGACTGCTTGAGGACCCACTTTCTGAGAAACTTCTGACGACTAATAAGGGTAACATACTTGTTGATAGAGATGGTGAATCTCTTAAGTTTGTGATGGTATCCACTCAAAAACCCACAGCTTCCAAAGTGGGTTAACTGGTTAGTAGAATCATTTTAAACTTTTTCTCTACAGGATTGCCAGTTAACTACTCACCAATTAACTAATCCAGAAAAAATGTGTGGAATAATAGGCATAAAAGGTAATGATGAAGTGGCAAAAGAACTTTTCGTGGGGCTTATGGCATTACAGCATCGTGGACAGAATTCCGCAGGTATTAACACATATGATGGAGAAAGATTCTATTCCAAAAAGGGTAATGGACTTGTCTCACATGTATTAACCGGAAATTCTCTTAAAAGATTACGCGGAACGATTGGAATCGGGCATGTCAGGTATCCCACAATTGGTAGGGGTGACGAGGAAGATGCTCAGCCGTTTCTTACAACCTCTCCTGTTGGTATCTCTGTTGTTCACAATGGTAATATTGTTAATTATTTTGAATTGAGACGCAGCTTGGGAGAAAAGAGATACCTGAATTCCTTCTGTGATACCGAGGTCATTTTAAATATATTCGCTGATAATTTTACAAACGATCCCTTTGAGGCTGGAAGAGTGATAATGGATAAAACCAATGGTGCCTATTCTATATTGGCTGTAGTATCTGGTGTTGGACTTTTTGCATTTAGAGACCCCAATGCAATTAGACCCTTCGTATTTGGAAGAAAGGGTGAAAACTATATTTTTACCTCAGAGAGTGTGGTTCTTCAGATTCTTGGATACAATATCATAAAAGACCTTGCTCCGGGTGAGGGTATACTTGTAGATGAAAATGGAAGGGTAACACAGAAAATGCTAAAGAAAGGAAGTCCAAGACATTGTATATTTGAATATATCTACTTTGCAAGACCAGAGTCAGTTCTGGATGGTTTATCCGTATATAAGGCAAGACTCTCTCTTGGTAAGGGGCTTGCAAAGGAGGTGAAGAGAAGGGGTATAAGACCTGATGTGGTTGTTCCAATTCCTGATACATCAAGACCAACAGCTATTGCACTTGCTGAGGA
Organism: Caldifarciminota bacterium; assembly: GCA_030606335.1. GTDB lineage: Bacteria > Hydrothermota > UBA3073 > UBA3073 > UBA3073 > JAGMCL01. Next base: position 8,765 of record JAUWGP010000041.1, read on the forward strand.
AATTGGTGTTCCTTACCGAGAAGGATTGATAAAAAATAGATACATTCTTAGAACATTCATAATGTCCACGGACGATGAGAGGATGAGGCACATAAAATATAAGTTGAATCCATTAATAGATGAGCTCAAGGGCAAGAAGGTTTTGCTTGTTGATGATTCCATAGTAAGGGGTACCACCTCAAGGCAAATTGTAAGGGTTGTTAAAAATGCAGGAACAAAAGAGATATATTTTGCAATCTCTGCTCCACCCATCAGGAATCCATGTTATTATGGGATAGATATGCAGACCAGAAGCGAACTTATTGCAAGAGAAAAGAATGAGGATGAAATAAGAGATATTCTTAAGGTAAATGCACTTATTTACCAGACTCTCGATGGATTAAAGGAGGCGATAGGAAAAGAAAATTTCTGTAGGGCGTGTTTCGATGGTGACTATCCCACAAAGATTAAGGGTAAAGAGATATTGGAAATAGAGGAGAAGAGAAAAAGGTTGACGCAAACTCGCAAGGTAGGTGCTGGGTTATTTATGTAGTATAAAGAAGGGTGGTTTCGTATTGGACACATTGTAATTGATGCGTAAGTCTTTTATGGAGGGCAGCTAAGTTCTTATTTTTAGAAATGAAATTCATAGAAAAATTTAACAGTATAAGTGGAAATAATTCAATTCTTTGTGTGGGACTTGACCCTGATCCATCCCTGATTCCCCCTTCCATTCTTGGTGAGAAGCATCCCATATTAAAATTTTGCCGTGAGGTAATTGATGCCACATCAGACCTTGTATGTGGTTATAAATTCAACTCTGCATTCTTTGAGGTTTCCTGTGGACAGCATGTTATGAAAGAACTGAGGGAATACGTAGGTGATGAGCTTATAACCATAGCAGATGTAAAAAGAGGGGATATCGGTAATACTGCAAGAATGTATGCTAAAGCCTTTTTTGAAAATATGGGCTTTGATGCAGTAACCTTGAACCCATATATGGGCTATAATACAATAGAACCATTTGCTTCCTATAAAGATAAGATGAGTTTTATCCTCTGCCTTACATCAAATCCATCCTCACAGGATTTCGAAGAACTATCACTTACGCGAAGAAATGTAGACACGGATTTACCCGTTCAACCATTATGGGAATTAGTTGCAAGAAAGGTGAATGAATGGAATAAGGGTAACAATCTTGGACTTGTTGTTGGAGCAACGAAGCCTGATGCATTTAAGAGGATAAGGGAGATTACAGATATACCTATTCTTGCACCAGGTATAGGTAAACAGGGCGGGGAGCCAAAGGATATTCTGGGTTATGGTGGTATAATAGCCGCCGTATCAAGGTCTATAATATATGCATCAAATGATGTAGATTTTGCAGAAGCAGCAAGGAAGAAGACAGAAGAGTTTGTTAAGATGTTATTGTAGGAGGGGTTTCCTAACCCCGATATCATTAAAAAGATTCCACGTGTTGACTAATCTATTTGTTTGATAATGAAATTTGAGTGCCTACCTGTGGTAGGCACTCATCAGCTTATTGAAGCAAGACATAAATATAGCTCATGCGGGGCTATTTTTAAAAATATCAGAACCAACTAACAAAAAGTTGAAATATTTGAATATTTCAAAGGATGTTTTTGAAAGATATAGGAATCAGAGTTTTGAAACCTTAATAACTGTTCTTTCGAGCGGTGATCCACAATAGAATTAATTAGCAAAGACGTAGAAGTCCAGTAAGAAATACAATGGAATACAGTTATAAAAGACCCTGTACTTTTTAATAAATTCTATTAAATCTACTGTCCGATAATATAGGACAAACGGAATAAAAATGTTAATACCTGAAGGAAGAAAAAAATACTGAAACTGTTTTTTAAAGAGCCTAATACGGAACTACATCTAAGGGAAATCTCAAGAAAGTCTGGAGTTTCTCGCGATAATGTGGATAAATCTATGCGACTTTATGTAAAAGAACAGGTTTTTCTAAGAAGAAAAACTACAAAAATGGGGTTTTTAAAGCCTAATCTACAAAATCCCCGGCTATTAGAAATTATTGAGCTCCTTGAATTAGAGAAGAGAGAAGAGTTTTTTAATAAGAACAGAAGTATAATATGGAAAAGATAATTCTTGATACAAGTGTGTTCGTGGGGCATTTTTTTGGTAATTCCACCACCGAATCATTCAATAAGTTTCTATCCCTTACTGGTAAAGTTAAGGGTTATAGATTCTATATGCCTCCATCGGTATTGGAGGAACTAAAGAAATTTGTAGAAGAATCTGGTATTGATAATGAGGCTCTGACGGGGTTGAAAATTAAGGCACCAAAGAAACACGAACTAAAGATACCTGCGTTTCTTCTCTATGATCTCGTTGCTGATATGAGAAAAAGGACTGATAAGGGTTTAAGGCTAGCAGAGAGGGCTGTAAGGAGTGATGGAAAGATAGATGATATAATAAAGTTTCTGAGGGCGAACTATAGAGAGGCTATGAGAGAGGGCATAATTGACTCGAAAGAGGATGTTGACCTACTGTTACTCGCAAGAGAACTTAAGGGTATTCTTGTCACAGCCGACAAAGGACTTACATACTGGGCTCAGGAACTTGGAATACCTACTCTTATCCCAGAAGAATTAAAGAACAGGTTGGTAGATGTTAAAGGTGACAGGTATAATGTTAAATGTTGAATGTGTAATGTTAAATGTGAAATGTTGAATGAAGACTGGTAGGAGCCCCGCCTTTGGCGGGGCGATAATGTTATAAGTAATTGGTGTCTTTTTATTTTACATTTTTCATTCTTGATTCCATTAAGAACAATGCTTTCTCATAGTGAAGAGGAGACAATAAAGATTGCAAAAGAAGTAGGGAAAAAGCTACAAAATGGCGATATTGTTGCACTTTTTGGAGAACTTGGTGCAGGCAAAACAGTCTTTGTAAAAGGAATCTGTAAGGTTTTTGGAATTACCAGAAGAGTTAAGAGTCCCTCCTTTACTGTAATCAGGGAATACATACCGAATAAAACCCATAACTCAGATAGATTACCCAATAAGATATATCACATAGACCTTTACAGAATAAAGGACCCTTCATCAACACTCATTCAGGAGGTTTATGAACGGCTTGGAGAGAGAAATGGTATATGTTTGATAGAATGGGCAGACAGGATTGAAGATTTGTTACCCGAAGATGTTGTTAAAATTCACATAAAGATAATCGACGAGAAGACGAGAAAGATAAGTATAAAATCCTTCCCTTATAGTTTTTTGCATACCCCAAAGCTTAATAAAACTGTGTAGTAGAATCCCCCTTTTTTGTTTATATTAAGGTAAAATCTATCCTGTTTAAAGCTTGATTTGATAATTTCATAATGTTAACATTAAGCAATCATCAAATGATTGACCTAAGTCTTTGCATTTACGCCTATTATAACACGCTTTACAAATGCTTCTATTGAATCTAATATAATCTTTACCTCCTCAGGATATTTTATCCAGTATTTGGTTCCCTTTGTTTTAGTTTCGAATCTCACAATATCAAGATTCTTAAGTTTAGAGAGATGTTGACAGGTTGTTGGTTTGGAGCGATGAATAGCTTCAGATATCTCATATAGAGTCAGAGGTCCCCTTTTTATAAGTAAGTCTATAATAGCAAGTTTCGCAGGTTTTCCAAATGCACTTGCAACCCTGCAGCTGCGATAGAGAAGTTCTGGCATGGGACGTATCTTATTTATTTCTTTCATTTCACACTCCTATTTTATTATTTCATAATGTTAACATTAAGCAATCATCAAATGATGTTTTTTATAAAAAGCAAACCTAAAGGTTTGCCCTACATTAATAGGTTGAGAAAGGTTTTCTGACCGTTCTGCCTATCATGCCTACCAGCAAGCAGGGGGCAAGAAAGTTAGCCTTGATGCTTGCTATATAAAAATATATGTCTTCTATAGTTATAAGATACCAAATAGGAGTGACAGTCTTCAGACTGTTATGATATTGAAAATGAGATTGCCGCACTCATTACATTCACTCGCAATGGCAGACGCCGGGATGAGATTGCCACGACTTCACTTTGTTCAGTCTCGCAATGACAGATTGTCGGTATGGAATCACTTAGTCTGTACTTATACGGATATCATTTCTGCAAGATTTTTCGAACGAATATATGACCCGTATACAGACTCGTAAGGACTGGAAATCTCGAGTCTATCATCATGAGAGGTTGAGACATTCCCTAAAAGTAGAGACTTGACACAAAATAGGGTAATTCTATAAAAAAAGGACTCCCCCTGGATGGGGGAGCCCTTTTACAGCACATCCTCTATAGAAACCAATTGTTAGAAGTCCATACCTATAGAAATTCTGTGTGCGAGCCCGAGCAGTCCCATATCCTGATATGCGTAGTCAACCTTATAACCAGCATACTTGAATCCAAGACCGGCACTCAGTCTCTCCATTCCAGAGGGTTCACCATATATATCCTCAGTCTCTTCCGCCTCATCAACTGGATATTGTTCCTTATGTTCTAAATCAGGGTCAAATTGATATCCAAGACGGACTGCGAACATATCGTTGTAGCTATACTCAATGCCGAAACAGCCCTTCTCTGCACCATCTATAGGGTGGTATAGTTCTAAACTCGCAGTTAGGCGTTGAGCTGGCACGTCTATTATATCATATGCTGCACCAATATTTATAGATGTCGGTAGATGATAAGGATGTGCGAGCAATTCAACATCCAGAGGTCCTACATTACCTGGTGCGTCTGGTCTCCACAATTCTTCTTCCAGTTGTCCTCCAGTAAACCTCATATCAGCGCCAAAGTTCTTTAGAGCGAACCCGAATCTCAGACTCCCAAAGTATCCTGGATTAAAGTACGCACCAATATCTACTCCAAAGCCGGTAGATGTCATATCCCAGATACCTTCCTGGATTAGCTTTCCTGTAATGCCAAAGGAGAACTTATCGGTTATCATTCTTGCAAAGGATAATCCAATTGCCACTCCCCCGGCTGACCATTTTTCATCCGTGCCTTCTGGTTCTTCAACAGTTGTTATCATTTCTGAACTCATTGTGAGAGCGATTAAGGATAATCCAAAGGTACCCAGCCCTGCATACGGATATGCGTATGAGAGAAAGTTTATCCTGGTATCTGCAAACCACTCGACATCACTTACAACAATATTACTGGTTGTTGAAAGTGCGAGCCCGGCAGGATTCCAGTATGCAGCGCTGGCATCTGTTACTATAGCTGCACATGCTCCACCCATACCTACCCCTCTTGGTTCAGGCCATATCTTGAGCCACTGCGCCCCAGATTGTGCCACTTTTGAGAATTGGGCGAAGAGAGAGGTAGTAATGAGTATTGCCACCGCTATGGTTAATAATCGTTTATTCAAAGTCATATTGACCTCCCTTTATCTAATAATGGCGAATTTACCCACCTTCTCGTCCCCATCCGGGGTAGAGATGTGATAGAGGTATATACCAGAGGCTATTAGCTGATTATTATAGGACAGAAGGTCCCATGCCTCCATACCACCAACGTCACCCAAGACTCCACCTTCAGATGTTGGGGTATGATTGAGCATCCTCACAAGGTCACCTGATAATGTATATATTCTTATAGTACAATAAGATGGAAGGTGAGTGAAGTGAACCCACTGGTAATCCCTGCTTAAATCCCATTCTGTTCTCACGATATAGGGATTGGGAACTACTTGCACCAGGTCCAGTTGACCTGTCTTGTCGTATACCATTGCCTCTGTCTCTATAGTAAACTCATTACCGCGACAAGGGAAAACCGCACTACAGGAGCTG
>JAUWGP010000027.1 GCA_030606335.1 Caldifarciminota bacterium
GGTAGAAAATTAAGAAAAAAATAAAAAACCTCTGTGCTCTCTTCTATTGAACCCAAAGTTTGCCAGAGGTGAGCTACAAGCAAGAAAAACACTGATAGTGAATTTGAGTACACAGAGAAAAATAAATATTATCTCTCTGTGGCTCCCCTGTTAAATAAAGTACCAGAGATTATTACTTATACTTAATTTTGTAAATATTTAACAGGGTGAATCTGTGGTGAGATTTTTAACAATACTGTTGTTGGAATAGGAGAATAAATTATGGAGAAACAATCCTCCTCTATCATTCAAAAGCTTGGCATTTCTTACGAATATGCTCTTGCCATTGGTAACAGCTTAGACCTCACAGAAATGCTTCATGAGGTTATTCACACAATCGTGCATAAAACGAATGCTCATCGCGGTATAATCTGGTTTAAGGGTGAAAAAGAAAAGGATTTACAACCCATAGTAAGTGCTGGAATCAGAATAGAGAATGTGCTAGAACAAAAAGGTATTAGTTCTTTAAATAAACGCTTTAAACAAATATTAAAAAGACAGCAAAATATACTTATAAATAAAGATGAAAAAGATTTTTTACGGTATTGCACTATCCTGACAGGAAAAGAAGAATCTGCATTAATTATTCCCATAGACAATATAGCTATACTTCATCTAATTTATGCTATCAGGGGAATAGTAGATGAAGGATTAGTAAATCTACTTTTCGGTCTTTCTCAAAAGTTAAGCGTTGCCATAAAGGCCTGTATTGCACATGAGAAAATCGTTGAAGAAATACGGGGTAGAAAGAGGACGGAGGAACAGCTAAAGAGTTCAGAAGAACAATATCGCACCTTAATTGATAACATTCAGGACGGTGTTTTTATCATACAGGATAATGAAATGCAATTTGTAAATGGGGCATTTGCCAAAATAGTAGGATATACTGTAGAGGAAGTCGTTGGGATGGATTTTAGACAACTTATTGCACCAGAAGATAATAAGATGGTTATAGATCGTTACCGTCGAAGACAAGCGGGAGAAGACGTCCCCAGGGAATACGAATTCCGTATGCTGCACAAGGATGGTATAACCAGAGTCATTATCAATATGAATGTTGGACTCATCACTTATAGAGGAAAGGTAGCAAGTATGGGAACTGTGAAGGACATAACCGAGCGTAAGCGTGCAGAGGAGGAGCTGAGAATACGGTTGAATGAACTTGAGGTTTATCACGTGGGTACCCTGGGACGGGAAAACCGAATCATTGAACTAAAACATGAGGTGAACAAGCTGTTGGAAGAACTCGGTAAAGAGAGAAAGTATGGGGTGTAGACAATTGACGATTAAGGACAAGTAAAAAGGAAAAAGTTAAAAGGAAATTATTGTGATTTAGGGATTGAAGAAGGAAAGCAATTGAAAATAGAAAATCTAAAATCGTAAATTGAAAGGCAATAGTCAATCGAAAATAGTAAATTGAAATGATTGAAGAAGATAAAAAAAATAAGAAAGGGTCAAAAGGACTCATTGCCAACCGTTATTGTATAATAAAGGAGATAGGCAAGGGTGGGATGGGGGTTGTATATCTTGTTGAGGATATTCTAAAAGAAAACAGACTGGAGGCATTAAAGACAATCAAAAAGGAGATAGTCAATGAAAGTATTCTGGAGAGTTTCAAGAAGGAATTTGAGGTTATGACCCGGCTCAGGCATCCAAATCTTGTTCGGGTCTATGACTTTGGGTTTGATGAGACAGGAGATACCTACTACATCACCATGAAATATGTAGATGGTATCTCATTAAAGGATTTACTAAAACAGCAAAAGAAACTCTCAGAAGAGGAGACACTGAATATTATAGCCGCCTTATGCAGGACACTGGAATTTATCCACACCAGAAAGATACTGCATCGTGATATCAAACCAGGTAATGTCATGCTGATAGGAAGTGATATAAAGGTAATGGACTTCGGTCTGGCTGATTTAGGTAAAGAGAGAGAGTATAAGACCAAGGGTACATTACTTTATATGGCTCCTGAAATCCTGCAGGGACAAGTCCCATTAGAAAAGAAATTTCTAACGGGACAAGTTGACCATAGAGCAGATATATTTGCATCAGGTATGACACTATACGAACTAATCACAGGTAAGAAATTCTACGGCAAACAGCAACCTAATACTATAATCAACATCTTGAAAGATAAGCAGAAATTTACACATTATAGAGACATTACCTTGGGCAAAGTAGAAAATCCTGACACAAGAGAGATTATTGCCAGGATGATGGAATACAAGCCGGATGATAGATACCAATACTGCTCTGAAATCATCCTTGCAATCAATAAGACCCTAAAGAGAAATTACGCCCTTGAGACTAAAGAAACCAGAGAGGCATATGTATTGGGTGCCGGCTTTGTGGGTAGAAGAGAAGAATTATCTAAACTGAGAGAGTGTTTAGAGCTGCAAGAAAATAATAAGGTTCTTATGGTGAGGGGTAGGACAGGTATTGGCAAGACTCGCCTGTATCAGGAATTCAAGAAATACTGTCAACTTCAGAATATTCCATTTCTTGAGGCAAACTGCTCAGAGAAGATCTCTACCACCTATGCACCCTTCTTAGATATTCTAAATGAATTATTACTCAACGCATCTAAGGAACTGATTCGAGCCTACGGACCTGAGCTTAAAAAGATACTCCCATATCATAATAGATTAAATAAGGTGAAGGTAAATCCTACCCAGGACCCAAAAACAGAACGAGGAATCCTAATTGAAAACATAACAGGTTTCCTTTTGGGTTATGGAAAAAAACAGAAGACAAGAATAGCACTTTATCTCGATGACCTGCACTGGGGAGATGAAGGCAGTCTGGAGGTGCTTCAAGAATTGATGTATAAACTTTCCTTAGAGAAAAATCGAGAAAATAATCTTCGTATTTATGTCAGTGCCAGGGAAGAAGAGATAGAAAACATTGAATATGCTTTGGAGAAATTAAGAGATAAGGGAAGATTGGAAGAATTTATACTCAAGCCCTTTGATACAAAGAATGTAAACAATTACATAGAAGCCGTTTTTGGAAAGGATTATATAGACAGCTCACTGAAAACTGCAATCCCTGAAATAGGAGAAAAGGTAGGGGGAAACCCATTCTTTTTACAGGAGCTTATCAAATCATTAGTAGAGAGAGAATTAATTACAAGACATATATTAAAGTGGAGGTTAATCCAATCCATTAAAGAGGCAGAAGTTCCGGGGAATCTAAAAGAGATACTCCAAAAGAGAATGGACGGATTGGGACTAAACCCTGGTGAGAAGAAAACATTACAGGTTTTTGCCTTACTAAATAGAGGTATAGACATTGATACATTTAACCAGATAATTCATAAAAAAATAGATATTGACACTGCTAAACTACTCATTGATATGGAAAGGAGGGAGTTACTTACATCAGAGAGTATTGAGGGAAAGATAGAGTACAGATTTGCCCATTCTCTGATAAGAGAGGTACTTGAGGAAGAGATAGAAGACAAAAAGGGATTACACCATCATATTGCCGAGAGACTGGAAACCCTTTACAGAGATAATCTTGAGGATTATATAGAAGAGTTAGCCTACCACTACAGTAAAACAAGAGATAGAAAAAAGGCTTTACATTATTTAGAAAAAGCAGGAGATAAAGCAAAAACAAGCTATTCAAATGAAAAGGCAATAGACTACTGTAACCAATTGCTTGCTCTCTTAGGAAAAGAAGAGAAGGAAAAAAGGATAGAGATACTACTCAAAAAAGGTAGTATTCTTGAACTTATTGGTAAGTGGAAGAATGCAGAGGCTGTCTATCATGAGAGCCAGAAGTTAGCATCAGAAGCGGGAATTAGCTCTTTAATTGCCAGAGGTAAAAGCTATATGGGAGACCTCTTACGTAAGAGAGGTGACTATAAAAAGGCATTGGAATGTTTAGAGGATGCCCAGCAAATATACAGCAGCTTAAAAGATAAAGAAAATATTGGTGCGGTTATTGGAAAAATGGGGTTTATCTATTATTATCAGGGAAATTATTCCAAAGCAATGGAGTATCAAAAAAAGGCATTAAAGATGGCAGAAGAGGTGGGTGATAAAAGGGGTATCAGTTATGTTGTGGGCAGCATAGGACTTATTTATTACAGGAAAGGGAACTACTCCAAAGCTATGGAATACTGTGAAGAAAAATTAAACATTGCTGAAGAGTTAGGAGATAGAAAGGGTATTGGTGAAGCTATGGCCAATATGGGACTTTCTTATCAGGAGCAAGGAAATTACCTAAAAGCAATGGAATACCATGAAAAGGGCTTAAGGTTAAGCGAAGAGTTGGGTAATAAAAAAGTTATTGGCCATGTTGTAGGCAATATGGGAATTATCTATGCAAAGCAAGGGAATTACGCAAAGGCTTTGGAATGTTTTGAAAGGGTTTTAAAAATTGCGGAGGAATTAGGCGATAAACGTGTTATCAGTACTACGGTAGGCAATATAGGAAATATTTATAAGGAGCAGGGAAATTATTCCCGGGCAAAAGGGTGTTATGAAAGGGACCTAAAGATTAGCGAGGAATTGGGTGATAAATTAGGCATCAGTATCGCGACAGACAATTTGGGCAATCTATTTAAAGAGTTAAAGGAGTATACCAAAGCAGAGAAGTATTATGACCGAGCAATAAAATTAGGTAGAAAATTACAGCTAAAATATTATCTATCTGGCTATATGTATTATAAGGCAGACTTGTACTTCATTCTTAAAAGATTTGAAAAAGCAAAAATACTGAATGAAAAAGCCCTAAGTCTCTCCGAAGAGATAAAACGGCAGGATATATTATTCTTGGCATGTGTGTTATCTGCAAAGATTAATTTTGCTATGGGCGATAAGGAAACAGCTATCAGTACACTTGAGGATCTTATTTCCCCGACCAAAGAAGAGTGGGAAATTGCAACCTTAAATTATGAGCTCTATAAAATGACAAATAAAAAGACTTGTGGTCAAAAGGCTCAAAAATTATATCAGGTGTTATATAAAAAGAAACCGAATATAGAATATAAAGAGAAAATAGAAGAGTTAGAAGATGTAAGTCAAGCTCAAAAAAGGAAATTAGTTGAAGTGAGTACAGAAATAAAGAAACCAAAAGATGTCAGGACTGGTGACACCGCTAATTATTTTTCAGAATTTATTAATATCGTCTTAATGCTTAATAGTGACCTAATATTATCAGAACTTCTTAAGAAAATTGTAAGTTTAAGCATACGTTTTATAGATGCTGATAGAGGATTTTTAATGCTCTATAATCAAAAGGGTGAATTACAAATAGAGGTTGCAAAAAATCGTAAAGGTGAAGATTTACCAGTAAAACATCTTAAAGTAGATACTATACATCAAAAACAGGACTTGCTAATATCCCAAACAGTGGTTAATAAAGTAATAAAAGAAGGTAAATCCCTCTTTGTACCAAATATTGCAGAGGTAGAGGGACTTGCAGATGCTCAAAGTGTGGTTGATATGAAGCTCCAATCTGTAATGTGTATTCCTTTAGGTAGAAGACTCTTTAAAGACAATTCAATAGAAATTCATCGCAGAGATTTGCTTACAAGCGAGGAACGCCTGGGAATACTATATCTGGACAGCCATCAATTGACAGAAGAAAGTAGGTTCACAGGAGAAAATCTACATCTACTTCAGGCTTTGGCAGATCAAGCCTCAGTTGCCATAGCTAATGCCATACTTTATAAGAAAGTAAATATTGACCCTTTAACTAAACATTATTTGCGTCCTTATTTTGAAAACATTATGAAGTTAGAGGTTACTTACAGTAAAAAGCATGCATTATCTTTCTGTGTACTTATGATTGACATCGATTTTTTCAAGAATATTAATAGCTCATATAGATATGAAACAGGCAACTATGTACTCCAAACAATAGGTGAAATATTAAGGAAGACACTTCGAATATCCGATATTTGTGCCAGATATGGCGGGGATGAATTTGCAGTGATTCTGCCAGATACAGACCCAAATCAGAGTATACTTATTGCTAAAAAAATACTAAAAGCTATAAATTCGTATACCTTCTCCTGTGGTCAAGTAACTGTAAGTATTGGAATAGGCGTATATTCTGAACATACTAAAGAACCACAAAAATTACTAAGGCAGGCTGATAAGGCGTTGTTGAAAGCCAAAGAAGAGGGACATAATTGTTATAAAATATGGCAGAGGTCATATTCTTTACCCGAACGAGGTCATATTACTGATATCTTAACAGGGGACCCAATCAGAGATTATCGAAATGTGGAGATGCTTCTTCATAGCATTCAGGTGGCTACTTCAACTCTGGATTTAAACAAACTTTTTAATAGAATTGTTGATACAATAATAGAAATAACAGGCACCGAACGTTGCGTTTTAATGATGGTTAATAAAAGAAATGAATTAAAAGTCAAGGTGGCGCGTAATAATAAAGGAGAAAAACTAAGGAAGGACATTCAGTATAGTAAGTCTATTGCCAATAAAGTGCTAAAAACAGGGATTCCTGTTTGTCTAAAAGATATTGGGGAAGAACTTGCTACAGAGAGTCAGATAGAACTTAGTTTGCGAAGTGCAATGTGTGTTCCTTTATATGTAAAGGAAAATCGATTTGGAGTAATTTATGTAGATAGTCGCCAGACAGTTCGTAAGTTTACTGAAGCCGAGTTGACTTTTTTTGCTGCTCTTGCCTCTCAATTGGCTTTTGTTATTGAGAATGCACGTCTGCATGATGAGGCAATTAAGGCTGGAAAGATAAAAGAAAGGATATTAGAAAAAATGGTCAATGAAAGAACTGCTGAACTCAGAGAAACTCAGAAAACATTAGTAGATGTTGCACATAGAGCCGGGATGGCTGAGATTGCCAGTGGTATCCTCCATAATGTTGGAAATGTATTAAACAGCGTTAAAGTTTCCTCACAAATTCTCAGAGAGAATATTGAGGAATCAAAAATTAATAGTCTAAATAAGGCACTTAACCTTATAGAACATCATTCCGATGATTTAGACAAGTATATTACTAAAGATGAAAAGGGGAAAATACTTCCAACATACCTTATACAGGTTGGAAAAGCACTAAAGGATGAACAAAAAAGCTATCTGGAAGAACTGTCTAATTTAAATAGTGGTATCAACCATGTTGAAGAGATTATCACTGTTCAACAAAACTATGCAGGGGTTTCTGGAGTTATAGAAACAATATCATTGTCAAAAATGATGGATGATGTCATCAGAATGTATCAAGATAGATTTGATAAATATAATGTTAAAATAGTTAGATATTATAAGAAGACTCCGTCAATCTCAGTGGAAAAAGGTAAATTGATGCAGGTCTTTGTTAATCTCTTAAAAAACGCACAAGAATCTCTAATTATAAAAGGTGATGAAGAAAAAGTAATTACAATAAACATTTCTGAAGATAAAGGAAAAAAATGTCAAATAGTTGAAATAATTGATACTGGCATTGGCATTCCAAAGGAAAATCTCAACAGGATATTCTCATATGGATTTACTACCAAGAGAGATAGTCGTGGTCTTGGTCTTCATACCAGTGCCTTGACAATGGCTGAACTAAAAGGGAAGATATTAGCCTACAGTAAGAGTAAGGGAATGGGTGCAAAGTTTACTGTGATTGTTCCAATAAACAAAAATGACTATATAGCCACAAAGACACCAACCTGCCTGCCGGTAGGCAGAGACACAAAGGATTAATATGAATTTCATTTCCTTTTTTTGAAATAGGATATAGACATTTTAGGTAAGGAATTCTCTTGACATTCAATAAATTTGGTGATATAATTATATAAACAAAATTAAATACTATTCAGCCACCAAGGCACGAAGTCACAAAGAAAAAATACAATATTAATCTAATTAAAAGAATAAAAAACTTATTGCCTTAGTGTCTTTTTGGCAATGTTGTTATGGTAAATTAATTACAAATAAATAACAAGGGGATAATAATGACTATTAATAATAACCCCAAGAAAAGACGGATACTTATAGTTGATGATAATAAACAGATACATCTGGATTTTAAAAAAATACTTATAATTGGTGAAGAAATAGGAACTGATTTGGATAAGTTAGAAGAAGTTCTCCTGGGAGAAGCAAAGAAGTTAAAACATGAAAAATTCATTGTAGATTGTGCACTTCAGGGAGAAGAAGGGTTGAAAATGGTAAAAGAATCACTCAAGAAGAATGAGCCTTATGCTGTAGCATTCATTGATGTGAGGATGCCACCTGGCTGGGATGGTATTGAAACAATCTCCAGAATCTGGAAGGTATATCCTGATTTACAAATCGTTATCTGCACTGCTTATTCCGATTATTCATGGGAAGAAATAGTTGAGAAATTTGGGTATACAGACAAGTTGTTTGTCCTTAAAAAACCTTTTGATAACATAGAGGTGCGACAACTTGCTTATGCCCTAAGTGAAAAATGGGAACTTACAAGGATTGCTAATTTAAAGATGTCTGAACTTGAAAAGAATGTCGAGGAAAGAACTAAAAAATTGCGTGAATCAGAGGAAAAATACAGAACAATGATTGACTATTCCAATGACATGATATGGGTTCTTGACGAAAAAGGAAATTTCTTATACATCAACAAAAAATCAGAAGAGGTAAGCGGATACAAGAAAGAAGTGGGGGTTGGAAAATCATTCGTACCAATAATTCTTGATGAGGATTTGAAAAAGGTTGAAAATATTTTTAAAGAAACAATGAAAGGAAAACCTCACCACTACGAAGTAAGAATTCTTGATAGTAAAAAGAAAATACTGACCCTATCTGTCAATACCGCACCTATGTATAAAGATGGAAAGGTTATCGGAACTGTCAGTTTTGGTAGAGACATTACCAAGCAAAAGCAGGTTGAGGAGACATTGATAGCCACTAATAAAAAATTAAAAATGCTGGCTCAAACTATAACCAGCATGAGAGAATATGTTAGTATTACAGATATGGATGACAAAATCATTTTTGTTAACCAGTCATTTCTGGATAAATATGGATACAAGGAAGATGAAATCATCGGGAAGCCTACCAGTATACTCCGCCCACCTTATAAAATCAAAGGACTTGGAAAGAAGATTCAATCCAAAACACTTAAAGGAGGATGGAAGGGTGAACTTATTAACCGAAAAAAAGACGGGACAGAGTTTCAAATTGAATTATCTACTTCAATCTTAAAAGATGACGCCGGTAAAGCAATAGCATTAATAGGAATAGCGGTCGACATCGCAGAACGCAAGAAAGCTGAAGAAGAATTAAAGAAGAGAACGGAACAGCTCATTTTTAGCCAAAAGGAACTTGAAAAGCTGTATACGGAATCAGAAGAATCTCGAAAATCACTATTAAGCATTTTAGAAGATGTAACAGAAACAGAGAAAGCCCTGCGGGCATCTGAGGGAAGATTTCGAGACATAGCAATCAACACAGGCGACTGGATCTGGGAGACGGATAAAAAAGGATGCTACATCTACTGCAGCCCCGTTGTCAAACAAGTTTTAGGTTATGAGCCTGATAAAGTACTGGGAAAATATTTCTACGACTTTTTCCATCCAGATGACCGTAAAAAGTCAAAAAAGGGTGCCTTTGAAGTCTTTAAAAAGAAAGAACCACTTAAGAATTTTATAAACCGAAATGTACATAAGGATGGACATACGGTTATTCTTGAAACAAATGGTATTCCAATGCTCGATGATAAGGGAAATTTGCTTGGGTACAGGGGTGTTGATAGGGATATTACTGAGCGAGTGCGGATGGATGAGGCACTAAGAGAGAGTCTACAGCAATCGGAACTCTTTTTAGATTTAATGTCCCATGATCTGACCAATATAAATCAGATGACTCTTTCAAGCCTTGAATTGATGATGAGGGATAAGAAATTACCAGATGGGGCTCAGAGATATAGTAAACTTGCAGCAGATCAGATTCATAGGAGTGCAAAACTGATTTCTAATGTAAAGAAACTTACAACATTAACAAAAGAAGAATTACATCTTGAAAAGGTGGATATCAAGCCTGTCCTTGAAAGTGTAATATCACGCCTCGGGAAAGATTTTCCTCAAAGAGATATAAAGGTCAACTTCAAACCCAAGAAGGGGAAATGGTTCGTATGTGCCGATGAGCTGCTGGATGACATTTTCTATAACATATTACATAATGCAATCAAGTTCGACAGACACGAGAAGGTCATTGTAGATATAAAAGTTTCCTCAGATAAAGACCTCTGGAGGATAGAATTCAGAGACAGGGGGCCTGGTATACCAGATGATAAGAAGGAAACAGTTTTTTTAAGAGCACGCTGGGAAGGAAGAAGTATACCGGGTTCAGGACTTGGTCTCTCTCTTGTAAAAGCTATTGTTGAAAGGTATAAAGGCAGGGTGTGGGTTGAGGATGTGGTAAAAGGAAATATAGAAGAGGGTAGTAATTTTATCGTGCTTATTCCAAAATATTAATTTATTTATGGAGTGCATTAACCTTGTTAATGCATGTTGTGACCCCATAGAGTAATCCTCTACAGGGTAAACATGGTCACATCACTCCAAATTATAAATTAAAACATGACTATACTAATAGTAGATGACGAACCTGTACTCCACGAACTCCTGAAGGACATCTTTGAATTATATGGACACGAGGTGGTGGGAAATGCATACGATGGTGTGGAAGCACTGCGAATTTTTCGAACATTGGTTCTCTCGTATAAGAAACCCGATGTAATCATTATGGACCATCGCATGCCAAAGAAGGACGGAGTTGAGACTTCAGCTGAGATGCTGGAGATTGACCATTCTATAAAAATACTTTTTGTAAGTGCGGATGAAAGTGCAAGGCAGAGGGCATTGGAAATAGGTGCTGTGGACTTTATAAAAAAGCCCTTTGAAATATCAGAAATTTTGTCTGCTATTGAGAAATTGACAGAAGAGATTAAAAAGGCTGACCAAATAGAAAAAGTTTTGGGGGGATAATACATTTTCAAAATATATGAACCCTGATTATAGTTCCTTTTATTTATCTGCTATTGTAATATCTTTTAATCCCTTGCTCTTGCATTTATTAATAAATATTCTTTTAATATTTTTAAATGCCTCTTGATATTTATTAAGTTTCTCCAGAGTCTTGTTATCCCTTTTTAACGAATACTCCTTTTCGTATATTGATACCTGTGACTTATAAAATAAAGCCCTCCATACCAGTTTTTGCAAATCTGATGGCAATGATTCAATTTTTTCAGGTGTATTTTCACTGATCTCCATTTTTTATAGACCCTGTGTGGAATTGTATTATAAGAAAAGGTAGGAGGCTACTGTTCTCTATCTAATTTCTTTTCAAGTTTTTTCAATCTCTCATATATCTCTGGAAGTTTCATAAGTAGGATATATGACTTCTTTGATGCCTTGTGTTCTCTTGCAACATAACCCCATATAGTCTCACCATCCTTTACAGACTTTGACACCCCTGATTTAGCACCTATTTTCACATCGTTTCCTATCTTAAGATGGTCAATTATTCCAGTCTGTCCTGCTATAATTACATCTCTACCGATCTCCGTTGAACCTGCTATCCCAACTTGGGCAATGATTACAGAATTCTCACCGATAACAACATTATGTGCTATATGTACAAGATTGTCAATCTTTGTTTCCCTGCCTATTATCGTATTTCCCAACTTTGCACGGTCAATTGTTGAATTTGCACCAATCTCTACATCGTCTTCCAAAACCACACCCCCAAGATGTGGGATCTTCATCCTTCCCTCCGGCGATTCAATATATCCAAAACCATCGGCACCTATAACACAACCAGGATGTATCACCACCCTGTCTTTTATTCTCACATTCTCACGTATGATAACCCCTGGATATATTATACAGTTATCCCCAAGAACAGAGTCTTCTCCAATAAATACCTGAGGATACAAAATAGTATTCTTACCCAATCTACATCCATGATTTATAACACAAAATGCTCCTACTGATGCAGTTTTATCTATAACTGCATCTTTTGATATATCTGAAAGCGGGGATATCCCAGCAGGAGGATGTATCTTTTTTACAAAGACTCCAGCCAGTTTAATAAACGCAACTGTTGGGTTATTAACAAGAAGTAGTGTTTTTGTAGAGCTAAGGCTACTTTCTCTGGAGACTATAATACATGAGGCATCTGTCTTTGAAAGATATTTCTCATATTTTGGGTAGGATATATAGGTTATATCACCCTCTCTTGCATCTTCAATCCGTGCGATTCCTGTAATTTCAATTGATTCATTCCCTTTAATCTCACCGGAAAGAAGCTTTGCTATCTCTTTTATTTTCATAATCAGAGATATAGTATATATTAGAGATCGGATTAATTCTCTGTCTGCATATAGGGCAGAATCTCTGCAACCAGATCGGAAACCATGATTATTTTGTCTTCCTCCCTGTCTCCTGCTGATTTAGCTTCTGCTGTTGCTACTATTTCCTCTTTCTTCACATCCAGTAGTGATATATTAGCCGTGATTATATCGGCGGTCTTTTCCACTTCTCCCGTAATCATAAAATCAGCATCTGCAATTCTTCCAATCGCCTTAACCTCTTCTTCAATCAGTTCATCTTCTGTTGTTGTAATATTGGTAAGAATAAAGGCATTTGTCATCGTAGTAGCTCTGACCTCTTCATAACTCTCCATTTTAACAATCGCAGCTCTTATCTTTTCTTTCAAGGTTTGGCCTAATCCAAAATCCTGAGCCTCTTTATTCATCTCCTTCAATTTGAAAACATAAAACTCAATCTTCTCGAAACCTGTAAAAACTTCCTCCTCGGTAACAATATATTCACGATTCAATTCGTCCAGTATCCTCTGTGTAAGGTCAAGCTCTTCGTCAGCATACACAACACCCATATTAGCAATATCAAATATCATCGTATAACCCTCCTCTTCTCCAATTGCATCTATTATCTCACTGATCTTATCTACAAAGGGCTGCATTACATCTCTCTGTTTCAATTCCGCTCTCCCCCCAACCCCCCAGATTTGCTGAATGAATTGTTGATATTCTTGTTGTTTTTCTCCTATTGCATTTTGCTTTTCTATCCTTGCCTTTTCCGACAACATAACAGCCTGGCTTTCATATTCCGCTACCAACTGTTCTATCTCCTGTTTCATTTGTGTAGCCTCATTTTCCCAATTTTGTTGGGCTGTCTCAAGTTCCTGTTCTAACTCCAAACGACCTTGATAGTTAGTAAGTATCTTTTGTGAATCTATATAACCTATCTTTACCTCGGCAAACAAAGTAATAGGTAAAACAATAATTACCAACAATTGCCAGTTTTTAAGCATACTATCCTCCTATCAAAAAAAACGGTAGTGTGCAAAATCTAACCACAGATTCACCCTGTTAAATATTTACAAAATTAATTACAATAAAATTAATCCCTTTATCCCATTTTTTAAACCGTAGAGGACTCATAGCATTTTTGAATTTTTATTTGTCATTTTAATATTTTATTTTTTATATTTAATATTACCTCTGTGACGTCCCTGCCCCGCCGATGGCGGGGTGAATGGTTTTTCATATTCTTTTCTATTTTACTGCCACAAACCTGGTCTCTCTCTTCAATGGATAAAAGGGTTCTCCACCGCCATCGAAGAACTTTGTAAAAAATTCAGCATACTGTAGTCTGAGGGTATGAACATAGGCTCCAAGAACATTTATAGCAATACTGAATAGATGTCCACCTATAAAAACAACAGGAACAAGTACAAACTTGAGCACAGGTATCTGTAACATAACTTCGGTCAAAATATTTATAGCCATAGCAAGCCCCACAGTAACAAGTCCTAAAGCCATTAATCTTGAGTATGATATTATATCACCAACCGTACCCATTATACCCTGATAAAGGTTGAAAAGCCCCTTTGCAATGCGGGTTATCCAATTTCTTGATGGGAATCCTGATACAAATAAGACGAGAAGTGCTGCTATTATGATGAAAGAAAGGAAAACAGGCTTTAACCCCTCAATTGAAGGCAAAAATGATGTACCCACATATAGAAGTAGTGAGGACCAGAAAATAACCCAGGATAACTTACAAGAAACCGCCTCAATTGGCCTTCCCTGTCTTAATAGCTTGATGAAACCCACGAAGAAACCAACGAGTATCTGAACAACACCAATACCCAGAGAAAGAATAAAAAAATAAAGAGGTTCATTCATTGGATCGAATAGAAGTATTCTTTCCCTAAATACAGCGAATCCAGGGAAAATTCCTGATAATCTTTGGGGAAGATCACCAAACCAACCCCCCAGAAGCGCTCCTATGATAATAGTAGCTATGCTTCCTGCCATTAACACTTTTAAAAGCCTCTTGTCGCCAGTTATTTTTTTCATAAAGAAGATGGATATAATGGCAAAAATCAGCCCATACATTGCGTCGGAAAGGCAGAGTGCAAAGAATAAAACAAAGAATGGGGCGACAAGCGGAGATGGGTCTATCTCACTTGGATGAGGTGTTCCATATAGTTTGGTAAGTGCCTCAAATGGTCTAATCGGACCTATGTTTTCCAATTCCACTGGAGTTTTTTCATCTTTATCAGGTTTTATATCTTCTATCGTCACTGTCAAGAATTCATCTATAAGTCTTATCAACCTTTTCCTGTCTTTCTTTCTCACCCAGCCTTCAATGAAGACAGCTCTTGATGTCAGATATGCATTTGTAAGAGCCCTATCTCTAAGACTTGCATTATAGTCCTCTTCATAGATAATGAATATCCTCTCTATATCTTCAGCTATTTCGTAACTTTCCTTTTCTATTTTCTCCAATTTCTTTATAATCTCTTTTAGGTTGGCATCTAATTCTTCTATAATGTCATATGGCTTCCTGACGAAGCCTTCAAGTCTTGCAGGTTCAAATGCAATGTTGGTTAGAAAGTTCCGTACCTCATCCTTTACCTCTATCCTATACACAAAGATACAATAGATTCTATCCTTCTCTCGCTTAATAATCTCTACCTCAACTGGTAGTTGAGACACCTTCTCATTGAAGTCTTTAGGTGGTTTAGAAATAGAACCTATTTCTATGGAAACCTTTTTAAGTTTCTTGAGTTCCTTGAGCTCAATGTCAAGTGATTTCCAAGGTAGTAGTTCTTCGAGTTGTGCATCACACAGTGTTTTCTCTCTCTGCAGCTCAGTCTTTTTCTTCTCGAGCTCTTTAACAACAGCGACTATCTTCTTGTATTTGGGAGATGACATGGTATCTCTGTAAAATTCCCCGTCAACCACTGTTTTATTTCCAAAGAGGTTGTCAATAAAGGACTCCTTTCTGTAAGGGCGGAGATATTTTATCACCCTATCAAGCGATGCAATATTAATATTGAGGTCAATATTCTCCTCCCCGCTTAATTTTCCTTCCTCCCTTATCTCTGTAATATGTAGAATACCTTCATCTTGCAATCTCGATAGGAATTTCTCTCTTTCGTTATTGTGAAAGGCAATTAACACCTTTTCTATTTGTGATATAGACATAATAAAAGTGTAGAATAAAAAATTAGACCATCGAATCCTTGCGAGGGTCAAGGATTACAATCGTGGTCATTATTGTTAAATCCAGTATAAATCTCTTATTTTCTGAGAACCTCTTCTAAAATTAAGTATCTTGCTTTCTCAACCTTTTTTTGATACATTTTGTCTATATTAGTCTTCATCTCTTTTAGGACTTTATCTATTTCCTTACATTTTTCCATTGCTCTTCTTTCAGCACTACTAACAGCATTCTGCATCATTTTCTCTCCTTCTTCATCCTTTTCAATAAGAGCTTTCTCTTTCTTCTCTTCGGCTTCTTTCACTATCTTATCTGCCCTTTCATATGCCTTTTTAATTATTTTTTCAGTCTCTTTTTCTGTTTCCTTTATCTTCTTGATGAGACCCTTCATCTATACTCCTATTATAATATTCATTATACCTGTTTTATTACTAATCCGTTAGCTAACGGATATCTAACAATCCAAGGATTCCCATAACATCTATTTCCTGGTTACTTTAATTTCGCTCTTTAAAAGCATACTTTATAATACCTTTGTATTATAACATCAAATGATAAATTTGTCAAGCAAAAAGTGATAAAATAAATACAAGGCAATTGTATAATTTTTCCTTGACAAAATCGAAATTTTATGGTATAATCTAAAGTTATAAAATTTACAAATTATACATAAACAGTAGTGTTTTACAAGAGACCGTAGTAAGCTGCCACTTTATATATCATCAAAGGATTATCTATAAAGTCTTATATCTTCGGTCTTATCTATGCTATTTTATATTTAATATAATCACTATTAGCACAAGGAGGTATTATCATGAAGGTACAACCAATCGGAAGAAGGGTGCTTGTTGAACGTCTTGAGCAGGAAGAAATTAAAAAGGGAGGTATAATAATTCCTGATACAGTAAAGGAAAAGCCCCAACAAGGCAGGGTAATTGCTGTAGCCAAACCAGGCAAAGACGAAGAGCCTATTCAGGTTAAGAAGGGAGACAAAATACTATTTGGTAAATACGCAGGTACTGAGATAGAGATCGAGGATAAAGAATATCTTATGATACAGGAGGATGATATCCTTGGTGTAATCGTTTAATTATTAAAAAATCGATAATAAATTTATAGAACAACGAGACAATTAAAGGGGGTGAAACTATGGCAGCAAAGGAGATTATTTATAGTGAAGATGCAAGGGCTAAAATCAAAAGTGGTATCGAAAAACTAACGAAGGCAGTAAAGGTAACATTGGGTCCCAAAGGAAGAAATGTAACCTTAGAGAAGAAATTTGGTGCACCAACTGTTACCAAAGATGGGGTTACAGTTGCGAAAGAAATAGAGCTCGAGGATGCATTTGAGAATATGGGTGCTCAGATGGTTCGAGAGGTTGCCTCAAAGACATCCGATGTAGCAGGTGATGGAACCACAACCGCCACAATACTCGCCTGGGCAATATATAAAGAAGGCATGAAGAATGTGGTTGCTGGTTCTAATCCAATGGCCTTAAAGAGAGGTATAGAGAAGTCAGTAAATAAGATTGTGGATGAATTGGGAAAGATCTCCATACCCATTACTGGAAAGAAAGAGATTGCCCAGGTTGGTAAGATTTCTGCAAACAACGACGAGGAGATAGGCAATATAATTGCAGATGCTATGGATAAAACAGGCAAAGACGGAGTTATAACTGTCGAGGAAGGTAAGGGTTTTGGATTTGAACTGGATCTTGTTGAAGGAATGCAGTTTGATAGAGGTTACATATCTCCATATTTTGTGACAAATGCAGAGAGGATGGAAACCGTTCTTGAGGAACCTTATATCCTGATATTTGACAAAAAAATCTCTGCGATGAAAGACTTCCTTCCAGTATTAGAGAAAACAGCACAGGCAGGTAAACCCTTAATCATAGTGGCTGAGGACATCGAGGGAGAAGCACTCGCTACACTGGTGGTTAACAAGATAAGGGGAACACTTCAGTGCTGTGCAGTCAAGGCACCAGGATATGGCGACAGGAGAAAAGAAATGCTCGAGGATATAGCAATACTTACTGGTGGTAAGGTTATCTCGGAAGAAAAGGGTATGAAACTCGATGCAACGAGAATAGAGGATCTCGGGAAAGCTAAGAAGATCAAGATTGATAAGGAGAATACAACCATAGTAGAGGGTCTGGGAGCCAAGTCAGATATTCAGGCAAGGATATCACAGATAAAGTTACAGGTAGAGGAGACTAAATCCGATTATGATAAAGAGAAACTTCAGGAGAGATTGGCAAGACTTGCAGGTGGAGTTGCCGTGATTAATGTGGGTGCTGTTACAGAGATAGAGATGAAGGAAAAGAAGGCAAGAGTTGAGGATGCACTACATGCTACAAAAGCTGCCCGGGATGAGGGTATCGTACCTGGCGGTGGAATAGCATACCTGAGATGCATCAATAAACTTGATGAACTAAAACTTGAGGGAGATGAGAAGATAGGAGTCAATATTATAAAAAAGGCACTCTGTGAACCAGCAAGACAGCTGATAATAAATGCAGGTGAGGAACCGTCAGTAATACTGGATAAGATTAAAAAGAGCAAGGAAGAAAACTTTGGATTTGACGTTGAAAAATGCATTTATACTAATATGGTCAAGGCAGGAATCATTGACCCCACAAAGGTTACCAGGATAGCACTACAGAACTCATCATCAGTAGCTACACTCCTTATAACTACAGAGGCTATGGTATCTGAAAAGAAAGAGGAGGAACCTACACCACCTGCAATGCCTCCTGGTGGCATGGGTGGTGGATACGGATATTAAGAGTATACTATAAGGAGGTTATAATATGCCCACGTACGACTATGAATGCACACTCTGCGGTCACAGATTTGAGAGATTTCACGGAATGACTGAGACTATAGAGGTTTTTTGTCCTTTGTGCTGTGGAAAGGCAAAAAAGTGTATTTCGAGTATTACAGGTTTCATTCTTAAAGGTTCAGGATTCTATGTGAATGATTACAAGAAGAAGGAAAAGGGTGAAAAAAGGGAGAAAGCGAACAATGGACAGAAAAAACCTGCGGATTGATATAACTAACCTTGGTTATTATTCGCATGTTTTCTAAATAATAGTTCGGTTATATGAAGATGGCATATTAATAACAGTAGATTCATATATTTCTGTTATCCTTATAGACAATATTAGTAAAGGGGGTCTTACAAGACCCCCTTTACTATATATTTATACATTTTAATCCAACACCTGTATGCCCATTTAAAAGCTATGTTTAAATAACTATCACCTAAAAAGATAAGCTTGAATGTCCTTTTTAAAAACATTTTTTAGGTAGTGTTAAATAGAATATGAAAGTGAAAATGTAGGGGTTCGATTTATCGAACCCGTAATAGAAACGGGTCGGATACCCGTCTGCCGTCGGGCAGGAATCCGATCCCTACAAGAATTAGGGGGAGGTAAGCAAAAAGTAGATAATTACTTTAAAAACTGTTGTCTATTAAAAATTAGTTGAGATATTTTTCACAGTGCTTATTTTTTAGCAAGGGAGATTTATATGTTATACAAAGATGCCGGGGTAGATATAAGCAAGACTGATTCTCTAATCTCCTATTTAAAGAAATTCTCAAGCGAGATCGGTAGATTTGGAGGAGTCTTTCCACTTGATGATAAGATGTTGGTATCATCTGTGGATGGTGTTGGTACAAAACTACTTGTTGCTATCTCTCTAAAAAGACATGACACTATAGGTGAAGACCTTGTAAATCATTGTGTAAATGATATACTCTGTGAGGGAGCAAGACCTCTATTCTTTATGGATTACATCAGTGTTAGCAAACTAAGGAAATCTATATTTAAGAGTTTGATTTCAGGTTTGGTAAGAGGGTGTAAGAACAATGGGATTGCCCTTTTGGGAGGTGAGACAGCTGAGCTCCCATCATTCTTTAGAGGTGATATTTACGACCTGGTAGGTTTCATTGTTGGTATTGCAGAGAAGAGAATAACAGGTAATAATATAACGGAAAAGGATTTGCTCATAGGATTACCTTCAAATGGTTTGCATACAAATGGATTCTCTCTTGTGCGAAAGATTATAGAAGAGAAAAATCTATCTCTTAAGAGTTATCAACCAGAGTTTGGTCATACTATTGGCGAGGAACTTTTGAGGACACACCGCTCATATCTCAGTGTTATATCTCCATTTCTACCTCCTTCTTCATCTCCCTGTATTATAAAGGGAATGGCACATATAACCGGTGGAGGCTTTTATGGCAATATTAACAGGATTGTCCCTGAGGAATATGGAGTTGTTATTAAGAAGAGCAGTTGGGAGGTTCCTCCAGTTTTCAAGTTTATAAAAAAGATTGGCAATGTACCAGAAGATGAGATGTACAGAGTTTTTAATATGGGTATAGGTATAGTGTTGATTGTAGATAGGAATTCTGCTGGTTTCGTTCTTAATAAGGCAGAAGAGGGTCTTGTGATAGGAGAAGTGAAGAAGGGAAAAGGGGTATCATTAATATTTTAATCTTGACTAATCTGCTTTTTTGTAGTATAATAAAGGTAGGAGATTACTAAACAGTTAACGTTTTGAAAGGCACTTATACTGTTTATCCTTATAGCATCGATTTAGTCTCTTATTCTCTACCAGGAGATGAAAAAAGATAAAACATTTCACAATTTTTATAATGTATGGTTTATAAAGAAAAGATTAAGGTAATAAATTCACTTGGACTTCATGCTCGTCCTGCCTCTATGATTGTCCAGGTAGCAAGTAAATATGACTCTGAGATTACTTTAAAGAAGGATGATGTTAAGGTAAATGCAAAAAGCATAATGGGTGTCATGCTGCTCGCAGCAGAGAAGGGGTCGGAAGTAGAGATAGAGGCTATCGGTGATGATTCCAAAGAAGCAGTAGTTGCAGTCAAGGAGCTTTTTATTCGTAAATTTGATGAAGAATGATAAGAAAAAGGAATAAAATATTAAGGGGTATTCCATCATCTCCAGGTATTTCGCTCCAAAGAGTAATCCTGCATGAGGGCGAAGAAAACCTAATTTTTAAGTACGAAGTAAGCGATGTTGAGAGAGAGGAAAAGATATTTAATAAGGCCGTAGAACGTACAAAGCAAGAAATCATTGCAATCAAGAAAAGGCTTAAAGCCATTACTGATCCATACAGTGCGAAGATATTTGATGCACAAATACTCTTTCTTGAAGATAAAGATGTGATATTAAAAACCATCAATAGCATAAAAAGGGGTAAAAATAATGCAGCATGGGCGTTTAACCACATTGTACATGAGGTAGCATTATCTTTACATAGTGACCAAAACGTCTTTTTCAGTGATAGGTTAGGAGAAGTTGATGATGTAGTGTCGAGGGTTATAAGAAATATTGGTGGAGAGAGTTCAGGTATATGTGATGGGATAGAGGGTGAATGTAATCTGGCGGCACACAGTATTGCCCCCTCTAACATAGCCCTGTGTCCAGGCAAAAAGGTGAAAGGCATTGCGACTGAAATGGGAGGAAGGACCTCTCATACGAGTATAGTTGCCAAAGCATTGGGAATGCCAGCAGTGACTGGTGTTCAGGATTTGTTGAAAAACATACAAAACAATGATTTCATAATTATAGATGGTTCAAGGGGAGTTGTGGTTATAAACCCGAATGAGTCTACACTAAAGACATACGAGGAAAGGGCACGTAGATATAGAGACTATGTGAAAGGCCTTGTCAGTCTTTCAGATATACAGCCAACAACAATTGATGGTCATACAATAGAACTCTCAGCAAATATTGAGTTACCATTAGAGGTCAAATCTGCTATTGACTTTGGAGCAAGAGGAATTGGTCTCTTTAGGACTGAATTTTTGTTTATAGATGGGATTCCATCTGAGGAGGAGCAGTTTAAGACTTATAGGCATTGTGCTGAGATGATAAAACCTAATTCAGTTATAATAAGGACTGTTGACATTGCAGGAGATAAACTTTTTAACGATGCTTCATTACGTGATACAAATCCATTCCTTGGCTGGAGAGCAGTAAGAGTATATATTAAAGAGAAGAGTATATTGAGGACACAACTCAGAGCTATGTTGAAGGCTTCTGCTTATGGAGATATAAAAATTATGTTCCCTTTTATTTCGGCCATCGAAGAGATCAAAACTCTAAATGATATATTGGGAAAGGTAAAAAGAGAGTTAAAGAAAGAAAAAATTAAATATGATGAACATATTGAGGTCGGTATTATGGTAGAAGTACCTTCTGCTGCTATTCTTGCCCAGGAGTTTGCAAAGGAGGTTGACTTTTTCTCTATTGGTTCAAATGACCTTACTCAGTACACTCTCGCCTGCGATAGAGGTAACCCGAGGGTTGCAGACCTCTTTAGACCATTACATCCTGCCCACTTGAAACTTATCAAAAACACGGTAGATGCAGGTCATTCACAGGACATCTGGGTAGGACTGTGTGGAGAATTGGGGGGTGAAACTTTGGCAATACCATTACTTTTAGGTCTGGACCTTGATGAATTATCTGTATGCCCAACCAGGATACCTGAGGTAAAGAGTATAATAAGACATCTTACACTTGGTGAGTGCCATGAGATAGCATCTAAAGCCCTTTCTATGGCCAGTGCCATTGATATAGAGAAATATCTCACTAATATACTCAAGGAGAAGCTCAAGGATATGGATGAAATATTGGCTGAGATCTAAAAAACAATGTCCTAAAGTTACAGCATATCATTAAGACAACTATATTGAATATCAACAATTTTTATTTCAACAAGAGAGTTTATTGCTTGGTACAACATTAAATTTTATATTTTGGGAATTTTTTGTAGAGAGTTATGAATATAGATAACCAGAATATGAAGCAAGTTTTAAAAAATTTCCCTCAGCAGGTCTTAGAAGGTATAGATATAGGTAAGCAGGCATTGATTCCTCGGATCGATTTTAAAAATATCATCTTCTGTGGCATGGGTGGTTCTGCAATTGGTGGGGATATAATGGCAAGTATTGTTAATTCATTACCAATTCTGGTTTCACGTTCATACGATATACCAAAATGGATTGATAAGCAAACTCTTGCATTTGTGGTTTCTTACTCTGGGAATACAGAAGAGACACTCGCCGCATATGAAAGACTTGTTGAAACGGGTGCAAATATAATTCGCATCACATCAGGTGGTCAGCTTGCAGAGAAAAAATACGGAGCCCTTGTAAGGATTCCTGCAACAGGACTTCAACCAAGGTGCGCAATTGGCTACCTGTTCTTCTCTTCCTATATGATCCTCCAAAGACTGGGAGTTGTAAATGATGTTTTAGATGAGGTTATAAGTGTAATAAAAACCCAGGCTAAAACACTTGAGAAAGAAGATAGTATTGCATATAATCTTGCCTCCAAACTTGTTAATAGACTCCCTATAATATATACATCATCCCCTCTTGAATCTGTTGCAAGAAGATGGCAGGCACAGTTTAACGAAAACTCGAAGATTCTGGCACACATTAATGTATTCCCGGAACTCAATCACAACGAGATAGTGGGTTTTGGGTCACCATCAATCGATAATTTAGTTATAATTTTAAGAGATAGATGTTTCAATTCGAGGATTAAAAAAAGAATTGATATAACAAAAGAAATCTTTTCCTCCTTTACTTCGGGGATAGAGGAGATATACTCGGAGGGAGATTCACTACCCACGAGACTCTTTTCACTCATATATATAGGTGATTGGACAAGTTATCATCTCGCCATGATAAGAGATATAGACCCCACACCAGTTGAGAGGATAATGAATCTAAAGGAAAGACTAAAAACATGAAGCTTATACTGCCAGTAGCGGGTGAAGGTACAAGACTTCGACCTCATACATATAACCTTCCAAAGGTATTAATCCCGGTTGCAGGAAAACCTATGATAGGTCATATCATTGATGAGGTTCTTTCTTCCATTAAGATAGAAGAAATAATATTCATAGTCGGTCAATTTGGAGAAAAGATAGCTGAATTTATTGAGAAAAATTACGACCTAAAGGCATTCTATTTTAAACAGGTTGAACTTCTTGGACTGGCACACGCAGTCTCACTCTCAAAGGATAGGTTCAAGATGGGTGAACCCACATTTATAATTTATGGAGATACACTATTTCATGCCAACCTGAAAGATGCTGTAAGAGATATAGATGGTTGTATCGGTGTAAAAGAGGTGGAGGATCCAAGAAGATTCGGAATTGTGGAGCTTGAAAGTGGTTTCATAACCAGACTTGAAGAAAAGCCTGACAACCCAAAGACTAACCTTGCTACAGTGGGTGTAAATTATATTAAAGATACGAAACACCTCTTCACTGCAATAGAACAGATTATTAGAGGTGGTAAAAGGACAAAGGGAGAGTTTCAACTTACCGACGCCTTTCAATTGATGGTTGAGGATGGTGCAAGACTCCAACCTTTCCTGATCGATGATTGGTTTGACTGCGGTAAACCTGAAACCCTACTCAACACAAATAGAATACTTCTTGAAGAAAATGGGAATTACCAGGAACAGATAAATACTATTATAATACCCCCGGTATATATTCACCCCAAAGCAAGTGTAGAAAGCTCGGTAATTGGTCCCTTTGTATCTATATCAAAGAATGCCCATATAGTATCGTCAATTATTACCAATTCGATTATATTTGAAGATGCCTATGTTGAAGGACTCGTTCTTGATTCGTCAATAATAGGAAAAAATGTAATATGTAAGGGAACATTCAAACACCTGAATGTTGGTGATACATCAAATGTTGATTTGTGAAATGTAAACAATTTTTAAGTCAATATATAAGAACCATCAATAATACTTAAGAGTAACCAAGGGTTGTAATTGATAAATAAATCGTAAAAACAATAAAAGGCTTCTAAAGACATCTACCAATTAAAACAATCAGGCGATTTGGGGGATAATCATACGTTGAAAGGGGGAAACATGCCAGACAACCGATTTCTTACATCGGAATCAGTTACTGAGGGACATCCTGATAAGTTATGTGATCAGATATCCGATGCTGTTTTAGATGCGATAATAAAAGATGATATCAAAGCAAGAGTCGCGTGCGAGACATTTGTCTCTAAAGGACTTGTTGTCGTTGGGGGTGAAATAACAACAACCACATATGTTGACATAAATCAACTTGCAAGGAATGTAGTAAAGGAAAGCGGATATACAAAACTCGAATATGGATTTCACTACGCCACATGTGCAATACTCAATACAATTGGTAAACAGTCACCTGATATTGCACAGGGAGTTGATATTGGTGGTGCAGGTGATCAGGGACTAATGGTAGGTTATGCCAGTAATGAGACACAGGAACTAATGCCCATGCCAATAGTTTTTGCCCACAAACTTGTTAGGCAGCTTGCATATGTAAGGAGGCAGAAAATGATACAGTGGCTTGGTCCGGATGGCAAGTCTCAGGTGACAGTCGAATATATTGATGGTTTACCTAAAAGAATTGAGGCATTGGTTGTTTCTTCTCAACACACTGAAGAAGTCCTCGATGCCTCAGGTAAGCATATGAAAGAGGAAGCCAAAGACGAGATTAAGGAGAAGATTATAAATGTAGTTATACCTGATGAGCTAATTGATAAAAAAACAAAAATATATGTTAATCCAACAGGCAAGTTTGTAATAGGTGGTCCGCAGAGTGATACAGGGATGACTGGAAGAAAAATAATAGTTGACACTTATGGTGGTCTTGCATCCCATGGAGGTGGAGCATTTTCAGGTAAAGATCCAACAAAGGTTGACAGATCTGCATCATACATGGCAAGATATATTGCAAAAAATATCGTTGCTGCAGGACTTGCTGCAAGATGTGAAGTGCAGTTTGCATATGCAATTGGAGTGGCAGAACCATTAGCTGTAAATGTAAATACTTTTGGAACAGGGAATATATCTGATGAGGAAATATTAAAACGTATTAGAAGAGTGTTTGTTTTTACCCCAAGGAGTATAATAGAAAAACTGGATTTACTTAAACCAAAATACAAGAAAACCGCATGTTATGGTCACTTCGGTAGGGAGGAGGATGGATTTACATGGGAGAAAAAGGATATGGTGGATGCATTGAAAGAGAGATAAAATTTTTCATTTTTAATTTTTGATATTTGATTTTTTATCGGGGGGAGGTATGCGGAGAATTATTTCATTTGAGTTTCTCATAATAGTTATTGTGGCAGGACTTGTTGCCTGGGTGGCTATACAGAACTACTCAAAAAGAGAGGTATCTTTTGAAGATAGACTTATAGAAAATATGAAGATGTTAAATGAGGCACTGGATGAATATAAAAAACTAACAGGTGGCGTTTTGCCATCTTGTCTGGACATGCCTGTTTCGTTGATTACAGGAGATACACTCTCGTTGAAATCAATAACAGGTAGATTTGACCCAACACGTGGATTGGATTTGCAAAATGACACTATGTCCCTTCTTTATGGGAAGGAATTTGAAAACCCATATAACCCAAGGGCAATTGCTGTAATGACGGCTGAGGATTCCCTTGAACCCAAGCAGCCAGGTATTGTCTATTACATTCCGGTAGGAATTATGGGTGATAGATGTATGAAATGTAAGATTGTCGGCAGTGTCAGGAGAGGTTATATAGAATTTGAATTGCACAACTACAGTGATAAGTTCTAAAATAAGTTTCTTTAACTTTTAACAGCTCACTATCTTATTGCATAATCTTCACTAATTATATTGTTCTTTATTGATGTATGTAGTATGTAGGCACGAATTTGATTCTTGCCAGATGTTTGCACGGTTAAAGCCCTGACTGCAGTCAGGCAGGTGTGCCTACAACCTTTATACCAATACCGATAAAATGCGATTGCTTCGTCCTTTACACTCCTCGCGATTACAACCCTATGCTTCTGTCAGTTATTTCTTTATTTACTACTTGTACAGGAGGACTAATTGAGTAATAAAGAAGAATACAGATTCTCTACCAAGAAAGGGGTATTAGCAAGAAAGATACTCCACCTCTTTACTATTATAGTGCCTATATACTACATTTTCAGTAGTAGGGCAAACTTAATAAGATTTTTATTTCCACTTGCTGCCATTCTTATAATCATCGAGATAATAAGATTGTATATAAAGCCAACAAAAGGAATATTTTTAAAGGTCTTTTCCTCTATGCTCTGGAAGGAAGAGAGCAGGTCACTAACATCTGCCACAAGATGGTTAATCAGTGCATCAATCGTATGTGCCTATTTCCCGAAAGACATAGCCATACTTACATTATTTTTTGTTGCTGTATCAGATACAGCTGCGTATACTATAGGTTCTTTGTTCGGAAAAACTCAGATATTGAAGGGAAAGACTTTAGGAGGAACACTTACTTTTTTAGTAACTGCTTTAGTAATCTCTATATTCTCACCACTCCCCTGGATTATATCTATTACAGGTGCTGTTGTCGCCACATTGGTTGAACTCATACCAAAATACGATGACAATCTATCAATACCCATCATAACTGGTATAATACTCTGGATAATGTGCTGGTTGATTAAAATACCTGTATAGTTTCTATTGCCATTATGGTTATACACTGAATTCATTCGCATTCAAATCTAATGTTTCCACCTGTCAAATCTTTAAATTATAACATCCTCGAGGGAGGAATAATGTTCAAAATATCCCTGCTTTGTATAATGATTACTTTATCCTTCTCCAATTGCTTATCCAACCAGAACTGGAAAATCGAGACATCAAGCATTGGCACAAGAGCTATGGCTATGGGAGGTGCATTTGTTTCTATAGCTGATGATGCATCTTCATTATTCTGGAATCCTGCTGGACTTGGTTTTATAGAGTTACCAACGGTTTATAGTGAAATTTCGTATACAATTGGTGATGTTCGGTACCAAAATATACAACATTTTCTTCCTCAAAATTTCACTCTTGCCTTTCCCTTAAGAGGTTCTATTATTGGATTAGGTTATTCTATACCTTTTGAGAAATATAGAGAACGAGAAATCTCATGGCAAGGTTTAAATTACAAAAATTGTACAGATTCACATATATCAAGAATAACCCTATCTATTGTGCGAAAGGGTAAACACCTCCATCTGGGTGTAAACTTGAATTACAACCAGTCTAATTTTATAGTAAGTACTTTTGAATCATGGGATAAGGGTGCTGATAGTTATAGAACAGAGTTCTCAGGTAATGGTCTAAGTATGGATCTTGGGGCTATTTTCGGTATTAATGAAAGTATATCATTCGGTATAATGTTTGGTTCCGCTGCACAATTACAGGGTGATGAGGAAACAGAATATATTCACTGTTCAATCTCAGGTGATTCTGTATTATGCGATACGAATCTATCTCTATATGAAAGAGTAGAAAATTATCTACCTTTCTTCTATAGAGTTGGTGTCTCTTTAACTGAGAAATTGGGAGGGAGATACTCCATCGGTTTTACATCGTTTCATGAAGAAAATGGAATTATTTATAGTGGAATGGGTAATAGAATTTCAATTGAGTACCCTCGTTTATCTGCTGGGGCGGAAATACCGGTTAAGAAATGGGCAACTCTAAGATTTGGTCTCTTTTCAACGAAACTATGGGGAACTGCAGATATTGTCATTGGCGTAACAATGGGAGGAACAGTAAGGTTGCATGGATTGGATATAAGCAGTGCTTTAGAAATCAGGGGTATTGCTAAAGAAGATTATAATTTTAGTAGAGGTATCTTTTCCATCTCATATACATTCATTAAATAATTTTCTACGTTTTCCAGACTGATATAGTACCACCTCAAAACCTATTTCCTGAAACGAAAGATCTTTAAATTCCTAAGGTTGGCCCCAATTGTAAGATATATGCCTAAAATTCCTAATACCATATTTGGAAACCACATGGACAGCCATGCAGGCACTACACTTCTATCTCCTAATTCCTCACCACCTATAAGACATATATAATAGAATATAAAGAAGAGTAGTGACAGACCAAATCCTCCTGTGGCTCCTCCTTTTCTCACCCTCATAGCAAGTGGTGCACCCATAAGCACAAAAACTATACAGGAGAAGGGAATTGAAAATTTCTTATGATATTCTACCAGAAGTCTTGCAATCTCCCTGTTCTTTGCAGGGTCTGTTGGGTTCTTCGCAATAACATCTTCTATACGTTTCCGCAGTGCCCATCCAGATAGCTCTCGATCTCCCCTGTAGCTTCTTTCTTTTCTTATAAAGGCAGTATCTAAAGGAATTGTTATCGTGTGCTGTTTAAAGCTAATCTTCCTGTACTTATTAACATCCTGTGGGTCTATTTCATGTATTTCACCATTATATAGATTTATATAAACATAGTCACCTCTACTCTCTACATGTCCTTCCTTTGATACTATGGTTCTGTTTGTTGTCTTTTCATTTATCGTAATATCATAAATACTCGATGTCTTTGGGTCAATGTCTCTCACAAGTATGTCATAGTTCTCAAAATCACGAACCAAAACCATTGCCTGCAATCTGAATGCTGGTTTCTTCTGAGATATATCAATAGTAAGATTCTTCAACCTGTGATTTGAGTTTGGTAGAATGTTATTATTAAACCACACCATGCCTGCTGTAATAAATATTGATACAATAAGTGGGGGTAATACAAGCGTAATTGGATTTCTACCCGCTGCCCTTATTGCAACTATCTCAAAATCAGATGAAAGTCTCCCAAAGCTCATCAGCACTGCAACCAGAACAGCCATTGGAACTGTTAATGCAATCAGAGAAGGAAGTGCCAGCCATAACATTGATAAAACAAGACCTCCTGGAATACCCTTACCCACAATATCCCAGACCACCACAAAGAGCTTATTCATAATGAGAATAAACGTAAGGAAGATTAGACCAATAAAAAAGGGGGCAATATGTTCTTTTAGTATGTAGCGGATTAAAATCATAAAGAAAGGAGCTTAATAGATAGCCAGTTACTACATGAGGAAGGCACAAATTTTTTAATTTATGTGTGTTATTCTACTACAGCTTTCTTGTTTTATCATAGCAATCTATACATTATCAAGTATATGCCCCAGTTTAGTCTTCTTGGTGTAAAGATAATTGCGGTTTTCACAACTTGGTGAGACTTCAATAGGAATCCTCTCTGTTATTTTTAACCCGTATCCTTCAAGCCCAACTATTTTCTTAGGGTTGTTGGTTAGAAGTCTTATAGTAGTAAGCCCTAAATCAACGAGTATCTGCGCACCTATTCCATAGTCTCTTAAATCAGCAGGAAATCCAAGCATCTCATTCGCCTCTACTGTGTCTAATCCTTTATCTTGAAGAGCATATGCCCTGATTTTATTGTACAGTCCTATTCCTCTCCCCTCCTGCCTCATATAAAGAAAAACACCTATTCCCTCATGCTCAATCATCTCCAATGCCTTATCCAATTGCTCACCACAATCACATCTCTTTGACCTGAAGACATCGCCAGTAAGACACTGTGAATGAACTCTTACAAGAACATTCTTTTTACCTCTCACATCACCCTTTATAAGAGCAAGGTGATGATAATTATATATCATAGATTCGTAAATATAAAGAGAGAAGTCTCCATATTTAGTCGGAAGTTTGGTTTCAACCAGACGGGTTACAAGCTTATCCCTTGTTATTCTATATTTTATCAGGTCCTTCACGGTAATGAGAGCAAGACCATGTTTTTTCTTTATATCTAATAATCTTGGTAATTTTGCCATAGTCCCGTCCTCGTCCATTATTTCACACAGTACACCAGAAGGATAGAGACCGCTCAACCTCGCAATATCGCATGATGCCTCTGTATGTCCTGCTCTACGTAAAACTCCTCCCTTTGTATATGCAAGAGGAAATATATGCCCCGGTCTCACAAGATCTGATGGTTTAGTATCCTCATCTATGAGAACCTCTATTGTATGGGATCGATCATATGCTGATATTCCTGTCGTAATTCCTCTCTTTGCATCGACAGATATCATGAATGATGTACCCATCTTTGATGTATTATCCCTCACCATATCTGGAATATCAAGGGAATAGAGTCTTTCCCGGGGAAGGGCTACACAGATAAGACCTCTACCTTCTCTCGCCATAAAATTGACAATCTGTGGAGTAACCCTATCTGCAGCACAGATAAAATCTCCTTCATTCTCTCTATCTTCATCATCTACTACAATTATTACTCTCCCCTTTTTTATCTCCTCAATTGCTTCTTCTATAGTATTAAATTCACTCATAATTGTCCTTTTAAGATTACAGAATGTTCACCCAAGAGTTTTCTTATCTTCGTAAGGGTCGTTCTCTTCGGTGATATCTTTAAATCTTTGCATCTCGCAGTCGTATAGTTACCATTTTCTTCCATTCTTAAAAAAACCTCCTTCTCTCCTGGCGAATCCTCGAGTATAGCCTTTAATTTTAACATTGTCTCTTCTGTTAGTCCAATCAGGTTAAGTCGTATCTCCACGCTACTTATAAGCTCATCCCTCACTTTAGATAACTGGATTATCTTTTCTGCACGAACATTCCTCTTTTCCCCAAATACCCCAATTCTTCCCTTTATGAGAACTGGTGAATCCTTATCGGGTATCTGAGCTATTTGAGATTCGCCAAAAAATACTGCGTCAAACATTCCCTCAAGGTCCTCCATAGTTAGAATTAATAGAATATCTCCCCTTCTGCTCTGTTTTTTTCTTCTCCTTGCGATTATCCCCGAAAGAACAACATCTCTTTCTACTGGCAACCCTGCTAATGAAGACGAAGTTGCTGTTGAGAATGCATCTATCTCATCCAAATATCTATCTAATGGATGTCCTGAAAGGTAAAATCCAAGAGAATCCTTCTCAAAGGATAGACGATCTGTAGATGTAAACTGTTCTTTCTCTTCTGTAGCAGAACTCTTTTTAAATAAAGACGACTGACCAATCTTGCCTGCTCTCCTCTGGGTTTTGCTGAGTTCATATAGCAATTCCTTTCTGTTTTTATTAAATTCATCAAACACCCCAGATTTAATCAGGCTTTCTATTGCACGTTTATTAACCGCTCGTAAGTCTATTCTACTCAAAAACTCCAAAAAACTCTTATAATTACCCACATTGCGTGTATCGATAAGCGACAGACAGGCGTTTTCTCCAACATTCTTTATGGCACACAATCCGAAGCGTATACCCTTACCCTCAGATGAGAATTCATATAAGCTTTTATTAATACTTGGAGGATAAATATCAATACCAAATGATGCAGATTCTTTTACAAACTGAGAAACCTTCTCAGAAGACAGAGACTCATTTGTAAGTGTTGCTGATATAAATTGCTGGGGATAATGTGCTTTAAGGTATGCTGTTCGGTATGATATAAGGGAATAACCGGCTGAATGCGATTTATTGAATCCATAACCAGCAAACGGAACTATTAGGTCAAATAACTTGTTTGCTACCTTCTCAGAATAACCTCTCTTCAATGAACCTTCTACAAATGCCTTCCTCTTCTCATCCATAACCTCTGGTAATTTCTTACCCATTGCCAATCTCAGAATATCCGCCTCTCCTAATGAAAATCCTGCTACTATTGATGATATCTGCATTACCTGCTCCTGATATAGTATAATACCATATGTCTCTTTAAGCAAAGGTTCCAAACTTTTATGCATAAAAGATACAGGTTCCTTTCCATGTTTCCTCTTTATGAAGCTATCTTTTGTAAGTCCTCCAAGTGGTCCTGGTCTATATATTGAGATTACAGCCATTATGTCGTTAAAGGAGTCAGGTTTTATCTTCCTCAAGATATCCTTCATGCCATCTGACTCAAGCTGAAATATACCATTTGTTAAACCCTTTGAGAGTAGATTATACGTCTTTTTATCATCAAGAGGAATATTCCCTATGTCAATCTCCTTTCCCTCTTTCTTTAGTACCTCAACAGTATCTTTTATAATCGTTAGGGTACGAAGACCTAGTATGTCTATCTTAAGAAGACCGAGTGCATCTATTGCCTTCATTGGATACTGAGTTACCAGTGAACCATCTGGCATACGGTAAAGTGGTACAAACTCTGTAATCTCCTCTGGAGCAACAACCAGACCTGCTGCGTGTACTGAGGCATGCCTTGTAACACCCTCAAGTCTCATCGCCAGTGTAAGGAGTCTCTTGTACTCATCCTTTTCTTTTATTATATTTTTAAAATCAGCATTCTCATAGGCATCTCTAAGGTTCATTCCAAACGGGATTGTCTTTGCTATTCTATCCACTTCAGGAAGAGATATCCTTAGCACCCTCCCGACATCTCTTATGGCTGCCCTTGCAGCCATCGTTCCAAATGTGATTATCTGTGAGACATTCTCCTCTCCATATCTATTTTTTATATACGATATAACCTCATCCCTCCTTGTATCGGAAAAGTCAATATCCACATCAGGCATAGCTGCCCTCTCGGGATTTAGAAATCGCTCGAATATGAGATTATATTTAAGCGGATCCATCTCTGTAATTCCAAGTGAATACAACACCAGGCTACCCACTGCAGAACCACGACCTGGACCCACAGGTATACCATTTTCCTTTGCAAAATTAACAAGGTCAGTGATTATTAGAAAATAACCAGAAAGACCAAGTTTTTTAATAATACCTAATTCATAATTAAACCTTTGCTCAATTGTTTCATCAAGTTTGGTGTATCTTTTCCCCAATCCATCCCTTGCGAGTTTCTCAAGATAGCCATCTGAGGACTTAAATCCTTCTGGCACAGGGTAACTTGGAAGCTGTACCTTCACAGTATCAAGGTGGAGATTGAGATTACACCTTTCAGCTACATCAAGCGTATTCTTAATAATCTCTGGATGATCTGAGAAGAGCTGCTCCATCTCCTCAGGAGAACGAAAATATAACTCATTCGATTCGAACCGTAATCTGTCTTCATCCTCGAGGTTCTTTCCTGTTTGGAGGCAGAGTAAAATATCGTGAGCCTCATGGTCTTCTTTGCTAATATAATGACAATCGTTGGTTGCTACACAGGGAATACCAATCTCTTCTGAAAGAGTAAGGAGTCCTGCATTAACAATCTCATTTTCCTTTAGACCCAGCCTCATAAGCTCCAGGTAAAAATTTTCCTTGCCAAATATATCAATGTACTCCAGTAACACATTCCTCGCTCCCTCATAATTTTTATTAAGTATATGCTGTGGAATCTCACCCTTGATACAGGCAGACATACCAATGAGCCCTTCACTGCAACTTTTTAAAATCTCCTTATCTATTCTTGGTTTATAATAGAACCCTTCTTTAAATCCTATTGTAGAAAGTTTGATGAGATTCTTGTATCCCTTCTCATTTCTCACAAGGAGGATTAAATGATAATTTATCTCCTTTCCATCATGGTCGAATCTTGATCTGGGTGTAAGATAAACCTCTTCCCCTATTATTGGTTTGATTGCTGCATGCATAAGCTTCTTGTAGAACTCTATACACCCACACATATTGCCGTGGTCTGTAATTGCCAGCGCAGGCAGTTTATACATCGAGGCAATCTTAACAAGGTCATCTATCTTACACGCCCCATCAAGGAAACTATACTCGGTATGGAGATGAAGGTGAACGAAGTTTGCGTGTGGCATAATCCTATAATTTTATTAGATACTTATAAAAAACTGATACTAAATTATCACTTATTACTTTATGATTAATCAAATAACACATGGTGTCAGTCAGTTTGTTAAAATCCCCATGTTGTTTTTAGGCAGATTGCAAGACGTTGGCGTTAAAATTTCCAGGTGTTTGAGCGAAGCAAGTTCTGGAAATTAGCCATAAGACGCAGTCAATCTACCGCCTGAGAAAAACATTGGGGTGCATTTTCTTTGCTTCGTTTCTTTTGGGCCCGCCCTGTGGAATAAAACTTATTGCATGGAGCTCCCCAAACATAACACTATCTATTCTACGGGGCAATCAAAAGAAATGAAGACTGTAAAACTAAAACAATCACTAATAATGGTTTAAGCAACTATATTAATATCAAAGGTTTTATAATTACCATTGATTATTATCAATTATTGCAACGTTAGCGCCCTCTCGACCTCTTTTGCGCATCTAATTAGAGTTTCTTCAACTGGCATTCCACCCCTTAAAATGGGCTCAATTCCCACATCAGATAACCTTCTCCTGCCTATAAGCCAACCAGGTGCCCTTGGTTCAATCAATGCGTAATCTAATGATGCCCATACATCCTCTAACCCTTGAACATTCTGAAGATGCTGTTCTACAATCGGTAGTTCGAGTGTGGACTTTCGTACTGGAAGATAACCTGTCTTAATTGCCCATCTTGCCTGTATCTCAGGTGATATAAACCACTTAACAAACCTCCAGGCAGCCTTTTTCTCTTCTTCTCTTGCCTTACTGAAGATAGCGACATTCGTCCCGGCTATAATAACTGCTTTCTTCATATCCCCTGGAGGTGGAGCAAGTGCTAATTTGAAGTTTGGCTTTGCCATTTTTATAAACGAGTAGGATACAGAAGAGCCTGATATCATTACGACATTTCCAGCGATAAAGTCATCCTGATGCTCATAACCAGTAGTCAGGTAAGCAACTCTATGGGTATATATGAGGTCGTTTATAAACCTCATTGCCTCAATCCCTTCACTATTATGAAAAGTGGGACTTTCCTCATCCTCTGACAGAAGATTACCACCCTTTGCATACAGTATCTGTGCGAACATACTCGCACTAACAGGAAATGCTGTTCCCCATATGTCGTTTTCTCCGTCACCATCTATATCCTTGGTTATTTTTTGTGCAACCTGAAGGAACTCATTCCATGTTTCTGGAAATTTTTCTATTCCCTCCTGCTCGAATATAT
This sequence comes from Caldifarciminota bacterium, assembly GCA_030606335.1. Classification (GTDB taxonomy): domain Bacteria; phylum Hydrothermota; class UBA3073; order UBA3073; family UBA3073; genus JAGMCL01. Next base: position 35,400 of record JAUWGP010000027.1, read on the forward strand.
CCAGATTGTAGAAGTATGTTGCTACACTCTTATTGAAAGGGAGTGTTATAAAAATACCATCCCATGTATTATCCTCGATGAACACAGGAAATATATCCAAAATCTCTTCCTCGGTCAATCCATTATTACCTCTAATAAAATCCTCCATTGGGTGGATTGCATTTGCTCTCATAAGGCTTGTTGTCCAGGATTCATATACCTGAGCAATGGTTGGTGGGTTTCCAGCAAGAATTGATGCCATAATCTTCTGCGTAAGTGCCTGGTAGTTTCCCATACTCACGGATGTAACATGCACATCTGAATTTTCCTCGTTGAACTCATCAACGAGTTCGTTAAGAGCCTTACCGAGTGGACCTCCCATTACGTGCCAGAATTTTACCTCTGTGACTCCAGTATCACTCTTGTCACAGCCTAAAACAAGGGGTATTGCAACTAACAGGTATAATAATTTGAATCTCATATCGATTTTTATTATACCATAATTTTAAATCGCTGTCAAGTAAAATCCTAATATTGAGTTTTATAATTCAATATTTGACATTTCCTCAAACTCTCGTAATGACAGATAATATTAAACCTTTCACTATTAGTTCGTCGCAATGACCAAAGGCATCAGTCATTGCGAGCGAACGGAGTGAGCGTGGCAATCTCATCACTTATTGTCAATCCTTCCCAATATGAGATTGCTTCGACCTGATATTCATCAGTTCTCGCAATGACAGCGTTCTGTTTTTGTCATTGCGAGCGAACGGAGTGAGCGTGGCAATCTCATCACTTAATATCCTTATTACACATTATGAGAACTTCTGGGTAATAAAACTCTTATCTACTATTGAAAAGGGCTATGTATCCAGAATAAATTTAGAATTTTTTTAGGTAATTATAAAAGTTTTGACACCAAATCTTACTTTTTATTGCTTCAGAACGTAACTCCTGACACCATGCAATACTACTTTTGTTTATAATGAATGTTTGGAGTGCAGTAGCTTGCTACTGCATGCATCACCAAGGTGATGCACTCCATCTTAGTGTCAGATGTTTTATAATTGCCTTAAATTTTTAGCCCTCACAATTCTGCTAATTTAACCATCTTATCTGTATTATAAATCCTATGAAATGATAGCTCTGAAAAACTACCTTTGAGCTCTTCTGTGTAATCTTTATATTAATCGTTGTAATCAGAGATTTCTGAACCTTTTCAGAAATCTCTTAATTTTTACTTGACAATAAAACATTTAAGTAGTATAATAATTAAAGATACGATAACGGGATATTGGTGTAAGTTCTGCATTATCCATACAATCACAAAATGCTGTTACGATATTTTGTAGCTTAAAATCTAAAATTCTTATATAGTATCTGCAGGCTCATTTAGTGCGTGTATGCGTAGTATCAGATAGAATATGAAAGAATATGGAAGTGAAAATGTAGGGGTTCGATTTATCGAACCCGCAAAAGAAATGGGTCGGATACCCACCCGACGGCAGACGGGAATCCGACTCCTACAAGAATCAGGGGGAGGCTAGCAAAAAATTGATAATTACTTTAAAAACTGTAGGTCGCGAGAAATTAGTTAAGATATTTTTCTCATTACCAGTTTATATGAAAGACATCCTATAAAGATCAGGATGTCTGATTACATTGATTAAAATAAGATTTCACAGATGAAAGATAGAGATCCATTAACAGAACGCATAATAGCTTGCTGTTTTACGGTGCACCGTGAGTTAGGACCCGGGTTTAATGAA
>JAUWGP010000015.1 GCA_030606335.1 Caldifarciminota bacterium
CAAGGTATTTCAATACACCTTTCCCCGTCTTCTCGTCAACGACGACAAAGATGCATGAACCGCTCCCTGACAGGGTAACAACATAAGCACCAGTTGCTAAAAGATGTGTTTTAACATCCAGGAGATCGGGATGTTTTTTAAAAACGACTTTTTCAAAATCGTTAACCAATTCAAAGATCGGCCTGGCTTTTTTATTCTTTCCTTTTTGCGCTTCGATTATGATATCCGTTTCTGAAGGCGGTGTCAATAAGCTTTTATCATATTCCTCATATGCCCATTTTGTCAGCACCGGATAGCCTGGCCAGTATATTACCAAAGACATCTTTGGTAGCTTAAAATATTTCAGTTCATCACCCTTGCCGCGTGCATAAGCAGCGCCGCCTTTTATAAAAAAAGGAACATCCGAGCCGATCTTTCGGCTTATCTCAAAGAGCGATTGCTCGGGAATATTTAAGTCGTACAACTTATTTAGTCCTTTGAGAACACATGCAGCATCGGATGATCCACCACCAAGACCACTGCCTATTGGAATATTCTTAGTCAAGTTTATTCTTACGCCTTTTTTTACATTAAAGTTTTCAATAAATAATCTGGCGGCAATATAACAGAGATTTTTATCAGAGGGAATATCCAAACCCGTAGCTACAACTTCAATTCCTTGTCCTTTTTCTTCGAACGTAATGATATCAGCTAAATTTATCGTTGTAAGAGTCGTTTCAATATTATGGAACCCATCATCTCTTTTCCCAATGATCTTCAAACCGATATTGATCTTTGCCCGGGCCTCCAGTGTAATCATCTTATAACTTCAATTTTTACTTTTACTACACCTTCTTTTACCATCCCTATCTTTTTTGCTGCAGCAAAGGAAAGGTCGATAATTCTGCCTTTTATAAAAGGACCACGATCATTGACCCGGACAACAACGGTTTTATGGTTTTTCAGATTCGTTACTTTAACCTTGGTGTTAAAAGGCAACTTCTTGTGTGCGCAGGTATAAGCCCATTTATTAAATATTTCTCCAGAAGCCGTCTTTCGACCGTGAAACTTTTCGCCATAGTATGACGCTTTACCGTATTGTACATACGCTGTTGTCTGAGCACCCCCTAAACAACAACAGTTTGAACAACCCAAGGAACTAAGGAAGAGAAACAGCAATAAGATTAACATGCTTTGATTATAGCTTAATTACTTCTGTTGTCAACGAGATTGGGCTTCACCACTCCTTTTCTGGGTGAAATTATGCTGTTTGTTAAGGAAAAATCGTGAATGCAATTTTCGTGCCAAAAGATTTGTGGTCAATTCTATTTTTTTCTTGACTTTTAGCTTTTTCTGTATAAACTTGTTTCGCCTTTGTTTGAACTATACACAAAATTGTCATAGGTTTCATAAAAGTGTCTGTATTTAGGGAGGTTTAGGTGGATTTCGTGTGGATAACTATGTGGATTGTTGTGGAAAATTAAGCAATGGATAAAAAAGCAAATAATACATGGAAAAATGTCCTGGATTATATCCAGGAGAGAATAAATTCTCAGTCTTTCAACACGTGGTTTGGTGGTAGTTGCGGAGTTGAATTGAAAGAGGATGTTCTTCTTGTCGAGTTCCCCAATGTGTTTCAGATCGACTGGATTGAAGAACACTATTACAATATCCTGGAAGAAGCGGTCCATCAACTAAACGGGAATAAATTAAGGCTTGCTTTTAAGGCATTGAAACAACAAGGAGATCGACCTAAGAAAAAAAGGAAACGTCTAATTCTTGCTCGGGATGGAACAAAACTTCAAGAAAGGTATAATTTTGAGAGTTTTGTGGTCGGCAAGAATAATGAATTCGCTCACGCTGCGGCATTGGCTGTCGCCGAAGCACCGGGGGAAGCATATAACCCACTCTTTCTCTACGGGGGTGTCGGGTTAGGCAAAACCCATTTGATGCAAGCGATCGGGAATTTTGTGCATCGGCAGCATAAGAAAACTAATGTTTTTTACACCCAGGCTGAGAACATAATGACCGAGTTGATCGAGGCAATTCAGAAAAATCAGCAGATGACATTCAAGAAAAAATATCGGACCAAGGATGTTTTGTTAATCGACGATATCCAGTTCCTATATGGCAAAGAGCGGCTCCAAGAAGAAGTCTTCCATATTTTTAACCACCTCTACTCAGCCGGCAAGCAGGTTATAATCACTTCTGACCGACCGCCAAGAGAAATCCTAACTCTTGAGGAACGGTTAAAATCGCGTTTTCAAGCTGGTCTTGTTGTTGATCTCCAGCCCCCGGACCTGGAGACGCGTATTGCGATATTACAGAAGAAAGCTGAGTCAGAAACCATTAAAATCCCTTCCAATGTAGCATACTATATTGCCTCGCGTGTAAAATCTAATATTCGGGAACTCGAGGGTTGTTTAATAAGACTACTTGCGGTGTCTTCCCTTTCTGGACAGGAAGTTAATGAACATCTCGCTGAGGAGGTTCTAAAAGACCTTCTGGGTTCAGGCAGGAGGATTACAAAACAAATAATTTTGAAAAATGTGATCGAAGAACTTGGTTTCAGTGAAGCCGAAATAAGGGGCAAGAAACGAACCCAGAAACTCGCTTTAGCCAGACAAACGTCGATGTACTTGATACGAACAATGCTCAATCTTTCGCTCGCGGAAATCGGCGAGTTCTTCGGAGGCAAGGATCACTCAACTGTAATTCATGCAATTGAAAAAGTAGAGGGGCTAAAGAAAACTGATATCGAATATTTCCAAAGATTAGAGCGGATAACTAATCGGATAAGTAGTTGATAGTATGTGGATGTTTGATGGTTTTTTAAAAATGAATAAGTTATCAAGGTTTATGCACAGTTCTGCGAACAATCGAAGTCCTTGTTTTGTCTGTATTCTAAAGGGTTTTGGTAGATATAAACATTTCCACCGTACAACAACAACAGCTATATATCTTATATTATAGTAGTTGTTATAATTAAGGAGGCTACATGGAATTTAAAATTAAGAGAAATGTTTTAGCAAAAACTTTATCAAACATTGTGAAAATTGTTCCTCCAAAAAGTACGTATACAGTTTTGCAAAACATTATTATCGAAACCAAAGGTAAGACCTTAATGATTCAAGCTACAGACCTTGATATCTTTATTAAAAAAGTTATTCCAGCGGAAGTCAAAGAAGAAGGCAAAGTCTTGATTCCTGGTAAGAAACTGCTCGAAATAACTAGAGAAACCCAGGTTGACGATGTCGCTTTTAAATTAAAGGAACTGAAACTGCATATTGTTGCAGGTAATGCGCGTTTTGACATTCCCTCATTGGATTCGCAGGAATTCCCTGAAGTACCAACTTTTCCTGGAAAAAAATGGTTTGAAATGAGTGTTGGAGAAATCGAGGAAATGGTTGAATCGACGGCTTTTATGGTGGCAAAGGATATTAGTCGCCGTCCAATGAACGGGGTCTTGCTACAACTAAAAAATAAAGAACTGAGAATGGTTACTACTGACGGCGCCAGGTTAGCAATGATCAAGAAAGAGAAAAAGGAAATCGACGGTGAACTGATAATCGCAACTAAACTTTTTGATCTGATAGACTACACAAAACCAGAGGAGAAATTAGAGATATTTACTGAAGAACGGATGATGGGTATTAAATTTCCCGACACTGCAGTAATCGTGCGCTTGATTGAGGGACCGTATCCAAGCTATGAAGGCGTAATACCCAAAGAGTTTTCAGGGAAATGCACGGTTGAGAAAGAAATCCTCGACGGTGCCCTAAAAAGAGTTTCGTTGGTGGCTAGTCCACACATAAAGAACGTGAAGTTTGACTTTAGTGAAAGCAAGATTATCCTATCTGCATCTTCACCTGATATTGGCGAGGCAAACGAAGATGTGCCGTGTGTCTATGAAGGAGAGAAAGTCGGCGTTTGGTTCAATGCTAATTTTGTTTTGGAAACATTAAGGCATCTGGACTCTAGTGATGTGGTTTTCGAGCTGACCTCACAATCGACTGCAGCGGTGATAACCCCGAAGGGAAAAGATGGCCTTATGTATCTATTGATGCCATTAAGAATAGATAGTTGGGAGTAGAGATATGAAAAAATATAGCATTCTTTTATTTTTAATACCCTGCGCTCTTTTTGGCGGAAGGTATGGTATTGGTGTGATCATCGGCAGCCCGACAGGATTTACCGGGAAATATTTCATGGCCAGAAGATCAGCAATACAGATAAATGCTGGTTGGTCTTTCCTGGGCGATACTGGTTTCCATATCACGGGTGATTATCAATTCCTCTTTCCCGGAGTTATTCGAGGAGAGGAAGGACGATCGCTTGAAAATATTATTCCTTACTTGGGGATCGGGGGCAGGTTTCGAGTTAAAAAGATTGATCCTGGTGACGATACAGAATTTCATATTGGTTTAAGATTAGGTGGTGGGATTGAATATTTGATAGATCGTTTTGGCGTCTTTTTGGAGATTTATCCGGTAGTTGATTTTATTCCGGGAACAGATTTTGATTTTGAGGGCGGGTTGGGCTTCCGCTTTTATTTCTAACGATTATCCCGATTTTTCATATAATATAAATAGTTAAGGAAAATCGAGGATCCCGTAAGACGGGACAGCGATTCTATAAAGATTGCAACGAGAGTTTAGATTAATCTGTACTTTTTTACTGCTAAGTTTTTTTGCCCTTGACAAAGGGGTTTTTATGAATATAATGTTTAGTAGTAGTAATCCTTAAACGGATTTTCTGATCTTTGACAACTTATCAGTATTGGCGGAAGGTCATATGTCCAAAATACTAAGGGCACATGGTGAATGCCTTGGTATCTGGAGACGATGAAGGCCGTGGTAGGCTGCGTTAAGCGTCGGATAGGTGCGAACAACCTTTAACCCGGCGATTGCCGAATGGGGAAACCCATCCCGCTGTAAAGTGGGATATCCTGCCTCTTTGAGACAGGAAGTTAACCAAGGGAAGTGACACATCTCAGTACCTTGAGGAAAAGATATTCCGAGAGTAGCGGCGAGCGAAATCGGAACAGCCTAAACCGCGCTGTATGTTCAAGCGAGCAAGCGTTGTACAGTCGGTGTAGTGAGGTTCAGTTTAACCCAAATGCTCTGAGGGTTGTGGAGTTACAAAATCTTGGGGTAGTTGAAGTTTCCTGGAAAGGAACACCATAGATGGTGATAGTCCAGTAAGCGAAACTCCAAAGATCTTCATTGACTGAATTCTCAAGTACTGCGAGCTAGGTGAAATCTCGTAGGAATCTGCCCAAACCACTGGGTAAGGCTAAATACTTCCAGATGACCGATAGTGAACTAGTACCGTGAGGGAAAGGTGAAAAGAACCCCTGGCGGGGAGTGAAATAGAACCTGAAACCATATACCTACAAGCAGTGGGAGCTTTGTCCTGTTTCATATATTTTATGATCTGGACGGGTGACCGCGTGCCTTTTGCATAATGAGCCGGCGAGTTATTTTAACGAGCTTGCTTAAGTCCTTATGGGATGAAGGCAAAGGGAAACCGAGTCTTAAATGGGCGTTAGTCATAGGTGTATAACCTGTGGCAAGGTTCGTTGGAATAGACCCGAAGCCGAGTGAGCTACCCATGGCCAGGGTGAACTCCGTCGAAAGTCGGAGGGAGGCCCGAACCAGTGTCTCGTGCAATAGGCTTGGATGAGCTGTGGGTAGGAGTGAAAGGCTAAACAAACTCGGTAATAGCTGGTTCTGCCCGAAATATATTTAGGTATAGCCTCGGAATAGAGATACGGAGGTAGAGCACTGGATGGACTAGGGCCCGTAAGGGTACCAACTCCAACCAAACTCCGAATGCCGTTTCTTGGTTTCCGGGAGTCAGGGTGCGGGGGATAAGCTCCGTGCCCGAGAGGGAAACAACCCAGACCACAGGCTAAGGTCCCTAAATTGAGGCTAAGTGGTAAAGGATGTGGGATTCCAAAAACAGGCGGGAGGTTGGCTTAGAAGCAGCCATCCTTTAAAGAATGCGTAAAAGCTCACCGTTCGAGGGGTCTTGCGCCGAAGATGATCGGGGCTCAAGTCTCATACCGAAGCCGTGGCTCCCCGACGTTACGTCGGGGGGGGTAGGGTAGCATTCCATTCGGGTTGAAGCTTCACTGTAAGGTGGGGTGGACTGGATGGAAGAGATTAGGCCGGCATGAGTAGCGATAACTCCGCTGAGAAAGCGGTGCACCGCAAACCTAAGGGTTCCTGGGGAAGGTTAATCCGCCCAGGGTCAGTCGGTCCCTAAGTCGAGGCCGAAAGGCGTAGGCGATGGGAAAGCCGTAAATATTCGGCTACCACCAGAGAAATGCTTGACCGAAGGGGGGACAGAGAAGGAAGTGCCAGTCCCTTATTGGATTGGGATTCAAGCTTGTAGGGGGTCCCGGCAGGTAAATCCACCGGGACACTAACCCCGAGGAGTGATGAGGAGGGCTTTGCCCATAAACTGGCAGGACCATTCTCTCAAGAAAAGCCTCGTAGGGAGTTTTTCTGGTGACCGTACCGTAAACCGACACAGGTAGGTGAGGAGAGTATCCTAAGGTGTGCGAGCGAACCCTCGTTAAGGAACTCGGCAATTTAACCCCGTAACTTAGGGAGAAGGGGTGCCCGGGATGGTGAAATCTCTTGCAGATGGAGCTTTCCTGGGTCGCAGTGAAATGGCCCAAGCGACTGTTTACCAAAAACACAGGCCTCTGCAAACCTGTAAGGGGAAGTATAGGGGCTGAAACCTGCCCGGCGCCGGAAGGTTAAGGGGAAGGGTGCAAGCTCTGAACCGAAGCCCCGGCAAGCGGCGGCCGTAACTATAACGGTCCTAAGGTAGCGAAATTCCTTGTCGGGTAAGTTCCGACCTGCATGAATGGTGTAACGACTTGGGCGCTGTCTCAACGAGGGGCTCGGTGAAATTGTAGTGGCGGTGAAGATGCCGCCTACCCGCGACTGGACAAATAGACCCCGTGAACCTTTACTGCAACCTGACACTGAATTTTAGCAAGGCTTGTGTAGGATAGGTGGGAGGCTTTGAACCTTCGACGCTAGTCGGGGGGGAGCCACCGGTGAAATACCACCCTTGTTTTGTTGAGGTTCTAACCCTTGCTGTGCAAGCCGGGGGACAATGTCAGGCGGGTAGTTTGACTGGGGCGGTTGCCTCCTAAAAAGTAACGGAGGCGCTCAAAGGTTGGCTCAGCACGGTCGGTAATCGTGCGTTGAGTGTAAAGGCATAAGCCAGCCTGACTGCGACTTGGACGCAAGGAGCAGAGGGGAAACCCGGACTTAATGACCCGACAGTTCCGTGTGGAAGGACTGGAGATCATCGGATAAAAGGTACTCCGGGGATAACAGGCTGATCGGGCCCAAGAGTTCACATCGACGGCCCGGGTTGGCACCTCGATGTCGGCCCAACGCATCCTGGGGCCGGAGAAGGTCCCAAGGGTTGGTCTGTTCGCCCATTAAAGCTGTTACGCGAGCTGGGTTCAGAACGTCGTGAGACAGTTCGGTCCATATCCGTCGCGGGCGTAGGAGACTTGAGGGGAGCTGTCCCTAGTATGAGAAGACCGGGACGGACGAACCTCTAGTGTACCAGTTGTGGCGCCAGCTGCATCGCTGGGTAGCTATGTTCGGAAGGGATAACCGCTGAAGGCATCTAAGTGGGAAGCCCCCCCCGAGATAGGGTCTCCCATCCGACGTAAAGTCGGATCTTAAGGTTCCTTGGAGATGACAAGGTTGGGCGTATGCCCACTCCGACGCAAGTTGGAGGATAGGCCGCAGGTGTAAGTTCAGTAATGGATTCAGCCGAGCGGTACTAATAAACCGTGAGGCTTATCTCAGCCTACCAATCCTTTTATAAATTAATATATATCCCGGTGGTTATACCCTGGGGGAAACACCTCTTTCCATTCCGAACAGAGAAGTTAAGCCCCAGAAGGCCGATGGTACTGTGCTGGTAACGGCACGGGAGAGTAGGACGCTGCCGGGTTTTTTTATATTTTCCCTTAGGTAGACCTGACGGCAGTCAGGAAGCCTTGCCCTACGATTTAGTACACCTCTGAAGAAATCAGGTAAAATTGAATCAGGTGTCATTTGATACAATAGGAATTCGTGCCTACATGTTGCAGGTTTCATAATGGTAGACGCAGGCTTCGGGGAACCACGCCAAAGGCGGGGTCGTGCGTATGATATGAATAGACAGTTGTCATTGCGAGGAGTCTGTTGTCCGTCAAGAAGTACGACGGATGACGGACGACGAAGCAATCTCATATCAGGGATTGGTATAAAGGAAGAGTATTCCTTTGTTGAGAATGCTCTGATATTTATCGTTATATTATTTAACAGGGTGAACCTGTCCCGCTTTCTTCGGGATACCGCCAAAGGCGGGACGTCTAACTTAAACTCTGCAGTATTTCCAAAGATAGTCTACAAACTTGTTAACGTCGCACGTTAGAAGTATCTCATACTTATCACCTGCACCCGCATATATAAGAAGCTTTTCCTTGTGCACAATAGCACTAGTGGGAAATACTACATAAGGAACATCTAAAGGAAATTCAGAACTACCTAAAAGCTCGTATGGAGCATTTGGTACATATATAGGGTTCCTGGTACGACAGAGCACCTTTCTCGGGTCCTCTAAATCAAGAATAGCAGCGCATATAGAATATCCTCTTTTAATGGATACATTAACTCCGTAAATTTCTAAAATTTCCCTCTCAAGTTCACCCACAGCATGATATATAAAAAGCCACCCTTTTTTGGTTTTAATTATCTGGCTTCCTGGACCAATCTTTTCTCTTTCATGAGGATAGCTTCCAGTATCAAACATGAGATATTTGTCTCTATTACTATATATCTTCTCCCAATATTTTCTATATTTGCCAGGAAAGAGGAGTTGTTCTAAGCCCCCTTCAAGTGGAGCAAGCTGTATACTGGGATGAATTCTCAAGAATATATATAATTTTCCTCTTACATGTTCAGGAAACGGTATGGCATTTCTTGAGTCAAAGGCATCAACTATACCGTGGTATGAAATATCAACAAAATCATTTGTTGAATAGATTGCAATTCTGTCAGCATTCTTACCCTTGAAAGCGGGTGCAACCTTACCACATCCAATGAGTAGATACATATCTTCGTATTTTATTATCCTTATATCCTCAATGCCGTATACAAAATCCTTATGCTTTGTTCCATTCCCCTTTATTACAGTACTGTTCAGTCGTTTGAAGTTGCTTCCATTCTCACTGTCAAATAACCATATCTCAGAAATATAATTCTCGAGACATCTCCTCTCTAGCCCAGTATTCTCATCTAAGAATGTACCTTCTTTATAGTTCTTATGACACCTTGGTGTTAATATAACCTTTCCATTAAATATCTCCCCTCCACCATTGAACACCGCTCCAATTTTTTCCTCACCATTTTCTTGCCAGGTGAGACCAGAATCTTCAGGTCTAAGAATGGGATTATCCTTGTTTGAATCGAGTTTGAATATTAGCTCACCAGAGGGAAGAGATATTATCTTACCATCGCCCATATTTTTAGTATCCATTTCTACCTATTGTGTTGAATTATTTAGTTTTACGATACTTTTTACTAACTATCTTATAACAATCATTTTGTGAACCTTCTTGAAATCCCCTGCTGTAAAGTGGAGGAAATAAACTCCTGATGCAATTCCCTCTGCATTCCACTCCAAACCATAATGCCCTGTTTTTTTTGCCCCATCTATTAGCGTATTAACCAACCTCCCAGTCACATCAAATACGTTTATTGAAACTTTAGAGGGAAGTTGACACGAGTAAGTAATTGCGGTTTTCTGGCAAAAAGGATTGGGGTATATCAATAGGAAGGGTGAGGATTTTGCTTCTTCATGTTCCTGGACTCCATGAGAAATGATCTGCTTTAAAGAATCAATGTTGTCTGGTGGAGTCATCTCCTGAATTACTGTGTAATAACGTTCATCACTTAGGAATATATAGCGACAGGGATGTGTCCAATTTGCTGGCGGGGCATCATCAATAAAGAAAAACCATCCATCGGGATAAGGATTTACATAAGTATAACTCCAACCACTGACCATTGTATCTCCAGGGTTTGGATTAATATAAAGGTCTATTACTGTTGTATCTCCTTCAAGAATTGAGTCAATTACAATTTCTATTGCCTCATCCATTGAAACAATATAAGGAGTAAATATAGATTTCTCAAATGAGGTTCTTTTACCACCAGGGATAAGTAGTTCAAGAGTATCAGTGAAGTATGCCCAACTATTCGGAAACCACATCTCCCTGCTTATAGAATAATATCTTGCATCGTTTAAAAAAACGTATCTACAGGGATGTGCCCAATAGGCAGTAGGACAATCATCGATTAGGAAAAACCATCCTTCAGTGTAGCTGTTGTAATAGTTATATAAATTACTGATTATTGGTTTCCCCTCTGGTAGAGAATCAGGGTCTATATATAGATAGATATATGAGGTGTCACCCTCTAAAATAGTATCTATTACAATCTGTATGGCCTCCTGTTTTGAGACTGCACATTTTGAATCGTAGGGTAAAAAATTCAGAAGGAGAATAGAGGATAATAAGATAAAAAACCTTTTCATATTTCATCTCCTTGTTCCCCTTAAAGCTTAACTTTCTCACAGCTATCCTACTCATGTACGTTCCTTCCAGATTACTTCTTATTATTTTTAAGAGAAACAGATAAAGGTAACCTACCGTGTTTTATCCTGGAATAATTGAGACCATTCAGGAAGTATCTTGCTGGGTCTTCGGGTTTTCTTTTTTGGGTTGACTCGATAATTTTTTCTAAAACACCGACCGGATGCTCGCGGTTAATATCTCTGACCAATCCATTTCCAAAACCCCATTCGATCAAGATACTCCAGACTTCCTTTCTTCTTTTCCAATATTCCTCTGTAGGTTCTCTGCTTAACATATTTATTTGTAGCTTGTTATCTAATTTTTCTTCTCGTTATATTGCTTCTCCGCATATCTCAAAGCCTATATTTTAAATCTATTCACCAAGATGTCGTATGATACCATATTTTCGTGGAATAACAAGGTCTGCCTTTCTGGTTGTTTCGTCTTCTCTTATTTTGTAATCAACATCCATAATTTCTATAAAATCCGCTGTATAGTCCTTTAACACACCAGGATATTCAAAGATCTTATTACCTTTGGTCAACTTCAGTACAACCATCTTACCAATATGTCTTTCTAATAAAGGTTCGAAGGAAGTTCCTATAGAGCCCATCAATTCTTGTTTTATCTGTGAGACATATTTATCCTGAGAGGTCAGCATTGCACCAGCAGGAGTTGTTTTTTTGGCCTTACCGATTAACAGGTTTACTGCATCCATTAACGAATCTCTCACTGTCTTAAAAAAATTTTGTATTCTTCTTTTAAGCCTCCTTAAGAATGAAGGATGATAGGTTTTTTTTAGTTCCTTCTCCCTTTCTCTCTTATTTTGTTCATTTAATTCATCGTGGTAACGAATTAGGGCTTGAATATTAGGATACTCGTGTTTATATAGAATGTAACTCGTCTCATCGTGTCCACTCTTATCTTTGTGCTTGTTTGGATAAATCAGTTCTAAACCTGTATTTTGCACATTCAGGTTCCCCCAAATTATTTTGCCAGAGGTCTCTTCCAATGTTACCATATCTTTTGAAAAATCACTCAGACATTTGTCCCTGATTCTTCCTCTAATAAAAGCAGCAATGACTGCAAATATAATAATAGAGACTATAGTTATAGCAAATGTATCAGGCATAATAAATTCCTTTTTAAACCTGTATAAAATTAAGTTTTACTATCCCTACGGGTCCTATCAACAGATTCTTTGAACCAGTTATTCATTGATGATAGAACTTAATTACTGAACAGGCTTGATTTACAAAATGTTAAAACAGTTTCCTAAAGAGATCAACAAATCGATTAGCGATGTGGGTTGCATCGTGGGTTTTGAGGAATCTTTCTACTCTACCAGTATCAAATCCCTTATCAAATAAAAGGGAGAGCTTCTCCTCAAGGTCAGAAAAGTCTTTGTATTTTATAATTTCATCACCTGCTTTTTCAACATAGTTTGATTCATGAAATAGAATTGGGCATCCTGAACCAAGTGTTTGGCAAACACTACTGGAAACTACTGCTGGATACTTCTTTGATGATTCTCTATGTATAAGTTGAGCATCAGATGCATAGAGGTATTTATTCAACTCATCAAATGGGAGTGGTCTAACCTGAATATCTAAGAATGGGTATTCATCTTCCATTTCTCTTAAAATATTCACATCGCTCTCTGGATTTGCAATTACGACATATCTCATTCTGTAATTTTCTGCGAGGTGGCTAAGAGATGGTAAAACAGCAACTATGTCTTTTGGTCTGAAGCCAAAGGAAAAAACTATCTTCTTCCCAACTGGAAGATCAACTTGTTTCCTCGATTTAATTTTATCACCAGGAGTAAAAGGATAATAAGGATAGGGGATCATATGTATAATGTCAGCAGGAAAGTAGTTTATCAGGTAATCCCTGTATCTTTCATCGAAGCAGACAATGGCGTCCCATTGAAGTTTGTAATATAGAGGATCTTCTGGAGGTTTACCTTCATGAACAACACTCACAGTTAGAGCTTTCTTCTTTATTTCCGGGAATATCTCAAGGAGTCTCTCTGCGGGTAGTCTTTCGACATTCTGGGCTACAAAAACCCTATAGTCACCCCTTAAAACAGGATTGTAATCAAACTCGGCTGCCCTTGTAAAGGGAATGATAACATCCACAGAGAAGTTTCTTATGACAAATTCCTCATCCTTTTGTAGTGTTGGTCTTGCATCAGGATGTATCTTCGGAGAATATACAGTGAGCTTATGCCCGTCTCTCACCCATTCTCTCCCAATGAGTTCCGCATGTATAGAGGGACCATTAGCAGCATTCCACAGGCACATCATCCCGATATTCATAAAATAAAGTCGAAAGTTAAAGGTCGAAAAGTCGAAAAGTCAAATTAGGTAATAAAAGTAAAGAAAGTGAAACAGGTTATATTATCTCTCTCTTTTACCTGATTACTGATGACCGATTACTGATTACTTAGAAAATCGGGGGAGCCGGATTTGAACCGGCGACCTCTTGGTCCCGAACCAAGCGCGCTGCCTACTGCGCTACCCCCCGATTATGGGAAAATATCAAAAATTAGGTAATGTCCCAAAGTTACGTGATACGGGTCTTTTCTGTCATTGCGAATCCGTAAGGATGAAGCAATCGCTTTTTACTGAATTATATCACATATGAGATTGCCACGTTCATTTCATTCACTCGCAATGACAGATTGAGTATATAAGATTGCCAAGTTCGTAGAGATTTTCAATGACAATTGTCCTCTTATTAGTCATCACAACACTTTGGGACAACGTCAAAAATCAAATATCAAATTGCAAATTTCAAATAATAGTAAAATATAAATATTTAATATCCAAAAGAGTTAGCAATGAGCTGAAGTTTTTTATTTTGGTAGTTATAACTTGGATATTGTTTGTTATTTGTGGTTTATGATTTGTAATTTATAAAGGTCTACTTGTATCCGTAATCTCCAATTAGTGGTACAAACACACATCCATAAAGTCGTTGTTTGACTTGGTTTCCCTTCTTTTTAATTACTTTTATAAGTGTTTGGGCATATATGTCAGATACAGGGATTATTAGTCTACCTCCCTCCTTTAATTGCTCAAAAAGAGGAGGTGGTATGTTCGGAGATGCAGCAGTTACAATTATTGCATCATATGGTGAATACTCTGACAGACCAAGACTGCCATCATCAACGATAACATTAACATTGTTGTAACCAAGGGAATGCAATAACCGTTCAGCTCTTTCAGCAAGGGATTTCACTCTTTCAATGGTGTAGACCTCTAATACGATTTCAGCCAGGATAGCAGCCTGGTAACCAGAACCTGTCCCAATCTCAAGTACCCTATCTCCACCTTTAAGTTCAAGTTCTTCTGTCATTGAGGCAACCATAAATGGCTGGGATATTGTTTGTCCTTTACCTATTGGTAGTGGATGGTCGCCGTAAGACTCATACACCATGGAATCTTCAACGAACATATGTCTTGGAACCTTTCTCATCGCCTCTATTACAAGTGGATCACTTATACCCCTTGCAACAATCTGATTTTTAACCATTAATTCTCTTTGTTCCTCAAAATCTTTTTTTTTCCACACGATGTAAAAATAAATTCAAAAAATCAAATTACAAATAATAAACAAAGTTTAAATTCCTTCTCGACTGAATTTTCAAAAGTCTTCTTATAGCATTTATTCTTCAATCAGTTCAACATTAGCCCTGGGAACTTTTACTTTCTCCCCACTCTCAAGTTCAGCCTCAAGAATTCTTACTTTAGCCTCTGTTTCGATTTTTTGTAACTCGGGTGGAAGGTTTGTTACCTTACCAATACTTCCGAAATGGGGCTCTCTAATTATTCTAATCGAACTACCAACCTCAAGACCCTTTGAAATCTTATCCTTCTTCCCCTTTTCTTCCTCAACCTGCTTAGCCTCCTTGGGTATAATAACCTCTGGTCTCATAACTCCTGCTCTTATCTGGGTTGCGCCATTTATAGATGCTTTGTTATCTTTATTTTCAATTAATAATTTAAAGGTCTTATCTGCCATTGCCATCTCTCCAAATCCTTCTGTTATAATAAGGCTTATACCCTTCTCCTCTGAACCTGTTATGGCTACGCCAATATCATAACCCAGGAATTCCTTCAGGTCATAATCCCATATTCCACCCACGACTATACCAACGCATCCAATCTCAGCTGCCTTGCGAAGAACATCTACAGTTACAAGTGAGCCCCCGATTATTATCTTTCCTTTGTGTTCTGGTGTTATCATATCTATAGTGATAGGTTTGTCAGGGCTATCCACTATTGGAGTTATAATACCCTTTGCCTCTCCACCAATCCCAAATATACCTTGTACAAACGTAGCGTACGTCTCGACCATCACACCTTCATTTTCAAATAACTTTGTTACTTTGGCGTCTATGTATGCATCCACCTCAACAGGTGTGGGCGGATTACGGAGAATTGCCTGTCCTGTAACATTTGATATACTCTCTATTACACCATCTATGGGTGACTTCACCTGGGTTTTCATCAATCCAAAGATACCCTTGGTCTCAGCAATCACTTCGTCTTTTTTTATCTTGTCGCCGGATTTCTTCAAAACATATCCCTCAAGATCCTGTGGTGAAACACTGAGTAGACCAGCTAAATTTATTGGTTGAACATCCCCTGGAAGTTCTGTCCTTGCGACAATTGTATCACATGTTACATTATCGCCAATAGACACAACGACTTCACCCTTCAGGGGTAGACGTCTTTCCCGTGCTATTATTGTTCCTTTTGTAACCTTTAATCCGGGTGTATATGCATGAGCCATATGAACCCCCTATGATATATTAAGTATTATTTAAATTACAAAGTATTAACGAAAAATTAATTAGGTTCTTCTAATGAATTCAAGCTGGATAGACATCAAGAGCCTTTATCCATTCCGATAGTTTATTTATACGCTCCTCCTTATTTTCTGGTAGATGAAACGGCCTACCTCGTGCATCAATAATAATACCCGAAACGCCGCCACTTATCTCAGTATCTAATTTTCTCTCTTTATTGGGACCTATATAGAATCCACGCTCTGTCTCTATATTTACCATCTTATTCTCACCAATACCAAGCGGTATCCTGACCATATCACCGTAATTTACCCTAAGCTCTTCGTCTCCAATTGTTATCTTTACACAGGGCAGACCGAATCTTTTAGCATTGCCAACAGGTGCTATACAGGTGCCAAGTGGTATGAGGCAATCTTTATAAAAAACCTCTATCGCAGCATCCTCATTTACAGCAGCAAGCACACCAAGATGGGGCATCATAAATATAGAATCAACCCCTAATCTCGTTATTCCCTGTGGGAGAAAGGCATCTATGAGCATGAGAGCTCCCTGTACCCTTCTGGGTGCATGAGAGAGAGCACCACCAGAACCTATCAGTATGTTTAGACTCATCATATCGACAAGGGTTATACCAGTAGCAGCCTGAGCAAAGGTATCTGAAATTGTTCTCTCCTGCTGGACACCTTTAAGACCCACAGCCATCTTCTGGTGCTGAACGAATGCAAGTCGAAGTGCCTCTCTTGCTATGGCTTGTTCTATCTCAAGTTCCCTCAAGGTCTGTGGTATTGTTGTTGGCCTTATCATCTTATTTCTTATACGATTCCTAAGGTCCTTTTCGTCTATATCAAAAGGAGCCCATCTCAGTATATTTTCTACACCTGACTCTGCAAGAACATTTGATATCGAGTAACTCATCCCAAGGTTTGCAGAGACAGTTCTGTTGAATACACCACCAAATACAGAGAAGACATCAGTCGTTGCCCCTCCAATATCTACACCAATAGCATCTATTTCCTCATGTTTTGCAAGGTAGTCAATTAGCGAACCAACTGCACCAGGAGTAGGCATTATTGAAACGTCTGTCCAATCCATAAGTTTCTTATAACCTGGGGCATGCGCCATCACATGTTCCATAAAGAGTTCATGTATCTTATTTCTTGCAGGGACAAGATTTTCCCGTTCCAGAGTTGGTCGAAGGTTATCAACTATGGCAAGGTCGGTCTTGTTCTCAAGAATTTTTCGAATTATGTCCCGTGCTTCCTTGTTTCCTGCATATATTACCGGTAGATTGTAACCTGTGCCAAACCTTGGGCGAGGATCTGCAGCACCTATAAGTTCTGCGAGCTCTGCTACGTGCGATATCGTTCCTCCATCTACGCCACCGGATAGGAGAATCATATCTGGTCTCAATCTTCGGACTATTTCTACCCTTTGATGTGGTAGTCTCCTGTCATTAGATGCTATGGTTTCCATAACAATTGCCCCTGCACCAAGAGCAGCCCTTGCAGCACTTTCTGCTGTCATAGATTTGACAACTCCGGCTACCATCATTTGCAGACCACCCCCAGCGGATGATGTGGATATGTAGATATCTACTCCTTCATTTTCGTTTTTCCTTGGTTTTATTACTTTTTCACCTTCCAGGATTTTCTTGTTTGTTAACTCCTCAACCTCTCTTATTGCATTCAAAACGCCTCTGGTTACATCTTCAAATGGCGACTCAACAGTCGTAGGAGCTTCACCTCTTGTAACTAGTCTGTATTCATCACCCTTCTTTTCTATAAGTATAGCCTTTGTAGTCGTGCTTCCACAGTCTGTCGCAAGTATTGTTTGTAATTCATCCTTCATAGAACCTCCCGGGGTAAACTTAGGTATTGTCAAAAAACTTTTGTCTATTTTATTCTAATTTGTTAGCTAACGAATAACCTACAATTTTAAAAGCAGTTATCTACTTTTAGCTTGTCTCTTCCTGATTTTTGTAGGGGTCGGATTCATCCGACCCGTTCCTTTTGCGGGTTCGATAAATCGAACCCCTACATTTTTGATTTCATATCCTTTCATATTATTTTTGACACTACCTAAACTTAGAATTATATTATAATCCGTTCCTTTTCATATAAGTATCTTATTAAAATTAGATATATACTATTCTATTAAATATTTTTTTTCATCAGGTCGATTTCTTCACCAGTGAAAACAGCACTGGAAATTTTCCTTACGCCTTCTATTACCCTTCGTATCATCCAATCAGGGGTAGATGCACCACCAGTTATCCCAACTTTACTCACCCCAGAAAAGAAATCCTTATTTAGTTCCATCTCCGTTTCAATATGATAAGCAGGAATACCTCTATTTTGTACCAGTGTTGCAAGTCTCTTGGTGTTTGCTGAATTTTTCCCTCCTACGACGATCATACAATCAACATCTCGTGCAAGCTTCAAAGCAGCCTCCTGGCGCATTTGTGTTGAGGTGCATATAGTGTTGAATGCCCTTACTTCACGTGTAATCTTTATAAGTTCAGATACGACACGAGAAAAACCCTCTACAGATTGTGTGGTTTGAGAAACTAGTCCTATTTTTTTTGATGGCATTAGGTTCTTAATATCATTATGATTGTTTATACAACTTGCGTTGTGTCCTGCAACAGAAAGGATACCCCTTACTTCTGGATGTTCTCTTTCGCCAAGCACAACTACTTGATAACCTTCTTTGCTTAACAGACAGGCCTTTTCCTGAGCCTGTTTGACAAAAGGGCAGGTAGCGTCTACTATTGTAAAATTTCTTTTCTTTGCTTGTTCTATTACAGAGGGAGGAAGTCCATGAGAGCGTATTATCAGTATTCCTTCTTTTAGACCATCGAGATGTTCTACGGGTGTGATTCCCTCTTTACGTAATTCCTCAACCACCTGTGGATTATGAATAAGCTGGCCTAAAGTATAGATGGGCGTCTTGGCATTTCGTGCAGTTTCATGTGCTATCCTCAGTGCCCTCTCAACTCCAAAACAAAAACCAGCGTTTTTTGCAAGATATATCTCCATAAAATTTTCTCAAGTATGCATGAATACGCTTACTTGCCCTGTTTATAGTTAACCAGTAATCATTGATCGGCAAATTACAAAGCATATCAGCATACCAGTAAATCAGTTAGTAGTGTATCAGAATACCAGAGAATCAGGCTTAATTCTTTACCAAATTTACCAATTTGGATAAAAAACGTGTATTTCCACCTTACAATTCCGATAAAATCAGGAAAAGTGTCGGATTATGTAGAGTATCAGGTTATTAGTATGTAAGTCACAAGAGATATTACCAAATAACCTGATGTACTGATTTACCGATATCCTTCCAACTGATATTCTGATTGGCTGATATACTTGGTTTCCCTGAATATCAACGAACCGATTTCTGATATTATTACGATGATTTTCTTTGTTTGGTATATTATCATGTAAGTTCATCGTTTATCTTCTGCATTGCTTTAAGTACAATGTCGACGAAATCTATTAGTGGTATGCCTATCTTATCACAGGTAAGTATTTGTTCTCTGTTTGCTCCTTTTGCGAATCCTTTCTGTTTAAACTTCCTGAGAATGAAGTCCGTATCTATACCTGTGAAAGATTTCGAGGGATGCATCAGCATACCAGCCACTATAAGACCTGTAAGTGGGTCAAGTGCATATAGTGAGAGCTCCATTGTAGTTTCGGGTTTGATATAACCTGTATGTCTTTCAACTGCGTTAACGATTCTTTTATCAACTTTATCCTTCAGGTATTCAGCTCCTTTTTTACCGTGCTCTTCATCACATTCAATCTCATCATAATCGATGTCGTGAAGAAGACCAGCCAATCCCCATAGCTCTGTATCCTCGCCAAGAAATTCTGCAACCCCTTTCATGCCTGCTTCACATGCAAGGGAGTGTTTTATAAGATTTTTTTTCTTCAATTTAGACTTGAGAATCTTCAGTGCGTCTTCTCTTTTCATGATTTATACTGTTAAATCCAAAATATTGTCAAAAAATTAACCACATATTCTTTCATATTACATTTGACACTACCAATTCAAAATGATCGTACTTATCTATCCAGTAAGACTCCTATTATTTTTTTTGTCAAACTCCTCTGATAATTCACGGATTGCTTGAATAACATCCTGAGAGATTTTATCCGCTCTTACTCTGATCTTTCCCTTGTAGGTATCTGGATATATAGGTTTTCCAAATATTACTGTTGGTCTTGCTTTTCGCATAACCTGCTTTATGAGCGGAGTGTTAACTCCATGCAAATACGTAGGGATCACAGGTACATTAGTTCTTGCAGCGATATATCCAGCTCCAGACTTGACTTCTAAGAGTACTCCTTTTCTACTTCTCGTACCCTCAGGAAACATTACAACACATAAACCTCTTTTCAGGAGTTCTTCTGAATGTCTAATTGCTTTTTTATCTACACCAGTTCTATTGACTTTGAAGGCATTGATATATCTGAGAAACCAGGAAAAGAACGAGTTTACTGTAAAAAGTTCCTCTTTGGCAAAGTAAAACGCCTCACGTTTCAATATTGCAGCTCCCACAAGAGGAGGGTCATAGTTAGTTAGATGATTAGGAGCGACAACGACTCCGATATTATCTGGTATATTCTTCCTGTTATATACCCTGAAGCCAAAAAAAGGACGCCATATAAGATTTATCAAACAGGCTGCTATTCTATATCGAAGCTTCATAAGATATTAAAAATGAAAAAGATCTTACTGCTGCCAGGCAGGTTTATTATGTGTCATTTGTTGTATAAATTCTGTAAACCGGTCACTGATTACCGATTAGATTCTTTTATCTTCTTCTTTCGTGTTTTTACTACCTCTATAACCCTTTCCACCTCTTCCTTAATGGATAAACTTGTGGTGTCTATAATAACAGCACCATCTGGAACCTTCAAAGGGCTCTCCTTCCTTGTTTTATCCTGCTCATCCCTTTCTCTAATTGCTTCCATGATCATATTGAAGTCACCCTCTTTTCCAAGCTCAGTATATCTTCTTCTTGCCCTCTCTTTGGTATCAGCATCCATATATATCTTGACATCAGCATTCTTAAATACTACAGTTCCTATATCCCTACCTTCACATACAACATCACCCTTATTACCCATCTCTCGCTGCTTTTTTACAAGATTTATTCTGACAGTTTTATAGGTTGCAATTAATGAGGCTGCCCTACCGACTTCCTCTGCGCGGATAAGTTCGGTTATATCACGCCCATTCAGGTAGATGTGGTTGACCTCATTTTTGAAAATAAATTTTATGTCAACTTCATTAGATATTTTACCAACCTTCTCTTTATCATTCAGTTTAATATTCTTTTCGACACAATAAAATGCAACTGCCCTGTACATCGCTCCTGTGTCTATATAAACAAATCCGAGCCTCTTTGCGACCTTTATAGCAGTTGTGCTCTTTCCTGAGGCTGAAGTTCCATCAATAGTTACAATCATTCAAAATAATTTTACAACAAATTTTTAACTTTGTCAAGGAAAAAGTTAAATGCAGAGTCTTAAACTTGTTATTTGGTTAGTGGTTTATGATCCGTGTAAAGTGGTCGTATCCTCCTAATTTTATATCACTTCCATTACCAAACTTCATTCCCTCTTCTACTATCTCACCTATAAGAAAGAAATCCATTTTTTTATTTAGTTTATCGAGATTATCCCTGTTTATTGTAAACAAGAGCTCAAAGTCCTCTCCACCATAAAGAGCGAAGTCATTAGGGTTCTCTCCCACAAGGGTAGCGATGTCACGAACCTTATTTTCAATTGGAATAGTATGAACTACGGCTCCTACTTTGCTCTCTTCAAGTAGGTGGTACAGGTCTATTGCAAGGCCATCAGATATATCTATCATAGATGTTGCATGCTCAGAAAGTATAAGACCTTGCTCTATCCTGGGTTTAGGATGGGAATATCTATTTACAACTTCCGTAGAATGTTTTAGTCCTTCTCTTAATATCTTGAGACCAGCAGTTGAACCACCAAGAGGTCCTGTGACGCAGAGAATATCACCGATTCTGGCTCCATTCCTTCTTACTATTTTTTTAGACTCGCCTATGACACAAAGGGACAAAAAGAGAGTATCGGACATTACAGTATCACCACCAATTATCTCTGTATTAAACTCGTTAGCAAGAGCTTTGATTCCGCGGGCAAGTGACTCTACCAGAGCTATATCACCCTCTGGCAGCCCGATTGAACAGAGAAGCACCTTTGGTCTTCCCCCCATTGCTGCAATATCTGATAGGGCTGCTGCACAGCTTCTGTATCCGGCATCAGAGGGACTGATTAATGAAATATCGAAGTGAATTCCATGTACGAATGAATCAATAGAGACAAGTGGCGAAAAGCCTGGACTGATATTAAATACCTCGGCATCATCACCTATTCTTGGGAAGAGAATCCTCAAATTTTTTATTATCTCAAATTCACTTGCCATAACGCTAAATTACTACTTCATAGATGTTGAAATATGATGATATAAGGACTATTGTTTGCTTACGTCAGGAGAAGAGATTCATCATTTCTAAGGATAGAAAGGTTGCAGTGTAATAGACGGGCTAAGTATGGTAAGTATGAGCGGAATTAGGGTATGAACCATTCTCTACCTCCTCTTTATACTTGGTTACAGCATCCATTATCCGTGTCTGCAGGTTTAAATACTCCTTTACAAATCTCGGACTTGGACCAGGTGAAATACCAATTATATCGGATATTACAAGGATTTGCCCATCACAATGTCTACCAGCTCCAATTCCATATATCGGAATATTAACTTTTTCTGTTATTCTTTTAGTTGCTTCTTCAAGAACGCATTCGACTATAATAGAAAAGGCACCTGACTCTTCAAGAATCTTCGCATCTTCAATAAGTCTCGCCAAATCACTTTTTGTCTTACCTCTCACACAATAGCCACCAAATATTTTGTACGATTGTGGTGTCATTCCAATATGACCCATAACTGGAATACCGATATCGACAAGTCTTGTTACAGTTTCCTTCACAACGAGTCCTCCCTCGAGCTTTATAGCATCTACCCCCATCTTCATAAATGTACCTGCATTCAAAACAGCGTTTTCCATCGATGTCTGATAGGACATATAGGGCATATCTGCAATAACCATTGCTCGCTTTGCGCCTCTTCTAACTGCGCCAACTATTGGTATCATGTCCTGCATGGTTACCTCAAGGGTTGATGAATAACCTAAAACTGCTGTGCCGTATGAGTCACCGACAAGTATTACATCAATACCTGCCTCGTCCTCAATTTTGGCAGTGGTGAAGTCATAAGCTGTTAGAAGGACTACTTTTTCCCCCTCTTTTTTCTTCTTCTTAAGATATTTTGGTGTTACCTTATCCAACCTAGTCCCCAGTTAATTTAAAATTACTATTCTTCCCAACTAACCAACCAACCAACTAACAAACTAACCAACTATCCCTTCTTCTCTCGTCTCTCTTCTCCCTTCCTCTCTTCTTTCTTCTCTTCCTCCTCTTCCGTCTTATCTTCTGTTTCCTTCATCTTAACATAAGTAAGCTTAAGGTCAGAGATGGTAGAGGCAAGTAATTTTTCCTCATTCTCTTCAAGGTTTCCTTTGGTCTTCTCTTTAAGCATGTCGAGTGTGTCAATGGTATATTTTGCAATTTCAAGATTCTTTTCAACTTTGTCAGTCAAAGGGTTCTTAACAATACCAAGATGCTGAAGAGCAATATTGGTATAAAAGAAGACTACAGATGTAAAATTTGGTTTTTCCATTAATCACCTATAAATGTATTACTTTGGTTAATAAAAGATGCACATATTTAAAATATAGATAATCTTTTATGTATATAATTTGATAGAATGTAGAGATTATCAGAGTACCAGTAGGCAGAATATCAGGCTATCAGCATATCAGAACCTGATGCTCTGGTTTGCTAGTATCCTTCCAACTGATATTCTGATTTCCTGATATGCTCAGGGACTATCTAATTACTGATAACCGATTACAATTACGTGTCACCCATGTTCTTTGGTATTGTATTGGAATAACTGCATACTTATACAATTGCCACTTATGAGTGACTTGCGTAGAGTTGGTATACCTTTCTCTATGTAAATTCTTGGGACCCTTGGTCCTACATTATTTATTATTTCATAGCTTATTGTTTGTGAGATACGAGCAACATCATCTGCTGTAATCTCCTGGTTTCCA
This sequence comes from Caldifarciminota bacterium, assembly GCA_030606335.1. Lineage (GTDB taxonomy): Bacteria > Hydrothermota > UBA3073 > UBA3073 > UBA3073 > JAGMCL01. The sequence continues at coordinate 23,689 of JAUWGP010000015.1, forward strand.
TCTTTTCCTATGATTGTAACCTCGTCTTCTATCTTGACCCCATCTATGTTTGTGACATCAACCATAGTTAAGTCCATACAAACATCACCTATAATAGGCGCCCTCTTCCCTCTTATTAAAACCTCTCCCTTGTTTGAAAGATAGCGAGGAAGTCCATCAGCATATCCTATAGATAGTGTTGCCACCTTAGTTTTGTTTTTGGAACGATATGTCCTGCCGTAACTCACTGAATTACCCTTATCTATCCACTTTAGATAACCTATTCTTGTTTTAAATGACATAATCGGAGAGACATCGATGGTTTTTCTATACTTTGGATAGAGACCATACAAGAGCAGTCCGGGTCTTATCATATTGAAGTAGGACGATTTTATATCCAGAATTGCAGCGGAATTTGCTGTATGGTAGTAAGGAATGGATAAGCCTTTTTCTTTTAGGGAAGTTACTATATTACTAAACCTTTCGAGTTGTAGATATGTAAAATCCTTGTAATCACTCTCTGCTTCTGGAAAATGAGTGAATATCCCTTCTATCTGCAGCCACTCTTTCTGGTATATATCAAAGATGAATTGAGGGGCTTCGGAATATTTTACACCAGTCCTTCCCATACCTGTGTCTATTTCTATGTGAATTTTAACCTTCTTTTTTTGTCTTTCTGCCTCCTTTTCAAGCTCATTTACGAAGCTGGTGTATGTAATTGTTGGAATAAAATTCTCACTTACAATAGTGGGAATATCGAAGGAAAATGTTGGAGAGAGAATGATTATAGGAAGGTCTAAACTTTTCAGGTTTAATGCTTCTTCAACCGAGGCAACACCAAGGGCATCTATGCCTTCTTCCTTTAAGACTCTGGAAACCTCTATTCCTCCGTGTCCATAGGCTTCTGCCTTAACTGCTCCCAGTATCTTAATATTACCCGAATGCTGTCTTATGTTCCTGAAATTGACTCTTAATCTATCCAGGTCTATAACAGCCCACGTACGTTCTTCAATCATAAAAAGTGAGAATTAGACCAGAGACCGAAGACTATAAAAAAAGGAACTAAAGGTCATTGGTCTTCATTTTAGTAATTTTATTTAGACATAAAAAAGTGCCTTATTATAACACAGAATGCATTGTTTGTCAAGTTTTTTCCAATCCTGCAAAAGCCATGGATGACCCCAAGTTTCACCTATTATGCAGTAGCCCACAGTATAAAATAGTATATGGGAATAGAAAAAATAAGACTATCAAATCTATCTAACATTCCACCATGCCCTGGAACAAGCGAGCCTGAATCTTTAACATGCATATCCCTCTTTATAACAGAAATAACAAGATCTCCCATCTGTCCACAGATACTTATTATAACTCCTATAATCATACATTGCCAATAGGAAAATTGAGGTAGTGCGTATTGGAAAAGCAAACTTAAAAGAATAACACTGATCAGTCCACCAAGACTTCCTTCTAAAGTTTTCCCTGGACTTATCTTTGGGATAAGCTTCTTCTTGCCAAAGAGTTTTCCTGTGGTATAACACATTATGTCGTTTATTGCGATGAGGGCGCAAAGAAATACTATTGCACCAAAACCGAATTCACGTTGTATAAGTATTAAGTGACCAAACATCCATCCAAAATATAATACACCCAAACTGGTTACGGAGACTTGATAAACAGCTCTCTTTGTTGTTCTTAAAAATATGGGTGTGCATAAGATAACTAAAATTACAAACATCGGCATCCCGTAAAATAAATCTTTCCTTTTTAATAAAGTAGTTAATAAGATAATAATAGGAAAGATTCTCCCTTCCCATTTATATACGTTTATCTCCGAGATTTTTGTTAACCTGAAGAATTCCATCAGATATAGAAAGATTAATACAATCACGAATATATTAAATGTGGGGCTTCCAAAATATGTAGTAAACAAAATAAGCGGAGCAATAACGACCCAACTTAAATACTTCTTCCATAGGTCGCTTATCCCTGGCTCTCTTTTCCTTTTCCTTCTTTCAATAAAGAATATTGCGAAAAACCCGATAATAAAGATTGTGCCCAAAACGATGATGGTCTTACTTACTATTATATCCATTTTTACCCTCCACCTCACGGATTTCCCTCATTATACCCCTTACTCTCGAAAATACAGTGACTTGAGAACTAATTATAAACCAAATCATAAGCCAATTAAAAACTGTAAAGTTTAAGTTAACTCCCTTTCTAACGAAAACAAACTGTAAAAGGGTTGCAATTAGAATAAAGATGAATCTCTCAACTTTGCCAAGCGGTCCCTGGTGTTGCCACTTTACTCCTATTGCTTTACCGAGCATCCCGGTATAGCTCACCAGGAGGACAAGGACTGTGGCAATGGTTCCGAGGATTGTATTGCAACCTACAGAAAAAGTTATACCCAACATTGTAAAAATGTCCGAGTACCTGTCAGGCAGTGCATTTACAACCTCACCTTTTAACCGCAAGTTGCCTCTCTCGATAGCTATCATGCCATCCAGGGCATTCAATGTCATTCTCACAAATATGAGAATTATAGCTAATATTAATAATGATGGGCGAGAAGGGCTAAAATAGAAGCAAAAACCCGTTCCCAGAGCAACTAAAACAGCGAGATAACTCAAAATATCGGGGTGGATGTGCCTTAAATATTGCATAGTGGGCTTAAACAAGTCGTGAAATTTGAACTTAAGTTTATAAAGCTCCATAGAAACCTCCTTTATTCTTTATATATCAACTTATTAATCTCTTCTCTCACATCTTTAATAATTTCCTGATATATTTCATAATTTATCGTATTCTTGGTCTTTCTCATCTTATAGGGCTTTATCGGTATAGGTTTTCCAAAATATACCTTTATCTTATTTGGTCTTGGGAAAACCATTCCTTTACCAAACGCTTCGTGAATACCTCTAATATAGGTCGGGATTATTGGAACATCAAGCTCAAACGCAATTGCTCCCAGTCCTACCTTGAAGGGCAGAATTTCTCCGCTTAAAGACCTTGTTCCCTCGGGAAATAAAATCAAAGATTTACCTTCCTCAATAGTACGTTTGCACTTTTTTAGACCACTCATAAAATTCACATGTCTATCGAACGGGAATGTATCAAAAGCGAGCTTGAAAAACCACCCACTTACTGGATTTCTATCAAAAAAGTAATCTTTTGCTGCAGGAGAAAAAATATACTTGGCTTTCTTATATAAAAGGGTGGAAATAACTAAAGGAACATCAAGTAATGAGTTGTGATTCGGGGTGATAATAAAGGATTTAAGCCCCGTGATGTTTTCTAACCCATTTACTTCTAAGTCAAAATACCACTTGGCGTATACTTTAAAGAGGAGAGATAGTGAACTCTTAATGAAGTTTCTAAGAGAAGATCTTTCCTTCAAAAATGCATACTCTTCTTCATCCGATAGAGAGTCTACTGGAATTTCCTTTTTTTCATATTCTCTTGTGGTATCAACAATATCTTTGAATGTCTGTATTTTATATGATAACTCGTCGGGAATGTAGATGCCGAGCTTTTTATCTATCGCTGTTAAAATCTCCACCCGCAACAATGAGTCCATACCCAAATCCATGCTTAAATCAGAGTTTAAATTAATATTTTCCTCAGAGATTTCTATAACCTTTGAGACCAGAGAGAGCAGTTTTTTCGTAAGCTCGTCATGTATTTCCTCTGTCCCAGTCTTATATACTTTCTCTTGTATCATTTTTTTAAGCTCGTTTCTCTTTACCTTTTTTGTGGTTGTCTTTGGAAATTCTCCCCTGAATACGGAAAAATCCGAGAGCCTCTTATACTCTGCAAGTGGCTCTGAGTATTTATTTATCTCTTCCTTTAGTATTTGCATCACTGTAGAACTGTCTATTTCGATACTACACTGTCTGAAGTAATCGTAGTCCGGAATGATAAATGCGTATGGCTTCTCATTACCATTCTGTTTCTCTCCCACAACGCATATCTCTTTAATATATGGGCTCCTTTCGATTACCACCTCAATCTCTTCGGGGTATACATTTTCTCCTGTCTGAGTAACTATTACATTCTTTTTTCTCCCGGTAATATAAAGAAACCCATCGCCATCTAAAAATCCAATATCTCCGGTGTGAAATTTTCGGTTTTTCAATACAGAAGAAGTAAACTCCGGATTTTTATAATACCCCTTCATTACATTGGGACCTTCTACTACAATCTCACCATCTTGCAATATATTTAAGCGCACCCCGGGAAGTGGTTTACCCACAGAACCTATTCTATTTGCTTTCAATGTATTTACACTTACAATTGGTGATGTTTCGGTAAGTCCATATCCTTGGAGGACCGGCATACCCATACACTCCAATCCAAGTGCTGTCTCTGGCTCCAAAGCCGCGCCTCCACTTACAAAATACTTTATATGTCCACCAAATTCCCTCCTTACACTTCTAAAGAGCAATTTACCAATGTGAAGTCTTCGAAGTGATTTTGCGAGTTTCATATTCAGAGAAAATATTAAAGGAATGGGTTGAGTTGATTCTTCTACTTTTCTCAATATTCCCTTATAAATAAGTTTGAATAATAACGGGATTCCTTGCATAATCGTTGTTCTTGTCTCCTTCATGGTTTTTTGAATGACACTGGTTGTTAGACTGGTTATATAGGTTACAGTAGCTCCACAATAGAGAGGACCGAGGAATCCCCCAACAAGCTCAAACATATGGCTTAAGGGAAGGACAGAAAGAAAGTTATCTTCTCTTTTAGCAGGCAAAAACTTGCAAGCTGCTAAAACATTTGATACGATATTATTATGAGTGAGCATTATAGCTTTCGAATCCCCTGTTGTTCCCGAGGTGTATACGAGCATGGCAATATCATCCGGTGTAACTTCAACTTCTGTATGTTTATACTCTGCATCTAAAATTCTCTTAAATACATCATCATCAAATATAATAACTTTATCGAAGTCTGGCAAATGTTCGACACAGCTTGAGCTTGAAAACAAAAGACTTGACTCAGAGTGTGTAAGTATGTCTTTTATTAATTCTTTTCTCAGTTTTATATCTATCCCAACCACTACTGCGCCAGTGAGAAGTATGGCGAAATAGGCTATTCCCCACTCAGGCCTATTCTCAGAGAATATAGCTATTCGCTCTCCCTTTTTAATACCTTTGGAGGTGAGAAAAGAAGACAGATTTTTAGCGCAATCGTATAAACTCTCATATGTAGTCTTTTCGTAATCCTCTTCCCTTTTAATCTGGAGAGCAACCTCCCCCCCAAATTTATCCTTTGAACTCTTCAATAATTGATTAATTGTATGCATTTTACTTCACCGTTAGTAATACACCTATTATTATGAAGATGATTCCACCTATCTTATATAGAGTAAGTTTTTCCCCTAAAAGAGTTACAGCTATCAATGCTCCCCAGATGAATGTCGTTGCATAGACAGGATAAAGTACAGTTAATTCTCCACCAATCTTAAAGGATATCACAAAGAGAAACATTATTGTTATGTAACATAAAATACCCGATATAACACGATAGTTCTTAAACCACGAGAGAATGTTTCCGCTACTATTCTCTGCCCCTGTCTTATAGAGATATTGTCCGAGTGCACCCAGGATTGCTGCAATCAGGAAAAGGATTATTGCTTTAGTGCTTGTGGTCTGCATCTTTCCTCCTGGTATAATATTCATTATACCTGATAACTCAGATTGAAATAACATTCTCTTCGCATTTCCTCCACAAAGGTCTCGTGTAACCTTTCTAAGTTACCATCATATATAATATAATATAATTGTGTTGATTTGTCAAGAAGAAAATGATAATAAGGGAATAGAAAACTCATACACTGTCTCCTCCCAATAATCCACCAAGTAAACCACCACCGAGACCGGCAACACCTTTCTTTTCACCTTTTTGTTTGAAACGAGCTGCTGCCCAGATGCGGTCAGCCAGACGCGAGAAGGGGAGACTTTGCAGATAAATAGTTCCCGGTCCGGTCATCTTTGCAAGAAATATCCCTTCTCCACCAAAAAGGGCATTTTTAAATCCACCAACGAACTGAATATCGTAGTCTACTGAAGGTGCGAATGCTACCAGACAACCTGTATCTACCCTTAGTGTTTCATTGGCTGCAAGGTCTCTTTGAATAATTGTTCCTCCTGCATGGACAAAGGCCAAACCATCACCAACAAGTCGCTGTAATATAAAACCCTCACCACCAAATAGGCCTGCTCCAAACCTTTTTGTAAAGGCTATTTCAATCTCAATTCCCTGCGCAGCACATAAAAATGCATCCTTTTGACAAATAAATGTTCCTCCAATTTTACTTAAGTTTAGAGGAATTATTTTTCCAGGATATGGAGCTCCAAAGGCTACATGTGCTTTCCCTTTACCCTTGTTGAGAAAGGTGGTAATAAAGAAGCTCTCCCCTGTAATCATCCGTTTAAATCCCTTAAATAGACCACCACCTGTCGATGTCTGCATTTCTATATTATCAGACATATACATCATTGCACCGACTTCTGCTCTCACCCCCTCATCTGGGTCTAATTCAATCTCAATGAGCTGCATATCGTCGCCGTATATTTTATAATCAACAACATCAGACATAGAACCCCCATATTAAAATCAAATATCAAATATTAAAAATCAAAATTAACCGCTGATTCACCCTGTTAAATATTTACAAAATTAATTACAACTAATCACTCCTAGTTCTTTATTTAACAGGGGAACCACAAAGGACACAGAGAATTACATTTTAATATAAAGATGCGTAGTTCAGACATATGATTTTTTCTGATTGTAAGATGAGATTGCCACGTCCCGATTTTCATCGGGACTAGCAATAACAAACTCCAACTTCTGTCATTGCGAATCCGTCGCACTTCTTGACGGATGAAGCAATCTCATTCTTTCGTCCCTGTCATTGCGAGGAGTCCACCGCGCTTCTTGACAGAACTGCCTACTACTTACTGTTTTTCAGTCTGAAGTCTCTTGTCTTTTGTCTATTTTCCATGTTACTTACTATAAGTATATAACAAAGGCAGCCAAAAGTCAAGTTCTTTTTATGATTTATAGTAGGGGTGTTTTTTATAAATTGTAGGGCGAGGCTTCCTGAGTGCCATTAGGTAAGTCAGACTTGCAGAAACATGCATTAGATTAAGAGGTATGAATAATTAACATTACTACCTGCACAATAATATTTCAGTGCCCACTGTAGTCATTTGATACGATTTTAGAATGGGTGTTTTTCAAGATAGAATTTCTTTTAAACATTTTTATTTCCTTAAGTTTATACTTTTAAAAGAGGGGGTGACTATGAGCCACCCCCATCTATACCACTTGATATCGGGTATTTGAACAAGAATCTCTCATTCGAGTAAAATCATGGACTTGCTCAAAGTCTGGTTTCCTGCTTCAATATGGTACAAATAAACCCCACTTGCTGCCTGAATTCCATTTACATCTGTGCCATCCCATATCACGTTGTAAGAGCTGGGCTCCTGAACTCCCATTTCAAAGCATCGTACAAACTGCCCGAGTGAGTTATAGATCTGGATTCGCACATTTTCTCGACTATTCAGTGTATAGGCGATATTCATCTCTTGAGTAAGGGGATTTGGATAACTCCAGGCTGAAATAAGGGAGCCAACAGCTTCCATTTCAGATGACATGGTTCCAGGGTTATTAATTGACTCGATACCAAAGCCCTCAAGCAATTTAGTAACTGCAACATGAATTTCCTCACGGTCAGCACCTGCTTCCCTCATTGCAGTTATAGTTGTTTGGACTATCTCCCTTTGTTCTTCAGTCAGACTAAACATGAGGTGTCTATTGTCTCTCCGTTGTCCTTCGCCAAGGTGTTCAGGCATTTCAATGCCCCATCCTTCAAGCAACTCGGCAACTGTAGTGTGAATTTCATCACGGTCAGCACCTGCTTCCCTCATCTCGGATATCGTTGTATGGACTATTTCCCTTTGTTCTTCGGTCAGACTGACCATGAAGTGTCTATGACCTCTCTGATGTCCTTCGCCAAGGTATTCGGGCATTTTGATGTCCCATCCTTTAAATAACTCGGCAACTGCAGCATGGATATCCTCATAATTAGCACCATTTTTTCTCATTTCCATTATATTAGCACGAACTATCTCCCTCTGCTCTTTGGTCAGACTAAACATAATGTACCTGAGTCCTCCACGATGTCCTTTGCCAAAATGTTCTGGCAACTCGATGCCCCATTCTTTAAACAAATTAGCAACTGTAGCATGGATCTCATCATGGTCAGCACCTGCTTCCCTCATCTCAGTTATCTTCATGTGGATAGTCTCCCTCTGCTCTTCGGTTAAATTGGTTCGAAAGCCCTTTCCTTCTCGGTTATAACTGTGATGGTAATCCGAATGATAAGCAAACACATAGTTTGTAGAGCCTGCAACGATAAAGGTAAAAAGTATCAGAGTACCAATAGTTTTCCAATGTGCTTTCATTCTGTCCTCCTATTTTGTTGAAATTATCTTCTTCAAGTTTCTTATTTCATTGTAAAAGTTCACAAATTCACTGTTTATGAACTCTACCTTCAATTGTTCGATGTCCTCGGCAACTTCAAAGGTAAAAAATGCCTTTGATCTTTTCCTGTCTGATTTGATGAAGCGATAGCCTTTCATCTTAAGATACGCTGAGAACGCAAGGTCATCGGTAATGATGTGATCGTTTTTGGTTTGATGAGATTTATTAGTCTTCACTATTTCCTCCTCTTGTTATATGTTTTTTACCACTTAATGAGGGTAATCTCAACGGGGAGGTCGATGCATGCCTCCTGGATGTAATAGTTGTTGCTCGAAAAGCGTTGAAAATCGTTCCTGTTGTTCTGGAGTAAACACATCTTTTATTTGACATAAGTGCTCGAAAACCTCTTTCTCCATTCCTATCTGCATAGAGACAATATCTCTAATTATGCTATCAGCTTTTGCTCTGTTTGGTTCAGGTTCTCTTAATAGAGTTAATAACTCTTTTCTTTTAGCAAATAAGTCTTCCCTTAAAGATAACATTTTTGGTCTCATATCTTCTTGTCTTTCACATATTACATCTATCTGGTCTTCGGTGAGGTCGAGCTTGTGTCTCAGAATACTTCTCCTGAAGTCATGTCCCTTATCTATCCACCCAGGGGAAGTATCTCTTCTATAATATCGTACTTTAGACCAGTTATAACCGATAGTAAATATTGCTACCAGATTTATTGCAACCGATATGATGAGGATGACAGTAATAGCTTTTTTACTCATTCTCCCTCCCTGCTTACTAAATTATAATAAACGTTATTTAAAGAACCTTCAGAAAAATCTTCGAGCGAGTTAACGCAGAGGAGTTCAGCAAACTCCGTATCCAATCTCGCTAAATCTTCTATCCTGCTTTGATAAATTGCCTTTCCCATATAATCCCCGAGAAATAGGGAAAAGATAATAAGCGCTGCGACACCTACCGGGACAGCAACACGTCTTACCCATGTTACAAATGGAGATTGGATAACTTTTCTTGATTCTTGTTCAGCAATTCTCTGCTTCAGGTGAACCCAAAAATACGGTGGAACCTGAATTTCTTCTATTAAATCAAGAGAATCTGATACATGAGATAAGCTCTCTAACTCCTTTTGGCAATGGTCACAGGATTTCAAATGATTTGAAATTTCTATCCTCTCTTCGTCAGAGACTTCACCATCTAAAAAGGCAGATAATTTTATTTTATTAATGTGTTTCATATTTACCTCTTGGTATAATATTCATTATATCTAACAACTATTATAACAGAAATTAAACATCCTAATCTCTATAGGATGTCTACTAAGTTAGACAGGATTTTTTTAATAAACTTGCGGTCAAATTTCTCCTCTTTCCCTTAGAGGGAAGAATTTCTTCCTCAAATTCTCTTTTGCTCTGAAAATCAATGATTCAACCGAAGGTAAGGATACTCCCATAATCTCAGCTATTTCCTTGTAAGACCTTCCCTCAAATCTTGATAATATAAGAGCGATTCTCTGTCTCCCGGGTAACTCATCGATTGCATTCCTCACGATCTCCGTCCTTTTTTCGTGCTCAAAATCATTCTCGACCTGAAGGGATTTTGGTGTGATTCCATACTTTGTCATCTCATCCAGAGATAAAAGCTTTTCTGTATATTTCATTCTATAGCTAAGACATTGATTAACAACAATCCTATAGAGCCATGTTGAAAACCGGGATTTTCCCCTGAAACTTTTGGCATTTCGCCATACCTTAATAAAAACCTCCTGCGCTATGTCTTCTACTTCATTGTAATCTCCGATATAGCGATAGATTATATTAGAAACAGAATGCTGGTATTTCATTACAAGTTCTTCAAAAGCATTCTTATCACCTTCCACTACCCTTTGAATTATTTTTGCATCAGGGTCAACAATATTATATATTTTTTGCATATATCCTTTCCTTAATCTCCTTCTATATGCTTTAATCCCCAACTATAATTTTTATCGTTTAAAATTCCAGCTTCTTTTGTATATTAACGAAAGAATTTTGTAGTATGTTTATTATTTATTAGACAGGATTTTTTTAAAAAACTTGCGGAAAAATTACTCCTTTTAATGTCATATACTTACACAGCTCTATTCTTATGTATGTTAATTGCATATATATTATAACATATATTTATATGTTTATCAATAATTTTTTTAATATTTTTTTGTAAGTGTAAGCCTTTTTAGTGATAAATAGTTGGGGATGATATAGCTTTGGATTTTGACTACTTTTTTAGTTGTGAGGTAAGAGTAATTTGGTGTATTCCTAATATCGATGGTTTGTGGTGGGATGTAAACTGTTGATATAACACTATTGAAATGAATGTGGGAAGGATGAAAATATTTATATATTTCTTGATCTCAACATTGTAATAATAAGGAAAATTCCAAGTGTGCCAGCTATTACAAAGCCTACGATACCTAAAACAGGAAGACCGAATAGGAGAAGTCCTCTCTTTGTCTGAATAATCAATGAAGAACCGATAATAAGTGCGGTTATGATGAGACTAAAGGATAACCTGTTAGTTGATCTTTCGATTTGTGAAATAGTATTCTCCAGACCTTTGTGTTCAAATTCGACCTTTAGCTTCCCTTTTCGTATTTTCCTCAATATTTGAGTAAGATTGTCAGGTAGGTTTCTGAAAAGGATGGTATATGCTGTAAGAAGTTCCGTCGCAACTTTTAGAAGTCGTTTTGGGTCGTATCTTCTTTCAATCAACTGCTTAACATACGGTTTTATATGCTCTATTATATCAAACTTCGGATTAAGTTGGTATGCAATCCCTTCCACTGTAGATAATGCTTTTGCAAGTAGAATCAAGTCTCTTGGAAATTTCATCCTATACTTTCGAAAGATTTCAAGCGCATCATCTGCAATACTTCTCACTTCAATTCTCGCAAGACGTACACCATAATATCTCTCAATAAACTCTCTTAAGTCATATTTCAGTTCTCTCATATCCATATCTTCGCTTACAACACCAAGTTCAGTAAAGATATTCATAACCTGATTTACGTCTTTATTTACCACTGATATCAAGAGACGACTTAGACTTTCTACCAGCTCTTCACCCAGACTTCCTGTAAGACCAAAATCAAGAAGTGCAATTTTGCCATCCTTTGTAACAAGTATATTCCCAGGATGAGGATCTGCATGGAAATAGCCATGTATGAATATCTGCTTGAAAATGAAATCTACTCCCCTTTCAGCTAAATCATTTCGTGAGAGACCCACACTTTCCAGAGTATCAATGTCTGTAATTTTTATTCCCTCTACATGTTGTAGTGTAAGAACTTTTGAAGTACAAAGATTCCAATATACCTTTGGGATAAGAATAGATTCGTCATCACTAAAATTCGTTCTAAATCGATCCACAGCCTTACCTTCGTTTGTAAAGTTGAGTTCCGATCTCAGGTTCTTACCAATCTCCTTTACCTTGAATAGGAGTTCATACTCTCTTGTTTCCCTTATTTCTTTCTCTATCCAACCAGCAAGTAGTTCCATAATAGATAGGTCGGTGTCAATAATAGACTTTATATTTGGTCGTTGTACTTTTACTACGACTCTGCTTCCTTCCTTTGTAATTGCTGTGTGAACCTGAGCAAGAGAAGCAGATGCAATAGGTTTTCTGTCAAAAGAACTGAACAGTTTATCTATTGGGGAATTCAATTCTTCTTCAATAACCTTTTTGATTGTTTCAAATGGGAGGGATACAACTTCATCCTGCAATATAGAAAGTTCGCGGATAAAATCCTGTGGAAATATATCTGCCCTCACAGAGAGGAGTTGACCAAATTTTATAAATGTAGGTCCCAGTTCCTCAATTGCTTTTCGAAGATTTTCTGCCCTTGATCCTTTGACCAAGAGTTTTTTTATCTTATAAGGTATTTTGATAGGAAGCCTATCAATTATATCTCTGAAACCGTATTTAGCAAAGACAAGGAGGATCTGCCTGAGTCTTTTTAAATTTCTTATGCTTCTTCCTATTTTCCAATAGAACATATACCCCCTAATTTTTATCTTATATTTTTTGGGTTTACTTTTTTAGCTTCTTCTCTAAGGTAGCAATTCTCCTTGAAAGTATCTCCAAATCCTCCCTTGTGGGAACATTAAGCTTCTTATGGATATTCATAACCGTCTTCTCTACTATTTTTTCAATTTCTTTGCGGACTTCCGTGCCTTTTTCAAGTATCGTCTTCACAATATCAGGGTGCTCTATCTTGGTAGCCTTTCCCTTCTTTTCAAGTTCATCCACAAACTTCTCTGCCTTTTCCTTGGTTAATATAAATGCTCCAAGACCTGCAAGCATTAATCCTTCTAAGGTCTTTTTCATATCTAACACCTCCTTAATTATTAAATTATTTTTACATTATAGTAATAGAATTAATATTCAACGAAAACAGCTTCAGATTATCATCTCCAGCTTGTTCTATCAAGTAAAATGAGGCTTAGATTTTTCTAATCCCAATAAAAATCACCAATTTTCTTAAAACCCTCCTTTGTTACATCTACTCCCTTTATCCTACCAGCTATATATCCACAGGGAATTGATCCCAAAAAATAACCGAGTATTATGGGTAAAAAAACTTTCATCAGCTCACTATTAGCTATACCCAAATTTTCCTTTCTCCACCGCGAAAGAATAACTTAAAGTTTGGAATAGCCTTAGCCATAAGCAAGAGTAAGACAGTACATACAACTAAAAAAATAGCAAAATCTACCCTAAGAATTACAAATGAGATCGGGGTCAGCACAAGAAAAATAAGGAGTCCAAGAGTCGGATAGTGTGTAAAAAATATTGTGATTACTGAAGCAAAAGCAGCAATGCACAGAGTAATAGGGGAGAGAAACCCTATAACTCCCAATGTTGTACCAAATCCCTTACCTCCTTTAAATTTATAATAGACAGGAAAATCATGACCTATAATAGCTGATAGCCCAGTAACGGCTATAAGAAAAGCTGATCCCCCAAAAATCTTTAATAAAAGCATAGGAAAGACAGCCTTCAACATGTCACATACACAAACTATCATTCCGTATATCTTCCCTACATTTGTAAATACATTAGCTGTTCCTAAATTTCCACTTCCTGTCTCTCTCAAAGAAACTCCCTTAGCCTTTGCAATGATTTTGGCGAAGGATATGCTTCCAAGTAAATAAGCAAATATCGGGAAAAGTATTTCCTTTGACATAGTTAACCTCCAATAGGATAATAAGATATACCCCAGGCTCCGGGACCCAGGTATACACCGACAACAGAGTTCATCTGGATGATATGTGACTCACTTACAGGAAATTCGTTCCTGATTACTTCTTCTAACTCTTTGCAGATTCTCTTGTCTGTGGTATAACCGAGTAGGACTTTCACTCTTTCAGCCTTAAATTTTGCAAGGTCTTTTCTCATCTCATCCTTAATCTTTGAGATTACTTGAGATGTTGTTCTCCCTCTCCCAAATGGAATTATCTCACCATCAATGAATGTGACCATTGGGATTATTCTCATCATTGAACCCAGCAGCGCCTTACCCTTACCCAGTCTTCCGCTTTTATGCAGGAAATTGAGGTTAGGAATAGCAAGAATCATCTTTACCTTTGATCTTACTTCCTCTGCCTTACTTTTTACACTCTTAATATCCTGACCAGCAAAAGCTTCGGTAGCCGATTCGAGGGCAATCATCCCTTGTCCCAGAGTCGTTAGACCGGTTTCAAATACCTCTACCTTCACTTTATCATGTATCATCTCAGCTGCAGTAAGTGCTGAATTATAGGTACCGCTCATCTTTGAAGAGAGGTGAATCGATAGAATAGTATCAGTATCCAATTTTTTACCTGTCTGCCGACAGGCAAGATAAGTATTAACTAAAATCCCGGTGGGAAGAAGCGTTGTTCTGGGCATTTCTCCTTTCTCTAACCTTTTATAAAATTGATCAGGCGATATGCCTGTAACTTCTTCATCCCCAAAGTATAGGGGATGCTTTAGTATAGTTATATTATATTTCTTAATAGCATATTCTGGTATATCACTCGCGTCATCGGTTACAATCTTTACCATAAATTCCTCCTTATTCTGCTGAGATTATATATTGATAGTAAGGTTGTCCACCAAAATAGAGATCAAAGTCTTTGTCACTAAATTTATTCTTCAATTCTTGAAGAAGTGCCTCAGCATTATCCTTCTTCACATCAATTCCATAATAGATAGTAAAAATTTCTCCTTCCATCTTCTCTACCAGTTTAAATACTGCTTCCTTTATATTTTTGTGTACCCTTATATCCTTTCTGAATATTGAAATAATATTCCCTTTATTTACTTTCTGGTCTCCAAATTGTGCATTCCTTGCCGAAGTTGCAACCTTCCCAGTTTTTACTCCTTTAATTGCCTCTCTCATATTTTTTTCATTCTCTTCTGGTTCTAACTCTGGATTATACGCTAAAAGGGCACTCATACCTTCAGGGATAGTTTTTGCAGGAATCACGACACCACTTTTTTTGCTGCATTTTACTGCCTGTTCAGAGGCAGGTATTGCATCACCATTAGCAGGAAGGATAAAATAGAATTCTTCACTCTTGAGGTATTCCAGCACCTCTTTGGTGCTTGGATTTGATGAATTTATCACTTCAGCTCCCAGGCTTTTTGCGATTTCACAAAGACCATTTCCAGGGAATATGATTATAACTTTTTGATGGATTTCTATTTCCAAACCTTTCTTTGCTGTTATAAAATCAAGCTGTTGCTCTTCCATATCTTCTACAAACCTATCATCAAGTTCTCCATATCTTGAACATATTTCAAATATCCTTTCTGGTTCGTTTGTGTGAATGTGTACCTTTGTAATACTAGGCGAATTAACAACAAGGATGGAGTCTCCAAATGATGCGATTTCTTCTTCAAGAGACTGCTTCTGAATGTTCTCTCCACGAACAAGACACTCGACATCGTACTGATATTCAATCTTTCTCTCCCATACCGAGATGAGTCTTCTTGCAAATTGCTTGAGTGCAGGTATTGTTTTTATCCTTCGCCTCTTTATGAGGCTCAATACCCTTTCCCAGGCAAGATCCATCCCAGTGGGTCTGTTTTGCCATATTTTAACCATATGGTTACCAATATCAAAAATATTTCTTATCCTGTAAACGCTCTCTATTGAAGCCAACGTTTTCCATATATGAAGTCTCTTTGATATAGGAGGCACAATATCATTCTTGAGATCAAATTCTTTTAATGAGTGAAGCGTACCCTCAAGAATGTATAAAAACCCTTGCCCCCCCGCATCAACTACTCCCGCATCTTTGAGTACAGGAAGCATTTCAGGGGTTTTCTCCAGGGTAATGTTTGCGATTTTAACAATATTTTCAAGAAGTCTTATAAAATCCTTCTCTCTTCTGGATCGTTGTATTGCACATCTTGAAGCTTCCCTCATAACGGTAATGATCGTTCCCTCAACCGGGTTTCTTATTGCATTACGTGCAGATTTCTCACCCGCTTTAATTGCGAGAGCAAAGTCGCGTGTGTCTATCTGTTCTTTATGGTTTACAGCGTCAATGAAACCATACAAGAATTGGGAGAGAATTATACCCGAATTGCCTCTCGCTGCCAGTAGGCTGTTTTCTATAATATCCCCCTCCTCAGATAATGCTCCTTTTAAAGTCTGAGTCATATTAGACCCTGTATCACCGTCTGGAACCGGAAAAACGTTTAGATTGTTGACCCACTCCTTCTGGGAGGATAATCTCCCATATCCTCCCTTAAGAAGATTTCTAAACATTTTCGAATCAATTTTATCTATCATTTCTCTAAATCTTAATCGCAACCAGAAGGTTGCTTCTACCAATGATTAACGTGAGTTATGAACAGGTCTTACTTGCTAAAAATAAGTCTCCATTAGAGCCTGTCTGGTTGCAATTTCGCCTTTAACAATACCCTCTTTGCCTCTATAAAATTCGAGTGGTTTAATAAAACTTACTTCTGGTTCTATCAAAACATCTGGCTTTAAGTGCTTAAGTTGAAGATTTAGTATCTGATACTCTGTAATTGCTATAGTCTGAAGTATGATGGTGAAAACACTGGGAGATTCTCGAATGGTTCTCAGTTTTCCTGTAAGTGTGAGAAACGGGTTGTCTATAACATTTTTCACAGGTTTGAGAAATTGAGAGAGACGGGTATTGACGATTTCCGAAGTAACAGGAGAAACAGGATGTTTTTTACCCTTACCTTTAATACTGAGTTTATGAGTTTTTCTCTCTGGTGAAGGAAGGATATTAACAGCAATTATGAAATCTGCTCCCATATTACGGACACAATTTACAGGTACGGGATTAACGAGACCACCATCAACAAGAAAATCGCCATTATATTTGCAAGGAGTAAATATACCGGGAATGGAAATGCTGGCTCTTACGGCTTCAACCGCAGAGCCTTTTGTTATTATCACTTCTCTTCCACTCATAACATTGGTGGCAACAGCAGCGAAAGGGATTTTTAATTCCTCAATATTTTGGTTGCCAATTATTGATTTCATAAACTCCGTTATTCTCTTACCCTCAACAAGCCCAGAGTAAGGAATAGTTGGTGTGAAGAAAGCGGTAGTTTTTCTCCGGTCCAAATTGAGAACGAGTTCTTCTATCTCTTTGGCACTAATACCCGAAGCATAAATCGCACCTATGAGCGCTCCAATACTCGTTCCTGCAATAAAATCTATTGGTATTTTTTCTTCATCGAGCACCTTAAGTACCCCGATATGGGCAAATCCTCTTGCTGCTCCTGAACCAAGTGCAAGTCCTATCTTTCTCTTCATATAAACTCCTATTTCTTAGTTAATTCCTCAATCTTCTTCATAAGGGCGTCTATGTCGTATTTTGTCGGAACATTGAGTTTGTCCAGCACATTTGTCACGGTCTTCTCAACTATCTTTTCAATCTCTGTTCTCGAAGCTTTGCCTCTCTCCAGAAGCCTCTTGACAAACTCTGGCTGATCCTTTTTGGCTACTTCACCCCTCTTTACAAGGTCACCCACTATCTTCTCTGCCTTTTCCTTTGTGAGAGTGAAGACCCCGAGACCTGTTAAAAACAACCTCTCTATAAGTCCTTCCATCTAAATTACCCCCTCTTTAATTAAACAATGGGAGATTATTGGCTAAATAATCTACTGCAAATGTGCAATTTAGCCATTCACCATTCAAATTTTTTAATTCCTGTCACCTTTATCTCCTCTTTATTCTGATTTTACTTGAAAGTTCAGTAATTTTACCAACAACAAGCTCAGCAGTTTCCCTATCGGTTTTTACAGGATAAATTGGCTTTCCAATATTAACAATTATCTCACCACGACGAGGGATTTTACGAAATAATGAGAAGACGTGATTAGTTCCTTGAATGCCCACTGGAATAATTGGTACATTTGCCCTATGAGCAAGAAAAAAGGCACCTCGCTTGACTTCCTGCATCTCTTTTGTTAATCTTACCCCCCTCTGGGAAAATCCCAATTTTTCCTCCATTTTTTAATATATTCAAAGCTTTTTTGATGGCCCTCCTTGTTTTTATCTGAGAAACAGAGATACTCCCCATTCTGATTAGGAATCCTCCAACTATAGGTCTTTCAAACAGATAGGATGTAGATGAAAAGGTAATTTTGTCTTTAAATAAAGCAATTAACACGAAACCGTCAAACCAATTGATATGATTTGATGCAATAATATAGGAGTTGCCTCCCCTTAAAACATTTTCTGTTCCCTTTACTTTTAATGAATAAAATATTGAAATTATTGTCCGGGTAACCAGACGAACCGTATAATAAAAGGTTGATTTATAATTTTGGCAATTCATAACCTGTAAAATTTTTATTTAACATCTGTTTAATAGATGGTATGTAGTTTTTCATTGCTTCTTCTCCACAATCAATTATTTCATTAGCTTTATGGAATGCTGTAGAATTAAAGAATCCTACTTCAGGCTCTATTAGTATTGTAGGTTTTGCTTTCTGTAAATTTGCAGTAAGTATCTCGTTTTCCATAATAGACAGAGATTGGAAAAAGACCTTCTTCATATTGGGCAGACCCTTTCTTGCTCTCAAAAAGAACTCTGGTGGGAATTTCCCATTTTTATCCATTAAATTGATAGATTTAGCGTTCTTCTTTGCTTTTGGTGTCACATTGCAGGCAATGATTATATCCGCACCTCTTTCTTTTGCTATACTGATAGGCAAGGGATTAACTAGTCCACCATCCACAAGGATTTTTCCATTGTAATGAACTGGTATGAATACTACAGGTAGAGACATACTTGCTCTTACTGCCTTTTTTATTGACCCCTCGCATATTATTACCTCTTTGCCAGTTTCTATATCTGTTGCAATGGCAAGGAAAGGAAATTTTAAATCATTAAAAGATAAGTCCTCAAGAAATGTATGAAGAAATCGCTCAAGCATACCTCCACCAATAAAACCTGAGATATGAAACCTTGGGAAAAAAGATGCAATTGTCCATCTTCTGGTTAATTGACAGAATTTCTGAGACATCTCCTCTGGATCCATTCCAGTAGCATAGATACTCCCAATTAACGCACCAATACTTGTACCCACTACAAGATCGGGATAAATATTCTCCTTATGTAGGGCTTTCAGAACCCCAATATGAGCAAGACCTCTTGCTGACCCACTCCCAAGTACGAGTCCTATCTTTTTTGCCATACAAACTCCTCACCTCCTGAATAGCATAATATCAATAATTTCCTGTATCTTGCTTCCAAGCCACTCAGAAGTGGCTGCTATCGCTGAAACTATTTTGTTAAATATATCCATAGTATACCTCCATTCGGTTCTTTTCTTTTACTATAAGCCACTAAGGTGTTACATAGAGTGTATCAATATCTATGCCTGTGAGGTTGTCTCCCTCAGTAACAGTAATGGGAGCGGGTGTGGTAAGACTCGTTAGAGTATCTCTCTCTCCATACCATCCAAACATATCGGTATCCTTGTCGTATTTCCAGTTTCCATTCTCATCCTTGATCGCGGGAATATAATAAGTTCCCGTCTCTACTCTAATAATCTCATATTTCCCTACCGAATTTGTGAGTGTGCCATTTCTGAGGGACATCCCCGCTGTAAGTAAATCAGACTCAAGGAGAAGAACTATTGCCCCTGATACGGGACTTCCACTGTTGGACACTGTCCCAGAAATAGTTGTCTTCTTAATCTCATTACATCCTGAGATCACCACAAGAAGAATCATCAGGACTAAGATCTTCTTCATCTTTTCTCCTTTGTTATATGTTTTGCTCTTTACTACTGTAGTTCCATGGCTTTTCCTCAGAAGTTCACTTCTGTTTTCAAATAGATTTGATCTTGGTCTTTCCATGTACCAAAGAGAGTTCCTAACCTACCATTTAAAAAGAATACTCCAAGAGAGAGATTTACATTGTCAGTTGGAGCATAAGAGACTTCCGGGATAATAGCAGTACCGTAGTTTTCCTTTATATCCTCAAGATCTTTTATCTCAAGAACACCGGTCAAGACAAGTTTGATCTCATCATTCATAAATTTCTTTTCAATCCCTGCCAAACAATAGTCCTCAAGCTTATCCTTTCCTCTCTCAGTAAAGAAGCCATGCATCCACTGAGTATTTATATAAATTCCATTCTTAAATGTATAATCTCCACCAAGAGTGAACTTTACATAAGGGTCGTCAGAAAGAATAGTTGTATCCTGGATTATAGGATTCAAAGGATCTGCTGGATTTGGCATCTCTATCTCCATTTTTACTTCTTCAGGCAGGAATACTGTTACCTCTCCCCAGAGACCTATAGAATAAAGTTCTCCAGCCCAGTCAAAGCCAACAGCCTGGAGTTTGGGAAATCCCAGATAGGAGTCGAGTTTCACATTTCCTACAGTATCAACAGGAGTTACAACGAGCCTATTTGCAATAGGCATATCATCATAACCTCTAAAATAAGATAGCGAAAAGTCTAAATTCATAATAGTTCCAGAGAACTTTGCAGCATACATAGAGTTTTCAGGTTTTCTATCAGGAAATGTAAGATGATCCGCCGACTCTGTTAGATTTGTCCCTTGAGGTAAGGGGAGAGTAGGTTCATCACCAAAGAGAGGAAATTCGCCTCTTGGTAACAAAACAGGCTTGAATAATGGAAGCCATATAACATCTAAGTTATATTCATCGGTTATGTAATAGGTAGCATATACAGCCTCTGTAGGCACCTTTTCTCCAAAATTCAGAGGGTCGGAAAAATCATCAGGGTTTAGATTGTCCGTTGGGTTCAGTTTGTCTGCGGTTCCCCATGCTATGCGCTGCTTTCCAATTCGCAGATCCAGTTCATTAAAGACGAAACTGTAAAGGTCAACATAGGCTTCCCAAAGAGAGAGTTCATAAGGATAGTTGGATGAGAGGGCTATCAAATCCGCTGAGCTACTTGCAAGATTTTGGTCCCATAACCTGAGTTTCAGACTGGAGTGGAGGGATAGGTTCTGTGAAGGATTTAATTTTAGTTTCAAATTGAGTTCGTGGTATGGATAATCTGCAATCCTCACACTATCTGTTATGAGAAAACGCTTGTCTAGTTTGAGATTACCTGAAATATCCACTTCGCCAATACAAAGCCTGGGACTAATCAAAATACTCACCACTAAAAGCACAGGGAGATAGGGAAAAATAGAGATTCTCCTCATTATACACCTCCATTTTTATTCTGCTCTCTTGAGCATTCGCTTGGTAAAAATATCATCTTCAAGACCTGTATCGTGCACAACCATTATGAGTTCCATAACGGTTTTATGCCTTGTCTTTATGATTTCCATTATTATCTTCTTTGGGGTCCAATATCCATCTACTTTTTCTATATTCTCATTCTTCATAACCTTGAGAAGGGTTCCTTTTTTATTGTAATATTCTACCTTACTTGGGATATAATTTGATTTACTCACCCACATAATAAGCTTAGTATAATCAACATCTGACTTTGGTAAAGGAATAAGTTCCAATACATACTCTTTCTCTGTTTCCTCTTTTATCTCAGCAGTAAAATCCTTTGTGTATTGGCACTTGCCAATATCGTTGTAAGAGAAGTCTGTGCCCATAAAACTCTCATTCTTCACATGAGAAGCGATGCGTCTTATCTTCTTGAATGCAGGCATATAGAGGTACATCTCATTATCGGAGAGGACCAGGAATCCAACTCCCTTCACATCAGCAGGAGAAAGAAACTTTATAAGGCGCTTCTCTTTTCCCAACTGCCATATCTTTATCTCACGGACTTTGGAATCTCCATCCTTATCTATAAGTGTAAGTTTCATAGTTGCTGTTCGATCCTTCGGGGCGTTTATTGCATTCTCTGCTTTCTTTAAGATTTCGTCACCCCCGCTTGCCAATCCTTCGTGGGCAGGTGTCCCTCCCAAAAGAATAATCGGTAAGAACAGAACAATGCCTATTCCCAAGATTTTTTTCATAATATTACCCCCTATTAAAAGGTTTAGTGTTCCCAGATTGGATCACTTTGCTTTTCAATTTACCAGCAAGACGACCAAAATCACCGATGAACCCAGCCTTAGTGATGAGAATTAAGGCTGGTAGAAATGTAATAGCCCCTAATGCACTGGTTATCATCGTAAATGCTATTAGATAACCAAATCGTTGTAAGGGAACTACGCTTCCCAAGACCAGAACCAGAAATCCCATCATTACAGAAATGGCATTGATGAGAATTGCCTTTCCTGTCGTTTCCAGTGTTTTGTCCAGAGCTTCCAATTCAGACTTTCCTTTTCCAAACTCAGATTTGAACCTGTTGATAAAGTGGATGGTATAATCAATACCAATTCCAACAGCCACACTGCCAATCATAACCGTTACTATGTCTAATGGGATATTCAGAACTACCATTAGAATGAAATTAATGAGAATAGTGAGAATTATAGGTGTTATTGAGATCAGACCACCAATCAGGGATCTCAGTTGGAAAGAGAGAAGAAGAAAGACTAAGAACATAGCAATGGAGAGGCTTAAAGCCTGACTTCTCATTATTTTTCTATCTATGTCCATATAGATTATAGGCATTCCTGTTTGTTCAGCAGTCAATTTCACTCTATCTTTAGGGTTAAAAAGACCAGCATATTTTGAACTCTCCACGGCAAGCCAGTCCTCGTTCATCTCCCAACAATCATCCTGTAAATCTTCTAAGAAGTCTCTGTCATTCCTAAGATTTTCAGGTAGGTATGGTTTCAAGCCCTGCATGAGGTTGTCAACCCTTACCCAACTTCTAAAATCATCTATAATTGCCATAATTGATTCGGCAGTGTATTCCAAAGCCTCATTATCTCCCGCATAACTCTTTTTAGGAATGTCTCTCTTTAAGATAGTAATGATCTCTTTTTCACCAATCCTACCTATCTTTGGCCGTACGAGAATATCACTGACAACTTTACCAATAATTATTTCTGATTCAATCTGGATATCTGCTTCGTCACTTTTAAAATAATTGGTAATTCTTTCATCCAATCTCTTAATTGAGAACTCGTCAAATTCTCCCTGTCCGCTTTGCATTCCTGCAATTATAACCTTCATCAGAGCAGTATCAGAAATCTGGAACTCGGTATTTCTCATTTTAATATCCCATTTTATCTTTGATAGAATATCTTCTGCTCGTTCTTTTCTTAACTTCTCAGTAACATCGGTGGAAGCAAGTGAGATTTTGACTTTAACCAAATCCGTTTTTAGTTCATTCTTCAAATAATCCTCAATTGCGTCAACTAAAATTCTGACCTCTCCTGTACTCACTGTCCCCAGTTTTGCTTGAATTAAGCCCTCTGTAGCCTGATTATTTATCAACTGATTCAATACTTCATTTCCCTCTATGAACAACCAGAGATTAGCTACTCCTTCTCTCGTTTCGGGAATGGTGTAATGGTCGTTCATTACCCCATTTATTTTACAGATTAAGTCGGCAATAGATTGAGGGTCATTCACATTGGGTTGTGCTCCTAAATACTTCTCAAATTTGAGCACCTCTTTCAAAACAAAGGGGTTCTTTAAATCTCCTTTGACCAAAAGCTGAATTGGGATAGAACCACCAAGTTTCTCTTCCATCATCTCCTCAGTATGTCTAATCTCACTGTCTTTTTCAAAATAGTCAATCATATTGACTTCTCGCTGCAATCTGGGAATAGCAACAAAAGCCATCAGAATAATAGCAATACCTATACCAACGATGAATTTTTCGTGTCGGAGAACAAATGCTCCCAAATTATCCATTAGTTTTGTTAATAGATTATCTTCTACCCCCTTATGGTTCAGCTTGACTTTCCCAACTCTTAACAGAGAAAGCACTGCGGGCAGGAAGGTTACAGAGATAATTGTCGCAAACATCACCCCAATAGCAGTAAAAATGCCAAATTCCCGAATCAGGCTTAGGTTGGAAGATAAGAATGCCGAAAAGCCAATCAATGTGGTAATTCCAGCTAATAATATAGGAATTCCCACTTCACTCAAGGCATCTTTTATCCCTTGAATCTTATTATCTCCTAATCTAACATCCTCATTGTATTTAGAAAGCATATGAATTCCATAAGCGGTGCCGATGGCAATAAGTAAAATCGGCATCGCATCTGAGGCAATTGTTAAAGGGATTTTCATCAAACTCATTATTCCCAAAGTCCATACTGTGCTCATCAAAACAGTGGATAATGGCAGGAATATTCCCCGAAAACTTCTAAAACTGAAAAAAAGAGTAGCCATCACTAATAGAATAACCAGTGGAGTAAGCTTACTCAAATCCTTCTTGATGATGTCTGCCAAAAAAATCATCTGGAATGGCATTCCACCGTAATATATCTTCTCCTTTCCTTTAGTCTCTTTAACAAGTTCTTTCATTCGCTTTCCAGCTTCTATCTTGTCAATATCTTCTACAAGACGTGCAATAATAACCGTTATCTTACCGTCTTCAGAAACCAGATTGCCTTTATACATATCTTTAGAAAGGGTGTATTCCATCAGTTTTTGCAAGTCACTTTGGTTTTCAGGAATATTGCGTCTATCAATCAATTTGCCAACCTCCAGTCCCCACTCGGTCTTTTTGATGTCCAGAATATCTGTTAGGCTCATTACGTGAGAGACTCCGTCCATCAGTTTGAATTTCTCGGTAATCTTGTCAACTCTATTCAGTGTTTTATGGTTGAATACATTGTCGGTTTCCAAGGCTACCATAGCCAATGAACTACCGCCAAACTTATCCCCAACCTCATTAAATAGCACTACCAGAGGATCGTCCTGGGGTAAATAAGTAAGGATATCACTATTTATCTTCAAATTCTTCAATTGATAGCCCAAAAATCCAGTTAAAGCAATCACTGAAACAATAATAACCACCCGGTATTTAATGACTAAGTTAGCAAATTTTCGCATAGCTATTCTCCTATTTTTTTCTTTATCTCAAGAAGAACGGTATTAATTGCCTTTTCTCTCACCATTATTTCCAAAGAAGAGTATGTCACGAAAATTGATTAAGATGTTCCAGGGACATCTTTATAATATATGGACTGAAAATAAGGATAGTAAAATGACCACTGGAAAGCCACGTAATTTCAGGATTTCCCAGGGTAGTATTCAGTTCCCTGACAAACGGTCTTGGAATTATCAAATCAAAGATTCCATTGAACATCAATACATTTCTTTAATAGTTTAGATGGGCGTATGTAAGTGGATCAATAAGATACCATTCCCATTTGGGTTCAGGTATTTTTTTCTTCCTCTTTTATTTATTGTTATCTCTGATAAACTTGCATATTTCTTTAAAGCATACATCAGCATCTGTTATACCATGACCTTTGTTCTCTACCCAGATAAGTCTCTTTTTCTTTGACTTAATTTTCTTGGATATATAAGTTGCACTTTTTGAATCAACCAAATTGTCTGCAACCGATTGAATTATTAAAACGGGTGCATTTACATCTGGTAAGATACCTTTAATCTCTTTCTGAAACGATAACATATGAAATAGATTCGATATAGGAAAGTCGTGATAAACAAAATCATTGTTTAAACCTCTCTTATCCTTCGTGTCCAAAAGATTACCCACTCTTGGTCCAAGTGCAGTAAGAAATTCCAGTCCTTTATTTAGAGAAATAGCTGCTCCAATTGAAATGATACCATCTACTTTATATTTTACAGCCAGATGGAAGGCAAGGTTTGCCCCAAGTGAAATTCCTCCTACATAGATTTTGTCTACGCTTCCTCGCATTTCGCGAAATGCTTTTTCCACTCTTTCTTTCAGCTCACTGGGATTTAAATCCAGCACATCCCTCCAACAAGTCTCATACTTGCTTGGACATGTGCCGTGATTAGGCAGTAATGGACAATAAACAGTAAATCCCTTATTTGCCAGTTTCTCCGCCAGTTCTTGCAATTCCCTGGGAGTCTTTGTTATCCCGTGTATCAATAGGATACCAGTATTTCCTCTCTCAAGGAAGATGGAGTTGTATTTTTTACAGCTCTTAGCTATATCTAACATCGCAATGAGCTTTTTTATACTCTTTTACCCATTTTTGATAAGTGTAATTTTATAATCTCAAAATTATTCCTTCTGGTTCTCTCTTTTATGTCATTGTTAGATAAGACCTTAACTATTTTGTCTGCCAAATCTTCGCTGTTTCCGGGTTTAAATAGGAAACCGTTTTCCCTATATCTTCCCTTTTCTCCTCACTTAATCTCCCTTGTATATGATACAACGAGCTCCCGTGGTATGCTAAATCTATGACGCAAATATCCGCCATTCCTCTGTGGATTAAATCTATTTAACTCTACCCTATTTGATACCGCTTTTGCTTTTCCTTTAGACCGTGCTCCTTAAGGTCTCCAATCTTTTCGTTGAGGTTCCTTCCATAAGCCATGAGTGTAAATACTGTTACACTTTACCCAATTTTTTTAGCCCATGTGCAAGATTATACACCGCATAAGAACTACTAATTATCTGGGGGTAATAAGCATCAGTTACAATAACGATTTTTATAATTATTTGCTTGCTCCTTCCAATTCATCTGAAACACATACCATTGTGTAGGATAGGTAAGAATTATTCTCTCCAATCTTTTAGCTATCAGCTGTGTTAAGTTCTGAATATCTTTTTCAAGAATCTTACACCTTTCAAATTCAATAGGAGGTTCTATTATTGCCATATATTTTCCGTTTTCTCGAACAAAGAATGCTGTAACAATGGGAGCCCCTGTCTTAAGTGAGAGAAGAGCAGGACCTTTCGGAAGGGAACTCCCCTGTCCTAAAAATTTAACTTTTACTCCATTTCCCATAATATCTCTATCTCCAAGTAGCATAAGAATCTCATTTCTTCTTAATGCCTTTAGTGCCTTTATCCCACTCATTTTATCTTCTAAACGGATTATTTTCATGCCGGTCTCAGTCCGAAGTCTTGAGTACAGGTTAAAAAATCTTTCCCCAGGACCAAAGGATTCTGCAATGCCAACAGTCTTGTATTCCAAGGCAGTAATATAGCACGCCTCAAGTTCCCAATTGCCAAGGTGCGCACTCAGCAATACCACACCCTTTCCATCCGAGAGTGCTCTATCAAGGTTTGAGAGTCCACGAACTTTTGCTATTCTACATATCTCCTTGCTCTTCATAGAGGGTATTGCCAGAAAATCAGCATAGGCTAATCCGAAGTTAACAAAAGTCTCTCTTACAAGGCGAGCTTCACCTCGTGCTATATGTCTCAGATTTTCTGTTAAGATTTTTCTCCTTTGTCTAAGAAGAATATATGAAAGGAATGCAAGTATTCTTGCTACCTGCTGGAACACGAAACGCCCACTGATTTTTCTTAAAATAATGGATATTCTTATAGAGTGATAGGTAATTCCATTGAACATTTTAGCTCTCTATTCATCTTACTTCCTTTGCAAATACTCATTCTCCCAGATACCCTTTGTCAATTCTTCTATCTTCTCTCCATATGCTGTGAGTTCTTTGCGATATTTCTCATCTCTAAAGGCATCTCGGGCATCCTCATCTATGGGATGAGGCTTGTGATCCTTTATAAGTTCGTAATACATTCCATAGTGATCTCTGATAGCACAGGTTCTTATGAGATTTCCTTTTTTGTCTTTAGGTTGTTTATAAGCGTATTCATCTTGCCACTTTCGGATTGCCCTGAAGAACTCAGAATTTAGCACAGTATTCAGGTTACCACCATTCTTATAGACCTCATTGATGTTGTGGACAGCATAAGGAGCAAACACACAGGGAGCACAATCTCCATTCCAGTTTATGTAAAAATACCCTCCCGTCCTACCTCCTGATATACACCCGTCTGAGACAGTTCCATCATTCCAGAAGTCTGCAATGAAAATCTTTCGTTCTTGTACTATTTTTCTGTTTTTCTCCCACATAAAAAGTCTCTGTTCCGGTGTTGGCATAAGCTCAATCGTATAACTTCTGCCTATAGGCATATAATGGAATATCCAGCCGTAAATCGCCTTTGGCTCCTTTTCAAAATAGAAATCATAAAACTCATCGCTTGTCACTATATCTACATTATCCTTCGTCGCCGTTATTGATAAACCAAAAGGAACTCCAGCATTGTTTAGGTTATCCATTGCTTTTCCTATTCTTTTGTAAACACCTTTTCCCCTTCGTGCATCAGTCTCCTTTTCAAATCCTTCCACAGAAATAGCAGGAGTAATATTACCCAATTCTGCAAGTCTCCTTGCAACTTTGTCATCAATGAGAGTGCCGTTAGTATACATCAAAAAGAATGTATCCTTGTGTTTTTTTGCTATATCAAAGATTCCTTTATAAAGGAGAGGCTCTCCACCAGATATGACTGTAAAATGAGAACCCCAGAGTTCTCTTGTTTCCCGTATAATTCTGTCAAATGTGCTAAAGTCAAGTTTTTCAGTGCTTTTACCAGAACTCGCATAACAACCTTTACACCTCAGGTTACAAGTCTTGGTAGGACTTATTGTAACAAAGGTAGGCGGACCAAAGCCAAACTCATCAAAGAATTTCTTCTTCGGTTCAGGGTCTCCGCCAGTAAGCATTTTGCCTACCACAGTGTTCAGGAGTGCATCTCTGCATTGAGGAGAAATATTGTTTGATATCGCCCTATCAATAGAATGGAACATCGCACTTACCATATAAAACTTGTCTTCTTGTTCTTTTGGTAGGTAATGGTCTGATTCCTTCAAAATGAGTTTCTTATATACTTCACCGACGGCCTTCTTCAGCGCAAGTTTCCTAATTGTACTATTTTGGACAGCAGTACGTCCAATCCTCTTAAGTGGCTTAACCCACAAATTCTTTGTCTCAGCCATAACATTCCTCCTTTATAGATTATTAATCTTTACCCCTCCAAACCTCTTTGCTGTGAAAATGTCATTCTTTATCTCCTTAGCATTTGATCTTCCATGACATACAATTGTTATTTCATCTATGCCTAATAGTAAAGCACCCCTATATTCATCGTAGCTCATCCGCAAAACCTCCCTCTCGGTAGATTACTACTTGCATTTTAAGTTGATATCAACTGCTCTTTTTCTGTTTGCTTGTTATATAGTTCACAGCATATTTGACAGTTTTAAATTTTGCTGCATCTGTATCAGGAATTTTGATATTAAACTCAGCTTCAAGTGCCTGGAGTAGTGCAACATAATCAAGACTATCTGCTCCAAGGTCGTCTGTAAAAGAGCTTTCTGGTAAAACTTCTGTCTCTTTTACGAGCAGTACTTCCAAAATAATCTTTTTCACTCTTTCAAATACTGACATGTGGTATACCTCCATTTAATCCGAGCTCAATAGTATCTTTATTTCGCTCATTATTTGCATAGTTACAATGTGCAATATTTCTTTTTTGTAAGGTTTATCATAGTATTCATCAAAATAAAGAGGTCTCCCAAATTTAATAACTACCTTATGTGGTCTGGGAAACCTCTGTCCTTTTGACATAACATTAAAAGTGCCAATTATCGCTGTTGGAACAACAGGCACTTTTGCCTGCAAGGCAATAAATGCGGTTCCAAGTTTCGATTCTTGAAGAAAGCCGTCTTTACTCACCGTTCCTTCAGGATACATATCAATTACATGACCATTTTTGAGAATGCCAATAGCGGATCGGATGGCTTCTCTGTCAATTTGCGCCCTTTTTACGGGAAAAGCGTTCAGCTTTCTAAAGATAAATTCTGTTAAGCGTCTTTTGAACAGTTCCTCTTTGCCCATTGTATGTAGGTGCCTCGTAATAGCACCTCCCAGGATAAATGAATCTAAGTCACTTGGATGATTTGGCGCCAGAATCACACCACCCTGCTTCGGAATATTCTCAATGCCGATGGATTGCAGCCTGATGTAGACTAAGGATAAAACCCGTAAGATTAAATGTATGACTGAATAGAACATATAATTTCGGCATTCTCCTTTTCTAGACCATTAAACCAAATTGGTTTTTAGTCTATTTATATTCAAAAAATTACTTTGTCTCTATTCCTTTAAATAAAATATGTAATAATGTATCTACACTCTTTTTAATGTCTAATGGTTTCCCATCCAGTACCCAAGGATACTCTAACCCCTTTAACGCAGATATTATTGCTAAAGCAGTAAGACCGATCCTCTTTGCTTTAAAAGTCCCTTTATTAACGCCCTCAGAAAGTATTTCCATGATAATATTCATCTCTTCCATAAAGTGAGATTCCCTGATTTTTTCAAGGTCTGGAAGAAGCTCTGTTACAATATCTTTAGTTACTCTATATAAATTTACAAGTTTCCTCAAGTGGGATATTCTGGTCAATATAAAAGCACGAAGTTTTTCCTGAGGAGAGTCTTCTTTAGAAATAGCCTCATTTATAGCATTCTTGAGTATTGCTAACTCACGATCAACTACAGCTTTAAAAATATCCTGCTTGCTCTTGAAGTAATAATATATTGTTGTTTTACCAATCTTTGCCTCAGCAGCTATGTCATCCACGCTTGTTTTTTTTAATCCATAGCGTGCAAATAACTTGCGAGCGATCTGTAGAATTATTTCCCTTTTATTTATTTTCATATTTGTACTATTAGACTAAAATCGTCTAATAGTATTATACAATAGATTTATTAGATTGTCAAGTCTTTTTTTAGAGAGCTCTGAAAAACTGCATTTGAGCTCTCTTTTAAAAATTTTGATTAGAGATAACTTATTCAATTATTATGTAGTAAGGGGTATAAAGGGTTTGGATTTTACCTGCTCTTTTATTTATATTTTGATTTTGTTGGGTGTTTTAAAGGTGTAAAAGAATGGTGTTAGGTCTAAACTAAAATAAATGTTTCTTTTCTATCAATTCATTATAGGATTTGTTTGTTGATTGTTTCATAAGATATGACGCCATTGTTGGACTGTGTTTTAAAACTTTCCTATCTCACAATTACATGCTTACGTGTATTTCCTACTGAGATATACAAAAAGACATCTTGCTTAAATTATTTTTTATTAAGGTCTGATTCTTAAATGGTTTTCACTTAAATTAACCTTTTCAGAGCACCTAAATCATATTAAGCGGTTTTTTTGCCCAGTATGGCTTTTGCTGGAATTACTATGGCAGGGATAAACAATATCCAGCCCACCAGAACCCATGCTCCCACACCGTGTAAAATTGTACAACCAAAAAGAGGAGCTATCCCGATAATAAGCAAGCAGCACCAGGACCATTTCTCCGCATTTCTATAACTTGCCAGGGTTATACCTATGATTGCAACTGCATTTGTAAAGAAAAGAATTCCAGATGAAATGTCAGATTCTCCGGTAGCCATAAGCATAATACTTCCAATGAATCGGTATATCCCCAGTATCAACATGATAATCCAGCCTATCTTTACTGATTTTTGATGCATTTTCACCTCCTGGTATAAAGTTCATTATACCTGATTACCCAGATATTAACTACACAACACCTTTAGTTAGGAAAAAATTACTCAGATTAATTTACAAATCTCTTTACCTGACAACTTTTATTACCAATCCGTTAGCTAACGGAT
>JAUWGP010000047.1 GCA_030606335.1 Caldifarciminota bacterium
CCAGAGAATCAGTATATCAGGTTTTTAGAAGCTCGTTCCTGATCATCTGGTATCCTGATATTCTACCTACTGATATTCTGGTATTCTGATATGCTTTTATATCTATTTGGTATTAATACAGATGGGGATATGAGGTTGTATCTCTTCCTATAGGATTCAGGATTTAATAAAAAATATGGGAGTAAAAGAGTAAATCAGGTGATCATTGTATCAGTATGAAGGTTACCAGAGAATCAGTATATCAGGTTTTTAGAAGCTTGTTCCTGATCATCTGGTATCCTGATATTCTACCTACTGATATTCTGGTATTCTGATATGCTTTTATGGGGTTAAGTGATAATTATAGGTACTATGACATAGCCTTGAGTACTATAGAGGTATTATGCCCACCAAACCCAAAGGAATTAGAAAGGGTTGTTTCTATTTTCATATTTCTCGCCTTATTTGGTATATAGTCGAGGTCACATTCCGGGTCTGGATATTCAAGATTTATTGTAGGATGTGCAATATTGTCCCTTATGGATAAAACACAGACTATAAGTTCACAGGCACCAGCTGCACCAAGTAGATGACCTGTCATCGACTTGGTAGAGGATATGGGAATCTTCCTGGCATTTTCCTCACCAAAAGCTACTTTTATTGATATGGTTTCGATTTTGTCATTAAGTGGTGTTGAGGTTCCATGAGCATTTATGTAGTCTATGGTTTTGAGACCTGCTTCCTCCATTGCCAGCTTCATTACCTTTGCTCCCGCTATTCCATTCGGGTTGGGTGCAGTTATATGATAGGCATCACAGTTCATACCAAATCCAGCAACCTCGCAGTATGGAGTCTTTCCCCTTTTTATGGCATGTTCATATTCCTCCAGTACAAGAATTCCTGCGCCCTCACCTAATACAAATCCATCTCTTTCTTTATCAAAGGGTCTTGATGCCTTTTCTGGCTCATCATTTCTTTGAGATATTGCCTTCATATTTCCAAAACCAGCAATAGATGTGGGTACTATAGCTGCTTCTGTTCCTCCGGTTATCATGATATCTGCAATACCATTCTTTATTTGTCGATAAGCCTCTCCTATCGCATGTCCGGATGTGGCACAGGCAGATGTCACAGAGAAGTTAGCTCCCTTGATTCTGAGATCAATACCAACCTCAGCAGAGGCAGAGTTGATTATCATCATGGGAATAAAGAAAGGACTGACAAATCTTGGTGAAGACTCGAGTAGCTTCCGATGTTGAATTTCAAAGGTTTCTAAACCACCAATACCAGAGCCTATAATAACCCCGGCTCTCTCAACATCCTCGTTATTGAAATCTATTTCAGCGTCCACCACAGCCTCTCTTGATGCACAAATTGCAAACTGTGAAAACCTGTCCATCCTCCTTGCTTTTTTCGGGGGGAGAAAGTCGTTGGGAGAAAAGTTCTTTACTTCTGCAGCAATTCTCACATAATATTCAGTTGCGTCAAACCTTGTGATGTGAGATACCCCGCTCTTGCCAGAAAGGAGGGCTTTCCAGAAATCTTCTCTGGAAAGACCTACTGGAGTTATAAGACCCACACCTGTAATTACTACTCGCCTCATATAACCTCCGTTATAAGACCTTTTGGGGGAAAGTTACTAAGTTGATGCAGCGAGAAAGGATATTTATTATTTTAACTTGTTTTCTAAATATTTTACAGCCTTTCCAACGGTTGTAAGTTTTTCTGCATCCTCATTTGGTATTTCTATCTCAAATTTCTCTTCAAGGGCCATAATCAGCTCAACAGTATCGAGAGAATCCGCCCCAAGGTCATCTGTGAAACTTGCTTCATCTGTTATCTGTTTCTCATCAACACCAAGTTTTTCCACTATTATCTGCTTTATATCATCTCTAACTGCCATATTTCCTCCCTATTTGTTTTGTTAGAACGAATACCTAAACCACCAGCCTATCTTTCCGTGTAAGGTGTGGTTTTTTCATAACAAGGATTAAATCTCGTAAAATGACTTGGTGATTATAGCATAATTATTTTAAAAAGTCAAGTTTTTATTATTAAAAATTTAACGTATCATTACAAGTTTACCCATTTCATCAAAGTTTTCCCCTTTATATCTGTAAAAGTAAATACCTGCAGATAGGATATTTCCATTATTATCTCTCCCATCCCATAACACAGATTTTACAGATTTATCGGGATTACACAGATTTATAGGAATGGTACGGACAAGACGACCTGAGATATCATAGATGCGTAAGGCGTAAGGAGTAGGGTGTGAAGCATCGTCACAATTAACGAATAACGAATAACGAATAACCGTCTCTCTCCTGAATGGATTTGGATAAGCTCTTATTGTCGGTAACTGATGTTCGGTAACTATCTCTTCTATCTCAGTTGGTTCTGAATACAGTTGTATTGCCCACTGGTTTACCTGACCCGTGTCTCCACCCGCTTTGTCTATTACAGTGAGTATCCATGCACCATAACTCGATTCTCCAATAAAATCACCAAGGGAACCTGGTCCATCAGCTGGGTTATTGGCATCAAACCAGAATGGGAATTCTCTCCCACTTATATTGTGAAGAGTTACACTGGTTTGGTTTGGTGAGGTAAGGGTTATGACAAGATCTCGTACATAAGTATGGGTAATATCGAGATACACATTAATATCGCTTATTGTTATGGAATCATTAATAAATAGTGTATCGGTTATGGTATCATTATCAGGTATATTGAATGCATCATTTCGTACATAGTAGTGGCTTTCATAGGGATATAGGTTTACATCAAGTACAGTCGTCTCACCTATTTCCAGGTCTTGTATCACAAGTGGTCTATATCCATTAGCTGAGTAACTTACATCGTATGTTCCCTGATAGGGATTTAGTGAGTAGAATCCGAGTGTGTCTGTATAAACAGGGTCTATTGGTGAACCGATCACAGTAACTTTTACTCCAGAAATAGAGTCCTGAGTAGCAGAATCTCTCACAATACCTGAAAGGCTGCCAAATAATTTATACATACATACATTCAGGTTCGTTAGAGTGTCAAAGGTTACATACACATTATTGAAAGTTCTTGTCTCATATTCAGGAGATGTAAACTGCATACTATAGAATCCATCACGTAAGAGCTTATGATAATCACCGACATCTGGGTCAGTATATACTGGTTTGCCATATTCAAGTGCCTGAACCTCAGCATAAAGTGGCTCTCCTGTTAGTGAATCCGTTACAACACCGGCAATACCTGTATTGGTTTTTTCAATTAGATATATCATAGCATCCCTGTTCTCATCCCAGAGTCCAGGAAGCCATGAGGAAGGAGGCCATTTCCAGCTATCAAGTTCTATTGTAAGGTCTATACAGGATGTTGAATCGTATGCCCAGTCCTGAAGACTTCCCCATACAGGATACCAGTAGTAACCAAAAATGGTTCCATGATAACCCAATCCATTAGTCCACATTCTTCCATTTCTCCAGGTATATCCTAAAGAAACAAGCTGAATCAGTCCGCTGTCCGGGGCAGGGACAGGTGAATAGTCCCATACATAGTTTACAACCAGGGCCCCACCATGGAACATGGTCGAAATTACAAAATTATGGGCACAGGAGAAATTTATCATTGCCTCTGTCTCTGGTTCCCAGTCATATGTGCCGTCCTCACCTATGCTTCCATCAGGAACCGGATAGTTTCTATTAAGGTCAACGTTATTTGCATTACGTCTTGACCCTGCCTGTCTTCCATCTGGGTTGGCTATGGGGATAAACCATATCTCAGTGTTATCAACGAGCCATGTGATACTATCGTCAATTCCATAATTATCCAAAAGAAGTGATATTAACTTGAGCGAGTTTTCAGTACCCACAGGTTCATCGCCATGTATGGTTGCTCCAAACTTAATCTCAGGTTCTGCTTCTTCACTATCTGGATAATCTGTAATAAGAAAAGCAGAGATATTTTTACCCAGTACCGAGAACCCTATAACTTCTTTTCTCGAGAGATTAGGATATAATATATGCATTGAATCAAGATAATCTTCAGTCTCATAATAGTCATGATAACCCTGTCTTGTTATTTTCTCAAGTTCTCTTTCTGTGACTTTGTATCCTGCATCCATTAGATTTTTAATTTCCTCGGGATAGAGAGATGTCTCTATATAATTATCCCTGAGATTTTCTATGGATACTCCCATGTTATGAAGTATATACACATCATCGCGAGATTTTATCTCGATCTTCACGTTCCTTCTTTCGGTAATTGCCGAAACCGGCAATACACAGAATAGCATAAATATAACTGCTACTTTAACTGAATGCATTAAGTCCTCCTTTATCCTTTCCCTTCATTTTTTGTCTGTATTCTATGGTCTATAATTAGACATTAGAAATTAGAGCAATTAGTCATTTATCCTTCACGCTTTCCTCTTCCATCCTCTTATTTTTCCTTTTAATGAAATAATAATTTCGCTAAATCCCCTTTTGATTATTCTGAAAAATCCAGGGGAACTACCATCGCCCCAGAGCAAACTTACGATTAAAAAAATATTTGCCTTCTTCTTTGGGAGATATTTTCTCACAAGGTATGATGTATTGTAACTGAATATATATGCCCTTTTGGAGTCTTTGGTTTCCTGTTCCTTTATATGTTTTACTCTAACGTCGTTTCTATATATTAGTCTCTTACATTTAGCTCTTACATACAGGCATATATCCTGCTCCCAGCGGTAAAACCCAATAAGATTCCTGTCAAGGTATGGACAGAATGACCTCTTTATAGCCATATTACACCCTTTGAGAAAATCTACATACTGGTCGGATGTGTCCTTATTATGACCACCTATTATTTTACCCAAACCTAATCTTCCAACCTTTCCTATCCTTTCCTGAGCCTGTTTTATTCCATTCATCCATATCTCATCAGGACCACCCACACCTCCTACATCGTCTATACTCAGGTAGAACTCTATACGCTCTAACCAGTTTGAATAAGGCAGCACGTCATTCTCTGTAAACACGATGATATCGCCTGAAGAATTATCTATACCTGTATTAATCGCTTGAACAATGCCTGTATGTGGTTGGTTAAATTGAGACTTTGTCAAAATGATTGATAGTTTTGGATATTTGAGAGATATAGAATTAACTAAATTAGGTGAACTTGTAACAACTATGATTTCATCGGGTTTCCTTGATTGTTTATATATGGCATCAATACAATCCTTGAGTGTTTTTCTATTCCAAAGAGCAATGATAATAACAGATATTTTCATTTCACCTAATACCTGTCACCTGATGCATTAAACATTATTATCGCAACGAGGACGTTGCTCCTACCACATTCAACATTAAACATTTAACATCTAACATTCAACACTCAACCTAATCAACCAATTAACTTTTCAACTAATCAACTCTTATTTCATCCAACATTTCACATTCAACATTCAACATTAATTATTTCACCTGTCACCTGACTATAATTTCCCCATAATTTCTTCCTGAATCTCCTTTAACCTTTCTTCTGACTTTGCCTCAAAGCGAAGAACTAAGACAGGTTGGGTGTTTGAAGCCCTTACAAGTCCCCAACCATCACCAAAATTAACCCTGACACCATCTATGTCTATTATATTGTATCCCTTTTTTTTATAGAAATTCTTTATCTTCTCAACAATGTTGAACTTATCTTCATCAGTAGAGTCCACCCTTATCTCCGGTGTTGAGAAGTATGAGGGTATTTCATTAACAATGGATGATAGGGGTCTTTTATCATTAGAAAGAAGCTGAATAAGACGCAAGGAGGCGAAGATTGCATCATCGTAACCATAGTAATTATCTTTAAAGAACATATGCCCGGACATCTCTCCTGCGAGAGGAGAGTTTATCTCCTTCATTTTTGCCTTAATGAGTGAGTGCCCGGTCTTCCACATATAAGGATTACCACCAAGGGAGCTTATATACTCCACAAGACCGAGAGAACATTTCACCTCAAAGACAATTGGAGCACCTGGGAACTTTTTGAGAACTTCCTTTGAATAAATACCAAGTAATTTATCACCCCAAACAATTGTACCTTCATCATCTATTACACCTAACCTGTCACCATCACCATCGTAACCGATTCCAAGTTTTGCACCCTTTTCTATTACCCTATTCTTTAATTGTTCCATGTATTCAGGAATTGTCGGGTCTGGAAGATGAGCCGGGAAGGTTCCATCAGGTTCACAGTTTATACATTCTACACTGCATCCCGCTCTTCTTAATATATCATCAGCAATACCTGCACAGGTCCCGTTGCCGGGGTCAATAACAATGTCCAGCTTCTCCTTTATGTTGATTCGAGATAGCACATCCTGTTTATATTCATCCATTATTGAGTATTCCTGAATACTACCTTTGCCTTTTGTGTAATTTCCAGCATTTATAATTTTCTTTAAGGTCTGTATTTCCTCCCCATAAATCGTAGCCTTTTCTTTTAAAATCTTGAAGCCATTGTATTCTTTAGGATTATGTGAACCTGTAATCATTATTCCACCATGTTTGTTTAGGTGGAAAATGGAGAAATAGAGTACAGGTGTGGGGACTGTACCAACATCAGTAACATTTATTCCACTATCTAAAAGACCTTTAATGAGTGCGTCACATATTCTTTCTGAGGACAATCTCACATCCCTTGCTATAACGATATCGTTCAAACCATCATTGTTGATGTAAGTTGCATATGCTCTACCAAGATGATAGACCACATTATCAGTAAGGTCATCTTCAGCTATCCCTCGTATATCGTATGTCCTGAAAATATTTGGATTTACCATATACTACCTCCTTTAGCGTCAGAATTATACCACATGAAAGGAGAAAAGTCAAGAGAAAAGTATCAGCGGATTAATCGGATTGGAGGAAAAAGTAGCCTGTCCCCTTTTATAATATTTTGTAACCTTTTTCAGTTTTTCTCAACTATATGATTGAATATGGTAGAAGAAGCCGCAGATTGCACTGATTAAAACAGAAAAACTATTAAGCTCTTTGAAATAGTAATGAAAAATGAAATCTGTGAAATCAGTGGCTAACAAATCTATGTAATCATTTTTAAAGGAGGAGGTTATTATGAGAAGATATTATCCCCTTGCAGAGCTGACCCGACTGGAAGATACATTTGATAAATTCATCGACAGGTTCTTCTCCGATTTCTTTCCCACAAGGTGGGAGAAAGAGGAGGGACTACATGGTGTAGAATGGGCACCAGCCGTTGATCTTATAGAGAAAGAGGATCATTTCCTTCTAAGGTTAGAGATACCTGGAATAAAGAAAGACGATATTGATATTTCTGTAACAGATGATACAGTTACTATTAAGGGAGAAGTAAAGAAGGAGAAAAGGGAGAAAGATGAGACATATTATCTTGCAGAAACGTGTTGTGGCTCTTTTGGGAGAAGTATAAAATTCCCACACGAGATAGATCCGAGCAAGGTAGAGGCAACACTTAAAGACGGTGTTCTGGAACTTAAACTTCCAAAGAAGGAAATAGAGAAGGCAAAGGTCATAGAAGTAAAAGTGAAGTAAGAACCAGAACTATTATATATGTTATAATATATTAAGATATGAAAGAGACCGTTGCCATAATCGGTATTGGAAAGGTGGGAACATCCATCGGAATTGCGCTACGTAAAGCGGGTTATAGAATTGTCGGGCTATCATCAAGGAAGAGGAACGATTCTCGACTCTTCTCAATTTGTGATAACTTCTCAAAAATACCTTACGAAGTAACTGACTCAGCTGATATCGTTTTTCTTACTGTTACAGATGACTCAGTAGAAAATGTTTGCAAAGATATTGTAGACAATGGAGGCTTTTTAGATACATCAATTGTTATTCATACCAGTGGTGCACTCTCGTCCGGGGTTCTTGCATCTGCAGTGGAATGCAGTCATCTATCAATTCATCCTGTCAAGACATTTACATCACTTATCCCTGTCTCACTTGAAGATATATTTTTTTCTATAGAGGGAGATGACATTGAGACAGGTAAGAGGATAGTAGAGGATATTAGAGGTATTCCATTTGAAATAAGAAAAGAGGATAAGCTTCTATATCATGCAGCATTAACCCTTTCTTCGTCCCATTTTGCTAGTCTCCTGGGCCTTAGTATGTCCATTTTGAAGGATATTGGTTTAGATGAAAAGCTTGCTTATCTGATGGCAGAAGATACACTCAAAAAAGTAAATAAGGACGGATTAAGACACTCCTTTAGCGGACCTGTAAGGAGAAAGGACCTTGGAGTAATAGAAAGTGAGATAGAGGCATTAAAAGGAACTTCACATATAAGGGTGGATACATATAAAGCTCTCACATTACTTTCAGCCTATATGGAAATAGACCTTGGTTTGATAGATTATGAGGAACTGAATGTGTTGATAAAAATGTTGAAGAAAGAGAAAGGGAATTAAAAAAACGTTAATTGGGTCCCAGTGAAATATGTTTTACATTTCACGGGATAAATTTGTTGAGTTTATTGGGTTTATCTTGTTTATTTAGTTTGTTAAGTTTATCTGGTTTATTGAGTAAATAAGTACAAAGTCATTTGTCATTGAGTTTTACTTTTGCCTTTTTACTTTTTCCTTGTTGTTTGTCAATCGCCTTACACTCTTCACTCTTCCCTTTTCTCTCTTTTTGCAAGGCTAAAGCCTTGCCCTACTCCCTTCCTTCTTCTCCGAAAACTTCGCCCGGTTTGGGTCTATATCCAAGTTTGAATGAAAGTGCTGACATTGAACCTTTTCCCTCTGGTTTTAATTCGAGTATTTGCAGGATTCCTTTACCTGTTGAAATGAGAATGGGTTCATCTTTTATAATCTCACCGGGTTTTTCTCCTTTCTGGTATTTTGCTTTTACTTTTAATACAATAAGTCTTTTACCTCTAAAGGTAGTATATGCACCCGGTCTTGGAGAAAGTCCACAGATAAGATTTTTTATTTTCTCTGCACTTCTGTTCCAATCAATTTTCCTTTCTTCCTTTTTTATCTTTGAAGAGTAGGTTACTTTACCCTGTTGAAGTTTTCCTCTAAAGCCCTGTTCCAATAGTTCAATACTTTTCAAGAGGAGTTTACCACCAATTCTTGAAAGTCTGGTTTTTAATTCACCATAGTTTTCATTTTTCCCAATAATGGTTGACTCCCTAAGTATTAGATCCCCGCTATCAATTCTCTCAGAAAGAATGAATGTAGTTACGCCTGTTTTTTTCTCCCCGTTCATAATAGACCTTTGAATTGGAGCAGCACCTCTGTATTTTGGAAGCAAGGAGGGATGAAGATTTAGTGAATCCTGTTTTGGGATCGAGATAAGTTCCTTTTTCAGGATATAACCATAATCAATCACTATGAGGATATCAGGGGATTTCTCCTGGATAATATTGATTGTGTCTTTATTATTGGGGTTGGGTGTAACAAGTAAGGGTAGATACCTTTCTTTACAGAGTAGCTCAACTGGAGATTCTACCTTACCTCTGGATGTTACTACAAGTAAAATATCATGATGGGAGGATAGACATACAAGTGGGTATGTAGCAAATCCTCCCGTACCGAAAAACACAATCTTCATTTTAGTCTTATTATAAAAAACTATCTTATATTTACTCTTGTTACCGCAGATCTATCTACTGTGATTTCACATTTTTCGGATACCTTGATTGTAACTGTTGTCTCTGTAACCTTAGTTATCTTACCATGTATACCCCCGCTTGTTATTACATCCTGTCCCCTCTGCAGAGTGTCTAAAAGTTTCTTATGTTCCTTCTGTTTTCTCTGTTGTGGAAGTATAAGTAGTAGATAAAATATAACGAATATGAGTATAAGAGGTAAGAAAGATATCAGAGGTGATGCTCCTCCCTGAGCTCCGGATGGTTGTGCCATTGCATATAACATTTATCCTCCTTTGTAGTAAGTAAGTATTGTCAAAAATCTAACCACGGATTCACCCTGTTAAATATTTATAAAATTAAGTACAAGTAATCAATCCTGGTACTTTATTTAACAGGGGAACCACAGAGATTTTTATTAATTAAGGACTTGCAGAAGAATCTTATGCCTTCACTCTATGACCTCTACAAAACAAATTTTCTATTCCATCTTTTA
>JAUWGP010000046.1 GCA_030606335.1 Caldifarciminota bacterium
GAGTAAATTTAAT
The DNA here is from genome assembly GCA_030606335.1 of Caldifarciminota bacterium. GTDB lineage: Bacteria > Hydrothermota > UBA3073 > UBA3073 > UBA3073 > JAGMCL01. The sequence continues at coordinate 14 of JAUWGP010000046.1, forward strand.
TCTCTGTGGTTCCCCTGTTAAATAAAATACCAGAGATGATTACTTGTACTTAATATTAGAACTATTTAACAGGGTGAATCTGTGGTTAGATTTTTGACAATACGAAAAAATTATCAGGGAGGATATGAGTTGAAAAATAATAGGGTTGCTATCGTTCATGACTACATGAATCAATTTGGGGGCGCTGAACGTGTTCTGTGGGTTATCCATGAATTATTTCCTGAAGCACCAATCTATACCACTTTGATGGATATGGCTGCTCTGCCATCCTGTTTCCAGGAATTGAGAATTACTCCGACCTTTATTCAACGTCTCCCTTTTGTACGCACTCAATATGAGAAATATGTAAGCCTTTTCCCAACTGCCATTGAGCAGTTGGAGCTCAATGATTTTGGCCTGGTCATTTCGATTTCAAGTGCGTGGTCAAAGGGTTGTATAACTGGTCCTTCTACCTGTCATATATCATATATATTAAATCCAATGCGGTTTGTCTGGGAGAGATATTATGGCAGGATTTATGAGACTAAAAACCCTTTACAAAGGGCGAGCTTGAGATTGGTTTCTAATTACCTGCGGATGTGGGACAGAATAGCTGCGGATAGACCAGATTATATCATCACTATTTCAAATGAGGTAGAAAGGAGGGTACAAAAATATTACAGAAGAGAATCTGCAGTTGTCTATCCACCCTGTGATACGACCTTTTTTACAATAGCCCCCAAGCTCAAGGTACAGGATTTTTTCCTTGTTGTGTCGAGACTCAGACCGTACAAGCGGATTGATATTGCAGTCCAGGCGTTCAATACTTTAGGATTACCTCTGCTCATTGTTGGCGAGGGTACTGAGAAGGGCAAACTCCAGAGAATGTCAAGACCAAATATTCACTTTATTGGTAAAATCTCTGATGATGAGTTAAGAAGTTATATGAGAATGACACAGGCTCTAATATTCCCTGGACATGAGGATTTTGGTATTACACCGATTGAAGCATTCGCCTGCGGAACGCCAGTTATTGCATACAAAAGGGGTGGGCTTTTAGAGAGTATGGATGAGGGGGTTACCGGAGAATTTTTTAATTCACAGGATAACCAGTCTCTTGTGAAAGTTGTAAGAGAGTTTGATAGGGGGAAGTACGATGCTAATGAGATGAGACAGCAGGCGTTAAAATTTTCGAAAGATGTCTTCAAGGAAAAATTTAAGGCGCTATGTCTTGAATATTGTGATAGGTTTATCCACGAATTATGACAAGAACACCCTTCCTCTATCTCGTTATTTCATTTTCCACAGGGTTGGTCTGCGGATATTTTACCAACAGATTACTTTTTGCTATTCCCCTCCTATTACTCCTTCTTCTAATCTTCATAGCAGTTTTACTCTTATCAGAAACCAGACCCGATTATAAAGACATCATTTGTATAGCCCTTATGTCGTGTTTCGGATTTTTTTATTATGAGGGAAGAACGAGAATATTTCCGGAAGATCATATAAGGTATCTCACTCATATTAAAGGGGATTTATCCATACTTGGTGATGTAATCTCTATACCGGATAGGAGAGAAGATAGAACTTTTTTTAGATTTGAGGTGAGATCTGTAATGAATTCCACTGATACAATTCCTGTGTGTGGGAAAGTCAGGGTTACCCTTGAAGACGATGTAGAATACGGGAATAGACTCATCCTATATGGCACCCTCAACTCCCCACCTTCGTCCAGCAACCCAGGAGGATTTGATTACGGCAGGTGGCTTAACAGACAGGATATATATGTGTTAATGTCTCCTGATAGTCTGGTAAGGCTGGAAGGGAAATACGGGGAAAATCTCATTATTATAGCTGCAAGAATAAGAGCCTATATTGAGAAGGTCATTGACAACTATGTTGGAGGAAAACAGGGGGCCTTTCTTAAAGGTATAATCATAGGGGAGAGAGGAGGGATACCAGGGGATGTTCAAGAGGGTTTCAGGAATACCGGGGTTGTTCATGTACTTGCCGTCTCTGGACTTCATGTGGGTATAATTGCGTTCTTTTTGACACTCATAATTCGTTTATTCAGAGCACCGAATATTATTAACATAATTATTACATCTACATTACTAATAATATATGCACTGATGATAGACCTGCGACCTTCAGTAGTGAGGGCAACTATAATGTGTATACTATTGATGATATCATTCCTTACACGGAGGGATACGGATACATTGAACACCCTCAGTGTTGCTGCCTTCATCATACTTTTATGGAATCCACAATCCCTTTTTGATGTAAGCTTTCAACTCTCGTTCGGTGCAACAGCAGGAATAATCTACCTATATCCGAAAATATACGAAATAATCAGGGTTAGAGGAAACAAGTTTATCGATAATGTCGTAATAAAACCGTTTACCATATCGCTATCAGCGCAAGCAGGCACCACCCTACTCGCTGCCCATTATTTCTATCGTCTTCCCATAATATCCCTTGTAGCAAATCTGCTTGTGATACCACTTACCGGGATATGTATCGTTACTGGACTGCTCCTCTCTTTTGTCAACCTGCTGGGGATAGGTATATTAAATAAAATATTTGCCTCATCGGTGTATGGGTTTACCACACTTACGCTAAATGTGGTAAATATGTTTGGTAGGGTTCCAAACGGTCACTTCTGGATTGGAAGTCCGTCGCCACTTTTCCTTATCCTTTATTTTATTATTCTCATATCAGGGTTTAATGTAATTCATAACTTTATAAAATGGGGGTTTTTCGGCGTCTCTTTCAGGGTTCTGGTATATACTATATTTATTTCTCTTGCTGTGGTTTTAACCACCGGGCTCTACAGGATGTATAACCCTGAGATTCGTTTAACATTTCTCGATGTTGGAAAGGGAAACTCCACTCTAATAGAGATGGGCGGGACTGTACTTATTGATGGAGGCTCATATCATAGAGGTGTACCTACTGCTGCTGAATTATTGCGAAATAAGGGCATAAGGGAGATATCACTCATTTTTCTCACATCTCCCCTCTCTTATGATATTGGCGGGCTTTCATATATTCTTGAAAATTTTAAGGTTGGATGTGTAGCACTACCATTTATCCCTTATGGTTCATATGGTTACAAAAAATTTCTCAGAAACATAAAGGAGAAGAAGATACCCTTCAGGTTCGTAAAAGAGGGGGATAAAATTGCTGCCTTTTCAGTAATGAACCCGAAAGACGGAGTAGAATCCAGCACGAAAATTAAGGATGCAAGCCTTGTTTTAAACTTTAATGCTAAAGAAATTAATCAGGTTATAGAAGACATCAAAACTCTTTTTTTGGGGCACGTAGAGAATAATATACATGAAATGGTTGAAGAGTCCGATATACTGAAGGCCCCATACTTCGGGGGATACAGGAATCCCTCTTTTCTGGAGATTGTAAAGCCTGAGGTTACACTTATATCTGTTGGAAGTAACCGCTGGGGATTACCCTCGGAGGAGATGATAGAAGAGTATGAAAGATATGGAAGGGTTATAAGGACGGACAGACAGGGGGCATGTGTTGTGAGGATTGGGAAAGATCGGATGACAATACACACTATGTCTGAGGAGGAATCACCAAGGGAAAGAGTTTTAAGGTGGACAGGAGTTCGGTAAATAATTTTCTATTGACAATTTTCGATTTTTGCTTTATAATAAATGGTTCATCTCCAATTTAGTTGACAGAATATAGGTACAAATTCTTTTAATTCTTATTATTTGAATATATGTGTTAAACAAAGACGATTAATATGGAGAATCACTCCTTTCTTTATACAAGTGATATGGTATATTCAATTGAAATTGTATAACCGACTCTATTTTTTGTCATTGCGAATCCGTAAGGATGAAGCAATCTCATCCCTTGTAATCTAAAGACACTAAATAGGAGTGACAGTCTTCAGACTGTTGAATGTTGAATGTTAGATGTTTAATGTTGAATGTGAAATGTTGTTGTAGGAGTCCGTCGTTTGACGGACGATAGGTTTGTGAAATGTTGAATGTTTAATGTGAAATGTTGAGAAAGTACTCGCAATGGCACTTTCTTCCCAGTCATTGCGAGCGTAAGCGAAGCAATCTCTTTTTGGGGTGTATGTAAGTATAACAAATGAGATTGCCACGCTCACTTCATTCACTCGCAATGACAGACGCTGGGATGAGATTGCCACGCTCACTTCATTCACTCGCAATGACACATCCTTTTTTGCGTCATTATAGAGCAATCTCGTATTTGGAGGGAGGATGTAGCGTTATTCATATGCTCATACATCTTTTTGAACATCATTTGAAACAACTAAATTAATAGTCATCGGTTTACCCTGCTTGCCCTGTAACATAGTATACAGGGTGAAATGCGAACTTGTAAGCTATTTCAGTAGGGTCAATCTAAAATCTTCAATCTACAATCTAAAATTGTAATATGTTTATCAAGCCAACTAATAATTTTATGGATATAATATCATCCCTATCTTCTTTTTATAGAAAACAGAATGTTTACCTTGTCGGAGGTACAATAAGAGACATGCTGCTCGGACTCAGACCAAAGGATTTTGATTTATTTGTCATAGGAAGTGGTATAGAGCTTGCAAGGAATTTCTCAGAAAAAGTTGGAGGTAGTTTTATACTACTTGATGAGGATAGGGACGAGGCAAGGGTAGTTATTGGTGACTATATATTCGATTTCAATGGGGGTATTGATATAGTAACTGACCTTAAAAGAAGGGATTTCACAATAAATTCAATGGCAATTAAACTGCCATCGTCACGCATTATCGATCCATTCGGAGGTAAAAGGGATTTAAGGAGGGGTATAATTAGAGCAATATATGAAAAGAATATAAGCGATGACCCCTTGAGGGTTATTCGCGCATTCAGGTTCAAGTGTATTTATGATTTCTCTATAGACAGGAGAACCAGATGCTGGATGAGCAGGTATAAGGATAAATTGAAGGGAGTGGCTGAGGAGAGAATAAAGATTGAATTATTCTATATATTAAATGGTACACCGTGCTGGCAAACATTAAGTGATATGGCAGAGATGGGGGTACTTGATGAAATTATTCCCGAGTTCTCATCTCTCAAGGGTGTACCTCAGAATAAACCCTATGGTGATCTTGTTTATCATTCTATTAATACTGTAAGGGCTCTTGAAGAGCTAAAAATAGATATGTTGCCCTGTCCTCACATATTCCTTGAGTACCTTGAAAGGAACAAGGCTGTATTAAAACTTGCATGTCTGCTTCATGATGTTGGTAAACCACAAACGTGCGAGTTTAAAAAGGACAGAGTACACTTTTATGGACATGAAAAGGTTGGAGTGGATATAGTAAAAACCAGACTGAGACTTTCTAATGAGGAGAAATCTATTATTACTACACTTATCAAGCAGCATATGAGACCACATCTTCTTGCTTCTGACCACAATTATACTCGTAGGGCAGTTGTAAGACTTGTATCATCCTCTGGTGAGGATACGCCGGGACTTCTTCTTCTTGCCCTCTCAGATGCTTATGCCTCGGCAGGACTTTTATCGAATGGACTTATGCAGTTAGTCAATGATGCGGTTGATGTATTGACACAAAAAGAACAGATGAAGGAAAGACTTGTAACAGGTGATGATCTAATAGAGCTTGGTCTTGTTCCCGGACCTATATTCAGAGAGATTCTATCTATGGTAGAGGAAGAGATGACACTGGGTAATCTTGAGACGAAAGAGGAGGCAATTATATATATAAAAAAGAGGTGGCTTTAAAAAATTCTTGCATTTTTACCTTTTTTATGTTATAATGAAAATGCGGTTTGTTATATTTCGCCACAAAGTCCGTTAGTTATCCGTTGGCTAGCGGACCAACGGAAAGGCACAAAGGATACGAAGAAACCACAGAGATCATTCACCCCGTTAGATAGTAAACATCTAACGGGGCAGGGAGGTAATATTAATTCTCTGTGTCCTCCAAAATAGGAAGTAAATGAATGGAGAATTTCTCAGGAGGATTATTCGAATAGTTCAATCTTACTCACTAAAGCAGTGACACTATTAGATAAAAGGGATTATTATTTTTTGTTCTATTATATAAATTAGAAAAACATAGTGTTTAGGAGAACACAGAGAAAAAATTCTGTCCCGCTTTCTTCGGAATATATGATCTCTGTGTACTCAGTGGTTGATATTTAACACAAAAAATTAATAACCAGGAGGTTTTATGAAGATAAAGTTTGATAGAGAAAGATTGATGAGCATGCTTTCAACTGTCCATCCTATAGTTCCTGAGAGGAGCAGTATCCCTGTATATTCCAATGTTCTTGTAGAGGCTAAGGCGGGCAGGGTCTATATAACAGGGCAGGATTCAGAGATGGCGATAACTTCTATTGGTGATGCAAAAATTGAGGAAGAGGGCGACACCACTGTTCCGGGAAGAAGATTTTATGATATAGTGAGGGAATTACCTGATGAAGAGATAAGTCTTGAAAGTGAAGAAACAGCTTTAACTATTAGATGTGGTAAGGGCAATTATAAACTTCAATCTATACCAAGGGATGATTATCCTGCTGTGGTAAGCATAAAGGAGGGGATAAAGTTAACACTCAAGAGCGAGCTTCTCAAAAGGATTGTAGATTCTACGGTATTTGCTGTATCGCGAGAGTCATACTCGCCCTCGCCCCAGGGAGCACTTTTAGAGGTAAAGAAGGAATACTTGCGTATGGTTGCCACAGATGGACATAGACTTGCTTTTATCGAGAAAAAAGGAGAATTTGACATCGAAAAGAGGGCGATAGTAAGTGAGAAGACAGCAAGATTTGCAAGCAAGCTTAAGGGTGACATCGAGATAAGGTTAGAAGAGCAGGCGATAGGTTTCTATGTAGAGGATACCGTTTTGGTCTCAAGGCTTGTAGAGGGAGATTTTCCTGATTATGAAGGTGTAATCCCTCAGGATAATGACAAGGTTATAATTATCAACAAGACAGAATTTATCGGAGCATTGAAAAGGGCAAATGTTATTTCTGACCCACTCACCAGGATGGTAAGATTAAGGGTGTCATCAGGCAAGGTTTCTGTACGAGCTGTTTCTGAGGTTGGAGAGTCAAGCGAAGAACTTGAATGCAAGTATGAAGGAGATGAGTTTGACGTTGGGTATAATATAACTTATCTTACAGAGGTTCTTTCGCGCATAGACACAGATGAAGTCAAGGTTATGTTGAAGGATGGGATGCATGCAGGGGTATTTCTTCCTGAAACCCAGGCAGAAGGTGAGGAGGTTGTGTATCTCTTAATGCCTGTAGTGGTATAGGATAGTGTCAAATAGAATATGAAAGAATATGACAAACCACAGAGGACACAGAGTATCTTTGAGGTAGAAAATTAAGAAAAAAATAAAAAACCTCTGTGCTCTCTTCTATTGAACCCAAAGTTTACCAGAGGTGAGCTACAAGCAAGAAAAACGCTGATAGTGAATTTGAGTACACAGAGAAAAATAAATATTATCTCTCTGTGCACTCTGTGGTTAAATTATTTACCCAAAATCAAACAAGAGAGAGATTATGCAAATATTATTATTCTTACTTCTTCTTCAACCCAACCTTCCAGACAGGGGCCTGTTCCGCAGATCAACGGGTATAAAAACTCCTCAGGAAATTCTTTACGACACTGTGTGTCTTTATGACGTACTACACTACAACATATCCATTGAACTCGATATGCCTGGAATAACTATACTGAATGCGTGGGTGGAAATTACTGCAACAAGTGAATTTGATAGTCTGACTTCTGCAAACCTCAACTTTGTCGGACTGGAAATTGACTCTGTACTTGTGGAGGGAAGTACAGCTAATTATCAAATTACAGGCACAGGTCCAAATGAGGTTATCTCAGTTGAACTCGGACAACCCTTTGGAGCAGGAGATACCTTCAATATCGGTATAGGTTATCATGGGACACCTGAAAATGGTGTATACTACAGTCCCTTCAATTATGGGTTGACTTATGTGATGAGTATACCATGGGACTGGACCGACTTACCAATAGGAGCGCGGTATTGGTTCCCGTGCCAGGATGTTCTCTGGGATAAGGCAACATCAGAATTATCTCTAACTGTGCCAGAAGGTTACGATGTTGTTGCAAATGGTTTACTCGTAAGAAAAGATATAGTCGGTGACAAACTTTGCCATCACTTCTTTGAGTCCTATCCTATACCTACATGGTATATAGTCTTTGCAGTTTCAGATTATGCAATTATCGCAGATAGCTTTGTATATGGTGACAGTTCTATGCCAATTTATTACTGGCCAGCTCTATGGGATTCATCAAATGCTCATATTGCCTTTTCAAACGTGCCTGACATGCTCACATTCTTTTCCGACATTTTTGGTGACAGGTATCCATTCTTTAGAGAAAAGTATGGTTATGTCAAACTGCCCCCGGCTGGCTGGGCTATGGAAAACCAGACCAACGTATTCTGGGCACTAAACATTCCAGGAAATCACTTCTATGAAATCATAGTTGCACATGAGGCGTCCCATCAGTGGTGGGGATGCTCAGTAACACCATACTCTATCAAAGATATATGGCTTAATGAGGGATTTGCTACCTACTGTGAAGCACTATACTCAGACCACTGGCATGATGGAATATCTTATCATGAATATATGTCTTCATATATTATGAATTATTATCTTACACTTGAAAACTACCCCCTTGGACATCCCTATCCTATGTATGACCCACCGGATGGAGCTGTCTGGACTGCAACCACCTATGAAAAGGGTGCATCTGTACTGCATATGCTTCGTCATATTTTGGGAGATAGTCTGTTTTTTGATGCTCTTCGCACCTACTATGCACAATATAAATATTCCATTACAACCACACCTCAATTTCAGGCTGTCTTAGAGGTTGTCGCCAGACAGAGTCTGGACTGGTTCTTCGATGAGTGGGTTTATATGGCAGGACATCCTGAATATAATTGTCACTGGAACTGGGTAGAAATAGGCGCTGATAGTTTTATTGTAAATCTTACAGTTGAACAAACACAGTCAAATGAATGGGATGTTCCTATTTTCAAGATGCCAATTGATATAGGAATTGTTACAACAGCCGAAGATACTGTATCCTTTATTTTATGGGATTCACTGCAAACACAGAGTTTCGATTTTTTGATATCAAATGAGCCCACTGACCTGCTCTTTGACCCGGAGAACTGGGTTTTAAAAAGAACTACCGTTATAGAACAGGTAGAGGAATATACAACTCACAGCAACCTGCCTACAGTAAGTATATATCCAAACCCATTCAATAAAATAACGACCATAGACATAAGACTACAGACAACAGACCAAAATCAAATGTCTTCAGTCTCTGGTCTTCGGTCTGCAGTCTGTATCTACGATATCACAGGTCGTTTAGTCCGTACCTTCCCTCTTAATCTGTGTAATCCCAACTTTACCAGTAGGCAGGGAGAAAAATCTGTGCAATCTGTGTCTTGGGATGGCAGAGATGATTATGGTAAGAAATTGCATGCAGGGATTTATTTTCTCAAAATATTGATTGAGAAGGATGACTCAAAATATCAGAAGATTGAAAAGATAATATTTATACCTTAGAATTCAATAGTTAGATAAATCAATACGCATGTCGTTTACTTTATCTTAGATGGTTAGACACACCTAATCATCATTTATAACAGTCTAAAGACTGTCACTCCTTATGTTAGTAATAAGGTTTCAGGACATGTACGCACGAATCCAATTCGTGCCAGATATATAGTGTAATAACCCTGTCATTACGAGCGAATATAGTAAGCATGGCAATCTCATACAGGCGTCTGTCATTGCGAGCGAATATAATGAGCGTGGCAATCTCATTTTAATGTCCTTTAAATACTTAACAGTTTAAATACTGTCAATGCCTAATCTTTATCCTTGAATCTACTGTATGCAATTGCTTCATTGTCCGTCAATCCGTCGCACTTCTTGACGGACGATGAACTTCTCGCAATTACAGGATTCAGTTCCTTTTGCTGCAAATATTAATATAGCAATCTCATTAAACTAATTCATACAATTTCAATTGAATATATTGTCTCACCTACCTTGTGATAGACAGAAGCGATTGTTCATCTTAAATCATCTTTACTTAATACATGTATATAAGTAATAAGAATTGAACAAGATTTATCCCTATATTTTGTCAACTAAATTGGACATGAACCTAAAAACTAAAAAAAACTTACCTCTTATCTACCCGTCAGCTGACGGGCAAGTCTCTGTTATAATTAGTCTTTTGAATAAGGATGTAGTCTCTTATAAGTCTCGTTCAAGTCCCTGTTAAAATTAGTCTTTTGAATAAGGATGTAGTCTCTTATAA
>JAUWGP010000011.1 GCA_030606335.1 Caldifarciminota bacterium
AGTGGTAAGAGAGAAACAACGATAAATTTCACGATACATATTAATCCCCGGTAATACCCCAGCTTTTTCTATTATTCACTCTCATTATAGCACTAAATAGAGGAAAAATCAAGAAAAATCTTGCCTGAGTGTCTGAATTTTAAAATGGGGGTCAGGCTAAGAAATAAGATTTAGGTAATAGAAAAACATAAATTTAAACAGCTTATTGAAACTATACTTTATAGTATATCTATTGTTTTATTAGACTGTTTTTTTAGTTATTTCTTATTTCTGAGTCTGATACCTTTGTTGTTTATTGTAAAAATTTTTGCAAAGGATATCGAGACTAGGAAGTCTCTCCTTCTTGAGATGGTAGGGATGTCGAGACTGTATATTGGTGTCAATTCACAGTAAGGCCTTATAATGTACTTGCTTATGATAATGCTTTTGCTTCTTGATAAAGCACTCTTTTTCTAGTAATCAGAATTATAAAAAAGGGGACAGGCTACCGAGCTACAGGGGAAAACAAAATCTCTTTTCAATTTTTCTTTTCTTAGCAACTCGGTTAACCTCAGTGTCTCTCATCTCCATTACTTCTCACATGTCCATACTTTTGTACTTACAAATACTTCACAAACTCCTCCATATTTAGACCAACATCTTTTAGAATCTTGTGAAGTACTCCTTTACTTACATCCTTTCCTTTGTGAATCGGGGGGGACAGCTCTTTCGAGGGGAACTGGCTCTCCAAGAGATTTCCTTGCTTCTATATGAAGCCTCATAGCATCCTTTATATTAGCGATTGCTTCCTCATAAGTATTTCCCTGAGTATAGCATCCCTGTAAAGCAGGACAAGAAGCTACATAAATTCCATCTTCGTCTTGCTCCAAGACTATAGTATATTTATACTTACACATTACTGATATCTCTTAAAATTATTTTCAGATGTAAAAATACTAACAATCAAAATACAAATTAAGATTTATTTACAAAAAAGATTCTCCCCACCTATCAGTATACAGGCAACTGAGCTACAGGGGCAAATACCGGCGACGGGACTCGAACCCATGACACCCTGATCCACAGTCAGGTGCTCTTCCATCTGAGCTACGCCGGCTTACATCACCATGCCCCCATCAATATTTATAACCTGACCGGTTATATAGGAGGCAGACTCAGAAACAAGGAAAAGAACAAGATTGGCAATATCATCTGGTGTTCCAAATCTTCCCATCGGGATTGTTTTGAGATATACCTCTTTCACTGTATCTGGAAGTTTCTTCGTCATCTCTGTCTCAATGAATCCCGGTGCAATCGAATTGACTGTAATACCACGTGTGGCTACCTCTCTTGCCACAGATTTAGCAAATCCAATAATTCCAGCTTTGGATGCTGCATAGTTTGCCTGACCCTTATTACCAATAACACCTATGATAGATGATAGATTTACTATCCTTCCCCACCTATTTTTTATCATTGACGGTAATACGGCATGTGTAGTATTATAGACACTTTTTAGATTCACCTTAAGCACAGTATCGAATTCTTCTTCCTTCATTCTCAAGAGTAAGTTATCTCTTGTTATACCAGCATTATTAATTAATATATCTATTTTCCCATGTTCTTCCAGCACATCCTTTGTATTTTTTTTAACATCTAAAAAACTCGAGACATCAACCTTCATAAATTTACATCCAATCTCCTCTGCTGTCCTTATTCCGTCTTCATCACAAATATCCCATATAATAACCTCAGACATCTGCTTCACAAGAGAGGCAGCTATAGACTTTCCTATACCTCTTGCTCCACCAGTTACTATACTAATTTTACCCTTAAGTTCCATACTTAATATATTAAGATTAGAGAATTTCCAGAACTCTCGTGATGACAGACAATATGAAACCTTTCATCGTGTCTGATAGCATGGTAATCTCATTTTTCTATAACTATCAACCCTTAAATGCGATTGCTTCGTCGTACTTTTTGATGGACAACTGACTCCTCGCAATGACTGAAAGTAGTGTGTCATTATGAGAACTTCTGGGCAATAAAACTCTTATTTACCCCGCAATTACTCTGTATTATAACATAGCTTTCAAAAAATGTCAATTAAAAAATTTTAGCCTTAAATTCTAAACTTTGGTGTATTTAAAAGAGCAAGAGATTGTTCTTCATCTGTCAGAGAACCTTCTGAAAATTCAATCCCTCTGTTAAACAATACTAACTTATATTTATCTATAACATCCTCTCTGTCTGCTTTAACAGACAAACTTCCTTGAAGAAGGATCATATCATCTTCCCTCCACTGTGCGTTTCCCATAATTTTTCTGCCACCCGATACCATCTCGTATCTGCTTGTAGATTTAAGGCAGAGTGGAGATTTAAGATTTCCTGATTCTGCTTTAACCATCTCTGCATCTATTCCTACAGACCTCAATGTGTCAACAAGTAGATGTGACGACCTCATATACGTTTTAAGAACATTACCTCCGAACACAGGATCATCTATTCTACATATAATGCTGAAAGAAAGATCGTTCTTATGGATAACCGCCCTGCCACCAGTCGGTCTTCGTACGAGATAGTATTTAATATTAGATAAAGTTTCTGGGTTTTGAATTCTCCCAATACTTATGCAAGGAGGTTCAAACCAGAAGAAACGAATAGTAGGAGGGACGTTGGATATTTTAAAATTCTCGAAAATAGCAGAATCCACCGCCATATTATATGCACCTTCTTGAGCACCTGAAATTATTAGACGGTACATATATCTAATTCAAAGATAAAACGAAAAAATTAAGATAGTTATAAAACAAATACCAATACCAATTTGGGTGTAATTTGCAGAGCAGTCTTTTATTGTTTGAACTTCAGTAATTACATGCTCTCTAAACTTCGGAATTTTTCTACAAATAATTGGGGTGTGTCACAGTTGATAAGTTCTTTTAGATTTTTAGTTTTCTCTGTTACTTTCATAAGTTTTGCCAGTATGTTTATGTACAATTTTGTCTCACTCTTGGGGGCAAGTATAAGGAAAATAAGTTTGGCAGGTTTTCCATCCAGGGCATCGAACTCAATACCTTCTTTTGAAACACCAACCAGAAGTGTCATTGCGGGTACACCATCTATTCTTGCATGTGGAATAGCAAGCCCATTACCAAATCCTGTTGACTCAAGTTCCTCTCTCTTCATTATACCCTGGAGTATGCTTCCTTTATCTAAACCTTTAGACGCAAGAAGATGCTTTAAAATACCTTTCTTACTTTTTGCCTTAAGACCTATTATTATGTTTTCTTCTATCAGATACTCTGATACGTTTATCATAAAACCTCCATAGAAAATATGATGAAATTTATTAACTTTTAATCCCAGGACCCCGCATTTGTGTGGTGCCCCGAAGCCTGCGGCTACTATTTTGGAGTGCTGTGACCATGTTACAGTGATGCATTAACACGGTTAATGCACTCCATAGAATACTCTACGGGGTAATTGTATACCCTGTCAAGGCGGGGTACTCCAAAAAGCTATCGCCTCTCGTAATCTTTATCCAATTTAAATGGGTTAAAATTCGTATGGTAATCGTAGACATCAATGCCTTCTTTTCTCTTTAAGAAAGCAACTATTATATATGTGAATGGGGTAAAGAGCACCTCGAAACCTGTCTTGAAAATATAATTGGATATTATAACAGAAAGAAGTAGAGAGTTGGGGATTTTACCGAAAAAAGCAAGTGCGCAAAATATTGCAGTATCAATACCTTCGGCAACCATGGTTGAAGAAATAGTCCTTGTAAACAGCCATCTTCCCCTGGTTGCAATTTTCATTTTAGCCATTAAAAAGGAATTTGTAAACTCTCCACACCAGTAGGCAATCAGGCTGGCAAAGACGATCCTTGGTATCCAACCAATAATTGCTTCATATGCCTGCTGATTTCCCCATCCTAAAGCTGGAGGAAGCTTTCCAACTACAATAAATACAAATGCTGCTAAAAAGTTTGCTGCAAATCCTGCCCATATCGTCCTTCTCGCTTTTTTATATCCGTAAACCTCGGTTAATATATCACCAAGGATATACACAACTGGAAAAAGGATGGTGCCACCATCAAAAGTAAATGGTCCAAAATTCAGTATCTTTGCAGAAACTACATTTGACACAAGCAAAACTGTGACGAATAGTATAATAATGAAATCATAGTATTTCATAGAGTACCTTATCTATCAGTGAATTTCTATAAAGCGACGAAAGTGTATTGAGATCGAATTTTAGCGTATTTTCTCGATTCATCGTCTTAAAAAATCCAGAAACGGCTCCAATTTCCTTTTCCTGTTTTTATGACGAAGCTTTCTCACAGCCTTCTGCTCGATCTGTCTAACCCGTTCTCTTGTAACTTCAAACATATTTCCAACCTCCTCAAGCGTACGCGGGATACCGTCTATGAGACCAAATCTCATCTCAATTACCTCTTTCTCTTTATCTGTTAATGTATTAAGAATCTCGTAAATTTTACTCTTTAGAAACATCATCCCGACTTCTTCTGCAGGAGAACCAGTGTTTTCATCAGCAATAAAATCTCCAAAGAAAGAGTCCTCATCACTACCAACTGGCTTGTCAAGAGAAATTGTATCTTGCGCAATCTGATAAACGGTTCTTATCTTCCTTTCCGAAACTCCAAGAGAGCCTGCCAGCTCCTCTGTGGTGGGTTCTCGTCCATGCTTCTGTATAAACCGCTTTGTGGTCTTTAGAACACGATGTGAGAGCTCCAACATATGCACAGGAATACGGATTGTCCGTGATTGATCAGCAATTGCTCTTGAAATTGCCTGTCTTATCCACCAGGTTGCATAAGTAGAGAACTTATATCCCTTACGATAGTTAAACTTTGTAACAGCCTTTATCAAACCGTTATTGCCCTCCTGAATAAGGTCGTCAAATTCTAATCCCCTTCCAGTATATTTTCTTGCTATAGATACTACCAATCTAACATTTGCATTCACCATCGACTCTTTGGCTTCTTCTACTGCTTTTTGATGGCTCTTTATCCTCTTTATTAGCAAAGGAAGATCCTCGATTTTTCTTCCCAATATTGCCTCTACTTCACACTCGCATGATTCATTTCCCTTTAGTTCTTCCAGATACTCCTCCAGTGTGCTCACAATCTCATCAAGATATAAAAAATGCAGACCAAGTTCGAATACTATCTTCTTCACCTCTTCTTTCCTTTTCTCTATCTCTTTATACCCTCCCATGTGATAAAGGGTTAGTATACCTGTTCTCTTCCAATCAATTTCATCAAGGTATGATATTATTTTTTCTTTTTCCTTTTGCAACTCACGCTTGGTGGGCTCCACGATACCTATCCTTACAAATTCATCTGGTGGAATCCTGTTTGACATAATCATTTCTCGGTATGATAACAGCTTATCAATGGCAACAAGTGTTGAAAATGCAGCCCGTGTAATTTGTTCATATCCATACTCTATGATCTTAGAAAACCCGATCTCTTCATCCTTCCTGAGGAGAACAGATCTGGACATCTCCTTCAAATATATCTTAGTCGGATCCTCAATTCTATCACTCATAACAGGTAGCTCTTTTATTCCTTTTTCTTCATCCTTTTCAATAATGGTTACACCATGTTCTCGCAGATTTGATATAATCTTATCTATATCACCAGGGCCTATTAGCTCTGTTGGAAGCAATTTATTAAGTTCTGCATATGTCAGTTTACCCTTTTTGTCAGCAAATTTGAGAATCCTATCATAGTTAATATTCATTGAACCTCCTGTTACTTCAAATCTTATGTTACTATTAACCACAGAGGTCACAGAGATTAAAAATTTTTTTTCTTCTCTGTGCTCTCTCTTAAGCACCGTATTTTACTAAATCATGTAATAGAACCAAAAATAGTAATCTCCTTAGTCTTATAGTGTCGCTGCTTTTGAGATAAAACCTGAATTATTTGAAGAATCCTGTGAAAAAGTTCTCAAAATTATCATTCCCTATTTTGGAGCACACAGAGTAAGGTATCTTATTTATTGGTATAACTTCGTGTTCTCTGAGGTTCCCCTGTTAAATAAAGTACCAGGAGTGATTAGTTGTACTTAATTTTGTAAATATTTAACAGGGTGAATCTGTGGTTTATTCATAAAATTAACACAACCATTCCAAAAAGATATTAAAATTCTTTTTATTTACCTTCTATTGACCTACGCCGCATTTTCTCATATTCTAAAAGTAACTCTTTCACGCTTTCATTATTCTTCTCCATCCTTCTTATTGTCTCTCTCATATTTCGAAGATTACTTTTCATGTCCCAGTTTTTTACTTTCCTTATAAGATAATTCACTTGCTCCAGATCCATACCTTCTTCCCTCACTGAAAGTAGAATATTTCCCACTATACTCCTTAAATCTGGTTCCAACATCTCCATTATTCCTTCAGGGTCAACATGGTCTCTATCAATTATCTCTCTAATTACAGGAGTTTGTATTACTTTCTCTTCCTTCTTTATGTTATCCCATACTGATTCATACTTCAATGCAAAACCTAAAATCTCCGCCTCTGCCCTACACCTAATATTTATAGTACTTGAGGGGACTTTTCTATTTATCGTGCCAACATCTGAGCCTGCAAGCAATGATTTACTTATATCAAGTCTCTTCGAGGCTTCAGATGTCCATACTTCCCTCTTTATAGGGTCTCTTATAAGGTTTAGTGTCCTTTTTACCTCACTTATTAAAACGATTTTATCCTCTGGATTGTCTACTTTTTTGGTGTTTATAATAAATTCAAGAAAATCTACAGTATTTCTCAGAAAACCCTCGTAATCAATACCCTTTTCTCTGACAAATGAATCCGGGTCATATCCTGATGCAATAACAGCTATTCTTACATCAAGGGTATGTCTTAACAATATATCTATTGCCCTTCTTGACGACTTCAATCCTGCCTCATCTGAATCGTAAAACATAACCACCTTTTTTGCATATCTCGCCAGAAGGTTTGTCTGTCCGTCTGTTAGAGATGTACCCAATGAAGCAACCACATTTTTTACACCCGCTTGCCATACCGACAAAAGATCAATGTTGCCCTCAACTAAAATGGCTGTCTTTTCTTTTCTTATATCCCCTTTTGTCTGATACAATCCATAAAGTGAATACGATTTCTTATACACCTCGGTATCTGGTGAGTTCATATATTTAGGCTGTCCTTCGTCTATAATCCTGCTTCCGAAACCTATAACCCTGCCTCCTGTATTGAAAACTGGAAACATAATCCTCTTTTTGAATTTGTCGAGTCCATCCTTAACAAGTCCAGCCTTATTTAGTAATTCCAGTTTTATATTCTTCTTTTCTGCTGCCTTGACAAGATATTTCTGCGATATCGGTGCATAGCCTAATTTGAAGGCAACTATTGTATTATCATCTATTTTCCTATTCTCAAGATATGCACGGCCTGGTCTACCTCGAGATGCCTCAAGTAAGGTTTTATGATATAATTGACTTGCATATTCCAGAACTTTAAGTATATCTACATTTTTCTCTTCTTCTCCCTCAATCTCTATTCCTGCTCTTTCCGCAAGAAATTTAATCGCTTCAGGGAAGGTCATTCCCCTGTAATCCATTAAAAAAGTAATAACATTCCCGCTTTTTCCACATCCAAAACAGTGATAGATTCCTTTTTCTGGTGAAACAAAGAAACTCGGGGTTTTTTCAGTATGAAATGGACATTTTGTTTTAAAGTTTTCCCCCGATTTCTTTATATCCAGAAAATCCCCTATAACATCCTCTATCGGGTTTTCATCCCTCACTCTATTTAATGTCTCTTCACTGAAACGCATAAAAGATTATAGATTTTAGTAATTAGAATCTAACCCTTTCTCTTTTACAAAATACGGTCTTTTGTGATGTCTTTCTACTGACTCTATAAAACCGAAAAGCATTTTATTTAGCTCTGAATAGTCATTCATTAATGTAGTAAATACCTCATTGTCTGATAGTGAACCTGTTTCATGTAAAAACTCCAGATGCTCTACGGTTTCCAGACTTGAGCCGTAACTTCGGTACAGATAATGAAGATACTCGTTTTTATACTTTCTGAAGGCGTATCCTTCGACAATATTACTTGATACTGATTTCGAAGATTTTCTACATTGGCTACCTTCCTCAAATAATTCAAATTTTGGCAGCGATAGTGTCATCTTGTGGACCATTATTGCCAAGTTGTGCGACAACTCGTATATTTTCAGAGTCTTGTATCCTTTTTCCATA
This sequence comes from Caldifarciminota bacterium, assembly GCA_030606335.1. Taxonomy (GTDB): domain Bacteria; phylum Hydrothermota; class UBA3073; order UBA3073; family UBA3073; genus JAGMCL01. The sequence continues at coordinate 8,250 of JAUWGP010000011.1, forward strand.
TATCCCCCTCTCAAACCAGAAAACCACAATCTACAATCTGAAATCTACAATCTGAAATTTAACCTCTGATCTTCCCCACTGTAACACCATCCCCACCATCTTTTAAATCAGCAAGTTCAAACGAGCCTACCCTATTATCGTTTGAAAGAAATTCCCAGATTACTTTTTTTAAAATTCCTCTTCCTACTCCATGTATTATTCTAAAGTTTCCATCTCCTAAAAGCCACACGTCATCAATATATTTTTCGAGTTTTTGAATTGCCTCATCAGCTCTGAGGTTGCGTAGATTTATCTCATATTTAAACTCTCTACTCCTTCTAAATCTTATCTGGTGGTGTGATTCAGTCTTCAGCTCATGGGGTTTATGTATTCGTTCAAGGGATTCGTAAGGCATTTCAAATCGCACATTATCTACAAGTACTGTAACCTTCTTTTGAGTAAGACCTACTACCTTTCCCTCAGAGTCAATTGAAGCTATTTTCACTCTATCACCAATATTAAAATCTTGATATTTTCTGGTCTTCTCAATTTGCTTCCTTTTAGTCTCCGTCTCTTGTTTAAGCCTTTTCTCTATTTCACTTTTAGCCCTGACTATACTCTTCTTTGCTGCATTACTTTCTCGTATCTCCCTGACAAGATTTTCTATATCCTTTCTTGCTTTAATAAGTATCTTTTTCTTCTCTTTCTTGATTTTTTTTAACTCTTCGCCTGTTTTTTTCTTCAGGTATTCTGCTCCGCTTAAACTATTTCTAACTGCCTCATTCCCTTCACTTAGCCTCTTTTTTATATCAGAGATTCTTCCCTTTTCCCCCTCAAGCTCTCTTAATAGCGACTCAATCTTAATCATATTCTTGTCTGCAAGCTCTTCCGCTCTCTTAAGTATTCTACCATCTATCCCAACTGAACTTGCTGTCTCAAGCCACAGGGATTCACCTGGTAAACCTATTAAAAGGTTATAGATCGGAACCCCATCTTTAGTTTTCATTCTTGCATTCTGCATGCCCTTTCCCTCAGCAACGAAGAACTTAAGGGCAGTAGAGTGGGAACTTGCAATGGTTATAGCCTTTCTCCTTGTAAACTCTTCGAGAAAAGCCGAGGCAACGGCTCTGCCCCCATCTGGTTCTGTACCCCTATCTATCTCATCTGCGAGTAGAAGGCTCTTATTTGTGGCATAGTCAAACATCTTTTTCAACTCTTTTAAATGGAATGAAAATGATGAATCGCCTGACTCTATTGAAGACTCATCGCCTATATCACAAAATATTCTATCAAAGACAGGAAAGATAGAATCCGGTGATGCTGGAACTGGAATGCCTGACATAGCCATTAATGATAGAATGCCAATTGACTTTAATGCCACGGTCTTTCCACCCATGTTTGGACCAGTAACAAGAAGTGTCGTAAAATTCTTACCAACTTCAACACCTAAAGGAACTACATTCCTCCTCAATTCGAGAAGTGGATGTCTACCTTTAATTATCTCTAATACCTCTCCTCCAACCTGAGGTATCTGCCATCCCTTTTCCCTTGAAATTCTTGATATTGCAACAATAAAATCGTATTTAGAAACTATATCAATATTTGTTTCTATCTCAGTCAGCTTATCTCTAAGGTTATTAGTTAGCTGTATTAATATTCTCTTCTTCTCCTCTTCAATTTTCCTCGTAGTTATCTCAATTTCATTATTGAGAGAAACGCAGTTAGCTGGTTCTACAAAAAGGGTCTTACCACCTCTTGATATATCATGAATTATACCATCGATCTTCTGACCCGACCTCATAGGTCTGACATATCTCTCCCCCCTCAGTGTAACGCCTTTTCCTAACTTATCCCTTATATTCTGTTTGAGGTTTCTCAGTTTATCCTTCAGTGCTAATATCTCTTCTGTTTCAATCTCTCCATCTTTTCTTATTACCGACCTTATCCTCTGTCTTTCATCTGTAAGGGGAGAAACCGATGTGATAATGGACGAGAGATATAGACAATTTTTCCTGTCAGTAAAGTACCTTTTAAGCCGACTCAAAAATTCAAGAAAATCAGCAACCTCAAGCAGTTCCTTGGGGGAAATTAACTCACTGTACTCAATCGTGGAAATAATATCAGATAGATTGCTTTCATTGTAGAAAGGAGGGTTTTCCAATTCTACACCCTCTCCAATAAATGCATATTGTTTCTCTATTTCTGTCCTATCTTTTAACGGAAAGAGTTTCTCTATTAATTCCCTGCCTCTTTTAGTACCCGCCCTTTCTGCAATTAGCGATATGACCCTGTCAAACTCAAGTCTTTCTATAAAGGTCATCATTTAATATACAGTTATGTTAAGGCTATAGTATAAAAAGATATCTTATTTACAAGTACCTTTCAGGTTATGTAAAATTCGATACCCAATTACTCAAGTATCAGGTTCACTCTCTACGAACTCCATTTACCTTCTGGATGTTCCTCTTCTTGTCGCCAATAGCCTTTTGGCATTCTTCTGCTTGCGTTTTTCAGATGGCTTTTCGTAATACTCTCGTTGCTTTAACATAGAGAGTATACGGTTTTTTTCACACTCTCTTTTAAACCTGCGGAATGCAGATTCAAAGGACTCTCCATCTCTAACCTTGACAGAAAGCATCCAATTCACCTCCTCCCAAAAAGTAAAGTATTGTCGAAAACTTAACCACAGATTCACCCTGTTAAATATTTACAAAATTAATTACAACTAATCACTCCTGGTTCTTTATTTAACAGGGGAACCATATAGAATATTAAGTATTAAGTAATTAAAAAAGAGTCTTATGCCTTCCCTACCTAAATTATTATCCTTTGCCTACCAATCTATAAACAGCCTGAAGTTTCAACTCTATAAACTTAAGTTTTTATTTTCGATAACTTATTTATAAGCTCCCTAACCTCCCTTGAAGGACGTTTGGGAACATCAACATAAACCTCAACCAACTGTGCACCACTTCCATATCCCTGTAAATTTGGCATGCCCTTACCGCGTAATCTGAAAACCTGACCTGATTGAGTACCAGCTGGTATCTTCAACATCACGTCTCCAGATAGAGTTTTAACCTTAATCTTTCCGCCTAAAACTGCCAAAGGATAAACTATTGGAACCCGAATGTGTATATTGTTCCCATTACGTGTAAACACATGGTCTGGCTTCTCCTCGACAACCACTATTAGATCCCCTGGTGGTCCATTATGTTCTCCTACATTTCCCTGTCCTCTTAATGACAGGTAATTACTATTTTGTACTCCTGCTGGTATCTTTGCCTTTATTGTCGTAATCTTTCCTACCACTCCTGTGCTATTACAGGAAGTACAAACCTCTTCTGCTATCTCTCCTCTTCCTCTACAGTTCGGACACACAGAAACGCTTGAGAACTGTCCAAATACACTTTGTTGTGTTTGTCTCACTCTTCCCTGACCACCACATACAGGACAGGTCTTAAACCCCTTTCCCCCTTTTCCTCCACAATCCTTACAGGTCTCCTTTCGTTTTATACGAATTTTCTTCTCTGCACCAGTATATATCTCTTTTAATGTAAGTGGTATCCTAACCTTAATATCCCTTCCACGTGTTGTATATCTCCCTCTTCTCTGGGTCGTTCCAGTTCCGAAAAGGTCTCCGAATATAGAGCCACCGAATAGATCACCAAGCCCACCACTGAATACTTCAGAGAATAAATCTCCCAGGTCAGTCTGATGTGCTCTCATGAAGTCTCCCATATCGAAACCACCAGGACCATATTGCTGTGAGACTCCTGCATGTCCGTATCTATCATATGCAGCCCTCTTCTGGGTATCCATTAGTACATCATAAGCCTCGGAAATCTCTTTAAACTTTTCCTCTGCCTCTGCCTTATTATTTGGATTCATGTCAGGATGGTGTTTTCTTGCAAACTCTCTATATGCCGTCTTTATCTCATCCAGACTTGCATCCTTTGAAATCCCAAGTATTTCATAATAATCCCTTGGCATAGCTTTACAATTTATTAATATAAATTAGAATACCAGAATATCAGGATACCGGTTGGTAGAATACCAGAAGATCAGTTTCTGACACTCCCAATCTGCTTTACTGATAACCTGATACACTCCCTACTGATAATCAGATTTCCTGATATACTTATAATTGTCTATTTATCATTTACTTCCCTCTTCCTTCTTCTCCTCCTCGTCTATTACCTCATATTCTGCTTCCTGAGGACCCTCTTCTGGTTTTGCTTCCTCTTTTTCCTCCGTCTTTTTACCTGCCTCTCCTACCTTCTCATCAGTTTTTTTATACATCTCCTCTGCCAGTTTATACGATGCCTTTTGAACCTCATCTATTGCCTTCTTTATCGCCTCTATATTGCTACCATCCTTTACCTTCTTCAGAGAAGAGAGTGCATTTTCTATGTTACCCCTTTCCTCCTGGGACACCTTATCACCAAATTCCTTTAAAGAATTTTCCACAGAAAATAGAACTGCATCTGCCTGGTTTCTCACCTCAATAAGTTCCTTCTTCTTCTTATCCTCCGCCTCATGCTCTTTCGCCTCCTTTTTCATCCTCTCTATCTCTTCATCAGATAGACCTGAAGATGATGTTATACGGATGGATTGTTCTTTCCCTGTTGCCTTATCCTTAGCAGTAACATGCATTATTCCATCGGCATCCATATTAAATGTAACCTCAATTTGAGGAACTCCCCTTGGTGCGGGTGGTATTCCCATAAGGTCAAATCTACCTAATGTGCGGTTATCCACTGCCATAGGTCGTTCACCCTGAAGGACATGTATGGTTACAGCAGTCTGACCATTCTCAGCAGTTGTAAATATCTGACTCTTACGTGTAGGAATTGTTGTATTTCTGGTAATAAGAGAAGTCATAACACCACCGAGTGTCTCGATTCCAAGTGTAAGTGGTGTAACATCTAAAAGGAGGATGTCTTTTTTGGTATCCTCACCACCTGCGAGCCTATCTCCCTGGATGCTTGCGCCAATAGCAACTACCTCATCAGGATTTACTCCCTTGTGCGGCTCCTTGCCAAAGAAATTTTTGACAAATTCAAGAACCTTTGGCATCCTCGTCATACCACCCACAAGAACAATTTCGTCTATATCCTCAACGCCTTTTATTTCTGAGCCAGGTTTTGCTACTGCATCCTCCAGAGCTTTCTGGGTGGGTGCCTTCATGCGAGCTATAAGGTCTGAAATCAACGATTCAAGTTTTGCTCTGGTTAACTTCATCTCGAGATGTTTTGGACCCGATGAGTCTGCAGTAATAAATGGAAGATTAATATCGGTCTCGAGGACTGTAGAAAGTTCACACTTGGCCTTTTCTGCAGCATCCCTGATTCTCTGAAGTGCCGCCTTGTCCTTTCTTAAGTCTATCCCGTGTTCTTTTCTAAATTCATCTGCAACCCAATCTAATATTCGCTGGTCAAAGTTATCGCCACCAAGGTGTGTATCCCCACTCACTGCAAATACATCTATCACAAGTGGTGTTTTGCTTGTATCTATCTCCAGTATGGATATGTCGAATGTCCCACCACCCAGGTCGAACACTACAATCCTTTGCTTCTTCGACGAGCCAAGACCATATGCAAGCGAAGCAGCAGTAGGTTCATTAATTATTCTTGCCACCTCGAGTCCAGCTATCTTACAGGCATCCTTAGTCGCCTGTCTTTGAGAATCGTTGAAATATGCAGGAACTGTTACCACAACCTTTTGTACTTTCTCACCAAGATGTGCCTCTGCCGCCTCTTTTAGGTATTTAATAACCATGGAGGATATCTCTGGTGGTGAAAACTGCTTTCCGGCAACAAGTACTCTTGCATCCTGATGAGGACCCTTTACAACCTTATAGGGCACAAGTTTCATCTCCTCGTTAACCTCATTAAACCTTCTACCCATGAATCTTTTTATAGAATATATTGTATTCTCTGGATTTGTTATCATCTGTCTCTTGGCAACAGGACCGACTAGCCATTCTTTTGTTTTCGCATTAAACGCAACTATAGATGGGGTTGTCCTACCTCCATCTGGATTGGGTATTACAACCTTTTCGTTACCATCGACTATTGCAACACATGAGTTCGTGGTTCCGAGATCTATTCCTATTATCCTCTCTTTTTTTGCCATTATGTCACCTCCTGAAAATAATTAAGTTACTGGTTAAAAAATTAATATTGCTACTCCACTTTTTTCTTTGCAACCACAACCTTTGCAGGACGTGCAAGCCTGCCTTTAAGATTATAACCCTTCTCCATTTCCTCTATAATAATGCCATCTTTATGCTCCTTTGACTTAAGTACTGAAACTGCCTCATGAAAATTCGGGTCAAACTCCTTTCCAACTGACTCAAATGATTCAACTCCCTCATTTTTCAATATCCCTAAAAGATGTTTATATATAAGTTCGACCCCTTTATAAAATGAATCATCTTTATGTTTAACCTTAAGAGCCCTCTCAAAATTGTCTATAACTGGGATTAACCCCTTCAGGAGTCTCTCATTTGAATAATTTAAAAATTCCTCCATTTCCCTCTTTACTCGCTTTTTATAATTTTCATAATCAGAAAGAGTCATGAGATATTTATTCTTCAATTCTTTTATCTCTTTATCTTTCTTTTTTATCCCCTCCTCAATTTCCCTTTTTTTCTTCCTCCTCTTCTCCATGCTTCCTCCGAATGAAAATAATTATTAAAGGTTAAAAATCAAATTGAATTTAACTATATATCTGTCACTATAGTTCCGATTCTATCCCATCTTATTTTACTAATCAGCTTGTAGATCGGTGTTTCTTTTCCCCAGGACCAGTAGATTATAAATGGCTTTCCTCGAAGGTTTTCAAAGTTTAAAGGTCCCCAGAATCTCGAATCAAAAGAGTTATCCCTGTTATCTCCCATCAGGAATACATGTCCCTCAGGTACAACTACCGGACCAAAATTATCCCTGACATAACCACCTGCTTTATTGAATTTTCCCTCTAACCAATAACTCTGATAAATTTCTCTGTCCTGGATATCAAGAGATTTAAATACCCTATTATCTGTATGGTTAGCATACGGTTCATCGACAGGTCTACCATTCAAATAAAGCATCTTATTCCTTATCTCAACCGTATCTCCAGGGATTGCAATACATCTCTTCACAAAGTCCTTACGCTCGAGCGGAAACCTAAAAATGACGATTTCTCCCCTTTTGGGACTATTCCACTTGAATAACATTTTATTTACAAATGGTACCTGTAAACCATAATTAAACTTCGTGGCAAAGAGGAAATCACCAATAAGCAGGGTATTCTCCATTGAGCCTGTAGGGATTTTGTAGGCTGAAGCTACGTAAGCCCTTATTACAAGTACTGCAATAACTATGGATAGAACATCATATATCCAGCCTCTCCTTTTCTTTATACCCATTTTTAAACCCCCTTATAACGAACTTAGTATTGTCAATAAACTTTTACCTATTTTCTTCTAATTCGTTAGCTAACGAACAACCTACAATTTTAAAAGCAGTTATCTACTTTTTGCTTGCCTCCCCCTGATTCTTGTGGAGGTCGGATTCCTGCCAGACGCCTGCCTGCCGGTAGGCAGGGCAGACGGGTATCCGACCCGTTTCTTTTGCGGGTTCGATAAATCGAACCCCTACATTTATGGTTTACCTTTTGGATTCGATAAATCGAACCTCTACATTTTTGCTTTCATACTATTTTTGACACTAACTCGAACTTTTTCCTATGTAAAATCTAAGTATAAATATTTGTCTTATATAATAGTTGCAATTCTTGCATAGATGTTACAAAATCATTCTCTTACACAAAGAAAAGCCTCCTTAGGTATCTCCACCATACCTATGCGTTTCATCTTCTTCTTACCCTCTTTCTGCCTTTCAAGTAGTTTTCGCTTCCTTGTTACATCTCCCCCATAGCACTTTGCTGTTACATCCTTTCTTATTGGAGCAACTCTCGACTTTGCAATTATCCTTCCATTACTGGCTGCCTGTATGATAACCTCAAATAACTGTCTGTGTATAACTTGTTTCAATCTTCTAACAAGTCTTACTGCATCAAAATATGCATTATCTCTTATAACTATACTCGAAAGGGCATCAACCTGTTTACTATTTACCAGTATATCTACTTTAACAAAGTCACCAGATCTGTATTCCAGAAACTCATAGTCAAGTGAAGCAAAACCTTGCGATATTGACTTCAATGTGTCATAAAAATCAAAAATCAGCTCTGAGAGAGGAATTTCATATTCTATCTCCACCATATTCTCTCTGTGATAGAATATAGATTTCTGTATTCCTCTCCTCTTCTCACAGAGCTTGAGTATACTCCCAATATACCCCGGGGGTGTAAATATCTTTGCCTTTACAACAGGTTCCTCTATAACATTTATCTCTATAGGCTTAGGCATTTGACCGGGATTCTCCACCCATTCAGTATCTCCATTCTGCATCTTAACCTTATACCTTATATTTGGAGATGTGGAGATTATAGAGATATTCATTTCTCTCTCAAGTCTCTCTTCGATAATCTTCTTGTGTAACATCCCAAGAAACCCACATCTGAAGCCAAACCCTAATGCAACTGAAGTCTCTGGCTCATAAATAAGGCTTGAATCTGTCAACACAAGTTTTTCAAGGGCATCTTTCAATGAATTGTATTTCTCCCCATCTGCGGGATATATCCCGGCATAAACATATGGAGTTACCTCACGATAGCCCGGTAATGGTTTGACATTTTGACTTTTGACTTTTGACTTTTGACTTTCTATTACCGTGTCTCCTGTCTTTATATCCTTAGCACCTCTTATGTTGCATATTATATATCCCACATCACCAGTTTGAAGGATTTCTGATTTTACCTTTTTAGGGGAAAAATATCCTACCTCCTGAACCTCAAAGTTCTTACCACTTTTAATGAACCTAACGTTAATGCCAGTTTCTATACTACCACTCATAATTCTCAGATACGGTATTGCACCTCTGTACTCGTCATAGTATGAATCAAATATTAATGCCTTAAGTGTAGAACCACTATCATGAGGTGGGGGAATTTTCTCTACTATCCGCTCCATTAGATTCTCTATCCCCCATCCGTTCTTAGCAGATACAAGGAGTATCTCCTCCTCTTCCACATTAAGAAGGTCGATAATCTCTTCTTTTATATCCTCGATATGTGCATTGGGTAAATCTATCTTATTAATAACCGGAATGATTGTAAGTCCTACATCGAGAGCCATATAAAGATTACTCACAGTCTGCGCCTGTACACCCTGAACAGCATCAACAATAAGAACTGCACCCTCACAAGCAACCAAACTTCTTGTCACCTCATATGAAAAATCAACATGTCCAGGAGTATCTATTAGGTTAAAAATAAAACCCTTGTACTTCATCCTTGTGGGATGTGCCTTTATTGTTATTCCATGCTCCCGTTCAAGTTCCATGGCATCTAAAACCTGATCTCTCATAAGTCTTTTCGGGATGGTGCCTGTAATTTCAAGCATCCTATCCGCAAGGGTAGATTTCCCATGGTCTATATGAGCAATTATACAGAAGTTTCGTTTATTCATAATTCTTTTGCCACCAAGGCGCGAAGGGTTTATCTGGTTTGTTTGGTTTATCTTGTTTATTTAGTTGTTAGTGCATAGTGCTTACTACATCCTCTCCCTTTGCTCCGATTCTCCGTTTCAACTATTCTCTCTCTCTACGCCTTACGCTTTACGCTTTTCCCTCTTCGCGACTGGGAAGTCGCTCCTACATTCCCTCCGTCAAACGACGGACTCCTACCTTCTCTGAAATCTCTCTGGAATTACTACTATGCTGTCAATTAGTCTGGTCCTACCAAAATAAACTGCAAGGGCAAGTAGTACCGGTCCCTCTATTCTCTCTACGAGTTTTAGATTTTGGCTATCGACCACCTCTATATACTCAATTCGTGCAGTCGTTTTCTTCTCTATCATATTCTGTATTGCTTTTACGACCTTATATGCATCGTTCTCGCCCTCTTCAATCAATTTCTTTCCAAAAAGTAAGGCTTGATAAAGAACTGCAGCGTCTTTCCTTTCCCTATTATTTAAGTATATATTTCTTGAAGAGACCGCAAGACCATCATCTTCTCTAACCGTAGGAGATGTAACTATCTCAATATCAAGGTTCGTATCAGAAACCATTTTTTTAATCATAATCACCTGTTGGTAATCTTTCTCTCCAAATACTGCAAGTTGGGGTCTCACGATGTTAAAAAGCTTCATACATACAGTTGCTACTCCCCTCATATGTCCGTGTCTTCTTGCACCACAGAGTGTGGTATCAAATCCTTCCACCTCAACATTGGTAGAATAACCCTGAGGATAAAAATCTCCGACATCTGGATAAAAGAGTATATCACATTCTACCTCCTCCAGGAGTCGTCTATCATGTTCAAAATCCCTTGGATAGGTTTTGATATCCTCAGATGGACCAAATTGCTTTGGGTTTACGAATATACTAACTACAACAATGTCAGACATTGATCTTGCCCTATCAACAAGAGAAAGATGACCTCTGTGTAAGAAACCCATTGTAGGTACAAATCCTATATACCTATTCTTGTGAAGTTTTCCAGATAGGGTCTGCATATTTTTTACAGTAGTAATTATCTCCATATATCCTATTGTATAACTCTGTTATTGAAACCTTCTCTACTGGATGTACTAAAAAAGGAGCTATTTCCTTTAATGGCACAAGCACAAATAGCCTCTTGGCTAATCTGGGATGCGGTATAACGAGATTCGGGTAATTAATAAGCTTATCCCCAAAAAACAATATATCTATATCAATTGTTCTTGGACCAAACCTCCTGCTAACCTTTCTGCCAAGATTGGTCTCTATCTTTTTTATATATTCGAGGAGTTCAAATGGCGAGTTATGGGAGAACTTAAATTCTAAGACACAGTTAAGAAACATTGGCTGCGATGTCTCTTCTACAGGCTCTGTTTCATAAACAGATGAAACCTTTATGACTCTCCCATAATCGGAAAGATGTTCCGAAGCTTCTTTAAGTTTTTTTAATCTTTGTCCTAAATTTGACCCCAGACTAAGGTATGTCAACAATCAATATCACCCTCCTTAAACCCTTCGAAGAATGAAAAAACTAAAAATATCAATATCGTAAGTATATGTATTATAAAAAGATAGAGACCATTTTTAAAAACAATTTACTCTATACATTCCCATTATATATTATAACACAAATTTGGTAAAATTGCAAGTTTTTTTTTAAATTTTTAACTATTTGTTTAAAATACTTGACAAAGATGTAATTTTGTAGTAAAATAAACCACAGAAGTCACAGAGGAAATATTAAATATAAAAAATCAAATATTAAAATGATCCCGCTGTGGCGGGACAAATAAAAATTCAAAAATTCTCTGAACCCTCTACGTTTCTCCTGTTAAATAAAGTACCAGGAGTAATTTAATCTTGTAACTATTTAACAGGGTGAATCTTCGGTTAAGTCTTTCACACTACATGATTACTCAATGGGGGTATATATGGCTCTTGTAGAATGTGTACCAAATTTTTCTGAGGGAAGGGATAAAAACATAATCAAGGCGATAACTGACGAGATTAAGGCAACAGAGAATGTCACGCTTCTTGATGTAGATCCCGGTGAAGCGACAAATAGAACTGTGGTAACCTTAGCTGGAACTCCTGATGGTGTAATCGAGGCATCCTTCAATGCAATAAAGAAGGCAAAAGAATTAATAGATATGTCCAAACATCATGGAGCACACCCGAGAATGGGTGCGGCTGATGTGTGTCCACTTGTTCCGATATCCGGAATTACGATAGAGGAATGTGTCGAGCTTGCACATAAACTTGCAAAAAGGGTGGGCGATGAGCTGAATATCCCTGTCTACCTTTATGAGTATGCCGCAACATCACCAAATAGAAAAAGCCTTGCAGACGTAAGAAAAGGAGAGTATGAAGCACTTGAAGAGAAGTTAAAAGACCCGTTCTGGGCTCCTGATTATGGACCTGCAAAATTCGATCCCGGTGCCGGGGCAACCATTATTGGTGTAAGGGAATTTCTTATAGCCTATAATATAGATCTAAATACTCGGGATAAAAAACTTGCCCGTGAAATCGCCCTTAATATTCGTGAAGCTGGTAGGGCTAAAAGAGATAAGAACGGAAAGATTATTAGAGATGAGAGTGGTAAAGCCATCAAGGTAAATGGAAAACTTAAATGCACAAGAGCAGTAGGTTGGTACATTGATGAATACAGTATGGCTCAGGTCTCGATAAATCTTACGGATTATAAGATAACCCCCATATACAGGGTGTTTGATGTCTGTTGTAAAGAGGCAGATAAAATCGGTTTAAGGGTAACAGGAAGTGAGATAGTAGGTTTAATACCAAGAGATGCACTCTTAGAAGCTGGAAAATACTATCTATCCAAACAGGGTAAGACACCCGGAGTACCTGAAAAAGAACTCATTAGAATAGCTATTCAAACCCTTGGACTATCAGATGTTAAACCATTTATCCCCGAAGAAAAGGTAATTGAGTACAGAGTAGAAAGTAGGAAATCCTTGCTTGATATGAATACAAAAGATTTTATTGATGAAGTATCGATGGACTCACCTGCACCTGGAGGTGGAAGTGTATCAGCACTCTCTGGTGCCCTTGGTGCAGCTCTTTTGTCAATGGTATGTAGCCTGACTGTGGGAAAAAAGGGTTATGAAGATGTCCAGGAAGGCGTGAAAGAGATCGGAGTGAAGGCACAAAATTTAAAGAATGAGCTTATGAAACTTGTGGATAATGATACTGAGGCATTTAATGAAATGATGTCTGCAATGAAGCTCCCCAAAAAGAGTGAAGAGGACAAGAGAAAAAGGGATGAGGAGATAGAAAAGGCTACCCAAAATGCAATCCTTGTGCCTTTGAGGGTTATGCAAGCAAGTAAAGGTATAATGGAATGCCTGATGGATGCTGCAGAGATATGTAATGTAAATGCAATATCTGATATTGGTGTTGCAGCTCTTGAGGCAATCACTGCAGCCAGTGGAGCTGGATTAAATGTCGATATAAACATTCAAAATGTACAGGATGAAAAATTTAAAAAAGAGACAACCATCGAGAGGGAAGAGATAGAGAAATATATAGAGACTAATATGAAAGAGATAGAAAATATTGTAAAAAAGAGAATGAAAGGTTAACGGATTGACAGGATATTTTTTGGTTTTCACGTTAGCTATCCGATAAATCCCTGCCTACCGGCAGGCAGGCGCTTAACATGCTGAAAAAAATTAATAAAAAATCCGTTGAATTTTTTTCTTGACATTTCGAAAATTTGAGTGTATAATTCAGGTGTCAGGTTTTATGTGTCAGGTAAATATACAAATTTGATTTTATATATAACTGGGGGTGCCTATAGTATATTAGGGTATGCGGCCTGGTAAATATTAAACAATTCCCAAAATGGCCATTACCCATATATATTTTTATAGGTATTATTTTTGCCAGGCTTTGGTCTGGCATTTTTTATACATTATAACCACAGGAATGAAAATTACATTTATACTCCCTTTTATAAGATTAACTGGTGGAATTAAATCCACCTTCCATCTGGCTCTTGAGTTAAAAAAACAAGGACACATAGTTAAACTGGTTTACCCTTTAATTCCCCTCTCTTTTGGATATGAATCATACAGATACAAACATCTTAAAGAGAGAACCAGAAAATTTAAGAAAGCCCTTCTTAACTGGAAAAAAGTAACCTGGTTTAACAAAATCGAACCCCTACTTTTTCCGACACCATCTTTACATAACAGTTTTATCCCGGATGGAGATGTAGTAATTGCAACTGCTTGGCCAACAGCATACTATGTGTACACATACAAGAGTTCAAAAGGTAAAAAACTGTACTATATTCGAGACTATGAAATATGGAGCGGACCCAAAAATCTTGTCGATTCCTCCTATGGGCTTCCTATTCAGAAAATAACTACATCTTCTACATTGGAAAACATTCTATTATCTATGTTTGGTGAAAAAATAATAAGTAAGGTACCCAATGGTATTGATGTAAGCGAATTCTATAGAAAACCAGGAGAAAAAAATATCAAAAAGAAGATACTTATGCAATATAATCCAACTCCCAGAAAGGGATTCAAGGATGGTATAAAAGCCTTTGAAATGGTCAAAAGACAATTTCCTGAAATCGAGCTGGTTATGTTTGGTTATCACTCAACCTCACCTATTATAGATGGATATGAATACCACCGGTATATTTATGGTGAACCACTACGCAAGCTCTACTCGATCAGTAATATATTCCTTTTCTCGAGCAGAGAAGAAGGGTGGGGGATGCCTCCAATGGAGGCAATGGCATGTAGATGTCCGGTAGTTGCCACATCCACGGGTGGCATTCCCGATTATACAATATCATCTGAAACATGTTTGGTCTCTCCCCCATCAAAACCAGAGGCACTTGCTGATAATTTGACTCTTCTACTTGAAAATGAGGAATTAAGGAAAAGAATAGCAACACGAGGTGAGGAATATATAAAAGAGAATTTTACCTGGCAAAAGTGCGCCAAAAAAATGGAGAAAATATTAATAAACCTTATAGATACTTAACATAATTTAATTAATTTACCATATATGAATTCCTTTTAAATATTGTTAATAAAGTTGGCGGACTATCTTACAAAAAAGAATAGATAATGACTAATTCAAAGACCTTGATAAAATAATCATCATATAAATATGTTTAAGAGAATAATTAAAAATATTACCTATGTATCCACTGCCAGAATAGTAGCAACATTGGTCTCTTTCGCTGCCAATATTTTTCTTGTGCGCTACCTTGGTAGTATGAAATATGGAATTTACATAACAGTCATAACATATGTAGCCTTTTTTGCCATACTAACGGATATGGGACTACCCACTTTACTCTTAAGGTCAGGGGGTGAAGACAGGAAATCTCTGGCATCAAGGTTTACAGAAACATTGGTCTTGAAAATTTTCTTATCCGTGTTTGCGTTTCTCCTTATGTATTTAATAGCAGGAATGCTCAATTATTCAATAGAAATAAAACAATTCAGTATAATCGCATTTCTCACAACCATGCTGGTATCTTTTTCAGCAACTGTAAGGAAATATTTTTATATATTTGAGGAATTATCTAAGGAGGCAGCATTTGTAATTGCTAAAGCTGTGCTGCGTTCGTGCTTCATCCTAATCTTGATATATCTTAAAGCACCACTTTATTATTTTTTCTTTGCATTTTTGTTAGAGTCTACATTAATTGCCTCTATAGCCTTCATTACTGTCTTTAAGAAATATAGAATTAGATTAAATTTCAATACAAGAGCAAAGGACTGCCTCTTTTTCCTATGGCAGGCTCTTCCCTTTGCTGCTATATCTCTTCTTGGTATATTACACAGGAAGATAGATATAATTATATTATCAAAGATGAGAAATGCAACTGAGGTAGGACTCTATGGTGCAGCATTTAAATTCGTGGATGTTACTCTATTTCTACCCGCTATTTTATCATCTGTTCTATTACCAATACTTTCAGGAAATTATGCTCTTGGGGAGAAGAATGAATTCAGAGAGACTACCAATAAAATGCTCAATCTATGTATTACCATGATTATTCCAACTGTAATTCTTATAATTTTCTTTTCACCGAAGTTTATTCCCTTTCTTTACAAAAGTGAGTTTGCATCCTCCTCAGTATTTCTATCTATTTTATCCTTTACTTTTATCTTCATGTTTCCCAATGCTATTATGGGTACGGTTCTATATGCCCTCAAAAAACAAAATATTATACTCTATAATACATTAGCCTGTTTTGTTTTTAATGCGTTTATAAATTCTATTTTAATCCCTCGTTATGGTGCATATGCTGCAGCTATAATAGCAGTTCTAACGCAGATATTATTATTTTCGTTAAATTTTATTTTCGTATCTAAGCATCTATATAAGATACCTTATGTTTTTCTTTTCAAAATTCCTCTCATATCTGCTCTGTTAATGTCGATATTTTTATATTTTACCCAGCAATATGTCTGGATATCAATATCAGGAGCCCTTTTTCTCTATTTTACTTTATCATTCCTACTGGGTAGCTTAAAAGTTGAGGATATAAGGAAATTTATAAAACTGTTTTCATGACTGATATTCTAAAGAAAAAATATACTCTGATGGTGGTAGGAGCACTTGAAATATTACTTGTGTTGTTACTAATCTTTTTTGCTGATCTTACCCCATACACAAAAAAAATTATTCTAATTGCTATGGGAATTCCATTAATCTTTTTATTCCTTAACAGACCATGGCTCTTTATTTACCTTATTCCTCTCTCTGCATTTCTTTCTTACTCTTTGACGATTAAAGGGATAAAAATAAATGCTACACATGCCTGTATTTTTTGTTTATGCCTTTCAGCAATTATTTTCATCTTATATAAAAAACAGAATTATTTTAAGGATAGTCTCTTTTGGAAACCTATTTTGATTATATCAATAGTATCTATTATATCGTTTCTATTTACCCTTATAAGAGATATATCCTCTTCATGGGTAATGAGAGGAACACTTGAGGTAATCTTCTTTCTGTTACTTTATCAGGCTTGTATCATTCTGATAGACAGTGATAAAAAGATAAAATATCTTATGTTTTCTCTTATTGCTGCCGGAACCTTGATATCTTTTCAAACTCTACTTGGCTTTTCTCAGGCACTGCGTTTCTCACCTGAAAAAATGGCTCAGACCTTCTTCTTTATCAGAGGAGGTTCCTTTGGTGCTTCTCCTAATCAGGCTGCAATATTTATAGAATTAATAATTCCAATAGTATTAATCCATTATTTATATGCCAAGAAGCGTTTGTGGAAACTTTTATCTCTTTCTATACTCTTCATAATGTTCCTTGCAATATTTTCGACATTCTCAAGGGGCGCCATTCTGGGTCTTGGTATCGCTACAATATTGATAATTTTTCTTACCAAAAAATTTAGGGAAGCCTTAATACCATTTGCTTTAATTATAATCTTTCTATTTGCTTCATCATTCTACCTCCTGGTTATGGCGAGACTTGAAACTATTGCATTTCAAGCAACGACATTTGCAGGTCGTATACCTCTTTTCAAGGTAGCACTTAATGTAATAAAACATAATTGGTTTATAGGCATAGGCATGAATAATTTTCAATTTCTAAAATATAGTTATGGGTTGCCCTATTCATGTGACCCCTACAAGATACAATCAGCACATAACATATATCTCGAAATGTTTGCTAACTTAGGAATTATGGGTTTTATAGTAACTATATGGATTTTTATCGCTTCCTTTATAGGCCTTAAGGGAACATCTAAATCTAATGAGCAAATCAAGGCAAACTCTATAGGTCTTTTCGGTAGTATTACTACATTCTATATTCATGGATTTATAGACTGTGCTATTGCCAATATAAGAACCATGGCTGTATTTATAATTATTCTCTCTCTTTTAGCAATAGAATATTCAAGAAGCAAATGGCGATAAATATATTTATATACACAATCATAGGCATTACACTCGGAACATTCCAGAATATGACAAATATAGGGGGAATACCATTGACGAGAACAACCTCAGCTGATAAAACTACAGACAAAACAGACATTATAGTAATAGATGCCTCTGAACCCTTTCCCTTAGATGCAATTGAGAGCCTTCTTGAATATATTAAGGAAGATGGGGCATTGTTCACCTTTGGTGGTTATGCATTTGAGACTATACCCAGGAAGAAAGAATACATAGATTTTGAAGAGAGGAAATTACGATTAAATTATAGTGAGCTTTCACATAGAGGAAGATATTCTCTGATGCTTGGTGACAACGATAGAGAGATGCTGATAACTGAGTTAGAAATTGATAGTAATATCAAACACGTTACAGTATCATCGTTTGCCAAAGCTTGCTCAATCAAAGGTAAGATATATTTTCGTGTTGACGCATACAATAAAAATCATTACAAGATTGGTAGTTTTTCAAGTGGAATAATAAGAGGTAATGAAGAATGGTCAAAGATATCAAGGACAGTTCCCATTCCCGATGGTTCATGCATTTTACAAATTTTCTGTATTAAAGATGGTGATGGGATAGCGTTGTTTGACGATATGGAAATAAAAATGTATAACATACTTTTAAATACGAGATATGGAGTACCAGCGGATTGGCTTATTATAGATGAAGAAAAAATAGGTTTATTCGACCCATCATTTATTCTCAAGAATACAAATCATCTAAAGGCATCCGAGAACCAATGTATAATACCCAATGATTTTTACATTCCATATAAAGATGAATGTCCTGCTGCTGTGGCTCTTACCGGGAATAATCACCCAATGTGGACAGAATCATATAGCAGATATATATCATTAATAGATGCATACGATAAATACAGTGAAAAAAGAGGACCGTATCTCGCTCTTGTCCATAATTACGATGGTCCATTCAAAGGTTCTTCATGGGCATTTACTTCTGGAGATATAAACTTTCCATTAGAAAATCTTATTCACCACCTTCATTCTAAATGTTATCTTCACAGTCTTAAAACGGAATTTGCATCATATAAGGATAATGAAAAGGTGAGAGTATACTTGAATATAGCAAATTATGGTATGGAAGATAAATTCGGAATAATTACAGTAAGCATCAAAGATAGAGAAAACGAGAGAACCATATGGAGACGAGAAAATGAGATAATGATTTATCATAAAAGAGATACTCTATTAGATTTTACATGTGAACTTGATTTTGAAAGTGGGCTTTATCTGGTGGATGTAAAATTATATATAGATGGAGAACTATGGGATAAAATGGAAACTGGATTTGTCAGGTTGAACGAAGAAAAAAGTTGTCTCTTTCTTGGAAAAGATGCTGGTAGACTTTTGATAGATGGACAACCGAAATTTTTATTTGGTGTAAATCAAGCTGGTTTTGTTTTTTCGAGTGAGTCTGAAAACCCATTGGTATGGGATGTGGATATAAGAAAGATGAGAGACTCGGGAATTCAAATTTTTCGGCAACTCCAAATAGCTGCACATTTAGAAAATCCACTTTCTCCTTCCAAAACGATTGTGCGTAAACTAATAGCGTTATGTGATATTTGTGACAGGCACGAAGTTATATTCTGGTTAGATACCAGACTTGGAAATATACCTGAGAATGATGATAAACTCCAGGAAGAAAGAATATTTAGAGAAATGATGGCAAATCAAACAAAATATTATAAAAACATTATCTATGAGCTTGGTAACGAAACCAAGTATGAAGGTAAAGAGCTTCATAGAAAATACTGGTTTGAACAGTGGGCAATGGAAACTTCTGAGGTCTTAAACGACAAACATCCTTTGACCTTCTCTTCATACATAGTCGCTGATATGTTCATGACCATGCCCTTTGTAGACTTTATATCCCCGCATTATTACAAACAATCCGATGAACTACCAACCTTTTTAAAAATAATAGGAAGCAACAATTCACTTGGAGAGTTTGGCGCAAAGGTTCATCCCACATGGGGAGAATATTCTCAAAATTCATGTGTGGGTATCACTGAGGAACAGGCTGTAGATTGGTTTCTTAAAGTGGGACATTATTCTCTTGCCTTTAGATACAACTCAATCCTTGCCTGGGACTGGAAGGATATACAAGAATCTATCTTTCCCTGGGGTATTAACTATGTAACCCTTGTGCCAAAAAAGACATATACTGCATATCGAAATATGGCTTACTTCTTCAAGATAGTAGATATAACATACGAAGACTCCCAACTCTACGTGATATGTCCATATGAAAAAAGACAAAATGACAAACTAAAGGGATTAATTCAACAGATGCTCGATTTTAACGTGGATTTTGAACTTGTAAATAGTAGAGATGATGTACCTGATGGTTGTAAGAAAGTGGTATATTATGACAGATCAGTTATAAGACAATTTTTAACTGCTGTATCTGATACCACCAATGCTACTACTACAAGAAAATATTTGAGACACTCTGATGATGGAGAGGTATATATTTTTATTAACGAGGATATATACAAAGACAAGAAAGAAATCCAGGTAGATTCCACAATATCAATTGAGTTAGCAAAGAACAAATCAGGTTTAGTGTCCCTTAATAAAAATGGTAATGTTGTTGGCTGTGGAGCATCCGGAACCCTGAAGATGGATGGAAAAACAATTATAAATGCGAGTTTCCATTTCATGGTATATACCCTCGATGAGCTACCATTAGAAAAATCAAAATCCATTTTGCTGCTGCCCCTTTCAAAGGGGGAATTTTCCCTTAATACTGTAGCATTATGGGAAAACCCAATGGTTGAAGTTGGCAAGATAGATGGGGGAGAATGGAGTAAACTTGGGAGGATAAACATAGAAGAAAACATTTCATTTGATTTAGACGAAACAGATTCTAATTATATAATTTTAATCTCAGAAAAAAACATTCTACACTCTAAAACTATTCCTGCCTTACTTGAATACATACTATAGCTATGTTATCTGTTGTCATAGTTAGTTGGAACACAAAAGACATCCTCTTCGAATGTCTGAAATCCCTGGAGGGGGAGGAAGTAGATGAAACCATTGTTGTGGATAATGCCTCCTCAGATGGAAGTTCAGAAATGGTAAAACAGCATTTTAAGAATGTACAACTTATTTCCAATCCCGATAATTATGGTTTTTCAAAGGCAGCAAATATCGGACTAAAAAAATCAATTGGAGACCAGATATTACTGCTAAATTCAGATGTTTTCATAGAGAAGGGTTCGATTAAACGAATGAAACAATTTATGAATAATAATCCCGATATAAAAATTACATCTCCTTTGTTATTCTCACCAGAAGGTGAACAGTTACAAATCCTGCGTCCAATACCGAATCTTATATATATGTTTTTTGAATACTCTTTTATCTCACGCATTTTACCGTTTGTGAAAACAATTCCTCCTAAATACATACAGAGTGCTGCCCTTCTTATTAAACGAGAGATTAACGAGAAGTTAGGATGGTTTGATGAGAGATTTTTCTTTTATGCCGAGGATGTGGATTTTTGTATAAGAGCCCGCAGGGAAGGAATAAAAATGACTTTAATTCCGACAATAAGAGCTATTCATATAGGAGGGGGGAGTTCGAAGAAAAAATCCAGAAACGAATACAACATTTTAAATATAGAGGCAAACCTTAAGTTTATCGACAAATACTATACTAAAGTTATAGCAGATTTTGTAAGAAATCTTGTTATAATACATTTTTCCTTAAGGAGTATCTTTAACACCATTTCTTCAATCTCTTATATCAATAGAACAGAAATATATAAAAAAATATTCCTTTATAAGGAGATAAAAAAAATATGCAGAAGATAAAAATAGCAATGATTGACCGTGACTTTAGACTCTATAGAAACAGTCTTGTTAAAGCGTTATATGATGCAGGGATTGATGTAACTGTAATTGCTCCTTATAATAGTGAAGATATCAATCTTATAAAAAATAGTAAATGGCTTAAACCCATTATGTTGCCTTATCCCTATCTTAATATAAAACCCTTTCGATTATTATATAAATCACTTGTTATATCGAATAATATCCTTGCACGGGATGGATTCATAAAAAAGTTAAACCCATCTATTATTCATATGCAGGGAATCTCTTTCCCCTTGTTTGAGTTCTTCCTTGAGAGAAAATTTGATATTCCAAAGATAGTGACTGTACACAACATTGTCCCCCATGAAGAATCTTTTTATAACTATCTTAAGATACTGAAGAGGGTATATCAAAAGAAGGGATTCAATGCCTTTATTGTCCATTCGGAAACATGTAAAAATATACTATGTTCTTATTGCCTGACTAATTGTAATCGAGTATTTGTAATACCTCATGGGTGTAGTGAGGTGAAAATTATAAAAAAGAATGAAGCAAGAACAAAACTGGGTCTTCCATTATATGTTTATCCGTTAATTCTCTTTTTTGGGTACATTAGAAAATACAAAGGATTAACTTATCTTATTAAATCTTTATCATATGTACAGAAGGATTTCCCTGATGTAAAACTTGTAATAGCAGGTAGGGAAATGTATGATAATTTTGCAAGATATAAAAAACTAATAAACGAAGAAGGTCTTGCTGAAAAAGTAATTATAAGAAATGGTTATATACCTGAAGATGATGCAGACCTTTATTTCCAATCTGCAGACTTGATGACATTACCCTATACAAATTTTACCTCTCAGAGTGGAGTACTTATGAGGGCATATTCAAACCAAACACCTGTTGTAGTAACAGATACAGGTGCAATGGGAGAAATAGTGCGAAAAGACGCCACGGGAAATGTAGTTTCCCCAAACTCTGTGAAAGACCTAACAGATGGAATACTGAGGATCTTATCGGACAAGAAGATGCAAGAAAATGCAAAAAGAAACATGCAACTGCTTGTTAGAACCAAATATAACTGGCAAAAAATTGCTGAGGATACAATTGCTCTGTATAAAAAACTACTCTAAAGAAACCTTTGAAACTGCTTAGAGACCATTGAAAAGGTTCTGTTAAGAGGAGTTTGAATTTATGATAAAGAAAGTTTTGATAATCGCTTATTATTTCCCACCTGTGGGCGGGGGTGGTGTTCAGAGAACTTCAAAGTTTGTAAAGTACCTACCAGAATTGAAATGGGAGCCTGTGGTTTTAACAGTAAAGAAGAAAATCTTTAAAAAGACAAACCGACAGTTAGATATAAGCCTTCTTGAAGATATTCCGAAAGGTGTTCATGTGGTAAGAACGGATTGTATTGATCTTGGAAATATCTCAAAGACAATAAAAACGCAATTGGAAACCAGATCTGTAAAATCATCTCTAAAATCTTTAATAAATAAAATAGCTGGATTATTAATAAACCCAGATTCTCAAATGCTCTGGATACCAGTTGCAACCATGGTAGGTTTGAAGCTAATAAAAAAACATAAGATAGATATTATATTTTCAACTGCTAACCCCTGGTCAGACCACATTATAGGTTTAATCCTTAAAGGACTGTCAGGACTTCCCTGGATAGCAGATTATAGAGACCCGTGGAATCTAAACCTATATATAACCCTTTCATCCAGTATTAGAAAAAGGATTCAAATGGTTCTCGAGACAAATGTAATTAAATATGCAAATAGAGTAATCTTCACAACAGATGGAATGAGGAATGATTATGATAGAGTATTTGGAAACGGTAAATTCGTTACAATTAGAAATGGATATGACCCGAGTGATTTTATAAATGTAAAGAAAAAGAAATTTTCTAAGATTACCTTTCTTTATTCAGGAAGTATGCAGCCCTACAGGGGACCTTCATATTTTATCTCTGCACTATCAAACTGGCTTGAGAAAAATCCCCGGGCAAGAAATGAGTTAATGATTAACATCCTGGGAAGAGTTAACGAAGAAGCAAGATCGCTTATAGAAAAGAAGGAACTCCAGGACATAGTGAATTTAATAGGATATGTGTCCCACAAAGAGAGCATTGCCTATCTACTGGGAGCAGATATTCCTCTTTCGATTGTTGATATGGGTGGGGATTCGATAATTCCGGGAAAAATATTTGAATATTTTGCATCTGGAAAACCCATACTTGCCCTTATACCTCCATCAGGAAGTGTTGCGAATATCTTAAAAAAAGAACATAGAGGGGAATACATAGTAAACCCCAGAGACGTAAGGTCCATTGAAGATAAACTAACATCTCTTTATACAAGATACAAGAATGCTTGTCTACCTGGGTATTCTGTTGACAATCTTGAAGCATATACCCGTAGAAAAACTGCAGAGGAATTGAGTAAATTATTCAATGAGGAGATAAGCTAACCTTAATTAGCGTTCTATAAGATGATAAGGCTTGATTCTATGTTGTTATTACACACAACTTTTTAGAATTTGTAATTTATAATATGAGAACATTGATAGATATGAGGTTTCTATCTGTTCCTGGGACGGGAATTGCAAGCTATTCAGAAGGACTTATAAGTGGTCTTGAGAAAAATGAGAATCTATCTAAGGATGAATTTATTTTTCTTATACCCCAGGGGTTTGAAGTAAAAAACCCGTATATTAAACTTGAAACCTCGAATATCCCTGTAGTGAAAATACAACAGCATATCTTAATGCCATTTTATCTCTCGAAAATTAGACCCGATGTTTATCACTACCCGCATTTTGACCTCCCGTTTGGGTTCAATATACCATCGATTATAACAATACATGACCTAAAGTATATAAAAATACCAGAACTTTTTTATCGAAAAGCACGGGCAAAAAGTTTACTTATGAAGACCATCATGAAAGCTTCTATTAGACGAGTAAGAAAGGTAATTACTGTATCGAAAAGTTCAAAAGAAGATATTATAAACGTATTTAATGTTTCCCCTGATAAAATAGAAGTGATATATGAAGCCTGTGATCCTTTCTATCGAACAGTTCCTGGTTCTGCCAGTTTTATAGATAAAAAATATGACATTCGGTTACCATTTATCCTCTTTGTGGGGGAAATAAGACCTCATAAGAATTTAAACAATCTATTAAGGGCATTTAGACAGGTTAAGTATAGGGATTACTACCTTATCATAGTGGGTAAAACTTATCGTAATTATAGAGAGCCACTTGGATTGATTGAAAAATTATGCTTACAGGATAGAGTAAGATACTTAATGTTTATCTCAAAGGAAGACCTTGTTCATTTATATAATGCTGCAACAGCTTTTATACTGCCTTCTCTTTATGAAGGATTTGGTCTTCCTGTCTTGGAGGCGATGGCCTGTGGCACTCCTGTTATTACATCTAATGTATCCTCTCTTCCAGAAATAGCAGGGAATGCTGCTTTATTAATAGACCCGTATGATATAGATTCCATAACCGATGCCATAAACCGAGTTTTAGGAAGCACTTCTCTTGAGCAAACTCTAAAGGAAAGAGGACTAAAACGGGTACAAGAATTCTCATGGTCAACGACTGCAAGGGAAACTATAGAAGTATACAAAAAGGCATATAATGAGAAGAAAAATTAAGGTACTACATATTATAACCAAACTTGCTGTTGGTGGTTCACAGGAAAATACAATCTTTACCTGCTCTATGCTCGACAATAATTTATACGACACCTCAATTCTTTGCGGAACAGAAAGAGACGAGGAAGGTGATCTCATTGGCATGGCAAAGGATAGAAAAGTACCTCTATTCTTCATTCCAGAACTTATAAGAGATATAAATCCTGTAAAAGATTTTACAGCCCTTTTAAGAATAAAGAAATTTATAAAAAATGGAAAATATGATA
Source organism: Caldifarciminota bacterium (assembly GCA_030606335.1). GTDB lineage: Bacteria > Hydrothermota > UBA3073 > UBA3073 > UBA3073 > JAGMCL01. Next base: position 33,591 of record JAUWGP010000011.1, read on the forward strand.
TAGTTCATACCCATACCTCTAAGGCGGGAATGGTTGGAAGACTTGCAGCAAAGATAGATGGTGTACCTGTAATCATTCATACAGTTCATGGATGGAATTTTAACGATTTTATGAACCCTATAAAAAAGAATTTTTATGTCCTTTGTGAAAGAATTGCTGAGAAATTCACCGACAAAATTATCGTAGTTACAAAGGAAGACATTAAGAAGGGTTTTAAAGAAGGAATTAGAAACAAGGAAAAATACGAGGTTATAAGAAGTGGGATTGACCTGGAGCAATTCTTTCCAAGAGAATGTAATACTGTACTAAAAACCGAGCTTGGATTAAAAAAAGAGGATAAAGTAATAGGAACTGTAACAAGAATATGTCCTCAAAAAAATATAGAGGATTTCATTAAAATAGCTGATATTGTGTCTAATAAAGTTCCCAACTCAAAGTTTCTAATCGTGGGAGATGGTAAAGAAAGGAATAGAATAGAGGCTAAAATAAAAAAATTACAATTGGAAGACAGGGTTTTTATCACTGGAGTGAGAAGTGATATTCCAGAGATTCTCTCTATTTTCGATGTTTTTGTCTCGACCTCCTTATGGGAAGGACTTCCAAGGACAATAGTAGAGGCAATTGCCTGTGGTGTTCCAGTAATAGCTTATGCAGTAGATGGTGTAAGAGAAATAATAAAAAATCGAAAGAATGGATTTCTTATGCCCCCGAAGGATGTAATGAGGACATCTGAAAGAGTTATCCAGATCCTTAACAGACCTGAAATTGGAGAGTATATGAGAAATGAAGCACGGAAGAGCATTGATGAGTTTAGTGTTAATAAAATGGTCTCATCTATCGCTAAACTTTATATTAAACTTTTATATCAGGTAAACCACAATACAATCGATAAATCAAATGTGTACTAAAACACACAATGCTATTCAATTTACCTTATGGATATTATCAAACTAAGATATGAGAAAGACTAAATTTGACATAGTATTTTTTATATTGCCTATTATAACGGATATAATAATTGTAGAGATATCAATGCTCGTCTCATACTGGGTTAGATTCTATTCTGGCATTACATTAGTAACAAAAAGTATTCCATATCTATACTATTACAGTATGGCAGGCTGGGTTGGCGGGGTTATACTGACTGTAGTATTTTATCTCCTCGGATTATACGACTCAAATCGCCGTCCCTCGATAATAGATGACATTTACGACACCCTTAAAGGTTCATTGATAGGGCTCATTATCATTCTCGCTCCCACATTCTTCGTTAGAGAGTTTACCTTCTCACGGCTTACAATAGTTATTGCATCTACCCTTGCCGTCGTATTATTTTGTGTTGAGAGAGTTGTTTTCAAGTATCTGAAAAAGATAATCTTCAAAAAGGGAATAGGAGTAAAGAATGTTATTGTGCTTGGTGATGATGAATCTGTAAACAATGTAATTGAAAAACTCAAAAAAAATCCTGAATCTGGATATAGAATTTACGGTCGAATGGGAACTGTAGATACAGATAAATCATCTGATATTCCTTTCCTGGGTAATGTTTCACAACTAAGGAATGTAATAAGTTCAAATTCCATTGACATAATCATACTCACATCCCCAATACATGACAGAGATAGGGTGACGGAAGTGCTAACAGCGTGTCAGGATATTCCAATCCAGATAATGTTATACCCTGATCCGTACGATATACTTACATCTAAAATCGAATATCAAGACATAGATGGCCTTACACTCATAGGATTAAGAAGCTTCCCATTTTCCTATTGGAGCACTTTATTTAAACGTCTATTTGACATAATTCTGAGTTTAATTTTTCTAATAATTATTACTCCCATACTACTTATCGTGGCAATATTCATTAAAATAACCTCAAAAGGGAGCATGCTCTATCTCCAGAACCGAGTTGGAGAGCAAGGAAAACTATTCAATATATTAAAGTTTCGAACCATGAAAGAGAATGCAGAGGAAGAAACAGGTCCTATATTTGCCTCTCCTAACGACCATAGAACAACAAGAATTGGAAAAGTATTGCGAAAGACCAGTATAGACGAACTTCCTCAATTATTCAATGTTTTGAAGGGTGATATGAGTCTTGTTGGACCAAGACCTGAAAGACCAAATTTCGTTAAACATTTTAGAGATGAAGTTCCAAGATACATTGAGAGACACAAGGTAAAACCAGGCATAACGGGTTGGGCACAGGTTCATGGTCTAAGAGGGGATAGTTCTATTAAAGAAAGAGTGAAATATGATTTATTTTACATAGAAAATTGGTCAATAGGTATGGATATAAAAATTATACTACAAACACTTTATACCCTGATTAAAGGAGAAAATGCATATTAACTTTTCAAAAGACTAAATACATAAAACAATGGAGTAAAAATGCTATTACTAACACTTTTAATCTTTTTCAGTGATATTCCAGGCACCAGTCTTGAATCACGAATTCAAGAGTACAATACAACTAAAAAGGATAAAACATACCTTTGGAGATTGGACAGGATAGATGTTCAATCATTCATTCCCAAGGTCGACCTCTCGTTCTTTGGCCTTGGTCTATATGATGAAGCAAGAAAGGGTAATGGTATATTTGAGATTATGATAAAGGAGGGACTTCCAATCAATAGCTACCTGAAGGGTGAAGTCAACATTGGTATTTTCTGGGAAGTAGGAGATGGTCAGAAGTTTTTGCCCTACTATGACCCATTAATTGAGCCAAGATATATCATACACAACTTCGAGACACAACCGGTTATTGAAAACATGGAGTTTGATGTTCGAACTGAGAAGGCTTATCTCCTGTTTGAAAATGAGGATATTTCTATTGGGGTTGGAAGAAACAGATTGAAGATAGGACCAGGATATAGAAGCAACCTTCTGATCTCTGGAAGGGGACAGCCACTTGATTTCTTGTATAATGCAAGTGTAAAGAAAGGTCCCCTTAGACTTTATGTATTCAATGCTAATATAGAAGACTCCACAGGCACAAAAAGGATAGCCTGTCAGAGGATGGAACTACACCTGTCACACTTTACAATAGGTTTAACTGAAGCTGTTTTACACAAGAATGAAAACTTCCTCAAGTACATAAACCCACTTGAATTCTACTACATAACTCAGAGAAGGGGAGCGAATAACGAAGATAATCTTGTTGCAAGTACTTATGTGACATTTACGAAGGGCGGAAGAAAATACTATTTAGAAATCTTATTTGATGACCCAAGAGTCTTTTCAGATGGTCCATTTAAGGCTGGGGTTATGATTGGTGTTTATCTTACTGACCCATTTTCCATTAGTCCATCTGACTTCAGAATAGAGGCAACAGTGGTTCCAAGATGGACATATACACATGAATACAGCAATCATTCAAATACCCTATCAGCAAATGGTTTTCCACTTGGATTTTTTGGTGGTCCAGACTGTATTGATATATATGCAGAATTTACTAAATACATGAAAAATGTCAAAGAGTCAAAAGGTCAAAAAATCCAAGGGTCCTATCTCTCCTTTATACTGGAATATCTTGCCCATGGGGATGGAAAACTTGATATTGGATGGAAACAAGAAAGTAATGACTTTCCTAAGCCGAAGAAGATTAGAATACCATCTGGTTGTGTGGAAAAACGCATAAGAGCAGGTGTCGAAGGAAATATAAACTTTGATGTATTTTCCATATCCATAGGTACCTATGTTGAAAAGATAAATAATTATACAAACATTGACGGAAACAACGTCACTAGAGGTTCTATAAAGACAGTTATCAATTTTAACATCTTCTAAAGGTTTAATATTTGAGATTCTCTCCTAATATTTAACCACCTCACTCAAATATTCCGATTTCTAAAAATCATATAACAACCATAAGAAAATGAGGATTTTTTCCTTGACAAAATGGAACTTTTGTAGTATACTTATATACCAAATTTAAAAGATAGAAAATATGCAAAAGTGGTTTCTAATTACACTGGTATGTTTAACTTTACCCCTATATGCATATTCTACAAGAGAGGGAATACGGGGGTTTAATAATATCCTTTCTGCAAAGAATGACGGGATAGGTCGTCTAAACCTTGTCTTCGATTTGCAAGGGAGCATTGGTGGGAAGCGGAATGAAGACCTATGGATGAACACGGATTTAGCTTTGGGTCTTGGATTTACATTTACTAACTGGTTCTCTTTCAATCTGTTTTCTAAATATATGTTCGATGTGCTAGATTCAATCTCAGCCCAAAATTATGTCTCTCATGGAATGTCAGACCTTGAAATCGGAGTCAAGATAAGTCCGTTCTTTCTGAAAAACTCAAACGGTGGTTTTTCCTTAGCACTACTACCATCTATATCCATTCCAATTGGCACGAAACCTAAAGAATATTATCCAGATACAATCTTTGGTGCATATATAGGTCAGGGTGGAAGATTTAGATACTTTACTACAGGTAAAACCGATTACGGCGGAAGATTGCTTATCTCCTATACAACATGGAGAGAACACCCAATTGAATTTAATTTAAATATGGGATACTTTACACACAATAAGGAAAGAGATTTTGATATACTGTCATATGGACTTGGCATGGGATTTATCTTTAGAAATTTCGTTCCATACATAGAAATAAGTGGCAATGAGAGAATAAATAAGGATAGAGAATCCAGGCTTCTATACCTAACATCTGGAGTAAAGGTAGGTAAAACTAATGGTGCATATATAAACCTTTCCTTTAATTATAGGATAGATGGTAGTGTCGATAGTGAAACAAAAAGGTTCAGCTCTACATACATATCAACAGGCGAAAGGGTTACTCCATCCTGGTCTTTTAATATATCTTTTGCGTCCGGGATTTCATTCTACAAACCCTCACCACCACCATCTTACATAGCTGGCACAACGATAGATTCAGAGACAGGCAAACCTATTATCGCAACAATAATATTACCTGATACCGTATTCTGGAGCGATACAACAGGCAGTTACTTCGTAAGAACCAAGACAGGCAGTTCTTTAATCAGGGCATCAAAGGAGGGGTATATAACTCAAGAAAGGAGTCTCATTCTCGAAGCTGATAAGGAGATAAATGTCTGCTTCGAACTTGAAAAAATACACAACCCGATAGCTGAATTTTCTGGAAAGGTTATGGACAGACTTACTAAAACTCCTATCGCTGCAGAGATTTCATTTCCTGAAACCGATATTGAATCATTTACCACAGACGATTCTGGTGAATTCAATATAAATTTACTACCTAATACCTATATTATAAGAATCGATTCTGATGGATATATACCTTACTCAATGCCAATATTGTTAAAAGAGGATTGTTGTGTTCGTAAAGATTTCTATATACTTAAACAACATGAAAAGATTACACTGCAGGGGATAAATTTTACCAATGGGAGTTCTGAAATAGAGAGTATATATTTTCCAATACTAACCAAGGGGCTTAAACTCCTAAGGGAATATCCAGATATAAAGGTAGAAATAGGGGGATATACAGATAGTTTTGGTTCTGCTGAGGTAAATCTTTTATTATCCAGGGAAAGGGCTGAAACAGTAATGAAATATTTTATTGCGATGGAAATAGAGCCGTCCAGAATAAATGCAGTTGGATACGGAGAAAATATGCCTATTGCAAGCAATGATACTGAAGAGGGAAGAGCTATGAACAGAAGAATAGAATTTTGTATAATCGGAGATTGACGTCTTCATCTTCCTGCTTACCTAATAAAACATTTACATTTCCATTTCATTTATTTTAATGCTCTTCAATCATAAAATATTCTAATAATTATTTATCTTTTCTAATTTATATGAACATACCTGAAGGATTAACATTTGATGACATATTACTCATACCCGGGGAATCGTCTATCATTCCAAAGGATACAGACGTATCCACCTTTTTTAGCCGTAATATAAGACTTTCTATACCATTGGTAAGCGCTGCAATGGACACCGTTACTGAGGCAAGACTCGCCATTGCAATAGCCAAAGAAGGTGGTATTGGAGTAATTCATAGAAACATGTCCATAGAAATAGAGGCGGAGAATGTGGACAGGGTAAAGAGATATGAAAGCGCTCTAATTAAAAATCCTGTTACCCTGAAACCCACTCATAAACTAAAGGACGCACTGATCTTTATGGAGAAATACGGTGTTTCTGGTTTTCCAATTGTTGATAATGAAGAAAAACTTGTGGGCATGCTCACAAAGAGAGATATACTACTTGAGGAGGATCCGGAAAAGATTATAAGCAAGATTATGACAACTCCTCCACTTATTACTGGAAAACCTGGTATAACTCTAAACGAAACAATCTCCCTGTTTAAGGAGAAAAAGGTTGAGAAACTACCAATCATTGATGAAAAAGGAAAATTACAGGGACTCATAACAATCAAGGATGTGCTAAGTAAAAGACTATTTCCATGTTCTACAAAGGATAAATTCGGACGTCTAAGAATAGCTGCAGCCATAGGAACTGGAAGGGATACAATTGATAGAGCAGCAGAACTTGTAAAGGCAGGCTCGGATGCACTTGTCATTGACACAGCACATGCCCATTCAAAAAAGGTAATAGATATAACAAAAATACTCAGAGACAAGTATCCTGATATTGATCTCATAGTAGGTAATGTTGTTACTGAGAAGGCAATGGAACTTCTCTGTAAGATAGGGGTTGATGCTGTAAAGGTTGGTATAGGTCCTGGTTCTATATGTACGACCAGAGTCGTAGCTGGCATTGGTGTACCACAGGTTACAGCTATTCAAGCCTGTGCAAAGATTAGTGATGTACCTCTAATCGCAGATGGTGGAATAAGATTTTCCGGGGATATAGTAAAGGCTCTTGCTCTGGGTGCGGATTCATGTATGCTTGGTAACTTACTTGCAGGAACAGAAGAAAGTCCTGGAGAGACTGTATTACTCGAGGGCAAAAGATACAAAACATACAGAGCAATGGGCTCTACGGGTGCAATGAAGCATGGTAGTGCAGACAGATATTTCCAGGAGGGTGAACAGAAGTTCGTTCCAGAGGGAGTCGAAGGTAGGGTTGCATATAGAGGAAAATTAAGCGATATGGTCTATCAGTATATCGGTGGACTACGTGCTGGCATGGCTTACTGTGGTTCATTAAATTTAAAAGAATTACGGGAAAAGGCTAAATTTATCAGGATAACAAAAGCAGCTTTACTTGCCAGTCACCCACACGACATCACAATAACAAAACAACCGCCAAACTATTGATTTTATGACTTTTCAACCTTTTGACTTTTCGACCTTTTGACTTTTTGGATTTTCGACTTTTATTATGATTCTCTCAACAACGATAATAGGTGTATGTCATAAAGGCAAGGTTGCTATAGGCGGCGACGGTCAGGTGACAGTTGAGAATACAATAATGAAACACAGTGCAAACAAGATAAGAAAACTGTATAATAACAAGGTTCTGGCAGGATTTGCAGGAAGTGCAGCCGATGCAATAACGCTCTTCGAAAGATTCGAGAAAAAGTTAGATGAGTCGCATGGCAATCTTCAGAAATCTGTAGTCAATCTCGCAAAGGATTGGAGAACCGACAAGGTCTTAAGAAGACTTGAGGCACTTCTTATTGTATTGAACAAAGAATCCGCATACCTCATATCAGGCTCAGGTGATGTGATTGAACCTGATGATGGTATTGTTGCTATAGGTTCTGGTGGGGCTTATGCGCTTGCTTCTGCAAGGACCCTGAAAAAGCATGCAGACCTCAATGCAAGGGAAATTGTAGAAGAGTCATTAAAGATAGCCTCCTCTATCTGTGTATACACCAATGATAACATAACTATTGAGACTTTATAAACTAAAAGAACATTTTTTATCAATTTTGACAATTATAAAAGTACTAACACTAAACCATTACTCCTACCTATTATCAGGTAAGTGAGACATTATATTCAATTGAAACTGTATAACTGAATAATTTTTCGTCATTGCGAATCCTTATGGATGAAGCAATCTCATATTGGGAGTGATTGGTTACAAAGGATGAGATTGCCACGCTCACTTCGTTCGCTCGCAATGACACTCTCTTATCTTGTCGTTAAAAGTCCTGATGACTATCAGAGCTAAGTAATCTCGTATTTATGAGGAGAATGTAGGGCAAGGCTTAAGCCTTGCGATTAAAGGAAAATGTACTAATTCCAAAATACAAATAGCATTATTCTTATGCCTGTATATCTTTTGAACATCATTTTAATCAACTAAATTGGAGATGAACCAAAATTTTATAATCATTCGATTTTCTTATTTTAAGGTTTCTAACATCTAATTTATGGCTAAAAAAGAACTCACACCCAAAAAGATAAAAAAGGAGTTGGACAGATATATAATAGGCCAAAATGATGCCAAACGATCTATTGCCATAGCGATACGTAATAGATGGAGAAGACAAAATGTAAAGGGTCTCATTAAGGAGGAAATTCTTCCCAACAACTTAATACTCATAGGTCCGACAGGTGTCGGCAAGACAGAGATTGCAAGAAGAATTGCAAAATTGGTTGATGCTCCCTTTTTAAAGATCGAGGCAACAAAATTTACCGAGGTGGGTTATGTAGGTCGAGATGTGGAATCAATGGTAAGAGACCTTATGAATATATCTGTAACCATGTTAAAGGCACAAAGACAGGTCGAAGTAGCAGAACGTGCAAAGAAACTTGGAGAAGAAAGACTACTCGACCTTCTTCTGCCAGGAGAGGATAGAGAAACACAGAAAGAGTCGAGAGAAAAGCTACGCAATCTACTACATAAAGGAGCGCTTAAGGATAAATATGTTAATATACCAGTGTACATTCAGTCATTCCCCTTAATTGAAATATTCGGTCCTATGGGATTAGAGGAGGTCAATACAGACCTGCAGGATATGATGTCATCCATGTCGCCTAAAAAACGCAAAACGAGAAGAGTAAAAGTTAATGAGGCAAAGGAAATCCTTGCACAGGAAGAGGCACAGAAACTCGTTGACATGGAAGAGGTTATAGCTGAGGCTAAAAAAAGTTTGGAAAACTCAGGGATAATCTTCATAGATGAACTTGATAAGACTGTGGGCTCAGAAGGTAAATCAGGTCCTGATGTATCAAGATCAGGGGTTCAGAGAGATCTTCTACCAATTGTGGAGGGGTCTAATGTCATGACAAAGTATGGTATGGTAGAAACAGACCATATACTATTTATAGCAGCTGGAGCCTTCACCTCAACTAAACCATCTGATCTGATTCCCGAACTACAAGGAAGATTTCCTATAAGAGTTGAACTCTTTTCCCTTAAGAAGGAGGATTTCATAAAAATACTCACTGAACCAGAGAACGCACTTATTAAACAGTACATAGCACTTTTTAGGACTGAGGGAGTAAATCTCACATTTGACAAAAAGGCAATCGTTGCTATTGCAGAGTATGCAGTTTTAGTCAATGAGACTACTGATGATATAGGTGCAAGAAGATTGCACACGGTAATGTTTGCACTGATGGACAATTGGTTGTATAAACTTCCCGTAAGAGGAATAAAGAATATTCATATAGAGGAAAATGACGTACAAGAGGGTCTTAAGGATATTGTACAGAATGTAGACCTTGCCAGATATATTCTGTAAGGTAAATCTAAATTATTTATTAACAAGTAAAATAAATAAAACTGAACTGGATTTAATCAATGATAGAAAGTTATCTGAAGGGTAGATTCAAAAGAAGCATAATTGCAGGTGAAAAACAAGAGACTGTAAAAGAACTCTTTGAGACTACTGACCAGCCTCCGCCATTACTTCAAAAGATATTTGAAAGGGAGAGTCAGTTTCCTACAGCAATAGGACGTGGAGTTGCAATACCAAGATACATTGGAAAAGAGGTAAATAATATTACACTTTCGCTCGGATTATCAAAGAAGGGCATTGAGTTTGATGCACTTGACCACAAGCCTGTCAAGATAATTTGGTTATTACTTTGCCCAGAAAAGGCAAAAAATACATACATGAAGGTACTTGCGCATCTGATAAGACTTATCAATATAGAGGAGTTCAGGTCACAGGTAATGAATATTACCTTGTATAAAGACCTTGTCAAACTTATAAAAGAACTTGACCGATAGACATTTATAGAATTTTTTTAATACGGGTTCCAAAGACAATCAGTATATAGCAATCTTATCTCAGGCTTCTGTCATTGCAAGTGAACGTGGCAATCTTATTACATACTACTAAGGCATTTATGTGCGATTGCTTCGTCCGTCAATCCGTCGCACTTCTTTGCGGACGACGGACTCGCAATGATAGGAGGGGAAAAATGCAACAGGGTGAGGTTTTATTATGCGTACACATACATGCGGCGAACTGAGGAATAAAGATTATAAAAAGAGTGTATTGCTCCAGGGTTGGATAGATGCAATAAGGGACCATGGCAAGATGCTCTTTATATCCTTAAGAGATCGATATGGCATAACACAGGTGGTTGTGGATGATGAAAAACTTATAGAAAACGTAAAAGGTCTTGGTGTAGAATATGTTGTAGAGATCAAGGGTACTGTCAGGGAGAGACCTTCCGGGATGAAAAATCAAGATATCGAAACCGGGGGCATTGAGGTGGTCGCTTCTCGAATAAAGTTACTATCTTCCTCAAAGGTTCCACCCTTTGTAATAAAGGACCCTGTTATGGCAAAAGATGAATTGCGTTTGAAGTATAGATTTCTCGACCTTCGCAGACCCTCGATGCAAAGAAAGCTAGTAATGAGATCAAAAGTTATTAATACTATAAGGAACTATCTGTCAGAAAACAACTTCATAGAAGTCGAAACACCCTGTCTTACACGAACGACTACTGAAGGAGCAAGAAATTTTCTTGTTCCATCGAGGAATTTCCCTGGTAAATTTTATTCCCTTGCCCAGTCACCACAGATATATAAACAGCTTCTGATGATTGCAGGAATCGATAGATACTTTCAATTTGCAAGATGCTTCAGAGATGAAGACCAGAGGGCTGACCGTCAGCCAGAGCATACACAGATTGACCTTGAGATGAGCTTTGCAGATGACAAAGACGTAATGGGAATTGTTGAGCGAATGATACAATCAGTCTTTAAAGATGTCCTGGGAATAAGAATAAAGAAACCCTTCGAAAGAATCACATACAAAAATGCCCTTGAGAAATACGGGAGTGATAAACCTGACACAAGATTCGAGATGTTCATAACTGATATTACCGAAATAGCGAAAAGGAGTGATTTTAGAATCTTTAAAGAAGCAAAATTCGTTAAAGCCCTAACTTTACCTCTACTCTCGAGGAAAATGATTGATGAACTCTCTGACTTTGCAGATAAGTATTACGGAACCAAAATATCATATATATCATTTAAAGAACCTTTATCAGGTAATATAGCTCAGTTTTTCCCAAAGGAACTTATAGATGAATTGAAGTCCACTCTACCGATAGACACCGAAAAGACCGTTGTCTTCTGTGCAGGAAACTGGAAGAGAACACTTGAGACACTTGGTGCAATAAGAAATCGAATAAACATAGAAAATACTACAAAGGATGAATATAAACTACTCTGGGTCACAGATTTTCCACTTTTCGAATACGACGATGAATCTGACACCTGGTTACCATGTCATCACATATTCACGATGCCAAATACGGACAATTTTAAAGACCCATCCAAAATCATAGGCAAACAATACGATCTTGTGTTAAATGGTGTGGAACTCGGGTCTGGTAGTATTCGAATCCACAAAAGAGACCTTCAGGAAAAGATGATGGAGATTGGCAACATCAGTAAAGATAAAAGGAGCAGGGAATATGAATTCTTACTCTCTGCTCTTGAATATGGTGCCCCACCCCACGGCGGAATAGCAATTGGACTCGATAGGCTGCTTATGATTCTACTGAATGAGGAGTCTATCCAGGAGGTAATACCATTCCCAAAGACAACCACGGGCTTCGGTCTCATGGAGAATGTACCATCAGAGATAGATGAGGAAAAATTAAGAGAGCTCGGGATAGGAATCAAATCTCCTGTTAATCGGTGATTGGCGGTCTCTGTATTGCCACGAAGGCACAAAGAAATTGCTTGTTGTTAATTGTTATATGTTATTCGTTATTTGAATAGAAAAAACTTAGTGCCTTAGTGTCTTGGTGGCTACTAACTTGTCACGAAGGCATGATGTCACGAAGTTAATAGGGACTTGGCTATCAGTTATTGGTAAATTCTTAAGCGTATCAGGATACCTGCGAATCAGTAGGTAGAATATCAGATTATCAGTATATCAGAACCTGATGCTCTGGTCTGCTGATATCCTTCCCGCTGATATACTGATTGGCTGATACACTGTGCATTCGTGCCTTTGTGGCGAAGTCTTTTATTTAAATGGAATTAAATATACGCACATATCCAGACCCAATACTAAGAGAAAAGTCCAGGCCTATTACTGTGTTCAACGAGGGAGTGAAGAAAATAGCTACTTCTATGAGAAACTTCATACAACGGTTGAATGGAATAGGTCTTGCCGCACCTCAAATTGGAGTCTCTGAGAGAATTATTCTGGCAGACGCGGGACAGAAACCTATATTTATTGTTAATCCTGAGATAGTGGAAACAAAAGCAGAGGAAACCTTTGAGGAGGGATGTCTCTCTATACCAGGAACATTTATACAAATAATACGACCCTCTGCAATAACAATAAAAGGCTATGATTTAGAGGGCAAAGAGATCCAATTCAAAGCAAAAGACCTCCTTGCAAGGGTAATACAACATGAAGTAGATCACCTTGATGGTAGATTGATAATTGATTTTCTACCAAAGGATGAACTTTTAAGATTTCATCTTGAATACAATCCAAATCTGCCAGCGTATCAGGTGAGAGAAAGAAAGTAAATTTAGTTAGCTGGTTGGTTAGTTAGTTGGTTAGTTTGTTAGTTTGTTAGTATTTATCAATCAACCAATCATCTAATTAACCATCTTTAGTCCTTACATTTTTAATATTTGATTTTTAATATTTAATTTAGCTATATGGGGGTTTTATGGAAAAAAAATGGTATGTAATAGATGCGGATGGTCAGATACTCGGGAGGCTTGCAACCCGTATTGCCACAATTTTACGAGGTAAACATAAGGTAGAATTTATGCCAAATGTGGACATGGGTGATTACATCATCTGTATAAATGCAAGCAAGGTAAAGGTTACGGGTAAAAAGGAAACAGATAAGATTTATACAAGATATACAGGATATCCCGGAGGATTGAAAAAGACCACACTTAAACAGATGAGAGAGAAGAAACCGGAACAAATAATTCATCATGCTGTTAAAGGGATGCTCCCCAAGGGACCACTTGGTAGAAAAATGATTAAGAAACTAAAGGTCTATCCAGGGAGCAAACATCCTCATAAGGCACAAAATCCAATAAAGTTTGAGCAGGAGATTAAATAGTATAACTGAATTTTTTATTTTTATACGGAGGTTATATGGCGGGTATATTACTAAAAACAGGAAGGCGTAAGCGAGCGACTGCGCGTGTAAAACTCACAGAAGGACAAGGGAAAATCATGGTAAACGGGAAAGAGCTTTCGGACTTCTTTGGAGGAAGGGATGACCTTATACATAAAACAGAATCCCCTCTCAGGGTTACTGATTCAATGGCTAAGTTCAATATAAAGGTTAAGGTTGAGGGTGGGGGTATTAGAGGTCAGGCTGATTCGATCTCACTTGGTATTGCAAGGGCACTCGTAGAACTAAACCCTGAAGTCAAGCCTACTCTTAGGAAAGAGGGTCTACTTACAAGGGACCCGAGAGAAGTAGAAAGAAAGAAGTACGGTCATCCTAAAGCAAGAAAGAGATTCCAGTTCTCAAAGAGATAGTTCTGGACAATTCACCTAAAAAATGGAGGATTCATGCTCAGGCAGAAAATAGACAACAAATCTGCTGTAATTGGAATAATTGGATTGGGCTATGTGGGATTACCGCTTGCCTGTTCTTTTGCCAGAAAAGGGTTCAAGGTTATTGGGGTTGACAGAAAGAGGTCACGAGTAAATTCAGTGAACCGTGGCGAAAGCTACATACAGGATACATCTTCATCTGAATTAAGAAACCTCACCAGAAAAGGAATGATAAGGACGAGTACAGATTATAAAGACTTGAAGAACTGCGATGTCGTCCAGATATGTGTACCTACACCTGTTACTGAAAATAAAGTCCCTGATATATCCTATATTGTAGCAACTTCAAAAAAACTTTCCAGCATACTCCATCCAGATGAACTGGTCATACTAAAGTCCACGACCTTTCCCTTGACAACCAAAGAGGTTGTACTTCCGATACTTGAGGGTTCAGGACTAAAAGTTGGCAAAGACTTGTTTCTTGCCTTTTCACCTGAAAGGGTCGACCCAGGAAACAAGAAATATACAGTAGGCAACACACCAGTTGTTGTCGGTGGAGTCGGTGAGACCTCAACGGAACTTGCTTATCTTCTCTATAAAAAGGTCATTGGTAATGTTCACAAGGTATCATCTACAGAGGCAGCAGAACTTACAAAGCTCCTTGAAAATACCTTCCGTAATGTAAATATTGCCCTTCTCAACGAATTCGCCATGATGACAGACAGGATGGGTATAAACATATGGGAGGTTATAGATGCAGCCAAAACAAAACCATTCGGATTTATGCCATTCTATCCCGGTCCTGGTGTTGGTGGTCACTGTATACCCATAGATCCGTACTACCTCTCATGGAAGGCAAAGGAGTACGACTTTCATACAAACTTTATAGAGCTCTCAGCAGAGACAAACGAGGGAATGCCCTATTACGTGGCAAATTTAGTGATTTCTACCCTTTCAAATACAGGAGTTTGTCCCAAGGATGCAAAGTTGCACATACTTGGTGTAACATTCAAAAGGGATGTGGGTGACATGAGAGATTCTCCTTCCCTTAAGATCATTGAGATATTAAAGAATAAGGTCAGCAGGATAACATATTCAGACCCATTCATAAATACGATAACATTAAAAGATTGTACCTATAAGACTGTTGCACTCAATGAAAAAATACTCAAAGAGTCTGATTGCTCACTTATAATAACCAACCACTCCTCCTTTGATTATAAATTTATTGTCAAGAATGCAAGGCTGATTATCGATACCAGAAACGCTACAAAGATGGTAAAGGAGGGAAGGAAAAAGATAGTCCTGCTTGGATGCGGTATCCCTACAAACGGGTTATAATACTTATTTATATATTTTGGTGATTATAAAACATTTGACACTAAGAAAGCTAATTAAACCAATAGTAGTGGTTGTTTTGCCTTTATTTGTTCTAAAATCTTATGAATTCTAATTCGGGTGTTACCTTTCTTTTTAAAAAAATCAAAAGGTTTAAACATGTATTTATCATACTTGGAATTTTTCTATTAATCTATATCTTCTTTTTTGGGGGATATGGTCTGATAAAGATCCTAATACTTTCAAATAAAATAAGAAAAATAGAAAGACAGATTGCCGTTTCCTCAGCCATAAAAGAAGCACTCACCATTGATAAAAATAACATGGAGACTGACTCAACATACATGCAGATGGTTTTGAGACAAACCTATGGTATGATTAAGGAGGGTGAGAAATGCACATTAAAGATAAAATAAATATATGTGTATATCCTGGAACATTTGACCCAATAACTAATGGACATATTGATTTAATAAAGAGAGCTATGTGTCTATTTCCCTGTGTAAGAGTTCTTGTAGCAAAGGATATAGATAAAAATACCCTTTTTTCATTCACAGAGAGGTTGAATATCGTCAAAATTGCCATTGATAGTATTGAAGGAGTGAAGTGTGATGGATTTGATGGCCTACTCTCGGATTACTTAAGGAAGAATAACCTAAAAATAGTTATGAGAGGTTTAAGGGCTGTATCTGACTTCGACTATGAGTTTCAAATGACACTTATGAACAGAAAACTCCATCCTTCAGTTGAATTTGTGTTCTTGATGCCTGGTGAAGAATATTTCTACCTCTCAGCATCGAGTGTGAAGGAAATCGCCTCATTGGGAGGTGATGTGAGCAAATTTGTACCAAAGATTGTCCAGGATAAGTTACTGGAGAAGTTTCAAATCAGATAAGAACCTATATGCCATATTACATCCCTTTATCAAGAGGAATCTCTCCAAAATCTCTTGGATTGTCCAAAGAAAAGACCTTAAATGCCTACATACAATGTCTAGACCCCTGCAAATATACAGGTGGTGGAACTGTTATTTTTGAAATAATTATTGGTAATTAGTGTAGCGATACAACCATCTTCGCTGTCGCATATCCGATGGCGCTTCCCACAATAACATCTGATAAATAGTGCTTATTTTCTATGACTCTGGACAGTGCTATCCCTGATGCAAGTGTATACACCAGCACCTTTACCCATAAATTATCACTATATTGTTCGGCTACTACCGTACCAATAGAAAAGGCAAGTGATGCATGCCCGGATGGAAAAGAATGATATTTACTTCCTTTTATTCCATTGCAAGGACCCTTAAAATCTCCCTGTGGGTTACTGTATGGTCTTTCGCGTCCAAACAATATCTTATTAATATCCGAATATGCACTTGAAAGCAAGGCACTTTCTAAACTTAACCAGAATGTATTCTGTAATCTACGGTTGTTAGTTGTATACCCAACAGCACCCATTGTTGCAATAATAAGTCCCCCCCATTCACCTTTACCAAGCTTTGACAACCTCGAACTAAAATCCAGGATCTGCGGGTTTTTATTACAATAATTCCCAACCCTCTTATTTATATCCTCATCAAGATATACCGTTAATCCTGTAAGTGATAGAAAAGTAGTAGTAATGACCCATCCCCTTTTATCAAGCCTAAACGGGAATGATGCTCCGTAAATAAAATCAGAGGGAACTGAGGTTACGAAATCATTTACATCGTCAAATACCTGGGATAATATAAGGGAGAGAAGAATAAATATCATAATGTCTTCAGTGGGTACTGCTTAATAACAGTGTGAATCGCTCCTTTTGGTGTTAGTACACTCTTTATAACAGAAATTGATTCAACCCTGAATATTCTACTCTTATATATCAATCCATCCATAACCTTACTCTCTTTTTCACTATATTTCCTTGAATATCTCTTTATCCTGCCTATAGTTATATGGGGGGTTTTCTTCTTTCTTTCTGGTTCTATACCAAATTTGACAAATTTCTCCTCAAGGTTCTCCATGATATTTACAGCGCATTTCTCTACCTCTCTTACCCCAATCCATATTATCCTCGGCTTTTTAAGATTCGGGAATCCCCCAATGTTTTCCAGATTGAGTGAAAACCTGTAATTCATTTGGGATGTCTCGTACACAATCCTTTTTACCTCTTCTATTCTACCATCTTCAATCTCACCTAAAAATTTTAGTGTGAGATGAATGTTATCTCTTTCAACCCATTTCGCACTCCAGAAAGTGCGAAGCTCTTCTTCAATCTCTACAATCTCATCTTTTATATCCTCTGGTATCTCTATTGCAATAAAAAGCCGCATATATAATATTAGTAATTAAGTTATTGAGTTATTAAGTAATTCTGAAGATTGTCATCGCTTAAAAGAATGCGATTGCTTCATCCTTACGGATTCGCAATGACATGCTAGACCTGTGTCATTGCGAGTGAACGAAGTGAACGTGGCAATCTCATTACATACTACTTAGGCATTTATATGCGATTGCTTCACCTTCGGTTCGCAATGACAGGGAAAAAAGGTGTCATTGCGAGTCCGTCGTCCGTCAAGAAGTGCGACGGATTGACGGATAGCGTGGCAATCTCATTCCTTTAAACAGGGACTTTCCTGTCTGCCGATAGGCAGGTACGAGACTTGTATGAGATTTAAAAAATAAGAACTATAAATTTATTCGTTCTTTAAGCCATGTAGGCACGAATTCAATTCGTGCCATATGTTTGCACAGTTAAAAACTGTGCCTACAATCTCTATACTAACCCCCCTAAAAATTCTATTGCTTCGTCGTCCGTCAATCGACAGACTCCTCGCAATGACATGCTAGACCTGTGTCATTATGTAAAATAGCTTATATTAATAATAACTTGGAGTGCAATAGCTTGCTATTGCATATCAATTGCATCACCAAGGTGATGCACTCCTTTTAAAAAACAACAATTACCCGATAATATTTACATCAATCCAGTAACACTTCCCTTAATTCATCCAAACCATCAGCTGTAAGCCACCTTTCCAGAAATCCAGGGATATCAGTCCGTCTTGCAAGCTCAGCAAGAAAGCGTAAATGCATGCGAGGATTGTCTATTGAACCAACCAGGATAAATGCGGCATATATTAGAGAGTCAGCCCCTGGCAGATAAAAGCCAGTACGGGAACGTACTATAACTAACTCATGGTGGTCTATACCTGATAAGCGAACATGAGGAAGTGCTATACCTGCTTCAGACGGTGTCTTGCCGGGTCCACTGCAATCTAAAAGACCACGACGAATATCAATATCAAAACCCCCGAAACGCTCTGCCAACAAATCGGATGCACTAATTATAATTTCATCCCATCTCGTATCGGGTCCTACATCAAGGATAGAGGCTCGAATAACAACCTCTTTATAGGGGTCATCTGACCGCAGACCCTTCTCTTTTAAAATTTCCCTCAGCTCACGCTCCAGACCGAGTTTAGAAGCATCACGACGAAGTAAATTTGCAACACGTTCTGCTACGTGCACTATAGCACCAGAACCCGTTACCCTGGAACGTGCATAACAAAAATACCAACCAAGACCAAGTAAAACTACACCAGCTGTGAATAACAATGAGATTTTTCCTAACAGGGGAATCAAAACAAGAGAAACTATTATACCCATAATTTGAACCCATGGATAACCAGGTGAGCGAAACCCGGGATCATACGACTTTATCTTGCTTTCACGCATTAAAATTACAGAAATATTAATAAAAGCGAATACCAGTAACTGAAAACTACCAGCTAATTTAGCGATATTTTCTACATCGAGAAATACGATTACAAGGAGTATTACAATCGATGTTAAAATAATAGAGTTTAATGGAGAACGAAATCGACCCACACGAGATAAAGAAGATGGTACTACACCATCACGCCCCATTGCTAATATATAACGGGAGGCAGACAGGATGCCAGCATTACCCGTGGTAGCAAAGGCAAGGATAGCAGCAATGCTGACTATAATAACTCCTGTACCCCCAAGAAAAAGAGAAGCTGCTGTCTCTACAGGTGTCAGGTTATGATATAACCTACCTGCAGGTACTACACCAACAATCACCAGTGTACCTAAGGTGTAAATTGTTATTGCAGTAAATAGTGAAAGTAACATGCCAAGAGGAATATTTCGCTCAGGATTCTTAATCTCTTCTGAGATACTGGAAATCTTGGTTAAACCGATATAAGAGACAAATACAAATCCTGCTGTTCCAATAACTGATACACCACCGAATGGCACAAATGGAGTAAAATTAGCTGTATCTATATGAAATAGACCGCGGCCTATAAAGTAAATCAGGCAACCTATAAGTACAACCACCATCAAGACCTGCAACCGTGCAGCCTCTCGTGCTCCGAATATGTTGAGTATTGTAAACAAAATACATCCAGAAATAGCAACTGGCTTAATAGGTAATCCTATAAAATATACAAGATAGGCTGCTAACCCCACGATAGCAAAACTACTCTTAAGAATAAGACTCAACCATGCACCAACTCCATCAATCACCCCAAAAAGAGGACCCAGACTTCGGCTCGTAAAATAATATGTACCGCCAGCACGAGGCATCCCAGTGGATAGCTCAGCCTTGCTTAAAAGTGCTGGTAATATCAATATGCCTGATAATAAATAGGCAATTATAACCGCAGGTCCAGCCTTTGCTGCGGCAAGCCCGGGTAAAAGGAAGAAGCCTGAACTCACCATTGCACCTGTGCTGATAGCAAAGACATCAAGCAAAGATAACTGCTTTTTTAGACGCCTAAATTTTAACAACTTAGCCATAACTTTATCTGTACTCACTATTAACTTCTAATATACGCTTTCTATTATAAATGAAAAAAGCCTAAATGTCAAGAAAAAACAAACGTAAGTAACTCTCTGCTTTTTTGCTTGACAAAAACCCTTAAATATGGTATAATCTACGCACATTAAAATATAACTTCCATAATATGCATCGACATGGTCGATGCACTCCATAGAGGAGTTCTCATGAAGACTTGTCTTGACAACGGGTTGAGATTGGTTAATGAAGAGGTAAAAGGTGTAAGGTCTGTGTCACTCGGAATTGCATTCCAAACAGGCTCTGTGCACGAGGATAAAAGGCAGTCTGGTATATCACACCTTATAGAACATATGCTTTTCAAGGGTACTCCGAAAAGAGATGCCTACAGGATAGCAGTTGAGGCTGATTCTCTGGGTGCTGAGCTTAACGGCTTTACAACAAAGGAATTTACCTACTACTATGCAAGATTTCTTGACCAACATTTAGAGAAGGTTTGGGACATACTTACAGATATAATACTCAATCCTTCATTCAACAGGGAAGATTTAGAAAAAGAAAAGGGTGTGGTTATTGAAGAAATAAGAAACTCAAAAGATTCCCCTGAAGAGGAAGTCTTCCGACAGTTATCGAACTGTCTCTATTCCGGTCATCCCATCTCATCTCCTATATTAGGGCAAGAGGATACCGTAAGGAAAATAGAAAGAAAAAATCTAATCGAATTCAAAAATAAAAGATATTGTGGCAACAATGCAATAGTGGCTGCTTCTGGAAAACTCTCTTTTGATAGGATAAAGGAACTTGTTGCCTCAACACTTACATCGCTTCCCAATAATGTACAGAAAACAACCTCAAAACCATTTCCAGAAGAGACTATAAAATTCAAGGAGAAGAAAAAAAAGGACATATCACAGGCTCATATTGCAATAGGAAGAAGGACCTTCAAATATAACTCACCTTACAGATATCCGGCACTCATCCTAAACACCCTTTTGGGCGGTTCAATGAGTTCGCGTCTTTTTCAACGTCTACGTGAGACAGAAGGACTTGCATATAATATATTCTCATTTCTTCAATTCTTTAGTAATACTGGAATCATGGGAATATATCTCGCAACAAATCCTTCAAAACAGAAAAAAGCGATCGGTTTAGTTTTTGAGGAATTAAAAAGATTAACAAAAGATGGATTGAATAAGAACGAGCTAAAGAACACCAAAGAGCACTTGAAAGGGGGATTTATACTTGGGCTTGAATCAACAGTTAATAGAATGGTAAGAATACTGAAAGAGGAAATGTATCTCCAAAAGGAAATTTCAATTGATGAGATACTGCAGTCGATTGAAAATGTGAAAGAGGATGAGGTTATATATCTTGCGAGAGAGTTCTTCAACAAAGACCAATTCGCAGTCTCGATAGTTTCGCCAGAATAGATACCTTTATTCTCTTTATCCGTAGTCTAAAGTCTTTTTCTCTAATCTTATCATTCATGTTAAATATGAAGATAGACGTCGCTGATATAGAAAAAAGAATAGGGATACAGCTATTATTTGATTTTAAAAGCCCTGAAAATGCACTTAAATATTCATTAAATCATGGGTTTGCTGCCATTGAGCTCAATATGTCATCCCCGGCATTCTTCCCTGAAAATATAAACAAAAATTCACGAAAGTTCCTTTCTTCATCACAAATTCCAATCCTGTTACATGCACCTGATGGACTTTCATTTTTTAATCTTCATAATAAACCACTTGAGGCAATAGTAGATAGGCTTTGTGAGATTATAGACTTTGCAGATGAGATTAAAGCAAGATGTGTTACCATACATCTTGGCTCCTCATATCGTATATCAGTGAGTGGAAAGCTTACACTTATACATGAATTCTTTCCACAAGAATACGAATATGCGCTAAGGTCTTCTCTAACGAGATTATCAGAATATGCAAAGGATAAGACATTCCTATGTGTAGAGAATACATCTGGTTCAAGATATGATTTATCCAAGAAGGTATTGAGAGACTTTCTAAATAAAGAGCAGTTATACCTTACATGGGATATTGGACATACTAACGAGCTGAAAGGTAATGAAAAAATAAAAGAAATCGAGTTTATGCAAGATTACTTACATCTTATAAGAAACTGCCATCTCCATGATAATCATGGAGAATGGGATGAACATAATATAATAGGCGAAGGAGACATAGACTTCCTCTTCTATCTGTCAAAACTTGTAAATCTTGATATATACTTTATAATAGAGGTGAGACCAAAAGAGCGTGCGATTGAATCATACAGGAGACTAAAGCAAATGCTGCAAAGTCAATAATACACCCACCCTCTTTTTCCTTGACTTTTTTTACATTTTATGATATAATAAGCGACAGAATATCAATTTAAAAATATTTAGTAGTGTTAAATAGAACATAAAACCACAGAAGTCATTCACCCCGTTAGATAGTATCCCATTAGATAGCGAGCATCTCACGGGACAAGAACATCTAACAGGGCAGGGAGTAAAGATTAATTCTCTGTGTTCTCCAAATAGGTATGTTTTTAATTCCACAGGGATTTAAAGAGATTGAAAGAGATTTTTTACACCAAAAATATCCTTTTCTCTTAAATTTTCTTTCAATCAATGTTTTAATTAATAAATTTTAATATAGAAATATTAAAAAAAGGGATAGAGAGATTGGTATTATAAGAGGTCATTCACCCCGTTAGATAGTAAACATCTAACAGGGCAAGGAGGGGAGAAAGGAGAAGAGAGATGAGTAATGAGAGAGAAGGGATAGAGGATTTCTCACCCTTCGCTTTTCTCAAACTGCTTTCTGTGGTTAGTTTTTTGACAATACTATTATTTTGGTAGTGTAAAAAATAGTATGAAAGGTTATGAAAGTAAAAATGTAGGGGTTCGATTTATCGAACCCGCAAAAGAAACGGGTCGGATACCCGCCCGATGGTAGACGGGAATCCGACACCTACAAGAATCAGGGGGAAGCAAGCAAAAATTAGATAACTGCTTTTAAAATTGTAGGTTATTCGTTAGCTAACGAATTAGAAGAAAATAGGCAAAAGTTTTTGACAATACCGTAATTAATAATAGGAGGATATATGATACAAAGATTGAGAAAACAGATTACCGTCTTCTTGTGGTTTGCCGTAGCAATATTTGTTGCATTCATCTTCTTTCAATGGGGTATGCGATTTGCCAGCTCTCGATCAATGACACAACTACAGAAAGGGGTTATAGCAGAGGTAAATGGTAAAGAAATCTCTTCTATTGCCTATAGCAATCTCGTAAGAAATTACATGGAGATGGGCTATACTGAGGATGAGGCATCAGATTCGGCATTCAATACACTTGTTGAGGCAACAATCTTAAGAGATTATTACCAAAAGGTTGGACTAACCCCCAGTGATAAGGAGGTTGTAGATGCAATAAAGACCAATCCTCCCCCACAGATACTGCAGGACACAACCTTCTATACCAATGGGGAGTTTGATTACCTGAAGTATGCAGAATTATTTCAAAATCCTCAAAACATAAGATACTTTAGACAGTATGAATCCTGGATAAGAGATATAATACCCAGACAACGACTCTATATGCAGGTACTCTCAACAGTACAACCTACAGCATCAATTAATGAATATTTTAAGAGAAATACACTGTTTACTGTAGAGTATGGAGAGATACACACAGAGGACATAATTGTTGATTTTGATGAAAGCGATTTGCAGGAATACTATGAGAGAGAAAAAGAGCTCTTTAAAAGACCTAAAGCTATACTCGTACAGTATGTTAAATTCAATCTATCAGCATCACTTGAAGATGAGAACATGCTAATAGAAGAAGCAACGGATATTATATCACAACTACATTCAGGTGAATCGTTTGACACACTTGTTCTCCGTTTTTCTGACGATTCAAAAACCAAAAGAGAATTTGGCTATATCGGTTTTGTTAAAAGGGGTAAATTAAGCAACAAGCTTGAAAAGGCAATATTCTCAATGTCCAGGGATGACATATATGGTCCTATAAAAACAGAAGATGGAGTTTATATCTTTAAATGCCATAGTAGGACAAGAGATTCCGTTGAAATTTCTCAAATCTACCTGAGACTTGTTCCCTCTTATGAAACTATTGGTTTAGCTATGGATAATGCCTTCTCATTCATAGAACTTGCTCAGGAGAATGGATTCGAAAATGGAGCACAAGCTATGAACCTCGAACTTCAAGAAACCACATCTGAAGAATTAGATGGTTTTGATATATCAAACCTTCTTCTCACCTCAAAGATAGGCAAAATATCCCAGCCTATCCGCAGAAAAGATGGTATATATGTATGGACAAATAGAGGCACAATACATGAAACAATACCACCCTTCAGTGAGATAAAAGAGGAAATTAAGGAAAGTTATTTAAAGGAGAAAAGGGAAGCGATTATAAAAACTATACTAATAGAAGTTAAAAATAATGTAGAAGATGGAACTATATTTAATAGAGCATTGAAAGACATTAAATATAAAAAGGTTGACAAATTCTCTATAGTAAATCCTCCAAGTTATATGCCCACAGATCCCACATTTTATGGAGCAATTTGGGTAACCTCTGAAGGAAACGTAAGCAACCCGGTCATTGGAAAAGATGCTTGTTTTATAATTAAATGTATAAAAAGAGAAGAACCAGAGATAGAAACAATACAGGAGAAATTTTCTGAGTTTCAGGTTGAGTTGTGGAAGGAAAGAAGAGATAAAGCATTTAATGAATGGCTCAAGTCCCAGATAGAATTATCAAAGATAGAAGACTATAGGTATTAAATAAATATCAAATATCAAAATGCAAAAATCAAAATGTCATATCAAAAATCAAAGACTAAGACTATAGACTCAAGACCAAAGACAATGGACCTTTTTGTCTGTAGTCTTACCCACTTGTCGGCAGATAGATGTCTTATCTCTTTAGCCCGAATTTTTTCATTTTGATATTTGATATTTGCATTTATCATGCCCCTGTAGCTCAGTGGATAGAGCACCGGTCTTCGGAACCGGGTTGGCGAGAGTTCGAATCCCTCCAGGGGCAGGGTGAAAAAAGGAATAATTTTTTAGGCGATTATAAAACATCTGACACTAAGATGGAGTGCATCACCTTGGTGATGCATGCAGTAGCAAGCTACTGCACTCCAAACATTCATTATAAACAAAAATAGTATTGCATGGTGTCAGGAGTTACATCCTGAGGCAATAAAAGTAAGATTTAGTGTCAAAACTTTTATAATTACCTTGATTTTATATTTATTATGGATACAAGGTTAGGACATAGGAAGAGACTGCGAGATAAATTTATTATGTCAGGACTATTAGGGTTGCATGATTATGAGATTGTAGAACTCTTACTAACCCTTGGTACTCCGAGAAAGGATTGTAAACAAGAAGCAAAGATACTTATAAAAAAATTCAAGACATTGCGTGGTGTTATAGAGGGAGAACCTGATGAGCTACGGAGGGTATGTGGTATAGGTCCTAAAAATATCTTCGGTATAAGATTAATAAAAGAGGTAACAGAAAGATATCTCAAAGATAAAATTTTAAAGAATGATGTTTATAAAAATCCACAGGATGTATTTGACTATCTATATGTTTCAATGAGAGGTATTAAAAAAGAGGTCTTCAAAATTCTTTTTTTAGATATCAAAAACAGGCTGCTTGATATAGATAATCTATTTAATGGAACAGTCAACTCATCAGCTGTTTATCCCAGGGAAATTGTAAAAACTGCTTTAAAAAAGAACGCAAGTTCTGTCATTCTCGTACACAACCATCCATCAGGAGACCCAACCCCATCACCTGAAGACAAAACGATAACTCAAGATGTTGTAAATGCACTTAACCCGGTAGATATCAGGGTTTTGGACCATATTATAATTGGAGATAATAAATACTTCAGCTTTGCATCTGAGAAATTGCTTGATTAACCGCAGAGAATAACCACAGAGGACACAGAGAACGTGGAGAAAAGAAACTCTTAATTTAACAGGGGTTTGTAAGAGAATTTTAAGGGATTAAGAAATACATAGAAAATAAACACACCCCGCCTTTGGCGGGGCAGGGAGGACACAGACAGGTAAAAACTTAAATATCAAGATGAAAAAAGCAAAGACTAACCACAAAGGCACCAAGAACACGAAGAACGTAGGCATTAGGCAATAGTCATTGGGTCGATAGTAATTACCGACAGCACAAGAATATTTCTCAAGGAAAATATTGGTAATTGGAAATTTGACATTCTAACATTTGATTTTGATATTTAACTTTTGATTTTTTATTTTATATCGGGGGTTTTATGAGGGGAGATTTCAAAAACGAAGTTATCCTAGATTTCAAAAACAACGAGAATAAAAAATTGATGCAGAATGCCCTGACAAAAGTAAAGGGTGAATTGGGCAAAGAGTATCCCAACATAATCGGGGGAAAGAAAGGTAAAATTGTAACACCTATAAAATCTATAAATCCATCCCACAAGGATGATGTTGTAGGAATAGTTGAGAACTCATCTGTAGAAGACGCAGAGAGAGCACTCGAAGTAGCAACGGAGGTCTTTAAAAAATGGAGATATACAAAAGCAGAGGAAAGAGCAGAATACCTCTTTAAAATGGCAGATATAATGAGAAGAATGAGATATGAACTTGATGCCTGGCTCGTATATGAAGTTGGAAAATCCTGGCCTGAAGCAGATGGAGATATTGCAGAAGCAATAGACTTTCTTGACTATTATGCCAGGGAGGTCATTAGATACGGTAAGGGAGGCGATATAACTCCATTTCCTGGTGAAAAACCTGAGATGTGGTATATACCACTTGGAGTTGGAGTATCTATACCACCCTGGAACTTTCCAATGTCTATACTTACTGGTATGACAGCCGCTGCATTTGGAGCAGGTAACACTGTTGTTTTAAAACCATCAAGTGATTCTCCTGTTACAGGTGCGAAGTTCATGGAAATCGTTGAGGAAGCTGGTGTACCTGATGGTGTTGTAAACTACCTACCAGGAAGCGGAGGTAAGATTGGTGATATTCTTGTGAATTCTCCAAAGACACGATTTATAACATTTACAGGTTCTAAGGCAGTAGGCTTAAGAATAGTGGAGCTTGCTGCTAAACTATCCAAAGGTCAGAAATGGATAAAGAGAGTTATAGCTGAGATGGGTGGTAAAGATACGATTATAGTGGATTCTGAAACAGACCTTGATTCTGCAGTGAATGGAGTAATTGTAGCAGCATTTGGATACCAGGGTCAGAAATGCTCAGCCTGTTCAAGAGCTATAGTTCTTGATGAAATTTACAACGAATTCATCGATAAACTTGTACAAAAAGGAAAAGAGATAAAACAAGGACTACCAGAAGACCCTGAAAACTTCATGGGTGCAGTAATAAATGAACGGGCATATAGAAGCATTCTTGAATATATAGAGGTTGGTAAAAAAGAAGGAAAACTCGTTCTTGGTGGTGAACCTGCTGAAGGCGATGGATACTATATAAAACCCACTATAATAACCGATTTAAACCCCAACGCAAGAATAGCACAGGAAGAGATATTTGGTCCAGTACTTGCAGTCATACCCGCAAAGGATTTCGATGATGCTATGGATATAGCAAATGGTACAGATTATGGACTAACTGGTGCAATATATACAAATAACAGAGAAAAGATAGAAAGGGCAAAGGTGGAATTCCATGTTGGAAACCTATATATAAACAGAAAATGCACAGGTGCTCTTGTAGGAGTTCATCCTTTTGGCGGGTTTAACCTTTCTGGAACTGATACGAAAACAGGTTCAAGGGATTATCTTCTCTTTTTCCTCCAGGCAAAGGCTATAACAGAGAAGGTGTAACACAGCTTAAGTATATCAGGTTATCAGAACATCAGTGGGAAGAGTATCAGGGAATCAGATTATCAGGTTATTTAGGAGTTTTATGTAATTTATTCTGCATTCTATTAATCCCTATAGTTGTCCACGTTGAATTATCTGATATTTCATAGTGTAATTGCTGACTAATCATTAAATACTATGAATCTGAATAATCCCAAAAAATTCTTTATCAAGACGTATGGTTGTCAGATGAATGTGTATGATTCAAGGATGGTTGCATCCCTGTTTGAAGGTGAAGGACTTAAAGAGACTGATAATCAAGAAGATGCTGATATAATAATTATAAATACCTGTAGTGTAAGAGAACATGCAGAGCAAAGGGCACTTGGTAGAATATCGAGTCTCCAAAAATTAAGGAGAGAAAGGCCAACACTCCAAATTGGAGTGATTGGATGTATGGCAGAGCGCCTCGGCGATAATATCGTCGGGGCAGATTTTTTTATAGGTCCAAAGAAATACGATAGATTGGATGAGATTATAAAAAATATAGTAAGCAGTCCCAGTGGAATAGTTGAAGCATTCCACGGGATAAATATGCAGTATGCAATATGCAACATGCCGGTAGGAGCTCCGCCTTTGGCGGGGCGAAAACCTCCTCCTCCCTATCCTAATCCTGATAAAGACACATCTACCTTTCTTCCTGTAATGAGGGGATGTAATAACTTTTGCTCCTACTGTGTTGTTCCTTATTTAAGAGGAGAAGCAACATCAAGAAATCCTTATGATATTCTCGACGAATTAGAATTCCTAAAAAATAGAGGTATAAAGGAAGTAACACTACTTGGTCAGAGTGTAAATGAATACCGATGGAACCAATTTGATTTTTCGGCTCTCCTAAAAATGATAGACAGAGTATCAAATGGAATAAGAATTAGATTCCTTACCTCGCATCCTGCATATATGAGCCATGAACTTATAGATTCAATGGCAAAATGCGATTCTGTATGTGAGAATATTCATCTGCCAATCCAATCTGGCTCAGATAGAATCCTTAATATGATGGAAAGAAGGTATACGGTAGACACATACAGAAAATGGATTCAGATAATGAGAGAAAGAATTCCAGACATTGCTATAACTACAGATATTATAGTGGGATTTCCCACAGAGACAGAAGAAGATTTCCAGAAAACACTCGATATTGTTAGAGAGGAGAGATTCGACTTCGCATATATGTTTATGTACTCAAAGAGAGAAGGCACAAAGGCAGCAGGATTTTCTAATGATATCCCAGTCGAGGTGAAGAAGAAAAGACTCAAAGAGTTAATAGAACTCCAGAACAAAATGACAAAAGAAAAAAATAAAGAACTCGTGGGAAAGGATGTGGAAATTCTTATAGAAGGAAAAAGCAGGAGAGATGGCCTTCCAATGGGTAAAACCAGAACAAATAAGGAGGTAATAATTAAAAGCCCCTGGAATGATATTAAAACCTTAAATATTGGAGATTTTACCAGAGTCTATGTCGAATCAATCTCTGGATGGACACCTGTAGGCAGGTTAATCAACATAGTAGGTTCATCTACTATTTAGTTGATTCAAAACCCAGCATTTGCTTTAAAAAAAGATTGCTTCTCTCTCGCTCGCACTTCTTGATGGACATGGTAAGCTAATTTCTTTTTACAAAAACTTATCTATCCTCTTATTTTATATTCACCTGGTTGGGTGGTTTCTTACCCTCAAGACCTGCAATCAAGTTTTCGACTGCCATTACAGCCATCTTATTCCTTGCCTCATGGGTAGCACTGCCTATATGAGGTAACAAGACCACATTAGTTAATTCAATCAATTCCTCGGGGATATTTGGTTCGTCTTCATAAACATCCAGACCCGCTCCACCTATTTTACCATCCTTCAATGCTCGTATAAGCGCCTTTTCATCTACAATTGGTCCCCTTGACGTATTGATAAGACAAGCAGTCGGTTTTAATAGAGAAATTTCCCTTGCACCTATTAAATGATGGGTACTTTCTTTTAAAGATATATGTAATGAAATGAAGTCGGATTTCCTTAATAACTCTTCTATCTTTACCCTCTTCGCCCCAGTTTTTTTCTCGAGGACCTCATTTATATACGGATCACTATATAGAACTTTAACACCAAATCCTATTCCTTTGAGGATAAAGGCAGTGCCTATCCTTCCGGCTCCAATGATACCAAGAATCTTTCCCTTTAATCCCTCTCCCAGCAAAAGAGTGGGCGACCATCCGTCAAATCTTCCTTCTCTTGAAAACTTATCTGCCTCTACAATCCTTCTCGTGCAGGCAAAGAGAAGAGCCCACGCAAGCTCAGCAGTTGCATCAGTAAGAACACCCGGTGTATTTGTTACTATAATCCCCTTATTAGTGGCATAGTCTATATCAATGTTGTCATATCCCACGGCACAGTTAGCTATAATCCTTAGTTTTCGACCACTATCTATAACATTTCTTGTAATCGGGTCTGTAAGAAGACAAATAAGCCCTTCTACACTACTAATATCTTCTATCAACTCTTTCTCTGTAATAGGCTTATCAGGAGGAAAGATGGCATAATCATCGGTATATTCATTTAATTTCATTAACCCGGGCTTTGGAATTCTCCTTGTAAGAAATATTTTTGACATTAATCTCCCCATCTAAAAAGTCCAATTTAATACATTATATCATATATGCCAGCATGTGTCAAGGAAAAAATAAGATATATTTCTTTATGTGACTTTTTAAAAAGGCTTGACAATGGTAAAAAATTGTGGTATAATAAATTGCCATTAAGCTCATAAATTCAACAAAGTACGTCTGTCATTGCGAGTCCCGATGATAATCTGGACGTGGCAATCTCATTTCTTTATACCACTATCTAAATATTAGATTGCTTCGTCGTCCATAAAGAAGTAAGGCATACTCCTCGCAATGACAAATGTCGATGTCTGTCATTACCATTAACCAGTAGTGTCAAATTTGTACAATGTCTTTTAATGATACTGTGAAAAATAATATAAAAGCAAATTTGACACTACCCCTTTAATTTATAGGAGGAATTATGAGTAATATAGACACATTGATTGAGCGAGTAGATAAACTCGGGAGGTTTCTTTGACTTAGATAAATTAAGGAAAAGACTCTCTGAACTCGAAAAAGAGGCTGTAAAACCTGATTTATGGAACGATAATATTAGAGCTCAGGAAATTACAAAAGAATTATCCAATATCAAAAATATTCTGTCCACTTTTGAGAATCTGAAAAAAGACATAATAGATACTAAAGAATTAAGTTCCATGATAGAAGACACAGAAGAGGTTACAGAGGAAATAGAGACACTCGAAAAAAAAATAGATGATTTTGAGATACAATTTACCCTGAACAATAAAGATGATAAAAACGATGCCATACTCAGCATACATCCTGGTGCGGGAGGAACAGAGGCATGTGATTGGGCAGAGATGCTTCTTCGTATGTATCTAAGATGGGTAGAAAGGCATAAATTCTCCTCCAATATTCTCGACCTTGAACCAGGAGATGTTGCAGGCATCAAGGATGTTACAATCGAAATAAAGGGAGAATATGCATACGGATATCTAAAATCTGAAACAGGCATTCATAGATTAGTGCGTATATCTCCCTTTAATTCTGGGGCGAGAAGACACACATCATTCGCATCCTGTTTTGTATATCCTGTCATCGAAGATACGGCAGAAATAGAAATTAAAGAGACTGAATTAAGGATGGATACATTCCGTTCATCTGGACCAGGAGGACAGAATGTGAATAAATTAAGCACTGCAGTTAGAATTACTCATATTCCAACCAAAATAGTTGTAACCTGCCAGAGTGAACGCTCACAGTATCAAAACAGAGTAAACGCATTAAAGGTTCTAAGAGCAAAACTCTATGAGATAAAGAGAGAAGAGGAAAGGAAGAAATTAAAGAAGCTCGAGAAGGACAAGAAAGAAATTGGCTGGGGTAGAGAGATACGTTCTTATGTGCTTCATCCATATAAGCTTATAAAGGACCATCGCACTGGTCATAAGACTGGCAATGTTGAGAGAGTTATGGGTGGAGAAATAGATGACTTTATAAAAGAGTACCTGCTGTCAAAGAATACCTGAACAAAATTAAACCTTTATACAACTTAGTATATCGAAACTCGGGTCACCCCGCTAAATAGAAGCGGTTACTGTAGAACTCCGATATTTATTATTATGTTATTTAACGGGGTAAAGGGTGAGGAAGCTGGTGCTGTGTAAAGTAAGGTATGTTACATTTTAGAGGTAGCCGCAACCTTCAGGTTGCGTTGTAATTCGCAGGCATAAAGCCTGCGGCTACCATATTCATAAAAAATCGAAATTAGCTTTGCTAACATAGTACTAATAACGAAACTTGATGCTGGAAGCTTGAGACTTGAAAAAGACATAACGAGTTTCGAGCATCAAAACATCGAGCATCGATACCAGCATCGACAACGAAAAACGAAATAATCAATGGATTGTAGTTTTCTAAAAAAGCATTTTACTGTTTTAAAAGGGGGAGTGATATGAATCTACTGGAAATTTTGATAAAGGGTGGTTACATGATGATACCTATAGCTATCGCTTCACTTTTTGGCATAGCTATAATTATAGAAAGATTTATATACTATCGAAAAACAAATACACCCAGAGATGTATTCAATAGATGCAAGTCGAGACTTAGGGATGGCGACATCGAATCCGTTATACAAATCTGCCACAAAACCGATACTCCCCTGACAAGAATAATATATGCTGGTCTTAAATCTGAACAGGAAAAAGAGAAGATAATGGAGACTACAGCAAAGAAGGAAATTTTAGCCTTTGAAAGATATCTCACCGGCCTTGCAACAGTTGCTGGTGTCTCTCCCCTTCTTGGATTTCTTGGAACTGTAACTGGGATGATAAGGGCCTTTATGCAGGTTGAACGACTGGGGGGAAATGTGAATGCATCAGTACTTGCAGGAGGAATTTGGGAAGCCCTGATAACTACAGCCGTTGGTCTTGGGGTTGGTATAATATCCTATATTTTTTATAACTACTTTATTGGAAGGATACAAAGCATAAAAGAGGAGATCGAAACAAACACTGATGCTATATCAAGCATAATGATTCAAAAAATATAACAGGCAATAGAACCAGTGAGCTTTACTAGTAGGAGCTAAGTTCATTGAATCTCACAAATAAAATCAATTCCCTGTTACCCGAAACCTAAGGGCGGGGGGTTTCTATCCCCTGGTATTTTAAAATTAATTAAATCTTGATAACTACTTTAGGGTAGTGTAAAATAGAATATGAAAGAATATGACAAACCACAGAGGTCATTCACCCCGTTAGATAGTAAACATCTAACAGGACAGGGAGAAAATATATTTTTCTGTGCTCTCCAGATAGTTATGTTTTTTATTCAACAGGGATCTAAAGAGATTTAAAGAGAAATATCTTTTTATTTTTTATAGCCTTTAATCTCTTATGTTCTTTTCCAATCAGTGTTTTAACTTATAAATTGTAAATACAAAGGTTAAAATATTGGTTCTATAGAGAGGTCACAGAGGGGGAGGGATGAAAATCTTTTATAATCCCTTAATATTAAAGATTCTCTGTGGCTCCCCTGTTAAATAAAGTACCAGAGATGATTACTTATACTTAATTTCGTAAATATTTAACAGGGTGGATTTGTGGTTAAATTTTTGACAATAACTACTTTAGTTTATGGAGGTTTTATGAATATAGAACTACATCATAAAAAATTGTCTACATTCTCTCCTGTTTCCCTTGCTGACATTATATTTCTTCTCCTCATATTCTTCCTGCTCACATCTACATATGTACTTGAACCTGGTATTAGAGTTAAACTCCCACGAGCATATACGAGTGATGTGGTTTCAATAAAAGATATACAGGTCACCATAAGCGCTGAAGGCAAACTGTATTTGAATGACCAAGAGGTAACATTAAATGACCTTTCTACACAACTGGAGATTTTGATAAAGGAAAGTGATGAGAAGATAGTAATTATAAGGGCAGATAAATCTGTAACCATTGATAAGCTCGTCCAGATAATGGATATCGGTAGAGGAGTTGGGGGAGAGAAATTCTTGATAGCAACAAGAAGAATTGGTTGATAATAAATATTAAAGTGGGGAATTCAAAATGTCAAAGACTAAAATATTAGTCGTAGAAGATGAAAGTATAGTTGCAAAGGACATAAAAAACATACTTGAAAATCTTGGATATACTGTTTCAGCTATTGCCTATACAGGAGAAGAAGCTGTTGCAAAGGTTAAAGAGACACATCCTGATTTGATGCTTATGGATATTGTTCTCGAAGGAGATATGGATGGTATAGAAACTGCTAACTACATAAACACTCATTTCGATATTCCTATTGTATATCTAATAGCATATACAGAGGGCAAAACCCTCGAAAGAGCAAAAATAACAGGACCATTTGGATATATATTTAAACCCTTCGAAGAAAAAGAACTGTATTTTACAATTGAAATGGCTCTCTATAAATATAAGTTTAACAAAAAGTTAAGGGACAGTGAGGAAAAATACCGTATACTTGTCGAGCAATCAATGGAAGGAATATTTCTTGCTTTCAACTTTAAATTTGTCTATACAAATTCTACATTACTAAAAACCTTAGGAGTAAAAACTTTTTCGGAACTTAAAAATAAAAATTTCCTTGAATTCATAGAGAGTAAAACTGCAAAAAAAATACAAAAGGATATACAAAAGACCCTTAAGGATAAAATATCTGAATACAGATATGATGTGAGAGCAAAAAGAATAGACGGAAAAGATATTTTCCTGGAATTATCATTAACCAGGGTGATGTACGAAGGTAAACCTCATACTCTGGGAATTGTAACAGACATAACTGAACGTAAAAGAGCAGAGGAGAAAATAGAACAAAAACGTGCAGAAAAACTCCGTAGTTCAATCAACAGGATATCAAGAGCGGCATTATCTAACACAAACATGGGAGAGTTATACAAGACAATTCATAAAATCATATGTGAATTAATGCCAGCAGAAAATTTCCATATTGCCCTTTATGATAATAATGATATGCTTAGTTTTCCTTACTATTTCGATGTATACGATTTACAACCTCCTATCAAAAAAATGAGTAAGGGATTAATAGAGTATGTTTTTAAAACTGAAAAGCCCCTACTGGCTTCACCAAATGTGTATAATAGGCTTGCAAAGGAAGGGAAAATTGACCTTATTGGTAAACATTCCTTTTGCTGGCTCGGCGTACCCTTAAAGACAAAAGATAGGACTATTGGTGTTCTTGCTGTTCAGAGCTATACAAAAGACATCATATATGGGGATGAAGATAAAAATATACTTACGTTTGTTTCGACGCAAATTGCAATGGCTATTGAGCGAAAGAAGGCAGAAAAAGCTCTTCAGGAAAGCCGAGAAAAATTCCAGAGGTTGTTTATGAACAATCCCGAGGCTTCAATTTACATAAACCCGGATGGTAAAATCCTTAATGTTAATCCCCGCTTCTGTGAACTTTTCGGATATAGTATAGATGAACTAAAAGGCAAATACATTAATGACATGATAGTTCAGAAAAAAAGGATGAAAGAAGCAAAGTTGTTAGATAAAAAATCTGTTACAGGTTATGTATCACACGATACTTTTAGACAAAAGAAGAACGGTTCTTTAGTTCCTGTTTCTATATCGGCAGCGCCTATCACAATTGAAGGTGATCTTATTGGTGTTATGGTCTTATACAAAGATATAACCCAACAGAAGCAAGCCGAAGAGTTACTACAAAAAACTAAAGAAGAGCTTGAGACAAGAGTAGAAGAGCGTACCTCCAAACTCAGTAAAGCCATTGATCAACTTATGAAAGAATTCACTGAGCGTAAAAAGGCAGAAAAGGAGAAAGAAAGGATGCATACACAACTTCTACAGGTTCAAAAGATGGAAGCTATAGGAACACTTGCAGGAGGTGTTGCCCATGATTTTAACAACTTACTTACTGCTATTCAGGGTTATACTGACCTGATGTTGATGAAGGTAGAAGAGAAAAATCCCTTGCATAAATACCTAAAAAATATACACCGGGCTTCAATACGTGCAGCCGGTCTAACCCGTCAATTACTCCTTTTTAGTCGTAAACAGCCAATGAAACTCTCCCTGATTAACATTAACCAAACAGTTAATGGTTTGGTAAATATGCTCTCTCGCGTTATAACCGAGACTATCGATATTAAAACCAGACAGGATTCTAATATCTGGAATATCAAGGCAGATGTAGCAAATATAGAACAAGTTATTATGAATTTAGCACTTAATGCCAGAGATGCCATGCCAAAGGGAGGTAAGTTGATGATTAAAACAGAAAATGTAAAAATAAATATAAAACAATCTAAAAATATCCCTGAATCCAGAGTGGGTAAATTTGTCTGTCTATCAGTTTCTGATACAGGATTGGGTATTGATAAAGATATTATTGACCATATTTTTGTACCTTTCTTTAGCACAAAAGAATCTGGAAAGGGAACAGGTCTTGGGTTATCTGTTGCATACGGTATTATTAAACAACACGATGGCTGGATAAATGTCTACAGTAAATCCGGTAAGGGAAGTACATTCAAGGTCTACCTGCCAGCGTTTACAGATGAGACCTTAAAAAAAGCAAGGGTTAAAATCCCACTAATAGAACTCCATGGTAAAGGTAAACGGATTCTTCTAATCGAAGATAATAATATTGTACGTGAATTTGCAGTGGGAGGGCTTAAAGAACATGGTTATACAATATTTGAGGCTGCTGATGCAAAAAAAGCGTTAGAAATTTTTAAAAGAGAGCAAGGGAATTTCCAACTTATTTTCAGCGATGTGGTTCTACCAGATATAAATGGTATTGAACTGGTTGAGCAGATACAATCTTCCAATCCAACAATACCAGCTTTATTGTGTAGTGGTTACACCGAACAACTATCACAATTGTCCAAAATCCGCGAGAGTAATTTTCGATTCATTAACAAGCCCTATGCCTTATCAGAGCTGTTAAAAATTATTAAGGAACTCATAGAATCAAGCCAGTAAAACCGACCCTTTTTAAAAAATATAAAAGAAAAAAAAACGACAGGGATTTAAAGAGAACATAAGAGATAAAAAATAAAATAGGAATTATTTGGTTTATATATAGAATTAAATTTTCATGAAGAAGCCATTCTATCACAATTAAGGAGTTGTTATGAATGAAGGAATTTTTAAATTAATACAATTTATAATACCAGCTTCTATAATAGTGGGAGCACTAATACTCGGATTTATCTTTGAAAAGTTTATCTTAACCAGGATTAGAAAAATTGCTAAAAGGACAAGATGGAGTTATGATGAAATAATCATTGGTTCGCTTCGAGGAGTCAGCATCCTCTGGTTTGTCCTTGCAGGTATTTATGTTGCGATACTAAGAACATCAATTAGACCTGATATATTGAATATACTGCAGAAAATCCTATTGGTAATCATTATAATATCAGGGACCATTGTTTTAGCAAGACTCGCATCTGGTTTTGTCAATGTATATAGTAAGAAAACAGAAGGTCTATTACCCCAGAGTTCAATATTTATAAATATAACAAGGATTTTGGTTTTTGTAATAGGAATACTAATCATACTCCAATCACTTGGTATTTCAATAACACCTCTTATAACTGCTTTGGGAATCGGTGGACTTGCAGTAGCCCTTGCACTTCAAGACACACTCTCAAACCTCTTTTCTGGATTACAGATATTAATATCAAGACAGGTAAAACCAGGGGACTACATACAGCTTGAAACCGGTCAAGAAGGTTACGTTACAGATGTAACATGGAGAAACACCACAATTAGAGCACTCCCAAATAATATGGTCATAGTCCCAAACTCTAAGCTGGCATCAACAATAGTTATAAACTACAACCAACCAGCAAGAGAGATGTCAGTAATTGTTCAGGTTGGAGTAAGTTATGATAGTGACCTTGCTAAGGTTGAGAGGATAACAATTGATATAGCAAAAGAGGTAATGGAAGAAGTTCATGGCGGTGTGACTGAATTTACACCCTTCATTCGATACCATACATTTGACGATTTTAGCATCAACTTCAGTGTTATAATGCGTGTCAGGGAGTTTGTTGACAAGTATATCCTAAAACATGAGTTTATAAAGAAACTCCATAAAAAATATAATGAAGAAGGAATTGAAATACCATTTCCTATAAGGACAATATATATGAATAAAAAGAAGGAATAAGGGTTTATGTGATTGCTTCGTCGTCCGTCAACCGACGGACTCCTCGCAATGACAAATATGGTAGTGTCATTGCGATTCCGTCGCACTTCTTGACGGACGTGGCAATCTCATTACGGTCTCTGTCATTGCGAGCGACCAACAGGAGCGTGGCAATCTCATTACGGCTTCTGTCATTGCGAGCGACCAACAGGAGCGTGGCAATCTCATTCCTTTACCACTAATCTCTTAATGTCTTGGAGTGCCTGCCTGCCGTCAGGTAGACATTACCTTGGTAATGCAACACATCAATCCCACCATTGACATCATCATCATCTTTAACAGTCTAAAGTCTACCACCCCAAGGGTATTCCCACAATATACGAAGTGACAGCGTTTACGCTGTTATAAGGAGTTATCGTAATTATTCATAGTATATTGTAGTTATACTTACTCTGTTGAGGTAACAATCCATATATTAGTCTCTTGAAAGTCTCTTATAAGTCCCTTTTGAATAATAGTTTCTTGTAACAAAAAAACAAAATAAAGACAATAGTTCCTCGTTTATATAAAAGAAGACTTAAAAATTGTTAATCTGTCTAATGGATTTATTTTTTTATTGTGTTTTTTATCAAAAGGAGGTTATATGAAATGGTTGCTGCTGCTAATAATACCCATAGTTCTAATTTTGGGGTGTGGCAAACAGGGACTTGAAGGGGTTGATCAGGACAGGGCTGCATTAGAATCGCTAATAGAAAGTTCCGCATACCTGACCACAGATGAGCATTACGGTAACGAAGAAGCAGAGGATACCAAGGATGATATACTACCTATATTCTGGTGGAGGGGAAGACCTGCAAAGATTGAACGTGAAATCTATATCACTATAGTTGATGATTCTGCTTTCGTAGAGATAAATACAACCATATACGATACCTTGTTCATTCAGGCAATAGATAGCTTCGGTGATACCACAATCACACTATATAAAAAGCCCTATATAGACTATGGTAAAAGGTTTGCAATCTTTAAAAAGGATACTTTACCCTCATACTTCAGAGGATGGAGATTATATGCACTTTCTGGTATAGAGGTAATATCAGATACAAACACAGTAGATATAGACAGTATACAGATCGAATGGAATGGCAATATAGAAATGATAACCGACCCTCTTGAATTACAGAATAGGGATGAGGTTCTCACATTTAGTTCAAATGAGGAATTGATTATTACTGTGTATACGAACGATGTCCCAGCATTTGTCTTTCTCCACACACCTAAATATGGCCATCCACATCGCTGGAGACTCCAGTACGGCAATGGCACATATCATGGTTGGTGTCTCTGTGCCAGGAATGGAGTTCACCATATAGCCATAGACATGATTGCACGACCTACCTTACTCGACAGTGAATACCCGTATGACTCAAATGCGTGGATATTACCTTACAGGGTTGAATGACACATTACACCAACAGATAAAGAGGGGGGTATAGAGTATGCCCCCCTCTTTTATTTTGTGTGCGCAAACTAAAGCTTACGGCTACCCATTTTTGAAATTTTTACATTGCCTATTCGACTGTATCTTACTAATCTACCATGTTACTTCAGTATCACAAATTTCTTTACAAGATTTCTATTATCTGTTTTCAGGTGGTAGAAATAGATGCCACTTGGAACATTCTCTGTGTTCCACTTACATTCATAAACTCCGGATTCAAGAACACCCTTCTTCACATCTGCTATATGACGACCAGCAAGATTGTACACAGATAAATCCACCGAAGTCTTTTCAGGTATCGTCAGTAGAACTCTGGAGGATATTGAAACGGGATTTGATAGCAGTTTCATATCATAATGTCCTCCAAAATTGACTTCAATACCGTGTGGAAGCATATCTATATCCCCATCATCCCTTGGATATAAGTAAAAACTGCCTCCTGTGTATCTCGTAACTCCAGTAACATTTACAATATTTCCACTATCTGGTACATAGGTATATGCATCCCAATTACCCACAATACACTGACCGCTTCCATCATCTACCCTCCAGGAGGAGTTACCAGGGTCAGTTCCTGCATCAACCACTTCGGCAGTATCAACCATTACAAGTACACATTCCCACTGCTCAGCAGTTACACCGGATGCAGCGTTTAAATCCCCTGAATTGACAATCGAAGGAACAGGTAATGGATTACCTGAGGACTCAATATTATAATAAAGGATTGAACCAATCTCTGTCATACCCTGATACTCCATGATTTGTCCGGCTATAATAACCGAATCCCCCCTGACACTCGGATAGGTGTGACCTGTATGCATTGCCATAAGTCCTGTCCAGGGACCTACACCCTGCTGTACCCAATACCAGTCAAAAGGAAAACAGGCTGTCTCTGCGGTTATAATACCAGTAAGGGTAACAACCGTTCCATCCCAGAGACTCGCAAACTCAGGGTCACCAGATGCAGTATCACCCTGTATGGTTGTAATAGGAACGAATCCACTGTAGAAGGTCATTGTATCACATATTGGATTTCCTCCTACATCCTCAACACCATCGACGATAAGCGTACATAATTGCGCATCAGTTTGTGTACCCGTTATCAGTTGAACAAGGGAATGGTCATCGATATCCAGTGATGCATCCGTCACAGTTACTGCAGGTATTATCTCATAATTAGACGCATCACCTGCTGTAACAGCATCAACATCTCTTGTGAAATAAACATTAACTCCTGTCCTCGATGTCGAGTATACAACAGATAGACGACCTGCACCAAGTACATCTATATCATCGTTTATTCTGGGAGTAATCTTAAACAAACCATAGTGTGTCTGCACAATCCCTGAAACATTCAGAAAGTCACCTAACTGCGGAGTATAAGTATAATAAGTATTGTGACGCACTTTAACATATCCGTCACCATCTGAAATCTCCCAGTTTTCAGCATCGCCCTCATCTGTGACAAATGCATTTTGAGCCTGAATTAACACCGATTCATATGCCTCAGCAGAATCTAATGGAAAGGAAGATGTTGCGCTGGTATCAAGATGAGCAGTGGATATTATCGAGACCGATGGCACATTAGTTATTCCAAGGCGGACAATATCATTGGTATCTGATACTGCGAGCTCCGTATTGTCATAATACTCATCAACTATTCCGGTAATTTCAAGGGTGTCCCCTAAATCCACCGGAAAATCACCTAGTGCTGAGGGAATGTAGACCATAATACCACTCCAGGGACCAGCTTGAGACATCTCCAGACAGAAGGTCCTCGAGTTTATGGGACCAAAGTCACAGGTGACTATTCCCTCCACAGTCACAAGAGAATCCAGCCAATTAGAGGCTCCTGTTGTAGGTTCTCTTTCTGACTGAATCTCATATATCGTCAACGCATGCTGACCAAAGCACGCAACTGCGATAAGGAAACCTAAAAACACAATGCATCCTTTATACATACTACCCCCTTGTAGTAAAATAAAAACTCAAAAATCTAACCACAGATTCACCCTGTTAAATATTTACAAAATTAAGTACAAGTAATCAATCCTGGTACTTTATTTAACAGGGGAACCACAGAGATTTTTATTAATTAAGGACTTGCAGAAGAATCTTATGCCTTCACTCTA
Organism: Caldifarciminota bacterium; assembly: GCA_030606335.1. Taxonomy (GTDB): domain Bacteria; phylum Hydrothermota; class UBA3073; order UBA3073; family UBA3073; genus JAGMCL01. The sequence goes on from JAUWGP010000011.1 coordinate 75,425, forward strand.
TGACCTCTACAAAACAAATTTTCTATTCCATCTTTTA
>JAUWGP010000022.1 GCA_030606335.1 Caldifarciminota bacterium
GCTCGGACAATTGACCTTAAATCTTGGGGTCAGATGCTAATTTTCTTTAGGAAGATAAAACTTAAATAACCTATAAAAGTTCAAAGTGGATATTTTATCCTGATTTGTCCCTTAAACTATAATAACTTGGGAATTGAGTAAATTGTTAATCAAGCAATGAAAAAGAGGAGGTGAAAAATGGGACGAAGAACCAAAAAAAGTCTTTTATATGAATTTACTACTATTGAATTAGCAGAGATAGCTGCTGGGCATGACATCCGCGAGAAAACAAGAAAAAGACTCATTGAAAGTTTGGATGAGATTATGCCTGATTTTGAAATACGAGAGCGATTACAAGTTCAAGAGGAAAGAGATAGGAGTATATTATTAATAGAAGGAATTAGCCAAAAGGAAGGCTATAATGAAACAGGAATATTAGCTGAATTGTCTAAAATGGGCGGTTTTATAGTGGATAGGAAACAACCTATGCGAAAAGGTGAAGCAATTGACTTAATCAGAAGCCAAAAGTATGGTTTGATACATATTTCTTCACATGGTACAAAAGATTCACTTCAGATGGGTCGAGCGATAATAAGACCTGTAGACCTAGATCCTGTAGATAAAATTTATTCCCAAATTCTTACAATAAGTGCGTGTGAAGTTGGTAACAAAGAGTTTATTAGAGAGATTGCTTATCTACTCGGAATTCCTATAATAATAGCACCAAGTAGGGCTATAGAGTTCCTAGATTCGGCTGTGTTTTTCGTGGTTTATTATTACTTCTTTTTTGATAGTATTATAAAAAAGAGAGGGGATGTATATATCTACAACAGCGATATTTTGAAACGTGCTAAATCTGCCTTTAAGAAAGCAAAAGAGACGATTGGTAAATCTATAAGGGGTGGTATTAAGTTTTTTGACTTTACTAAAGAGCTGTCGAATGTGTTTGTGTATTAACATGTACGGGCACGGGCATTGTGGTCGGGTCTTTAATTTTAAATTTTGAGACCAAGGACTGATTTCTTTATAGAATTATAGACCGAAGAAATTGTGTCAGGGATTGATAGAAAAGAAAAATTTGTTTTAGATTCTTTTTTCAGGGTTGACCCCGTTGTTTATCATAAAATATCTAAAAAAGAATCATAGGATCACAACAAGCATTTGCACGAACGGGTTAAGCACTTCGAGTCAAAATAGACTATATTTAACTACTCACTGGAGCTGACTGGCTCGTAGCTTCGCTGTTCGCCTGCAGATTATCTCCACTTACTTGTTACTTTTAATATGAGCAAAGAAAAATTTTCTATTGACTGGCGATATCGTGCCGCTACCACCTTAGCAAAGGATTGGAAATCACCGTATACCGGTATTCTACATAAGAAAGGCACGCCAGTTACAGCTGCTACATATATAAAACACGGTGAAAAAAGAATACATATAGGTGATCCTAGTGCACCCGCACTTTTTTTAAGTTTATCTTACAAATTTCATGAGCAAGCATTAAAAAAGCACCCATTTCTTATCGATTGGCCAATCTCAAATAAAAAAGATCCTACTATTGAAACCTACGATTATTTAGAATTAATCATGGCTTCAATAATTTTTGCTTATACTGCTATTGAAGCATTTGCAAATGAAGAATTACCAGAAGACTTTATATATGAAGAGAAGACAAAAAGTGGATTATTTATTGTGCATAATAAGGAATGGATAGAAAGGAATGTAAGTCTTGATGAGAAACTAACAATTCTAATACCAAAAGTCACAAATAAACCATCACCAAAAGGATCCAAGATCTGGGAAAATTATGTCCATTTAAGGAGGCTGAGGCATCGCATTATACACTTGAAAACCAGAGATCGTGAACGTTCGCAAGGCGAGAACCTTTACCCGGCCTCTATTTGGAGCAAAATTCTAGAGCCACAACAACTAAACTACTCCCTCATTGCAAAGAATATGATATTGAATTTCCGTGATAAAGACGATGTACACTGGCTCAAGTATTGCCCATTTTGATTTTACGGAACAGCGAGTGAGGGCATTGGGGTCGGGTCTTTAATTTTGAATTTTGTTGCAGATTCTGTGAGAGGTTGGGGACTGATTTGGATACATTAAAGGTAAATGTTGGAGGACAAAATGGATAACAATGAAATCAGGAGAGCGATTTTAGAAAATTTGTATAACTGGTTTAAAGAAAATCCTTACTCATTTCTCCCTCGAGAATTACTTTTGTTAGCAATATATAACTCTAAGGGTTTGGAAAGCAACATAGTATACCTTGAGGAGAAAGGATATGTGGAGCTAAAAAAGGCATTAGACACTCAATTTATTAGTTCACGAATTACAGCTAAGGGCATAGATTTGATAGAAAATGAGTCAGAGTTCAATAATAAGTTTCCTATCAGGCAAAATATTACACACATTGAGGGAGATATGGTAGGAGTGGTCTCACAGGGAGATAATGCTCAAATTGTTTCTCAAATTAGTATACAGATTGGAGAAAATTTTAATAATATTCTTTGGGGAATTGACTCAACCGAAGAATATGATACTGAAACAAAACAGACTCTGAAAAGCAGGGTTCGCGAAATACAGACCGAAATAGAAAAACCAAAACCTAACGCAACTAAGGTTCAATCAGCTCTTGATTTCTTAAAAAATAAAGCAAAATGGGTATATGACAAAATAGTGACAAATCCCGTCATTTATCCAATTCTAGTCGAAATCGCTAAAAGTCATTTCTTTGGAGGTTAATTGCTAATGAAAAAAGATAAAAAAATACGCAGAAAGATATTGAAGATACTCTACAAAGCAAAAAGCGAGGATATTTATTACAAGGTTCACCGTGATGATTTGTTACAAGAATTGAATATTCCAGGGAAATCGTTAGACTTCAATATTTCTTATCTAAAGGAAAAAGGTTATATAAAAGCTGAGAGGCATACGGGGATGGGTCCATATTTTGATGTAGCAACTATAACATACCTTGGAATTGATTTTATAGAAGGGGAAAGACTTATTATTCCCGTAGTCCCAGAAAGGCATAATGTTACAGTTGTCGAGGGTGATTTTAAAGGAGTTATCTCTCAAGGGGATAAGGCAAAGATAAAAACAGAAATTGGAAGTAAGAAAGAGAGAGAAAAGGAGAAGATTGATACGAAGATTGCACAGATCAAAAAACGACTTTTTGATAATACTATCCCAGTTTCTCAGGTTGTTCTTGACTGTTTAGATTTGGCAATAAAATTAAACATGAAGGATGATATAAAGTGGCTTAAGTTCGAAATAAACGGTTATCCTACCGAAGGGAAAAAATATTTGGGTGAGGTATTGGGAGTAATGGATAATCTAGAATCACCCTTGCTTAAAAAGGCTATGAATAGACAGGTAGAAGCGCGGATTCATATCTTGTATCACGGCACACAAAACCCTACAACTTTTCCTTTTCCAATCTTCGTCTCATATCCTCTGTTAGAACTCGAAGAGGAAGTAAACGAAATAAAAGGAAAGCCGGCGAATCTTACAAGTCGAATGCCTGCATCTGATTTGCCTGGTGCAGTTGAAATATTAAAAAGAGACCCAAATGAGCTTGTCCCATTTGAAATCTCGCAGCGGGATTACGAATTAATACTTATAAAAATCAAGCAAGAATTACTCCGATTTATTCTTACAATCGAAGAATAATTTAGGAATGGATAAGCATCCGCAGATTAAAAGCATTGTGTTATCTCTGTTAACTGAGAGAGAAATATCAGGGTCAGGTCTTCAGATTTCAGAATTACTGGGTAGAAGTGTCCATATGGTAGAATAGATTATATTTAGTAGTTAAGGAAAATAGGCACAGTAGGTAAGTTTTATAATATTAGAACTTATAGAGATTTTAAGTTTTATTTTCCAAACCAAGGAGAAAAAGAATATTCCAATTTATTTAAACGTATTCTTGATAATTGATAAAAGTCACAATGAGAAAACGCTTTAGGATTTATATAGACGAATCTGGAGATCATACTTACAAGCATCTGAAACATCCAGCAAACCGATACCTCGGTCTTATAGGTTGTGTTTTTGAATTTGAAAAGATTGAAATCTTTAAGAGAAATTTGGAGGAATTTAAACAAAAGTTCCTTATTTACGATCCAGATTTACCACCCATCTTACACCGTAATGATATAATAAATCGACGAGGTTGTTTTGGAAGATTATGTATCCCAGAAGTAGAGAAGAAATTTAATAACGCTCTTTTAAACTTAATAGAAAAAACCAACTTTAAAATTATCGCTGAAGTTATTGATAAGAAAACCCACATAGAGAAATATGAGGAAGTAGAGAAATATCAGGGTCAGGTCTTCGGATTTCAGAATTACTCGGGAAAATCATCCATATAGTGGAATAGATAAAATGGAGTAGTTAAGGAAAATAAGCACAGCAGGTAAGTATTATAATATAATAACTTATAGAGATTTTGAGTTTTATTATTTAAACCAAAGAGAAAATAAAAACTAGGCAAACGGTAGAGGAGGTTTAATGAAGAAAATTACTATTAAGGAACATATCGTCAATTACGCAAAGAGTAAATATTACTTTCATATAAATGAGTTGAAGAAATACTTTGCTAAAAAAGAGATAGAGTACAAAAAAGATACGCTAAAGAAAAATCTTTATCTTTTGAAAAAAGGCAACCTTATCTATGCAGCAGGCAGAGGATGGTATTCTACCATAAAGGAGGAATTTAAGTTGGATGCAAATCCTGTCAAAAAAGTTATAACATTAATAAAAGAGAAGTTTCCCCTTCTTGAATTTTCTTGCTGGAGTACTGAACAAATAAAGGGTTTCTTCCATCACTTACCAAGTCAATTCGTGACTTTCGTTCACGCTGAAAAAGACTTTTTACAATCCTTAAAAGACTTTCTATTAGATAATGGCTACAACGTGTATCTAAATCCTTACAAAATTGAAGCTGAGAAATATTTAGACTTAAAGTCCAAAACCGTAGTATTAAGACCTTCTATTTCTTCCCGTGAGCCCAAACATCAATGCCTGGCTAAAATAGAGAAGATAATTGTTGACCTATTTATGGAAAATAAAAAGATTAATATAATAGATATAGAGGAATACAATAAAATTGTATCTAATATTGTTTTAAATTACCGCATCAACATGGCAGAGATGCTTGATTACGCACACAATAGGAAAATAAAAAGCAAAATACAGAGTGTAATCACGAAATTTACTTAATCTACCAACGCGACATTTTAATAAAATGTCGCAATAGTGGAATTATTAGATAAAGGTATAGAAAGATTGAAACTACTACCGTATAAAACAAAGTGAGTTGTACTTTAGCAGTAGCAAGCTACTGCACTCCATTTAATTAGTAATAGGTGTCCAAGTTCCCTCTTAAAGCCGACAGAGTATAGTTTACAATTGAAAAAACATAGACAGAGGAATTTATTTAAATAGACTTAAGACGATTTCTCCTGAGAGTTTTAATTTATGGATAATAGTCACAAAGGTGAAGAACCTGGTGTAAGGGATTGCAAGGATAACTTGCCTGACGGTAGTCAGGAAACCTTGCCCAATTTAATCCGCTTAATCCTATGATTTTTTTCTTGACTTTTACGGTGTTTTATATTACACTTATAGGTGTAAATATATACACTAGCAGCTAAATGGAAACTAATAGGGTAATAAACTTCTGAATAGGGTAATAAATAGGGTAATAAATAGGGTAATAAAAAGTTCGAGGTGTTAAAAATTCATGAACTACCAAAATAGTAAATCAGCCTTTTATTATATGGTTCGTATGGCTTCTCGAATGGTTCTTGCAATATTTTACTCATTAAAGGTAAAAGGTTCAGAAAATATTTTAGGAAAAGGCGCTTATATTATTGTAGCAAATCATATAAGTTGGTTTGACGGTTTCGTTCTAACTACTTTATTTAAAAAGAAAATCACATTTTTAACTGCAGACTATCTGTTTGAAAGACCCATAATTAGAAGAGCATTCCTATCCAGAATGGGATGTATTCCAGTTGGTCGAGGGCAAACAAGAAAAGCAATCAAAAAAAGTCTTAAATTGTTAAAAGATGAGGGAATAATAGGAGTTTTTCCCGAGGGGGGTGTAAGATTAACAAAAGAGATGCGGGGAATCAAGCGAGGAGCCTTCTTACTTTCCCGTATGGCAGGTGTTCCTATTATTCCGGTGGGTATTCAAGTAACTAATCATGTCTTCTCATCATCCCGTAAAATTCCTCGTCTTGGTAAGATAATTGTTAATATTGGAAAGCCAATTTATTCTAAAAAAAACGATAGAGAAACTGCTGAGATTGTTGTTTCTAAAATTAGTGAACTTATGACCTATCCACATCCTGTATAAAATAAGTTCTTTGACAGGATTTACCCAGTAAACTCACTCCGTTCGCACGGGGCAGGCCCTGTACATTACCACTACAGGGCAGGCATGATTATCTGGATAAATACTATTTAAACAAAAGAAAGTTTTACCAATGAATAAAGAAAATTTTTAAATCCAGTTTATCCTGTTCATCCTGTCTAATAATAATTATAATGAAGTATGTTTTGTCCATATTTATTTTATTCACTATGAGTTGTTCAAAGTCTGAACCTGAAAAAGAAACAATAATTCCACAAAATCCTGTAGTTCTCCAGCAAAACCTTTTAGAATGGCAGAATACATTGAAAAAACTAAGATTACAATCTGGTCTTAAACCTGAACAATATACAATTATAATCAATATTTCTAAGCAAAGTCTCTATCTCATTAAGAATTCAAAAGTTGTTAAATCATACCCTGTTTCTACTTCTAAATATGGCATTGGTAATAAAGAAGGAAGTAATAAAACACCAGTAGGTACACACTGTATTTCTGAGAAGATTGGAAAAGATGTAAAAATTGGAACAATTTTTAAGGCAGGTAAAAACACAAAGACAATAGCAAAAATATATAGTGATAATACTAAAATTAAACAAGACTATGTTACTACACGTATAATCTGTCTGGAAGGATTAGAAGAGGGTATTAATAAAGGCAGTGGTGTGGATTCAAATAAACGCTGTATCTACATCCATGGAACACCTGAGGAAGGTTTGATTGGAAAGCCAGCTTCAAGGGGTTGTATAAGAATGAAAAATAAAAATATAATAGAGTTATTTGACCTGGTTACAAAAGGGACATTAATTGAAATTCAAGAATAAAACAAGGAGTTAAAATGAAGAATCTGTATAAAGTTACACTTATAATGTCAACAGTATTAATATTATGTGCATTACAAGTAGAAGCAAGGACTATATATGTGCCCTCAGGAGGTTCTATAGACGGTTCACTGGATATTGCATCACCAGGTGATACCGTACTTGTTGGTAAAGGTACATTTTCTGATCGTATCACATGGCCTGTTACGGATGGAATTGTGCTTATAAGCGAATTCGGACCTGATTCGACTACCATCGATGGCTCTAATTCTGGCAGAGTACTCTATTTCAATCAATCAACTATCACCAATGCCACTAAAGTCGACGGGTTTACAATAACTAACGGCTACAGCTCCTACGGTGGCGGTGGTATAAGAATGCGATATGGAGCAGAACCAACCATTGTGAACAATGTGATAAAAGGTAATGTATGTGTTTATTATGGAGCTGGTATTCTTGTAACCGACTCTGATCCAGTGATTAAAGAAAACATTATAGAGAACAATCAGGTTACAAGCATATCTCCGGATACAATTCATTATGGTGGAGGTATATGTTGCATAAATTCAGGTGCCCTTATAGAGAATAATACTATCAGAGGAAATAAGATAGAGGAACATGGAAAGGGAGGAGGTATAACTCTTCGTGAAAGTCATACAAAAGTTAAAAACAATCGTATTGAAGAAGATACATCTATAAGCTACGCAGGTGGTGGGATATATCTATACAACACAGCAGATACAATAATAGGAAATATTATAACCAGTAATATGGGTAGTGGTATCTCTGCTAAACTATCAGATGCTTGCCTTATAGAAGAAAACAGAATTATATTTAACATTGCAGAAAAGGGTGGCGGTATCTATCTTACTGGTTCTGATGCTGAAATAATAAAGAATTGTATAATTTCTAACATCGCGAACGAAAGCATTGGTGGCTGTGGCGGAGGAATATACATTAGTTCCTGTTCTCCTTTAATCGAGGACAATGTAATTTCGAGGAATATTGCTGAGTCAGGTTCTTCAGATAATGGTCAGGGAGGAGGAATTCTCATTTCAAGTTCCACGACAGACATCCTCATAAAGAGAAATACAATAGTTTTAAATACTGCAGAAGGTAATTCAGGGTCAGGTGGTGGAATAAGACTTACAGGTGGTTCAGCAACAGTTGGAACGAACTTTGCAGACAGAAATAACATTTATCACAATTTTGCTGAATATGGAAGTAATCTATGTATAGGACTCTTTGCATTCTGCAATGCTACACACAACTATTGGGGGACAAGTGATACATCTAAGATATCCCCAACTGTAGGTGGTGCAATCGTTGCTGATTGGGAACCTGTAGAATATCTACCCCTCCCTGTTGAACAAACCATATTAGACACAGGATTTTATTCATTTGGAGAGATGGAGATGAAATTCTCAAGTTTAACCCTTGGGAGAGATAGTATTGTTAATGTGACAATATATGGCGATTCTACCTCTCCCCACTGTACTGGGACTAAACATATAGACAAGTTTTTCGATATACAAGGTAGCCTTACCTTCAATGCTGATTTTATATTCTACTATACCAATGATGAATTCAATGCATCAACAATAACATATGAAGATAGTATAGATGCCTATCGATATAACGGTGCTTCATGGCTTATTTACTCGAGTACAAGTGGATACATTGGAAAATACTGTAACTGTTAACAGTTCAGTATTTTCTGAGTGGATGTTAGCAGATGATGTATCAGGTTTAAGGATAGATGAGAGTGAAAATAATAAAATAATGATAAATAAATTAGCTGCCTATCCTAATCCATTCAGGGAAAAGACAGTTATTCGTTATTCGTTAACCGTTAATAGTAAGGACAACTTACGCCCTACGCCCTACGAATTTATGATATCACCGGTCGATTAGTTCGTACCCTACCGATCACCGATAACCGGTTACCTATAACCAAAGTTTATTGGAATGGTAGAGATATAGCTGGTAATGAAGTTAAATCAGGAATTTACTTTTTAAAAGTTAAAGGTTATAAACCGCTTAAAATAATTAAAATGAAGTGATTTTATATTATATCAGGGGGTTATATGAAAGTATTATCCTACTTTTTTTCTCGCTTTTAATATAGTATTATTTAGCATTTTTCTAACCTGAAACCAAAATAAAATGAATATTTTTTACTCAGTACTTACAATCATAATTGGTTACCTGCTTGGTTCTATTTCTATGGCATATTTATTGGGCAGGATATTTAGAGGAATAGATATTAGAGAACATGGTAGCAAGAATGCGGGTACAATGAATGCATTTAAGGTTCTGGGACCTGTTTATGGTATTGTAACAATGTTATTTGATTTGTTTAAAGGAGTACTGGCAATATATGTTGCTACTTTATTTAAAGTACCTACTCCTATAATATTGGCAAGTGGATTTGCAGCCATTGTTGGACATGTCTTCCCGTTTTATATGCAATTTAAGGGTGGTCGTGGGGCTGCAACAGCCTATGGAATACTAATGTGGACATATATTACAATAGCACTAAACTACCTTACTATAGATTCGGTTATACCCTTTATTTTTTTCCTCTATTTCTTGCTTGCCATCTATTGGGTTACAAGATCGGCAAATTTCACAGCATTTGCTGGTCTACCATCTCTTATACCCTTAATGTTCTGGTACGCTGGTGTTAATGCCTATACAATCTTCATTTCAATTATTTGTATATATTTACTGGTTACTTCTATAATCACAGTATCTATTGCAGGCAGTCTTAAGGCTGAATCAGAGACATACGGTAGAAAAGTTACTAAAATCAAACTCATAAGAAAAACTGTAAGGTTGTGTGCTATAATTATTCCATTAATGTATTTTATTTTTACAGAGAAATTAGCTGGTGGTTTCACAGCAGTTATGCTTGGATTATTTATAATTTTCGAAATAGCCCGAAGATTAAAACCGGATTTACATAAGATACGTGGACTTAAAATTATATTGAAGAAGGATGAACCAACTCGTATGCTTTCTGGTTATACCTTTTATTTAATATCATCCCTGTTTATTATTCTCGTTTTTCCAAAAGTTATTGGTGGATTATCTCTACTTTTTCTTACATGGGGTGATCTGGCAGCGGAACTTGTTGGATTAAACTATCCTCGAGTCAGGACATTCCCAGGAAAAACTTTAGAGGGTTCATTGGGTTGTTTTTCTATTTGCCTTCTCTTGGGCTTTGCCGTAATGATTTTCTATGATATCTCTTTGCTGCAAGTTTTGGTTGGCTGTCTTGCAGCAACATTTATTGAGAGTATTCCAAAATTAGAGGATAATCTATTTATGGGTCCTATAGCTGCACTATGTATGTGGCTTTTGAGGTGAATTGTAGTACTATAATTCTATCTTATAACCACTACTTTTTTCGTAATATCATCTCTTCCTGCAGTAAGGCGTACAAAGTAAATACCTCCTGGTAAATCTCTTCCATCAAATTTAATGTTATGATAACCCTTTGATAATTGACCCTTTATAATCTTACTAACATATCTACCACTCAAATCATATATATTAATTGATATATTCTCACTCTTTGGCAGTGTAAGATTGATATCTACTGAAGAGCGGGTCGGATTTGGTGATAGTGAGAATGCAAGTGGATGTCTTTCAACCTCAACTCCATATGATTCGTTTATATACAGTCTTGCCTGTAATGAGATAATCTCCCCAACCTTCAATGCATCCTCATTTGATAATACAGTATACCATTTACCTTCTTCTGGTAAAATAAAACTTATATTTCCTGAAATTACATCTTCTCCAATACAAAATGCATTAAAAGGACTCTGTCCCTGAAAATAAATAGAATAGTTGGATGAATCACAAATGAAGAAATCAATATTTCCAGGTTCTATTAATCTTGCAAATTCCTGTTGTATATCAAGTTCGTTTTCAAAACGTGTTTTCCCCCTTTTTATCTCATTATCTACAAGGAATTCTAACTCAACCTTATATATTGAATCTGGCTCATCAGGTAGAGTATCAGGATTTATCGTCAAATAAGGCATACTACCCGAAAGGTTATAGGACCAGAAATAGTGTTGCCCTGTCACGCTGTTTGTTATAACTTCAGTTACATAGCCAGAATCCGGGTAATAGCCAATGGATGCGTCTATTCTTGCGTAATAGGGCTTATTATCTCCAATGATAAATTGGCATGTTCCATCAGAACCTGTATAGTGCCAACCTGCATAATATAAACCCGAACCACTATTGGGTGTGCTTGCAAGTGTAACCATAGCACCATCAACAGGATTGCCATATAAATCATTTACACCTACAGTGAGGGTACAGATATCACTGTATCTCTCAGTTACATCCCAGATATATCCATCTCCACCAAAGTTGAATGGCAAAACAATGTTCCACCCCCAGCCTTCATAGTGGTATGTTGAGTTTATAAAGCCGTTTACAGGCTCCCAACCTCTCCATTGAGTATCATACCATTCATTCCAGGTATGGTCATTGCACATACTTAAGGGGCTATTTGTGGGTATAAGACATGCCCTTCCTGCTGCTGCCGTGATATCTGCATGCTCCCCACACCTGCCTACATGAATATGATATATTCTAACAGGTTGTATAGGCCTTGCAAATCCGAAGCCTGAATTAAAGACCATAATGTCCTGTATCCATTGAGTAATTACACCAATTGCACTTCCATCAATGATATCAGTTCTTCCATCCCACAATACTCCAACACCATTGAGTTCATCACGGAGAATTGGTGAGACAAATCCTGCATAAATTGTATCTGTTGGCGGATCTGACCAATTCCATACTGTCCTTTCTGCAGTATCAGGATACTCAAATATATACTCCCTCCAGAATCTCCCAAGGGGAGGTTCTGCCTCAGAACCGGTCCCTGGATTTATATAGAGTGGTGCCTCATCAGATATTATTGGATGTACTATATCCCAGTAATACCTCTCATAAGGTATCTCAACTTCTGTTGTGTCAGAGCCATGGTCAGAGATCTTATATCTTGCAGTTGTGTAGTCAGGATATTCAACAAGTTCCACATAATCAAGAAGCGTATCATATTCATATATTCTCTGTGCATTTTCAATAAAGAAATCCAGGTTTGTAACGTAATGAGAAAGTATTACAGGGTCTATGTAAGCCACACAAAATGCAATTTCGTCCCTATATATCTCATCAGAGCTTACTATAAGCCATGAATAGTCTCGTTGAAGATTGTCTTCCATTCTTGAAAATTTATCTGTAAGAGGAAGTTTAAGCCAATCAGGAACAGCTTCTATCGCTTCCCAAGCTGCATCATAGATTTCAATTGGAGGAGTAATGTCAAGAAACGAGTTCACCTCTATAAGGCATTTCTCCCCTGCAGGAATTATGCCACGAAACTCAATAGAATCCAGAATCACCCATTCTATCTTATCCCTTTCAGTGATTATTTTCTTTACATCATAGGATGGTTGCTCTCCGATTAATACTTCGTTTGTATTATCACCAGAAACTTTTAACTGTTCAGTTGAAACTGTAATTCCTTTATCCTCAGTTAAGCTAATAATCCCAAGTAATAGTAAAAACATTACCATAATGCCTCCGATGTAATATTAAAAATCAAATATTAAATATCAAAATTACCACCGCCGTTGGCGGGACAAATTAAAAATCAAAAATTTAAACTCAAATCTCATTGATACACCCTAATATTTTACACTATTTTGGTAAATATGTCAAGAAAAATCTTAACTTCATTTAATAAATTAAGAACATTAATGTATGTTGATTTAATTTTACCAGCCATCAGTATATACATACGCAGGCATAAAGCCTGCGGCTACTATTTAAGATCTGATGAGATTGCTTCATCCGTCAAACGACAGACTCGCAATGACAGACAAGGGAATGAGATTGCTTCGCAATGACAGAAGTGTAAACATGTCGTTCGCAAGCATAAAGATAGTCAGAAGAATGTTAATCCATATAAAATTAATACAAAATTTTCTTGCAATTCAAGAAAAATTGTGATATAATATAATTGGGGTTTTTACCTTCAGAAAATACATTACCTATTAGAGAATTACTATGAAAGAAGATAAAAAAGATAAATATATATCAGGCATTTACAACTATTGCGATAGGTGGTGTGAAAGATGTCCATTAACAGATAAATGCTTTCTCTATTCAAAAGAACAGATAAGACTTGCCAAACATAAGGCTAAGGGTGAAGACCCCTATGATTGGAATATTGTGATGCAGGATGTAAAGGAAGACTTTGAAGAAACCCTTAAGTTAATCCATAAAAAAGCGAAAGAACAGGGGATTGACCTCACAAAGTTACCTAAAGTGGAACAAAAAGAGTATGACCCTAAAAATCATCCTCTTATGAAATCCGCAAATAAATACATGAAAATGGCAAAAAAATTGCTTAAGAAGTTAGGGGAGGTAATAGATATAGAAGGAATAGACCTTACTAAAAGAATTGAGATAATACCATCTGCAGTAAATGATGTTGGGAAACTTAGGAAAATAGCTGTAAACTATGAGGTTATATCCTGGTATCATACACTTATTCTGGTTAAAATACACCGTGCATTGCAAAGTAAAATGGAAACAGAGATAGAAGCAGATGAATTTGCACAAAGGGATGCAGATGCAAGTGCAAAGATTGCCTATATTGGGATTATGAAATCAATAAAAGCTCTAAAAGTTGTCTATGACTGGAGTGATGAGCTTGAAGACGATGCATTAACTCTTCTGGTTGAGCTCGATAAAATCCGTGAAGGCGTTAATAAGGAATTTCCTGGTCATTATACCTTCAAACGTCCAGGATTTGATGATAAAGAAAGAAGAAGGATTAAAAGAAAAATATGAAAAGAGTGGTTTTAATATCCTTTTCATTACACGTAGGTTTTGTAGCTATATTAATACTATCTCCTTTGCTAAAAGTTGAGAAGGCATATCCTATGGGTGAGGTTTATAGTATTAGTATTGTATCTCGTCCTGCTACCCGGGTTGTAGAGAGAACTAATAAAGAAGAGACAAAAAAGGAAAAAGAATCAGAAAAACCTACTGAGAGTAAGTCACAGGGAGAGGTAGGAAAGGTCCAGACTGATAAAAATTTTAGGTACTCCTATTATCTTTCTACAATCATTACAAAGATAGGAGAAAATTGGAGAAATCCTTATAAAGGTGCTGAAATCTCCGCAGTTTTGCACTTTTTTATAACAAGAAATGGTATGATAGAGGATATAAAACTACATAGAACATCAGGAAATTATCTCTTTGACCAGTCTGTTAAAAGGGCAGTAACCATAACAAAGAACCTTCCCCCTCTTCCTCTTGAATATAATAATAACAGGTTGGGTGTATTCTTTGAATTTTCGTATAGTCCATAATGGAAAAGTTAAAAGGTCGAAAGGTTGAATGTGGAATGCGTAAAGCGTAGGGTGTAGAGCGAATGGAAAACGACTAATTTCTAATGTCAAATTTCTAATTACAGACATCAGACCGCCCTGTAATGGTAGAAGCCCCGCCTTTGGCGGGGTGAAAAGGATGATAGAAAAGCGTAGGGCGTGAATGTGAAATGTGTAATATTAAATGTTGAATGAAGTAATAGTTAATTAGTTGATTAGTTAATTGGTTGATTATTAAAGGATACCAAGACTCAATAAACCGTGTAAACTCAACAAACCCAACAGACTCAATAAACTGTGTAAACCCAATAAACCAGATAAATATGTTTAACAAAATAATCAGATTAACCGCTTTAATTCTCGTCACTTCCTCTCCCCTATTCTCCCAGGATGTTTGGCTAAGACTTGAGGTTGGAGAACGAAGAAAACTGAATATAACCATAGATAATTTCCAATCCATATTAGAAATGGAATCTATGAGAAGTACTGTAAAAGAAATAATAGAAAAAGACCTTAAATTCTCCTTATATTTTAAAATAGTCGAAGATGCGGTTACACATATATCAGGTGATATAACAGAAAACGAACTCTGCATTACTGTGTATGAAATGCCAAGAAAGACAAAAATCATGGAGAAGAGATATCATCTATTATTATCAAATATACGTGAAGCATGCCATACGGTCTCAGACGATATAATAAGATTCCTTGCAGGCGAGAATGGAATATCACGAACAAAGGTATTCTTCCTTAAGAAGATGAAGGATGATAAAAAAATTGTTTATTCAGATTATGACGGTTTTAATGCCACCACCCTGGATATAAATGATTTCTGCGTGTCTCTTGCAGTTTCTCCAAACTGTAGAAAGATTGCGTATTCAGCCTACAACAACGATAATCTATACCTTTACCTTTATGACTTTGAAACTAAATATAAAGAGTTAATATCAGATAAAGAGGGGTTGAACACAGCACCAGCATTTTCAGCTGATGGAAAAAGGATTGTATTTACACTTTCAAAGGATGGAAACACAGAAATCTATATTATGAATTTGAAAACTAAAGAAACCAAAAGACTCACTTTCAATAGGTCGATAGATACTTCTCCAACCTGGTCACCAACTGGAAGGGAGATAGCATTTGTCTCTGACCGTTCTGGAAGCCCCCAGATTTATATTATGGAAAGCGATGGCAGTGGTGTAAGAAGGTTGACTTATAATGGCTATTATAACACCTCACCGAGATGGTCACCTAAGGGGGATAAAATCGCTTATGTAGCTATGGATGAGGACAATAGATTAAATATATATACTATCCTTATAACAGGAGAGGGTAGAACCTGTCTTACCTTTCAGGGAAATAATGAGGAACCATCCTGGTCAATGGATGGACTTCATATTACCTTTATTTCGAATCGAAATGGCTTACGTGAACTTTTTACGATGCATTGGGATGGCTCAGGACAAAGAAAGATACTCACCTATGGTGGAGGGTTGTACTCATCACGATGGTCACAATAATTTTATTCGGTTAGTTTAACAATCTTCTTGCAGAAGCTACCCCTTTTACTAACTCCGCTACAGAAATATATACCAGAGGGTAGACTTACACCGTTATCATCAGTACCATCCCAGGTTACTTCATAAGGCGTAAGGCGGGAAGCGTAAGGCGTAAGAGTACGAATTAGGCAACCAGTGATATCATAAATTCGTAGGGCGTAAGGCGTATGGCGTAAGTTGTTCTTACTATTAACGTTTAACGAATAACGAATAACTGTCTTTTCCATAAATGGATTTGGGGTAATAGACAAATAGTCTAAGTGTATTTCATTTTCCTCTATTCCTCCAGCAGTTGAAAGGTTTATTTCCAGATATGTATATCCATTATCTTCCACTAAAACATTTTCAATAGTATTTTCCTCGTACCCATCCGCAGTTATCCTCAGGTTATATACACCAGGGACAAGCAATCTGTAGAATCTTCCGTAGACAGGTTCACTCGTTCTTGGTTTTATAATAGAGTCTGTGACCTCAAGAACCTCTATTTCTGCCTCAATTGGTGTAGATGTCAAGGAATCACATATATTACCTGTAATACCCGTCCCTGAAAGTGTCTTTTTTAGCAGGTAGTATGGACCACCCAGGTTATTCCTACAAATACTATCAATATATTCACCAGGAGGATAACATCTTTCGCTCAATTCAATTGTTAGGGGAATGGTTCCCATAGCACCATAAAACCAGTTCCTGGCTGAACCACCCTGAGATAAGGTAGCATACATAGGGGTATATGTACTTGTTCCTGCAAAATTTGGTATTCTACGTGCTACACTATCTGCAATTGGCTCTATAACTGCATTATCAGGGCTGAAAACACCCTGCCATCTCCAGGGGAAGTAAACTATCTCAATCAGTCCTGTCCTTGCACAGTGATAACATATATCAAATATAAATCGATTTTGCAGTGTAAGGTCTCTTATTATTCTCGTTTCATTCTCTGAAAATGGATAGGGTCCCCTGTAATATTCTGATGATGGATCAGTTGAGCCACCTATATCCCACTTGAAGTCGTAATTTCTGTTCAGGTCAACACCATCAAAATCAGTGTCAAACTGACCATTTTCATTGTTATCTCTCTTATTCTTCCTCCAGATAGTATCTATACCAGTTATGGCTACATTATGTCCCTCAGGATTTAGGTTGGGTATTATCCATATCTCAATCGAATCAATCCAGCTGGTTATTTCTGTATCATACCCATATCCGCTAAGCAGTTCATTAATAAGATACATACAAACCTCTGTACTGACAAATTCTTCTGCATGATGTAATCCATTGAATAGAACTCTTGGCTCATCCTCAAATGTTTCAGGGTTATCAGATATCTTTACACCAATTATTGGAATACTATCAACAGATGAACAACCGAGAGTATCAAGCATCATAATGCTGCTGTATTCATTACACAAGGAATCAAGTTCTATCAGTTCCTCTTCGTATGTATGATACTTTGGGTCAAATGGTCCTGCAAGAGCTGAAATTGAAAGGATTAGAGTTATTATGAAAAAGTAAGGTTTATGTTTTAGACCAATCATATAGTATTTCTCCTATTATAGACTTTGGAGTACTGTGACCGTGTCACAGTGGTGCATTAACACGGTTAATGCACTCCATAGAACACTCCATAAAATACTCTACGGGGTTATTGTATACCCCACCTTGACGTGGTACTCCGAAAATCTGTCATTGCGAGCGACTAACAGGAGCGTGGCAATCTTATTTTTATACCATTAACAGTCTGAAGACTTTCACTCCTCAAGATATCACCTAATATCTAACAGATGAGATTGCTTCGTCCGTCAAGAAGTACGACGGACTCCTCTTAATGACAGAGAACATTGTTGCCAGGGTATGAGATTACTTCATCCATCAAGAAGTGCGACAGATTCGCAATAACAGATATGCAAACCTAAAGCCTACCTTACGGTAGGCAGGGTTTGCCCTACATTTTGATACAAGTGGTCATATGATACTATCCAAGATTATAAATTTTCTTGTAATCCTAAAATCTCTTCCAACTAACCGATAAAAATATATTCCACTTAGTACACTGTCTCCACACCTGTCCTTCCTGTCCCATATTACATCATAATTACCTTCTTTCTTCTTCTCATTAACAAGTGTTATCACCTCCCTTCCTGATAAATCGTAGATTTTTATTGTCACCCAAGATAAAGCAGGCATACTATAACTAATAGTAGTAAACTTATTAAATGGATTTGGATAGGCTTCAAGTTGTTTTGAAATAACTTCAGTATGATTCTGCTCCTCAACTCCAGATTCCCCAATATATTTTATTGTAAGGTAGTAGGTATCTCCAGGACCTTTCCAGGAGTATCCAGTTACTATGATATTACTCTCTAAATCTGTGGCTACTCCGCGAGCAACATATCCAGTACTACCATATCTTGTTCCCCATAAGAAATATCCACCAGGGCTATATTTTATTGTGTAATAGCCAATTCCCATAGAGTAACCCGTTACTATTATGTTACCCGGTGTGTCTGTAGCTACGCCATAAGCAAAATCATTATCACCGCCGTCATACCTTCTTGTCCATAGAATGTTTCCATTATAGTCATATTTTATAGTGTAATAATCGCAATGATAAGAATCCCCTGTTACTATAATATTACCCTCATAATCTGTGGTTACTCCATAAGCACGATCATTGCCCCCACTTTCATGAACTCTTGTCCATAAGGTATCTCCGTTAGGATCATATTTTATTGTATAGTAGTCGGGATCGTATCCACTGAGCCAAAAGTATCCCGTCACAATGATATTGCCGATTGTATCTGTAGCTATTCCGCGAGCTTCGCCACCTGATATACCGTAACAGGTTCTAGTCCACATGGTATCTCCTTCAGGGTTATATTTTATTGTACAGTAGCCAGAGATTTTGCTTCCAGGGCTCCCGGAAACACCGGTTACTATGATATTGCCATCCCTATCTGTAGCGACCGCATACGCCCAACCCACACTCCCATATCTACTCCATAGAGTATCTCCATTAGGGGCATATTTTATTGTATAATAATAATAGTCATACTCTCCACTGCTATCAGAGCATCCAGTTACTATAATGTTTCCCTCTCCATCTGTAGCAATTCCATAAGCCCGATCTCTACCACCCCCATCATAGGTTCTACTCCACAGGGTATCTCCATCAGGGGTATATTTTATTGTGTGGTAGTTGTAGTTTCCCTGACCAACTTCAGAGTAACCTGTTACTATGACATTACCTTCCCTATCTGTAGCTATTCCATAAGCTATATCCATTAGACCATTACAATCATAAGTTCTTGTCCATAAAGTATCCTGAGCATTCCCCATACTTATATAAAGGAAAAATAGACAGTATATTAGTGAGTGTAACGTATGTCTTAGAATCTTACTAATTGTTACTCCCTTAAGGTTACCCATTTACTTTTAAAATTCCATTAAATTCAACGAGATTTAATTTTGTATTTAATGTATATAAACCGCAAAAAATTAATAATCGATTCTCTTTTATTTACATAACTTATATATAGAACCCTATATATAATCTCTTTATTTAAAGATTATAACTATTATTGGTAATATGATACTACATTATCTTTATCAATTTCCTTGTCTTTTTATTCACACCTGTATCTATCCTGTAAAAGTATACGCCGACAGGGAGTAAGTTTCCATTATCATCTCTACCCTTCCATTCAAGGGTATATACTCCTGGCTTCATCTTCCTATCAATAAGGGTTTTTACGTGCATGCCAGCAAGGTTATATATTTCTATCATAACTTTACTTTCTAATGGTATCTGAAACCTTATATGGGTTTTAGAGTTCATAGGATTTGGATAGTTCTGCTCAAGTTTAAAAACATAATGTCCTTCCTCATCTAAAACTCCAGTAGGAGGACCTATCTTTATTGTCAATGGAATGACAGTAACATAATCACTATCATTTGACTCAATATGAATATAAAATCTTGCTATCGAATCATCATACTCAGACGATATAGTAAGATGATACGGGTCAGATACGTTACATGCAATATAACCAACCGGTATATCCCCGAAGGAAGATACCGAGTCTTCTGTAGTTATAAGCGAATCTAAGATTGATAGTGTTGTGGATAGAGAACTGGCAGTTATATTTCCAAGATTCTCTAAATAGATATACATCTCGAAATCCTCTCCTGGATTTGGAATGCTGTCGTTGTTACCAGATGTATCTACTATAACGTAATCATTGAATAATATCCATGGTGTTTGAGAAGGTTCTGGTGGATGTGTCGTAAACTTTAGTGCCCTTCCATTTTGAATGGGTGCAGCAGTAGGGTCATAGTTATAATTATAATAATATTGCATTCCATCATCTTGACTACTATTCTCTATCCCTATTGTAGCTGTAGAAATATTCGCAACATTTTCATACTGGTAGATTATCTCACCATCTCCTGTAGGTGTAGGAAAGTAGTCAGGGTCAAGAAATATAACCTGGAAGGTTTCTCTTAACCCGGTAGCTTCATAATGTGCGCAATCTTTGAACTCACAAATCCATCTATGATTCGTTTCATCATAGTACTCATAAATATCCCCATATTGAGATGGGTCAAGATCAAACCAGAAAGGTGCAACCATATTAGCAGGTCCATGTGTATCAGGTATTGCACAATTATCACCATATTTATAATTTGTATAACCAGGTGCAAGAAACCCATTTGAACATATTGATATTATGTTGAAATTATTACCATAGTATTTGGTAAGAAAGTGAAGACTTAATGTCGTAGTTTTAGCATCCTCATTAGTGATTAACGATACAATACTCCCAGGTCCTGGTGGCGCGATTTCGAACCAATCGTATACTGGAGCTGAACCATAAAGGGTATCTGTATCATCATAGCAGTAATATCCGTATTCATCTGGACCTGTTGGTAAACTACTTATGATATCTCCAACCTCTATCGTAAAAGAGATAGTATCAACGTGGGTATAAGTACTGCAATTCTCAGTTGTATATATAACAAATGGAACATCATAACCTGGAACCGTAAGAGGGCTAACGATAAGTCCTATGTGATTTGAGGACAATACTGATGAATCAGGTAGTATCTCATCAAAAAATAATAAACTATCAAATATTAAAATATAATCACTTTCACATTTTATGATACATTCAGCACTATAGAGTATTGATTGGCCAATATTTTTCATTGAAACATCAATATGGACAGTCTCTCCAGGGTCTAATCTTGAGTTTCCATTATCTCCTACGAGCGTATCATAAACAACAGATGTATCAACTATTAACTTACATGTTTCTACTAATAAATGGGGTATTGAAACCTGCCATGAGTTTTCCTCACTATCGAATATATTTAAGAGAATGTCAAATGAATAATTTGAGGTACAATTAGATGAAACCTGAAATGTAAAATCCTCAAGATTCCATGCGGTTGATTCTGGAACAATATCATTAAACGGACTCGTACTATCCAAAACCGTTATGAATTCTGAACTCTCAGATATAGTTGCATTTACACCATCAGCAGTTTGATTGCCGATATTCTTAAGTAAAACCTTGAGGGAGACAATCTCACCAGGATTTATAATACCATCCCTGTTTCCATATAGTGTATCTGTTAATGAATATGCCTGATACGTCATATAGGGACCAGCAGATATAACTGGTATGAGTCCTTCAAAAGGTATATAGTTTCTTGAAGTAACCGTTATATTCATATTACCCAAATTCTGAGGAAGAATTGAAAGTGTTACATTACCCTGTTGGTTTGTATATTCATAGAAATATATGGTTGTATCCATCATTAAACAGACTAGGGCATTAGATACTGGTGTCAAATCATCATTATTAGACACATTTACAGTAACCTCGGAGGTTTCAAGATTTACAATCTCTGGATAGGATACTAAAAGGCTTTCCGGTGTATATGTCCAGAGATTGAGTTCAGGGTCACCATAACATTCGATACTATTATAATGGAACGTACTATTATATAAATGATACATTCTTTTTCGTCCCTGTTCACAGGCAAGACCGAAAATACTTGAATTCCTAAACATACCTTCAACGAAACCCTTTGTAAGTGCACTTCTAAAGTGTGCCCAACCCATGCCTGCTGTTGTTGTACCAATAAACCCCACTGCTCCTTTTGGTGATTCTGCTGTTCCTGCTCTCAAGAAGTCCTCCCCAATAGTAGGCCAATATCCTATTGTGGTATTGCATGTTGCTGACATAACAACCGGTAGTTTGAATCCATTGTTTACATAATAAGGATTTATATTAAAAGGATCAATCCATATATATTGAGTTGAACCACGGAATTGTATATATGTTCTTCCATCATTAATACCATTACTAATATCATTTGCATAATCACCTTGAATCATAGAAAAGGTGTCAATAACGACATATTCACAGTCTAACATATGGTTTATAGCAAAATAAGAATCATCCCAGTAGATACTATCATCAGGTGGGTCATAATCTTCTCTTATTATAACCATACCTTTTCTGAACCAGAGTGTATCATCCATAAAAGGATATCTCTCATATCCAAGTGTCTTAGATACCATTGTATTTACTTCTGTCACATTTGATGCAGGAAATCTTCCTGGTATAATCTCGTTATACAAATTTCCACTAATATCAGTATAATAATTATCAGAGTTTGCACCATCGTGATAAGGGATATTAATTGTACTATGGTCGCCAACCAAAAGTAAATACTCAGGTCTTGGATTCCAGGTATTGTAGGCATTCGTTACGTATGCTCTAATCTGGTAAGCATAACTGCCAGTCTCTGAGAGCTTGGCAACCTTTGCCTTCATACCCTTTTTGGTCTTCCATTCTGCAAGTGAAAGTATGGCTTCATAGTAATTATCTGGTGTGATTATGAGATATCTGGCACCCTCAGAGAAACATACTGAAGAGAGAAGAGTAATGAGAATAATTATGCATACTGTACAGTTTTTCATGAAAATCACCTAATTTTAGAGAGTAGATTGCTTCGTCATACGTCAATCGACGGAATCCACGCAATGACACACAGGGGTATGAAAATGCTTAATTCCCTAATGCTGGGGAAATAGAAATAATCGCTTCTTGTTTTTGTCATTGCGAGCGACTAACAGGAGCGTGGCAATCCCATCTTGGAGTGCATTACCTTGGTAATGCAGCTTGGCAATCCCATCATTTATTGTTTATACCTGTAAAATGAGATTGCTTCGTATTCCGTCAATCGACGGACTCCTCGCAATGACAGATATGCAAACCAAAAGGTTTGCCCTACATCACCTTTATCAACTTCCTTGTTTTTTTATTCCCACCTGTATCTATTCTGTAAAAGTATACACCGCCAGGGAGTAGGTTTCCGTTATCATCCATTCCCTTCCATTCAAGGGTATATACTCCCGGCTTCATCTTTTTATTAACCAACATTTTTACATGCATACCAACAAGGTTATATATGTCAATCTTAACATCACTTTCAGTTGGTATCTGGAATTTTATATGGGTTTTAGAGTTCATAGGATTTGGATAGTTTTGCTTAAGCTCAAAGACATATTGTCCACCTTCACTCACACCCTGGACAGGGGGTCCTATGTCTATCGTAAGTGGAATAATGGTCTCATACCAACCTGAATTTGACTCAACATGAAGATAAAAACTTGCCGTAGAATCATCGAAATCGTGTGATATACTAAGGTTATATGGATTAGATACATTACCTACAACATCGCCAGCAGGTATATCGCCAAAGGAAGATACCGAGTCATCTGTAGTGATTAACGAGTCTAAAATTGTTAGTGTTGTGGATAGAGAACAGGCAGTAGAATTACCAAGATTCTCAAAATATATATACATCTCGACATCCTCTCCTGGATTAGGTATACTGTCATTGTTACCAGACGTATCAACTATAACATAAGCGTGAAATAATATCCATGGTGATATAGACATTGGTGAGGTCGTGAACTTGAGCGCAGTTCCATCATGAATGGAAGCACCAGTTGGATCGTAGATATAATTATAATAATATTGAATACCAACATCCTGCGTACTATTTTCAATACCGACTGTAGCTGTTGAGATACTTCCAACATCTTCATACTGAAATATTATCTCCCCGTCTCCTGTTGGTGTAGGATAGTAGTTCGGGTCAAGTAGTATTGCCTGAAAGGTCTCTCGTGTTCCTGGACTATAGTAATGGGCACAATCTTTGAACTCGCAAATCCATCTATGGTTTGTCTCATCGTAATATTGATAGATGTCTCCATATTGAGACGGGTCAAGGTCAAACCAGAACGGTGCTACCATATTAGCAGGTCCATGTGTATCAGGTATCGCACAGTTGTCACCAAATCTATAGGTAGTATAACCTAATGTAAGAAAACCGTTAGAACATATTGATATATTTGAGTAATTGGTTCCGTAATATTTAAAATCAAATGGAAGACTTATGGTAGTAGTTCGAGCATCTTCATTAGTTATTGTGGAGATAATACTTCCGGGTCCAGGTGGTTTAATCTCTAACCAATCATATGTAGGTGCTGAACCATAAAGAGTATCTGTATAATCATAGCAGTAATATCCGTATTCATCAGGACCAGTTGGAATATCAGTTCCCATCTCGCCCACCTTCATATAGAACAAAATGGTATCGTAGTGGGTATATGTACTACATTCCTCTATAGAATACAATTCAAAAGGTATATCAAATCCAGGTATAGCAAAAGGACTTACCATCATCTCTATGAAGTTTAATGATATTACAGTGGAATCACTCCATATAGGCTCAAAAATTAGTATACTATCTTCAATCAATATATTTTCACTACTACATCTTAAGACACACTCTGCACCATAGATATCTGATGGTCCCACATTCTCTAAAGCAATATGGAGATGCACAGTTTCACCAGGGTCAAGCTTTGAATTTCCATTATCTCCAGGAAGTGTATCATAGACAATAGCACTATCAATTTCTAATTCTCCTGTATAGACATAAAGAGAAGGTAAGTTAATATTCCAGGTACTTTTATCTGCATCATTTATAGTTAATGAAGCATCTATTATATATCCAGAAGGACAATCTGGTGAAACAAGAAATGTATATCCATTTTCTCCCCATGCATCCGAGTCAGGGAGAATATCACCAAAAAAGTTTACGCTATCTAAAACTGTTAAATACATTGTATCAAGGGATATAGTTCCGTATACGCTATCAGCACTCTCATTTCCAACATTCTTAACCAGAACATCAAGGCAAATTTCCTCACCCGGATTTATAATACCATCCCTGTTTCCAAATAGGGTATCCGTGATTGAGGAGTTTAGATATATCAAATAGGGTCCCACTGGATAGACAGGTATGGTTCCCTCATAGGGTATATAGTTTTTTGCAGTCACTGTAACAAACATGTCGCCTATATTCTGTGTATTTATTGTAAATGTAACATCTCCCTGTGCATCCGTATTATCATGTTCGTATACAGTAGAGTCCATCATAAGGCAGACAATAGAGGAAGTTTCAATAAGTGAGCTATCTATTTCACGCACATTTATAGTAACCTCACTCATTCCCAAATTTATCACATCTGGATGGATAACTAAAAGACTCTCTGGTGTATATGTCCAGAGATTAAGTTCAGGGTCACCAAGACAGATGATACCATTGTATTCCTCTGAATGGGTGTATAAATGATACACTCTCTTTCGTCCTGCTTCACATGCCATTCCAAATATACCAGAACCCCTGAACATACTATTTGCAAAACCCTTAGCAAGGGCACTCCTTAAGTGTGCACAACCACAGCATACAGTGCTTGTAGCAACACATCCAACAGCTCCTTTTGGTGAACCTGCAATTCCAGCTCTCAATAAATTATAGCCGACTCCATAGTAGGTTGCACAAGTAGCAGAAACTACAACTGGTAATTTAAAACCACAATTACAATTATTAACATTTATTCCAAAAGGATACCACCAATTGCCTACTCCCTGACCTCGAAACTGAACAAACGTCCTTCCATCTGTAATGGCATTCTCCACATCTGATGCATTATCACCAAAGTCATCGCAAAAAGTATCAACAACAACATAGTCACATCCAATCATATTATCAATTGCAAAATATGCATCATCCCAGTATATACTATCATCGTATGGATCATTATCCTCCAAGACTATAACCGTTCCCTTTCTAAACCACAGAGTATCATACATATATGGCGTTTTCTCATAACCGAGTGTCTTTGAGACCATTGTGTTTACCTGACTTACATTCGATGCTGGGAATCTACCAGGTATCATCTCGTTATACAAATCACCTTCTATATCAGTATAGTAATTATCGGAATTCCATGCTCCACCATGAGAGGGCATTGGTATTATGTTATCATCACCAATTAAAAGCACGTACTCCGGTCTTGGTTCCCAGGTATTATAGGCATTTGTTATATACGACTTTATCTGAGCTGAAGAGCTGCCTGTCTCTGAGAGTTTTGCAACCTTTGTTAGCATACCCTTTTTGGTCTTCCATTCTGCCAAAGGAAGTATCGCATTGTAGTAAGCATCTGGAGTTATTATAATATATCTGCCTTTCTCAGCAAAACTGAGAGAAGTAGATAGAACTATGGAAATTAACAAAAGAACTTTTCGTTTACTCATTTCTACCTCCAATATGTTAAGTTATTAGGTTTATTTGGTTTATCTGGTTTATTGCGTCCCAGTGAAATATGCTTCCTGTTGAATAACTTCGTTTCCACAGGACAAGTCGTATTTCACCCTGTACATTTTCACTACAGGGCAAGCGGGATAAATTTGTTTAGTTTATTTGAGAATTCACAATCCACAATCCGAAATGTTTCTCTTTCCTCTTTTACATTAAACATTTCACATACAACATTTAACAATTAATTAATCAACCAATTAACTAATCAACTAATTAACTATTATTCTATTCAACATTTCACATACAACATTTAACAATTAATTAATCAACCAATTAACTAATCAACTAATTAACTATTATTCCATTCAACATTCAACATCTAACATTCAACGATTTACTAATCAACTAATTAATTAATTAAATCTTACCCTATACAATATTAAACATGTAACATTATTATCGCAACGAGGACGTTGCTCCTACCAGCAAACATCCAAAACATTAAACATTACACATTTAATACACATTAAACATTTAACATACAACATTTAACATTAAACATTATCTATCTTATCTTTATAATCTTTTTTGCAAGCCTCTCCCCTCCATTATCCAGAACACACAAATATAGCCCAGCAGGAACATTTAAACCTCTATTGTCTTTACCATCCCAGGTTATTTCGTAAGGCGTAAGGCGTGAAGCGTAAGGCGTAAGAGTACGGACGAGACGACCAGTGATGTCGTAGATATTCAAGGTGATCGGTGATAGGTCATCGGTAATCGGTGGGGTACTGATAACTGATAACTGATAACTGATAACCGTCTTTCCTATAAACGGATTTGGTGATACTGTAAATACTCTGGAAATATCTTTTTCTTCCTCTTCTATACCTACTATACCCTCATACCAATTATTACCTCCGTCATATGTATAAAGTAAAATTCTATTACCTACAGCTATTCCCCTGTAATAATCCACAAATTCTATATCGAAGATGGTTGAATCTGCAGGGTTAGGCTGCAAATTCCATGACTCCCCCCCATCTGTAGTCTTAAGTATTGTTCCAAACTTCCCACCTGCCCAACCAACAGAACTATCTACAAACTCCACTGAACGCAGATAATAACCACGTGTAATACTTGGTTGAACTTTCCAGGTTTCCCCACCATCTGTTGTGTGCAAAATATACAGCTCGTAGGTTAAATCTTTACCACCAACGACCCATCCCTCTAAACTGTCTATAAAACAAACATCAAGAAAGTCATATACACTATCCTCAAGTTGGAGCTCCCAATTATAACCACCATTCGTTGTATGGACTATTTGAGATGCCTCACCACCTGCCTCTAATGCAGGTCTTCCACACATCCATCCCTTCAGGGTATCTACAAATGATACACCGTAAAAATCTGTCTGCCACCAGGGTGTAAACACACGCTGCCATGATGCACCTGACTTCCGCCCGAAAATGCCATCACCCCCTGCAGCAAAACCATGCTTTTTATCAATAATCTGAATACGTGCATAATACTTAGTATGCCCATCTGTCTCAATTGTCCATGTCTTACCTCCATCATCAGTTCCTAAAATAATACCGGTTACACCAGATATCCATGCATTAAGAGAATCTAAACAGGTAACATCGAAAAACTGTCTCTCTACGGGATTAACCTGCCTTAACCAGTCAAAACCACTATTAGATGTTTGTATTATAGATAGGGTATCAAATGGTACTGTATCAAGCGTTACAGCCCAGCCATGAAAACCATCCGGTGATAATGCACATCCATGGAAATTGTGGGGTAGAAGAACAAACAAGAGAAATAAGATGTTCATATGTCCCTCCTATAGATTATTATTAGTTATTTGTTATTGGTTATTCGTTATTGGTTATTTATTATTGGTTATTCGTAAATTAACCTTTCGACATTGGACCTTCGACTTTTAACCCTTGACTTATTTAATCAAAACTATTTTCTTTGTCTCATCAAATCCATCAGTTACAAGCCTTGCAAAATAGATACCTGAGGGAAGACTCATATGATTCAATTTTATTGTATGATAACCAGCTTCAAATTTACTATCCACAAGTTTCTTTACCTCCCTTCCCGATAAATCATAAACATTAAGGACGACCATTTCTTCCCTCGGAATTCCAAAACTGATTGTCATGTCATTCTTTGCTGGATTTGGAAAGATAGATATATAATAAGTGATTGGTATATTACTACCAGTAGTTTGGGTTCCTCCACCATTTCTGCCATAAATTTCAAATGTCTCATCAAATTCCCCTAATATTATCTCGGATATTACAACATCATCAACAGTCACCTTATGAATATTTACCTGTATTTTACTATCCTCATATGTTTCTTGAGGTATCCATATTGCATTAAATCCTGGTCTGTTAGTGACTAAGAATAGGACAAAATATCAGAGATCCCTATTTCTGTATTAGGTCTCCAGCCAGTAGGAGAAGAAAGCACACTTGACATAAGCATTACAAATAATACTATAACTACTAAGAACTTAATCTTCATAATATCTCCAACTTTATTTTTTTACCAAAAGCAGCCTATTTACATCATAAAATTCTCCTACCTGTAATCTGACGAAATATACTCCACTTATTGCCTTTCTCCCTTGACTGTCTCTACCTTCCCATCTCACCGAATGTTCTCCAATAGGTTGATAACTGTTTAGTAATTCTATTACCTCTCTCCCCGTTATATCATATACCTTAATTTGGACAGAAAAGAGTCCCGACTCTGTATCTATCATTTGGTATCTAATATCAGTGAAACAGCTAAATGGATTAGGTTCGGTTTGCAACAATTTAACTCTTGACTTCATATTCTGTTCATCCTCTATCGTTTGTTGTATTAAAGCCAATTTCATATATATGATATTCAAAGTATTACGAGATGGGTCACTCGTCCAGACGAGATCGACACCGTTAGGAGATACAGGATAACCAAGTTTAGCAGAGATTGAATGCACTGTATCCTGGGTTAAATTTACGACTTCTGTCCAGGAACAACCATCAAATATAATGTAATAAATGTCATAAAATATATCTACCTTTTCCTCCCAAACTACATAAAGATTATCAAATTTATCACAGGAGATATTTGCTCCATAGGACCCAGAATCGGTATTGCTTATATTTACTGGATAACTCCACAGCCCGTCCTCACAAGTCGTGTAGTATATCTCACCTCCACCAAAAATAACATGTATCCTGTCTTGGGAGTCTGTAATAATGCAAGGCACACTTCCCATAAGAGAGTCGCTTATCACTCTGGGTGTACTCCATGATATCCCATCATACTTACTATACATAACAGGTCGATTTGTAATCCTTTTTCTCCATACAAGATGGAGTGTATCACCTGAATCGATTGTCAGGCATGGAAAAGCAGAATCATAATTATCATTACTTATATTGTATGGTTCACTCCAAGTGGTGCCGTTATAACTAATATAGAATATGTCCCAGTCCCCTTTTGCATTAGGTACATCAAACACTACATGAGGATTATCGTTACTGTCAATTACCAAAGAAGAATAATCACCAGTATTAGAAACCGAATGAAGATTACTTATATTCAATGGTTCACTCCAAATTATACCATTATAGTTACTATAAAAGAGGTCATAATAACCTTGAGTTGGAATTGTCGTATCTGTGACAAACTGTTTCCATACACAGTGTAAATGGTTCTCGCTATCAACGGTAAGACTTGGTTCTACTGAGCAAGCACTGTCTGTCCTGCTTACATTTATAGGTCCAGACCAGTCTATTCCATTGTTAATTGAAAAAACATAATATATCTCAGTGCTGTCTGCGTAATTACATCCCCATCCTGTGCTGTATACCACATGTATCCAGCCTTTGTTATCTCTTATAGATACCCGGTTTCCACCCACCTCACCAGTTGCAAAGTCATAATATGACTTTCCAATTACCACAGCTGAATCCGGATAGTATCTACTCCAAGCTAAAGATGTTTTGGCTATTATAAATATAACACAAAATAATATCAAATACTCTATTCTTTTCATTTTAGTGAAAATGTTTAGATGCAAAAGGCTCATTTTTAATCATCTGTGTTGTCCAGCCACTCTTACTCATCACCTTCGTTTTAATTCCTCGTTTGTGATGCCAGTTTACAAGAGGTGAAATACTTTTAGTAAAGTTACTATGTGTTATTACTAAATATTTAACACCATCAGAGGCTACTACTATTTTTGATAAGGAAAGAAAACCGCATACCAAAACCACAAATAAAATAAACCTTTTCATAATTCACCTTCTCATGTAAATGTTAACTTATTAATCTTTGAGATAGTGGAGTATTACTCCTTCACTCCCGACTGCCCATCCTTCATTCTCTGAAACAAAATAAACGGAATATAACATTTTTTCTGGAGATTCATCAACAATCCATTCACTTCCATCATAATGTAAGATTAACTTATAGCCCACAGCCCATCCATCATTTGGCGAGATGAAGTGAACAGAGCTAAAGTGACCAGAGTCAACAACAGCACTCCATTCATCGCCATCATAGTGTGCTATTCCATAACCAACGCACCATCCATCATCTGCAGATAAAAAATATAGTGATGAGTACATCAAACCTATAGGACTCTGGATAACTTCCCACTCAGTGCCGTCATAGTGTGCAAAGTTGTCATAAGGCTCAATTCCACAAATGTGACCGGAAACCCACCCATTGTTTTCATCCACGAAAAAGACAGAGTATAAATTTGCATAAAATGGACTCACATCATACCAGCTTGAACCATCCCAATAGTACATCGCTGCTTCTTGTTTAAAAGATGATTTATCGAATGCCCATGTCGTAACCCAGCCATTCGTTGATGATAAGAAGAACATATCCGTGAGATATCCTCCTATTTTAAACTTAGAATGGATACTCCACTCATCACCATCATAATGTAAAATTATACAACTATCCTCTCCTTTTGCAGCTGCCCACCCATCATCAGCATATAAGAATTGAACCTTAATAATTGGCTCCATGATTGGAGATTCAATCATTTGCCAGTTAATCCCATCGTAATGCAGAATTATACCTCCTGCACCTACTATCCAACCATCATTTTGGCTCACAAAATATACAGAGTTCATATGCTGGGTAGTCGGACTTTCTACCTTTTGCCAGTATGATACATTATCTGAATCTGTTGGGCTCTTCTTACCACATCCAACCAGAACACCAATAAGGAAACATATTAAAATAATAAATGTCATTATATTCTTCATCTCTTGATTTTTCATATAATTTTTTATTTAATTTATAAGAAACCAGTGTTTACCAGCGTTCATCAGCTTTCAATCCTTTGAGTCTTGCACGAAATGAATTCGTGCCTACATAATTTTAAATAAATAAATCTGCGTTAATCTACGTACTACAAAACTGAAATCTGAAGACCTGACCCTTCTAGTATTTTGACCCTTCTACTATTTCGGCAATTCAACTAATAAACATTAAACACTTTGTCTATCGCGACTGGGAAGTCGCTCCTACTGCTTTGTTTTCGCAACGAGGACGTTGCTCCTACCTATACATTAAACATTTCACAATTAACTATTCAACTAATCAACTATTCAACTAATTAACATTCAATATTTGACAATCAACTATTCAACTAATCAACTATTAAACTAATCAACATTCAACATTTCACAATCGCGACTGGGAAGTCGCTCCTACAGTCCTATTTCAGTACTAAAAATTTTCTTGTTATATCAAAATTACTACCTGTTAATTTGATAAAATATACTCCCTTAGGTAGTCGTAAACCCGATTCATCTCTTATATCCCATAGAAATTGCTTATTTAATGACTCAGTCTTGAGTTTACAAATACATCTTCCCATAAGGTCGTAAACACCAAGTTTTGAGTCGGTAAGATCAATATCTCCTCCAATTAATTTAATTGATATATAACCAAACGATGGATTAGGTGATATAATAAGCTCAAGCTTTATATCGAATTCTTCATTAACTCCCAAAAATGTATCAGGGGGTTGTGTTGTAAACTTTATTGCACGTCCATTAATAACAGGAGATGCCTCAGATGGATAGGAGTTTGCAAATGTGTATTCAATACCACATTTCAGGTTATGGTCTCCAATTCCTACTGTTGCAAAGTTGTGTATAGAATCATCGTTTTGTGTGGTGTGATATTGAAATACAATCTCACCATCATCTGTGGGAGTTAGATGATAATCAGGGTCTAAAATAAGCACCTCGAATGTTTGAAGTTCTGAAGGTGTCTCATGTAAATAGTTGTGTATGTGTTGAACCCTGCTCCATTCGACAATAAATCTATTATTATCTTCCTCATAAAGGTAGAAAACATCACCACTTGAGTCAGAACTCGTCGGGTCGAAATCATCCCAAAATGGAGCAATAAGTGATGATGGACCCATAGTAGATGGGATATGCCAGTTATACATATCGTTGCAGATGTCCTCACCCATTGAAAGAAACCCATTTGCACAAACAGATATCTTTGTATATTCTTTTCCGTAGAATCTAAATCCAAAAGGTAGATTAACTGTTTTTACTTCATCGTCACCAAGATATAGACACGTTCCACTACCACCAAACTCAGGGTCAATTTCAACCCACTCATATGTTGGTGTAGAACCAAATCCTGCATCTTTATCATCATATGCATAATATCCATACTCATCTGGTCCCAATGGAGTGGTTGTATCAGGTTCTCCTGCAGTTATACAGAAAAATACTGTATCCATAAATCCATTGTCTTGAGTAAGAAAGAGGTTAAATGATATACATTTACCTATAGATACATCCGGAAATATTATAACCGGGAAGACTGCAGTATATATGGAATCAGTCATTAATTCGCTAAACGTAATAATAGAGTCAATTACAGAAGCAGTTGAAGTAAGATTTCTTAATAAACCATCTACATTATATGCAACAGAAGAACCATTATTTCTTATAGTCACATATATATCCTCTTCTTCTCCTGGGTCTATTATTCCATCACCACCAATTATAAGTGTATCAAGAGAAAAATCTGATGAGGAAACAAAATCTTCAAAACCAGAAAGCCATACATCCTTATCATCTGATGCCTTTATATAAAACTCAAGGATATACATATCTCTACAGGAGGAAGAAACTACAAATGAGAATGAATCTTCCTTTACCTCTCCTGCCCCGAAACTATCAAACTCAGTAATTGAATCAATAAGCGTTACGCGTGTATCCTCAGAATTGAATATGATTGATACATCTGAAGCAGTTTGACTACCATAATTTTTAAAACTTATGTTTACAGATGTTGTCTCACCTGAATTGATGATGCCGTCTCCTTTAATTATATGGGAATAATATGCAACATACATATCACTGGAATTGACGTTAATACTGTCAAGATAGGGTATCTTTCCAGGTTGTGTCACTGTGAGATATAAAAATCCTGATGTTTGTGGACAAACATCTAATATGCAGATACCACCTGCATTCGTAAACTCAGATTCGCTTACTTCTCCTTCCTTATACATAGATACCAAAGCTCCAGTTATTGGGTTGTGTGTTTCGTTTTTTACTTCGATTGTAAGCTGGTTAGAACCTATTGAAAGTTCAGCAGGATGTTCTACATGTAGTTCTACTGGTACATCTCCCCATATAACCATCTCAGGGTCACCAAGAAGGTTGTAATCATGGAAGTATCTCTCCACACCACTGCTGCCAAACTGCTCAAGTGGAAAATTATACAGAAGTTCCATCTTTCCCCTTAATAATATCTGTCCAATTGTTGGGATATGTTCCTCAGTTATTGCCCAGTAAATACCATAATCCAGACAGTTATTCCATCTTGTCGATGTATATGCTGAAACAGGCCCAATGAAAGCAATTCCTCCCTTAGGTACATAGGGTGTTCCAGCACGAAGCCATGCTTCACCAAAACATTCAGGTGAGTCATATGCTCCTGTATAACAAACCAAACTTGTTACCAGTGGAAGCATCCAGCCATTATCTAAGCCATATACATCAGCTACTCGGAAAGCTGGATAGTCCCAACCACTCCAACTTGCAACACCACCTCTATAATTTAGGAACAGCACACCTGAGTTTATTGAAGTAGTTATCATTGCAGCGTCTCCATTGGCATGTGGTGGGTCATAAAAAACTGTATCAACTTCTAAAAAACCCTTCGTTAGCAATCTGTTTCTTACACATCGCTTTGTTGGAACTGCTGTGTTAACATAATCAGGATAGTTACCACCAACCATAAGTGCCCTATTGTACCAGAGTGTATCATCCATATATGGGGTCATATCATACATAAGAATCTTGGCAACGATTGTTGCAAGTTCCCCTGTACTCGAAGCTGATAGTCTGCCTACAAGAATATCCGGCAGGAAATCATCTTCATCCATCATTGCATAAGGATGGTCAGTCACTGCACAGTTTGGATATGTAAACGTTGGTACGTACTGTATATCCCCTATAAGAAGCACATACTCAAGGTTTGTTGTGTCATACAGGTCTGAAATATAATTTTTTATGGAATTCTGGTCTGAGCCTGTCTCCAAAAGAGTAGCAATCTTCACATCCCAACCCTTCTTCCTTTTCCAATCTGCAAGGGGTTCAATTTGACTGACAAACTCTGAAGGTGTTACCATAAGGTAAAGACCAGGTACTGTCGTTTCAGAAGGGTCATAATTCACGATAAAACTTCTGTAAAGGGGTTCAAAGGCATATGATGGTTTTCCTTTTTCAAAAAATGCTTCTATTTCAAGTTCAACGCAATCTCCCTTCTTCCCTTTTACTGAGAATGGGAGTACATTATAATCTCTCATTCTACAGGGACTACCCAACTCTATTACATCCTCTTCCCCACCCTGCGTTCCTGATTCGGCATCAATTACAATAATAGTGGGAATCTGGTGAGAGTAAGCTATTAATCCACCTATTGAGTGGTTTATATCCTCTGAGGGAATAATCCTCAAAATCGTCCTCTGTCTATCTCTCTGCATCACCTCTATTGAAGGCTGGAGTGTTATGAGGACTATTAGAAATAGTATGTTCATAATTTAAATTAAGTAACTGTTTGGTTTATTGAGTTCATTGGGTCCCAGTGAAATATGCTTCCTGTTGAATAACTTCGTTTCCACAGGACAAGTCGCATTTCACGGGATAAATTTATTGAGTTTGTTTAGTTGATTTTGTTATTATATCTAATAACTAATAACCATTAACTAATAACATCTAACACTCAAAATTCAACTATTCAACTATTCAACTAATTAACTCTTGTCTCATTCAACATTAAACTACTTATCGCAACGAGGACGTTGCTCCTACCTATTAACACCCTACGCAATACGCCTTACGCTATACACCCTACGCTTTACGCATTTCTCATTCAACATGTAACGTCTAACATTAAACATGTAACATTTGACATTTCTTCTATCGCCCCGCCAAAGGCGGGGCTCCTACCTATCACCGATTACTGGTTACTGATAACTGCTTTATGTCTGATACTCTGATGTGCTGATATTCTACCTACTGATACACTGTTATCCTGATATGCTCTTTTATACTAATTACTGATAACCGATGACCAATCATTATGCTAATCCCTCATGTCTTCAATCAACAGGTTCTATCACAAGAAGGCCTATATCTCTATCCGCTATATAAATGATACTGTCAACAAATACACTACTGGCATAAGGGGTTTCACATTCGCCATACAAATACGGAGAACCTGGATTACTCACATCAAAAACCTTCAAACCACCATCACCAGCTGCAATATATGCCTTATTATCCTTTAGAAATACCTTATTTGCATACCCATTAAAATCGCAACTTGCTACTATAAAAAGATTTTCAGGTTCACTGATATCAAGTACTTGTAGTCCACCATTTCCATCTGCGACATATGCATAGCCATCTGACACAAAGACATCACGAGTATTGGAAGGAGTATCACAATAACCAATTCTTGCAAGGGAATCGGGGTTTTCAAGGTCAATTACCATTATTCCCATCTCCTCACATGCTACATATACATACCTACCATCAACATAAACACCTCTTGCATCACCTTTGGTTGAACACCTTCTTTTGTAACTGGGAAAGTCAGGATGGGTGATGTCTTCTTCGATTAACCAGTAAGATGCAGCAATATACACAAATTCTCCACTGAATTGAAGGTCGTAAGCTGTGAACCAGGAATCGAAGCCAACACTATGCGGGTTGTTTTTATCTTTTATGTTGGCAACAACAAAACCCTCTGAGCCTGCTGTAAGATATGCTAAGGTATCTACTGTTATTACACCACGTATATAACCCTGCAAATCAAGTGAACCAATAATTTTAAGAGAATCAAGATTGACTATCTGCAGTCCTCCTTGACCATTGGCAATATATGCATAATTACCATCTATATAAACATCTCGTGAATAACCTGGCATAGTGCATCTTTTGGTTATTATATATTCCTTTATAGTTTCTGTAGGTGGTGTTATACAACCTGAAGCGATTAATACTATAATAAATACTACAACTGATTTTTTCATCAGTATTTCACTCCCAATCCAAGATTAAAATAGTTAAGATTAAAGTCCTTCTCTTCATCTATATTTAAATCGTAAGGAGATGAGACACATCTCATCCTTACAAGATAATTTGCAGTTATATAAATTCTATTTGTAACAGGTCTTTTAAAACCAAAAGATAATGAATGTCCTGTATCAACTCTTTCCTTATGATATAAATCTATCTCTGTAGTATAACCTCTCCTGGAAAAGCCATAAGATACATCGAAATTTGTTCCAATAATCTTTTTACTAAGCTTTATCCTGAACCTGTGCTCTCTGTATGAAATATCCGGGTCTTCTTCTCCTGCTACAGCCGATTTAAACCTGTATGATATAGAAGGTGAAAAATCATATATAGATTTAAGATGTAATTTCAGACCAAACCTCCATGCCTTTGTATCATAATAGTCAAAACGTTTATAGTAATCATCGAGTTGTCTCTCTATATAACCTGAGAGAGAAAATAAATCTATATTATATCCTGTTCTAATCTGTACTATATATTGTTTATACTCACACGGGACATAATTATGAGAATTATCTCCATACATATACCTTATAAGATAGGATGGTATGTATTTTAAACCAACCTGTACAAAAGTATTATTAAATAATCTACGCCACAAATTTATATTGAAAAGAATATAACTCTTTTCCTGATTCATAAAAAAATGATGATTAGTAAGATGTAAATTAAGTGTAGTTCCTTTAAATCTATTTTTTAGTGAAACCTCTGTGGTTGAAATAGCATCATCTATTGAATAAAAAGGATATCTGTAAAGATTAATTCCTTGTTTGTAGTCGTTAATATGCTCATCTGAATAATGAAATATATTATCCTCATATGATATTTGCGTCTCTAAGTTTATATAAAAACCCTGGAATATAATAATTACAAATAGAGATATCATTGGGAACCTCTAATATAAAAAGCAAATGCAACTTTACCAGCACCCTTTTCAGACCTAAATTTAAGTATGTGTTCTCCATCTCCTATGTCTATGTATGTTACAGACTTTGTTGAGGGAACAATATTTGGACTGTTCTTGAATATAACAGTCTCTGACTTTTGGGTATTATAGCTTACTCTTCTAATTAATTCGTCACCGTCGTATACAGTTATACCGTATACATTTTCTCCTATAAAGGTGCTATCACATAGAACTCTGGTAACCACCTTTATCTTTCTCGGTCCATTAATAATTACAGAAACATCTTTTTCAGCTTCACCTGTATAATAGGCATAAATTTTCTCACTTTCTATTGTTTCAATGAGACTCTCGTATGAAATTGGAATAAATTCTTTCCACCTCTCAGGCGATTGAAAACTAAATCTTAAAAGAATTGTATCTGAGCTTGCTCTCCATATAAAGAATCTGTATGTATGAGTCTCATGGGGTACATTTATATAGAAGGAGCGCCACTTGCTAACATCTTGACCAAAAACAGAAGATACTCCTGATTTCTTAGCAGTCATCTTTACAATTCTATCATCTTCACCATCCCTTTCTATTATTATCCTATATTTCTCACTTTCCTTCATATCTTCTTGCCATAAAATCCTTGTATAGACTCTTAACCATGTTGGTCCATCAACGTTGATTATAAGAGGTTTTTCTCTGGTAAGTATATAGTAATCAATCTCCTGGGTTTTTGTAACCGATACCTTAGCAATACCCGGCTCACCAATTGTGACAATACTACCTAAAATAGCTGATAAAAAGATTAGAATCATCACTTCCTCCTGGTATAATATTTATTATACCTGATTACACAGATATTTAACTACATTATACCTTTACTTGTTTAAAGACTACTCAGATTAATAATATAAATCTCTTTATCTGACAACTTTTATTACTAAAATTAACTAATAATCTAATCAGACATCCTGTTCTTTATAGGATGTCTGATTAGACTCTCTACCTCATATTTCATGGATACAAAAAGAATAATTATTATAATTAGAATAAATATTATTGCAAGGGGAACAGAGTATCTTTCTTTGTAATAAAGTGCACCCTCACCAATAGGTGGAATGGGTACTGGTGCAATTGGTAGTCCATAATCTATTGCAAGTTTTTCAAACGAAACAAGATTGATTATTGGAATACCTCTTATTGCCATTTCCTTAGCAACACTTGTTCCTTTCAACCTTATACTTCTTGTTTTGCGGTTAGCACCTAACTTCAACTCTTCATTTTCCTCTCCTATATTTGCTACACCCCAGCCTACGTTTACAAATACCTTGATAGAGTCTCCATATATCTTGAGTCTACTATCCACCGCATCTTCGATATTATCTACTTCAATAAGCCCTACATAAGAACGTTGTATTGCTCTTTTTATTATATTCCTACCTTCAGGAGAGAAACCAATACCAATATCCCCTTTTCCACCAAGGGATGCTGAAGATGTTACATAAGAGAAAATACCATTTTCGTGAAGATATCTCTCCATATCCAGCCAGGTATATGACGAAATATTTGCACCCCACATTGAAGAACCAACTGATGAAATAATAACAGGGTGGAGTTTAAGGACCTCACAGGCTGAAAGTAATGCAATATTTATTGCTGGATAACTCCCGGTCCAACCTATGGCAATTATATCTCCACTCTTCGCCCTACATTTTTTAAGCATTTCTACTATGACTGCAGAAAAATTTGGATTTAGTGTGGTTAATTTCTCAGTCAGGTTACTCATTCCTTCTGTGATAAGGGAATACTGGGAGCCAATTAATCCTGTTGCATTTGGGTCATTTATCACATCTATAGTAAGCTCAAGACTATCCCTCGCCTCTCTAATAATTGAGAATCCTTTTAAACATAACTTGGCTGCTTCAATTTTTTCCCTCCAATAGGGATCATCTATCTTAATCTTATTAGTCTCTTCAATAGTAAAAAGTACTATAGAGAGAACTGCAATAAAGGTCACCAGATAGACTGGTATCTTTCCATCCCGTTGTTTCATGGTAGTAGAGTTCCACCTGTAAGTAGTACTAAAATAAATCTCACAAGGGCTGCAACAATCAACATAGAGGTAACCGTGTTTAATATCCCCTGTCGCTCCATCCAGTATGTCATTAGTCCTGGAATTACATAACCTATAGTAGATATGTCAATACCTCTATAGTTCACCTCAATTGTTGGATATAACTTTGTCAAATAACCTAAGAGGTAACCAACAAGAATGCACATTACAAGCAATCTTCTACCGTATAGTATGGTAACTTTTGATATAGATTTTATTATGAGAAGTGAAACAAGTGAAACTGCGAGCGTTCCTACCACCCTGAAGGGATGATGGAGCATAAGAGCGATATAACCGGGAACGACAATGCCGCCAGCCGCAATTCCTATCGTCTCAACGAATAGAAGGCTGATGAGCATTCCTAAACCTACAGCCTCAACTATCATATACCGCCTTAGATGCAAAAAAATCCACTATCTTGTGACCAAATATAACAATGTTACCTACAGCAAATATAAGAGTACCATCCCTGGAGATGGTGAAAACCTCTCTGTATATATCAGATGGACTCCTTCCATCTAATTCTAAGATTTTTTCCTTATTTATACCAAGACTTAAAGCCCGTTTTCTAAATACTTTTGTAAGGCTTCCTGTTAGAATATATTTATCTGCCAGAAGCTCCTGAGCACATAGCTCAGCAAGTTGTTTCGACCTATCTATCCTATCTGCTCTACAGTTTATAAGAATAAATCTATAATTATAACCTTCCTTCATCCTGTCCCATATTAATTTGGTTGAATCCGGGTCATTGGCTGCCATTGCATTTATAAAGTAAATATCTTTTCCGAAATCATTGATTTTATATATCCTCAGCGCACCAGGGTCAGGTTTCATCTTGTACATACCCTTTAGAGCCACATTACGGTCTACTCCAAGATGTTCAAGCACAGACAGTGCAAGTACAACGTTTTGCTTATGTTCCACATAATCAAAATTCTCCATTTCATTATCTTTAACTCCATCTGCATCAGCAAAAACCATTTTTATACCATTTTTTCGAGTTTTATATCTAATCTCAGGTAAAATCTGATTCTCAGCTGTAAATAAAACAGCGCTTTTGGGGACAGATGCTACCATATAGTTTGCTGAATCAGATATTGTGGGTCCCATAACATCAAGATGGTCACTTCTTACATTTGTGATTACATAAAAATTGGGGTTAACCAATTTATTAGCTTCTATAAATTGTAGTTCGGGTTTTAAAGACATACATTCGAATACAATTGCCTTTGAATTCTTTTTAATGGCAGTTCTTATTATTCTTTTCTGTTCTATTATATTTGCACTACCTTTTCTATCTACAGGTTCCTCCAATCCATCAGGAAATATCATCCTTGGCATTGTTCCTGTTGTCTTAGCAAAAGTCCTTATTCCTCCCTCCCTGAGACCAGCTGCTATGAGTCTGGTTACCGAGGATTTACCTCGGCTTCCATTCACGTGAATTCTTATTCTGAGCGCATTTAAATTCTTTTTATGTCTACTTTTTTCCAATATTAGGCAAATTAAGAAGACGAAGAATATAAAAAGTATATAGACCATATATTATGTTGTTTCAGTTTAAAGAGTCGTATTATTATCTCCTACAGACACTAACTAAAATTTGAAAAAATTAGAAAATAAACTTGAATATTTTATTGTATAATATATTTCCTGTATTAGGAAAAGGTTTGAAATAATAAAAAACAAACCTAAAACCTTTTGTTAATATTCATGTAATAACTTTGAAAATCAATTTGAAAATCAAGTTATTACTGATTTATTATACAATAAATAATAAGAAAAGTCAAGGAAAAATCGCTTTAAATTCTCTAAATCACAAGCATAAGTATGGCAAGGCTTCAGCCTTGCCATACGGCAAACCTGAAGCCTTCCAGTAGCAGGGTTTACCCTGTTTATATCCTCCTATGGTCATATGATACTATC
>JAUWGP010000056.1 GCA_030606335.1 Caldifarciminota bacterium
TAAAACACCTTTATAGGGTATCAATTCCTTATGTTTTATAAGGTCAGTAATTATATCTTTTATCGGATCTCGGAGTCCTTTTTCCTTTAGTCGTTTTAGATCCCAATTACGTAGTAAGGATTGACTTTTTAATAGCTTCTCGCTTTCATCTAATGAATTTTTCAAATCTTCAATTTCTGTGGTCAGCATTTTCTCGTGTTGTTGAGTACTTATCAATTTGCTTTTATAACTAATATTTTTAAGGAATAAGACAAAGGCTAAAACTACAAGGATAACAGAAAATGTTATCCAGAAAAATCGCTCTCTATGAAATTTTTGAGTTGAGAACTTCATTATTTGCCCTCCCTCCTGCGAGATAAAGATTATATATCAATTTCGCCTAACGTTTTGAGAATACGACATTCAGCTTCGCCGAATGTGCCGAAGGCCAAGCTCAAAGGGCACAGTGTATATCTACTGTTAGATAAAGTTGCTTTGAGTGAATGTGTCATCCCTTGTCATTGTAAGCTTTTATCATTTTATCTACATCTTCTTTGTTTCTAATATGCATTAAATTGTATGTATTCATATTTAAGGTTTTTTTTACCTTTTTTAAGCTTAATAAACAATGCCTTATGATTTTACTCTTAGCATATCTTTTTAATTTTTTGCTTTTTTCATATCCCAGATTTAATCGCATAAATAAGAGCTCGTAAGTAGAGAATAGTAACATGAAATAAATAAAAGGTAAATACAAAACGGTAAGTAAAATTGGTAAAAGAAATTTTCTTAAAGTATCCAAGCTTCCAAAGTTTTGATAATCAGAAACTACATTGCTTATAGCATAGATTAAAATAACTATCCCAATAATTATCTGCAATCCATTCGTTAATTTTGCAACAATTGAGAACCTTTCATTCGTTTCAGCAACAACTCCCAAAATTACGATAAAAGTCACAATCGGTATAATAACCAATTCTACTGCAAGAGAAAAGGTGTAAGTGTTGACGATAAACTCAATAACCATGACTATTTTTATATTATCGATGATGAGTTTTCTGAAAAGATTTTGATCTGTTTTTGAGGTGACCGAAATAACACTCATTAGAATGCCTGTGAGACAAAACCAAACAATAGTATCTTTTAATAAAGAAGTGTTCCAGAAATTCACCCGATAGAGAACAATTACAATTCCCGTAGTATAGAGCATCATCAAAAATATCGAAGAAAGTATTTTTATTTTAAAAAAAGCTTTA
This sequence comes from Caldifarciminota bacterium, assembly GCA_030606335.1. Classification (GTDB taxonomy): domain Bacteria; phylum Hydrothermota; class UBA3073; order UBA3073; family UBA3073; genus JAGMCL01. The sequence continues at coordinate 1,236 of JAUWGP010000056.1, forward strand.
ATTACGTTTAATAATGATTTTCTAATATTCCGTTTAAATAGAATAAGGATAAAAATCACAAGTACCCAAATAGCTGTGGCGATTTCTCTATTATTGAAAAGATTCATAGATCAACACTAATTTCATTACAGAAAAGAACGCACAAGCAATTTCACCTAACTTGTTTGGCATATCTGAACTTTGCTTAGCAAAGTTAGGCGAAACGAAGTGTAGCCAGATATGCCATGTTATCGGTCGTTACCAACTTTATGAAGCCTGATGGGTCTCTATTTTAAGCCCATACCTCCCGATGACATAGAGACGGAAAATTGATATTCCTATAATAATCACAAGAAGAGATGTGTATCGCGGATACGCTTGAAATTGGAAGAGCTCAAAAACTGCTAATCCCAATACACATATCCATAGTAAGAACGTGGAATATTTGGTGACTATCCGCATGAAAGATTTGTTGGAGATATATCCTCCAACTACGGTGAACAAAGTACAAAACAAATACTTTGGATAGAAATAGCCAAATTTGCTAGCATTAGCAGTCCCGACAATTAAGAAAGCCAACATAACAATAAAAGAATGAAGAATTCTTTTGCTTTTCATCCTTTTGGCAACGAAGTCTCCTGCTGCCAAAAATGATCCACTCATAAACAGCATCCCTAGAGAAGTGACAAGGAACGTTTCATCCGCTCCCGATAATCGCTCAATCGATAGACTCAAAGCTGGCAGAATCAAAGACATGAAGAACCAAATTAACAAGAATCCTATTAAGAATGCCAGCAAGTAATTTGTTACACCAGTAAGTATATTCCTCATATTATCAACACTTTAAATAGGCAATGACCGATAACTCTTAGATCCGACATTGTCGGATATCGTTCCATTTTGGGAGCATACGCGACTTTTTTTAGATATACTTCCCTATAACTTTTCTTTCTCTCATCTTGTGATACAGATATTTCTATCTTCTACTATTATAATACTAACTGAAAGAAAAAGCAAGAAAAATCTTGATTGAGTGATTGAGTTTTTATCAGAGTTAAGGCGTTGAGAAGATTAAAAGTGTTAGTTGAGGAAGTGTTTTCGGGGAATCTGGTTGGCTTTAGTTATTTAAAAAAGCATGGACAAATTGCTAATCTTCTCATACATCCGTGAGGTTCGATTATGCTGGTGTTGTGGGCGCAATACAACCTCTCTGGAATTTGAAATAGAGAAAGAGATTGCGAAGATTTAACGTTCCTCGAATTTGTTTATTTTGAAGGATATTATTTCACCTTTAACAGTTTCTTGGTTGTTGTATATTCACCGGCATCAAACTTAAGAAAATATACACCTGATGGACGCAACGAGCTATCCCATAAAACGTTATATTCACCAGCATCCACCACATTGTCAATAATCGTCTGTATTAGCCTTCCACTAACATCATATACACCAAGCTTTACTCCTGTCTTCTTTGAGGTTGTAAACCTTATATTCGCATCCGAGGTGAGCGGGTTGGGATATATCTCGCATAAGGATGTCATGAATCCAGGTTCTGCATCTTCTATGCCAATTGATGGTGCATACTTGACCGTGAAATAATCTTCGTCACCTCCAATAAGTGAAAGTCCTGTGACTATTATGTTGTCCGAACCATCCACTGCTACACCATATGCACGATCGAAGTTGCCATTGTCGATCGTGTCTACCCACTGAACTACCCCAGAAGGACTATACTTAACCGTGAAATAATCATAACAGTTACCTTCAATATATGACTCTCCCGTGACTATTATGTTGTCTGAACCATCCACTGTTACACCCCACGCACGATCGGTGGAGCCATTGTCAATCGTGTCTGCCCATTGAACTACCCCAGAGGGACTATACTTAACCGTGAAATAATCTTCGTCATATCCAATAATTGAAAGTCCTGTGACTATTATGTTGTCTGAACCATCCACAGCACATCTCTTCGCCCAATCGAAGATGCTATTATCGATCGTGTCTATCCACTGAATTACCCCACAAGGATTGTACTTGACTGTGAAATAATCCGAACTACCTCCAATATATGAAAATCCCGTGACTATGATGTTGTCAGAGTCATCCACTGCCACATCCCACGCACGATCGGTGGAGCCATTATCGATCGTGTCTGCCCAAAGGATGACTCCTGATGGGTCATACTTGACCGTGAAATAATCATAGTTACCTCCAATATACGACTCTCCCGTGACTATGATGTTGTCAGAGCCATCCACTGCTACACCATGTGCAAGATCGGTGGAGCCATTATCGATCGTGTCTGTCCACTGAATTACACCAGAAGGATTATACTTGACTGTGAAATAATCATCAGAGTTACCTCCCGCATTTGAAGCTCCCGTGACTATTATGTTGTCTAAACCATCCACTGCCACGTCATTCGCCCAATCGAAGGCGCCATTATCGATCGTGTCTGCCCACGAGATGTAATACTGAGCCTCAACAACCGAAGAGACTACAAAACCTAAAAGTACAATAGATATAAAGCAATACTTCATATTTTCCACCTCTTTTAATAAGAGTTAATAATATGTCAATATAATTGCTAATGATACATGCAAAATGCTTATCAGTGAGGTTCGATTATGCTGGTGTTATGGATGCAATTTAACATCAATTGAATTTGAGGTAGAGAAAGAGATTGTGGGTGTGAGACATTCCCGAACTCTTTATCTAAAGGTTTCGTGTAACGGCCTCGGTGTTTGTGAAGTTAGCATAAGCCAATTTGGGTGAACGAAGTGAACCACAAACACCATATTAGATGAAGTTGTCGCCCTCCTGTTTTGTCCCCTTAGAAAGTGGTGTATCATATTTTTCCAATAAACCACAAAGGTATTTACCATCAAAAAGTTCGATGCGTTTTCCCTTTGTAAACTCTTTGCATTCTTTAGAAAAACCTCCAGTAGTGATTAAAACCCCTCTTGTAATGCTTGGCTGGTCTTGAATCACTCCATATAAAGACCTCGCATGCTCAACTCCAACTGTTCCCATTGGATAGTGCTTACATTGAATAGCCAAAGATTCAGTTCCACTTTCGCTTACACGCTTTGCAAAAACATCGACACCTCGGTCTCTCGTTTGAGAAGTTAGTCTTACTTGATAACCCATTTTTTCGTAAAGATCAGCGATTAGCTTTTCAAATTGTTGCGGTGAAATCTGTCCTAATGATTCTGTTGTAACCATCCGACTCTTTGGCATACCTTTTGCTATGGTAGGTTTTGCTTTTTGAAGATTAAATAAACTAAACAGCTCCTCTTCCGTTAGAACTTTTGATAGATTTGTGTCGCTCAGATCATCAATAACCGCCCTGAAAAGCTCTCTCTTTCTTTTAAGAATGTTCTGTATTCTATCTTCGATAGTATATTGTGTTAAAAGATAGGTAACAAAAACTGTCTTTTCCTGACCTATTCTGTGGGTTCTATCTTCTGCTTGGGCAGCTACAGATGGATTCCACCATAAGTCAAAATGAAATACATAGTTAGCCTTTGTTAAAGTTAATCCAAGACCTCCTGCTCTGACAGACATAAGGAGAACCTTGCTATCTTCCTCATCCTGAAATTTCCTAACTATTTCGTCTCGTTGAAAATCAGAAAGCGAGCCGTGATATAGCAATGGGTTAAATTGCTTAAGCTCTGGTTCTAAAAATTTGAGGGTCTTATTTGGATATTGAGAAAACACAAGAGCTTTATCATCTTGTTCAGAAATCTCTTCTAATTTCTTTAATAGACATTCAAGCTTGCAACTCTCTTTCGATGCTGGATCAATATTACAAATCTGTTTTAATTTTGTAATGAGTGCCAAAATGTGTTGTATCGTTATAGAATCACCCTGCTCATTTAAAGCCACAATGCCATCTTGCTCGGCTCTATTATATGCTTCTCTCTGGGCAGGAGAGAGTTCAAGCCATACTTCCTCATAAACTTTCTCAGGTAGATCAGGTAGTACATCGGTCTTTCGCCTTCTTAAAAAGTAAGGCTTTATAGCTTCCTTAACTTTCAAAGGTCTTGCCACATCATTATAATGTAAAAGACCTGGCTTAAGGTATGCAAAAATAGAGATTAATTCTTCTAAACGATTTTCTAAGGGTGTCCCAGACAATCCCCAACGATACGAGGCATTGATCTGCCGAGTTGCTTTGGTGATAGCAGCACTAGGATTCTTTATTTTTTGAATTTCATCTAAAATAATAAGGTCAAACTGTTTTCTTGCTATATCTTCAGCTGGAGTGTAGGTAAAGAGATGTTTACAAGTTGGGCACCGCACCTGAATACCGAAAATTTCTTTGTCCATCTGTAGCCTTTGAGGACATCCAACATTTGGACAAGTAATACTGTGGCTTCCATCAGAGTTAATAATAACTTCACTATCTACGAGCGAAGTGGCTGAGTCTTGTCTCAAGGTTTCATACGTTGTCAAATAGATGTGTGCAGGACAGTTCCAACTCGTCTGTCTTTGTTCTTTCAGCCCACGGACTTTTATCACTCTTAATTCTGGTGCCCAGTCCCATAGTGTTCTTTCCCAATGTGTCAGAACAGACTTGGGACAAATGATGAGACCATTCGTTATTTTTCCCATTCGGAACAGAAACCGTAGGGTAGTAATAGCCTGTTGTGTTTTACCTAGACCCATTTCGTCACCAAGCAACGCCCGTTCGTGCTCTATAAGAAATTTAACGCCTTCGCGCTGAAAAGGATATAATTCCCTTCCTAATGGGAACGCAATTGGACTATCAAAACTTTCGCCCAGCGGGGGTTGGAGGATGGGGAAAATTAGGTTGAATAGGTCAACGTGAGAGGAGGTTCTTTCTCTCTCTTGCTTTTCCTTTTGAATACAGATGGCACACCAACTCTTTTTTAGCCCGTGAATGCAATCCTTATCCCCGTCCAATTCAAATAAGGCAGCCTGCTTACCTTCTGCCTCACTTTGTTGGTATGACTTTCCTGCCTTCCGTGGTATATCTAAAAGAACTGAAAAAGATTCTATTTCTGGATACGAAAGCTGTTCTCTCAGCCAAAGAGTTAAATCCTCTACTCCTCGATCTTCCAGAAGAGCTTTTAGCTCTATGATTTCAGGTCTACTAAGGCAAAAGCAAGAAGTAATCTGTGGCAAAGAAATGGACGGAATATTAATCTGATTTATTTTTGCCTCTTTTAGGTCTATCTCTAGTTTGTCAAGTAAAAGTATTTCTGTTCTCTTAAGTGGAAATAGTTTGCTAACTAGTTTTAGCTTGGTCCTTTCGAAAAACTTTCGATTATTTAAAAGCATCGTATCACCCATTATTGAAACCTTTCGTCTTGCTTACTGAGTACTTCAATCGCCTTTGCTATTCTCTCGAATGGCTCAAGAGGATCGAGGTAGTTAAAGATTTTTTCGAGGGTTTCTCTTGCATACGTTATGTCATCATCAAAATCAGGATGCGATGCGCATACGATAGGCTGAAATCTTCCGGTAGGGCAGTCAATCCTTTCCCTTTTTAAGGTAGTCTCTGAACTATCAGATGGTTTTATGTCTATTGCCTCTCCTGCTCTGCGAATAAATATGACTGGGCAAGGACTCGCTGTTCTCACACCAAGAAGGAAATCCTTATGAACCACTATAATTGATGGTTCATTTTGTATTAACTTGATTAGCGGTATCCCACACAGATTGACTCCGATATAAGGTTCTAATGTGTTTCCATAAAGGGGTTTTTGGATGGTCGTTGGTTTAACTGGGTGTGTACATCTAAATTCCTGAGGGATTCCTTGAAGATCAGTAATTAAGATTGTTCCAAGATACCCATCGTGAGATGATGTTTCATAAATTGCCAAAAACCCCAGCAGCTTGTTCTGTTCTTCCCTATCTATACTCATTCCCTTTACCTCCTCAATAAGTGGTGATTTCATCTAACTTGTTTATATCCGCAGTTAATTGCGGATATACCTCTAATATGGTGTTATATCCGAAGTATACTTCGAATATACATCCCTATAACTGCTCTTTCTCTCATTTTATTACCAAGATATATCTATCTTTTACTATTATAACATAACCTGAAGGAAAATTCAAGTGAAAAAGTTTTTTAGAAAGCCATTAAAATCAAATGAAATTTAATCTTA
>JAUWGP010000043.1 GCA_030606335.1 Caldifarciminota bacterium
CGGGTGCCTGTCCTGTAGCGATAGCGTACGGGGTGGAATTAAGTATCTATTTCACTGGGACGCCCTATTTATCCCGTGAAATGCGAAGCATATTTCACTGGGACGCCTTACTATACCATTTGTCCCTTCAATATTATATCCCCATTCTTGACTCCCAAATCTCTTGCTACTATTGGACATTTTACCTTTAGGAGGAAAAATATAGGTCGGTCTTCTTTTGATAAAACCTCATAGTTTCCCTGCCCCTTGGATATTATTATTTTAGCTTCTCTGTAGATACTAATAAACTCTTTCGAACAGTATTTAAGAATGGTTCCGGGAGCATCACTTCCGGTTGATATAATCTCAGCTACCTCATGAATACCTGCGTCTTGAGCATCCTCAATTGTTGCATCATTTATAATTGATTTACCCTTCACTGCATACTTTACAGGTTTTTTAAGCTCTTTTATTAATATTTTATCCATCACTGTTTCGCCTGCATTATCAGCAAGGTAAAGAACATAGTCTGTATTCTTTAATGTACTTTTTAATTTATCATAATCGAATATAGCGAATTGATAATCGAATGCCTTTTCTATCTCTTCTTTTATCCCAATAATATCAAAATCTGGATTGGAACCAAAATCTATAACATTTCCTGCTATTGCAAGTCTTATCGCTGAAAGTAGAGGATCAGAAGAGGATTTTACCCTTTTCTTTATATCATGATAAAGTCTTAGCATATACCTTGTATGCTCCTTTTTTATGTAATAAAATAAGTCCTCGTTGCCCATTACCCTGTTTATAGTCTTATAAACCTCTCTCCCTATCTCAGGTGGTGAGGCGTCAAGAGAAATTTGAGTAAGAATATGGCAGACCTCATCAAGAGCCTTTCTTATTAATACCTCATCCTTTGTGGCAACCCTTGCAGTCTGAAGAGTCTGCCTGAGAAAACATGGAAAACAATCAAGATAAGTCTTCATAGATAAAAGAAAAATTAACCACAGATTACAGAGAACTCTCTCCCACGAAAGATTTATCCTGCTTGCCCTGTAGTGATAATGTACGGGGTGGAATGCCACGTTATTCTATCAGGACACGAAGGTCACGAAAGTTCTATTTTTATTTATTTAGTGTATTCCGCCCGCCCCGTAGGGAGGAACGACTGTATCGGGGTGTACTTCCTGCTTACCGGCAGGCAGGTGTGGGCTATTTTGTCTGTCAAAAGTGCCATTTTTAGCACTAATACTAAATACATTAATTATTATTTCAAGAAAGGAATTTGAGGGTTGGATATTTGATTATAATATCTATATTATACCATAATTATATTATGGTGTCAAGTTATTTTTGGTGAGATGTATCAAAGGGGGGGTGAAGAATCGCCCCGCCAAAGGCTGGGTTCCTAAGGAAGAATATCAGGGTATCAGTAGAACAGTGGGAAGTATATCAGCAAATCAGTATAACAGGTTATTGACAGACTTTTTTCTCAACTATCTCATTGAGACGGTCAAGAAGTAGAGGGAGGTTTACATCATATTTCTCAGCGGTTTCTTTAACTGTTCCCCATAGGGGTTCTCCACAAACAAGACAGGGAACTTTAAGCTTAATAAACACCTTTACTGTTTCTGGATATATATCCAAGACATCCTCAATAGTCATATCTTCGGTGATTTTTTTCATCATTCTCTAAAAAATTAACCACAGAGAACACAGAGTTATATTAAAATTATAACCACACCTGCCTGCCGGTAGGCAGGGATTTGAAAAGATTGGAAGAGTTTTTTAAACTTATTTGATATTTAATATTACTTTTACGGTTTACTTTAATAATCTACCTCAAATACAGCGCCGCAGCCGAGGTCATAAAAATTCTCTCCCCATGCCTCTCTAAAAAGTTCTATTGGTCTTCCTCCTGTGCAGTGGCTTGGAGCGATTTTTTCGACATCCAATTCCTTTAAATCCTTGATAATCTCATTTACCTCAGCCTCAGAATATGCCATTAAATGAAATCCACCCAATACCATATATACATTTTTATTCAACACTTCTTTTGCCTTCTTCACAATATTTACTACTCCAGGATGTGCACACCCAGTAACGACAATAAGACCTTTTGGTATATCAATTATCAAGGACTGTTCCTTCAACCAAAACCCTCCCATCTCCCCTGTTGAATAGATGTCTTCATAAATCATTGTATCTTTTTTTATTGAAACACACATGGCTTCTTTATTTGTTATTCTGTTTTTGAAGTCCTCTGGAAAGGACTTGGGTAAATAGACAACAATATTTTTGTTTTCCTCAAGAAAACTCCATAAACCATCTACATGGTCTGCATGAATATGAGAAAGAATAACTATATCAATCATCTTTGGGTCAATTTCCAACTTCTTCATATTCTCAAGTAATATTGAACCATCACCTCCTGTATCAAACAATAAGTACTTATCTTTAAACTCAATCAGGCAGGACATACCCCATGCAGTAGTCAAATTCTCATTATAGGGAACATTGTTATAGACTATAGTAAATCTAACATTCTCATTTGCACTTAATGGTTTGGTGAATATACATATAAAGAAAAATAGAAGAAATTTATTCATAATAAACCTCCAGGTAATGAGATTGCTTCGCTTACGCTCGCAATGACAGAAAAGAAAGTATGCGATTGCTTCATCCGTCAAGAAGTGCGACGGACTCGCAATGACAAGATGGTAAGTATAATTGCGAGCGACAAACTGAAACGTAGTTATTTCTGAATTTCAATTTGTCCCGCCATAGCGGGATCCACCGCCTTTGGCGGGGTTATAATTTTGATTTTTAATATTACTTTTGCGACCTCTGCGGTTAATTTTAAGTTAACTTCTTTATCGCCTTTTTAAGGGTATCTGATGCAAGTAGTGCACAATGCTTATCTTCCTCAGGCAATCCCCCACAGAACTTTAGGATTGTATCCTGATTGATTTCCATAGCCTCTTTTATATCATTACCCTCTACAAGCTCAGATACTATATCCCCACATACAACACTTGCTATACAACCATCGGTATCAAACGTACATCGGGTTATTCTTTCATCTCTGACTTTTATCGATATATACATTGTATCACCACAGGGACCTGTTAATTTAACAGAACTATTTGCATCACCAAGGATTCCCCAGTGTTCCGGATTTACAAGATGGTCTATTACAACTTGAGAGTAAATTTTCTTCAATTTTTTCAGGTTTGTACCAAAGAGAAACGCTGTTAATTTTTCTTCACCAGCCTTCATATCTTGCTCCCTGATTTGTATCTCTCCTGATAAGTTCCTTGTCAATAAGGTTTAAGACCTCGTGTTTTTTAAGATTCCACTTTGGAGAGACGAGTATTTTTTCGTCCAGGACATCACCCATCAGCCGCTGAATAACCATATTCTGAGGCAGTAATTCAAGTACATCTACTACAAGAGATAAGTACTCATTAAACGAAAGTGTATTAAATTTCCCCTTCTTGAAATCTTTAGCCATCTTTGTATTTTCTATGACCTGTAAGTGATGAATCTTGATTCCGTCTATCGGCAGATGTGATAATATACTTGCAGTTTCAAGCATATCTTCTCTCGTCTCACCAGGAAGACCAAGAATTATATGAGTACAGATAAATATGTTCCTATTCTGGGTTCTATAAACCGCATCCTCAAACTGAGAAAAGCTATGACAGCGATTTATAAGACGAAGGGTTTTGTCGTGGGCAGATTGTAGACCATACTCAATCCATACGTGGTAGCTCTTTGCATAAGACTCAATAAGCAAAAGAATTCCATCCGATATACAATCAGGTCTTGTTCCAATACATAGACCTACTGAATCCTTATCCTGTAACGCTTCATCGTATAATTTTTTTAGGATATTTACATCTGCATAGGTATTTGTAAATGGCTGGAAATATACTAGAAATTTTCCGCCCTTTTTCCTCTTTCCAAGCTGTATCTGGTCAAGAATGCTTACTTCTTCCCTCAAGGTGGGTGGGCTAAAACTGGGGTTATAACAATAGGTACATCCTCCATAGCCAACTTTGCCATCTCTATTTGGACAGGTAAAACCTGCATCTACAGGTAATTTATAAACCCTGTAACCAAATCTCCCCCTTAAAAATTGGCTAAATGGATAATATCGTTTACTACTAAAGTGATGAGAGAGCTTCACCATTTATTCGTTATTAAATTAAATACTGAATAACATTGAATAGTGTATCAGATGATCAGAATACCTGCCTGCGGTAGGCAGGTCAGTAGGAAGAAAATCAGAGTACCAGCACATCAGATTAGGGACAGTTTACACCTGATACTCTGATAATCTGATATTCTGCATGCTGATCCACTGGTACCCTGATATACTTTGAAAATACGGAGAATCGGACAACCACGAGGGTTGTCCCTACAAGTTCTTCTCCTCATTCTCCCTTTCTCCTTAATAATTCTCTCCTAACAGCTCGAAATATGCCTTTGGATGTGCACAGGCAGGGCATTTCTCTGGTGCTTCAGTTCCCTCATGTATATACCCGCAATTCCTGCATCTCCACCTTACAACTTTTTCTCGTTTGAAAACCCTATCCTTCTCAAGGTTTTCAAGCAAAACAAGATATCGTTTCTCGTGCTGTTTCTCTGCTACTGCTATCGCCCTGAACACTGCTGCTATCTCCAAAAAACCTTCTTCCTCTGCAATCTTAGCAAACCCTGGATACATCTTTGTATGCTCGTAATTCTCCCCAGCAGCCGCTGACCCGAGATTCTCCTTTGTCTCACTGATTATACCGGCAGGAAATGAAGCGGATATCTCCACCTCACCACCTTCAAGGAATTTAAAGAGTCTCTCTGCATGTTCCTTTTCATTATCTGCTGTCTCAAGAAATACTCCTGCTATCTGCTCATAACCCTCTTTCTTTGCCTTTGATGCAAAGTATGTATATCGGTTTCTTGCTTGTGATTCACCGGCAAAGGCTGTGAGTAGATTCCTCTCTGTTTTTGTTCCTTTTAAACTCTTCATAATTACACCCCCTTATTATTAGTTATTATATATTTTAAAACTAATATCTTCTCATATCTTTCATTTATCTTTATCGAGATCCATAGATATAATATTAAAAATCAAATATCAAAAATCAAAACTACAAATCAAATATCAAAAATTCTTTATAGGATATATGTAGAGTAATCTTTTGTATATAAGTGCTCAATCTTTGTAGACTTCGTACATCGTTGATAGGCAAGTATTAAAGTTCGATATTTTGATGCTCGAAGCTTGTCTTTATTCCATACAGATGTTGTATAATGGATCTTGAGATTAATTTTTTCTCTTTTTATAATCTTTAATTGCCTCGTGAAGTGCATCTGCTGCCAGATTTGAACAATGCATCTTCCGTGGTGGCAGACCATCGAGTTCATCAGCTACATCATCACGTGTTATCTTCAAAGCATCGCCAATATGCATCCCCTTCACCATCTCAGTCACCATGCTGCTCGTTGCAATTGCAGAACCGCAGCCGAATGTTTTAAACTTTATATCTATGATTATATCATTTTTTACCTTTATATACATTTCCATGAGGTCTCCACAAACAGGATTTCCTACCTTTCCATACCCGTCAGGATTTTCTATTGTACCCACGTTCCTTGGATTTAAAAAATGTTCCATTACTTTTTTACTATAGCCAATCTGTACCATAAATATCTCCTCTCTTATAGCGGTGAAAGTTTTCTCAACCTTTCAACCGTATCCTTTACTGCCTTTGTAATTATAGGTATTTGTTCAATCTTGTTCGAGTGTCCAAGAGTTATAACCATTGAACCATGTGCTTCTTCATGTTTTAAACCTATTGCCAATAGAACATGTGAAGGTTCCAATGTTCTTGAATAGCAGGCTGACCCGGTGGATACCTGTATATTGTACAGCGTATCCATATTCAAAAGTATACTCTCACCCTCTATACGACTGAATCGGAAACTTGCATGGTGTGGAAGCCGTTTTGTGGGATGACCCGTGAGATATGATTCGTTTATTTTCAATATCTCAGTGACGAGTTTATCTCTTACTACCTTTAATCGATTGCTTTCCTGAGACATTTCAATCTTTGCTATCCTTGCCGCCTCTCCCATTCCACTAATAGCAAATATGTTCTCTGTCCCTGACCTCAGCCCACGTTCTTGTCCACCACCTGGAAGTATCGACTGTAGTCTGATACCCGGCTTTATATACAACAAACCAGCACCTTGAGGTCCGTACATATCGTTAGATGATAGTGTTAACAGATCTATTCCATCATTTTGAACATCTATTGGTATACGACCTGCGGCTGCTGTTGCATCTACATGTAAATATAAGCCCTTTTCATGAACAATCTCACTTATCTCCTTTATAGGTTCTATTGTTCCTATTTCGTTGTTTGCATACATTATCGAGGTCACTGTGGTATCTTTACTCAAGATACTATCAAGTTTCTCAATATCGACAATACCCATTGAGTCGACCGGTATGATAGTCAGTTCAAAGCCACTCTTTTGAAGCTCTTTCATTGGATTTAGAACTGACATATGTTCTATGGCACTTGCTGCAACCTTTTTCCCTTTTGCTATGTTCCTTATTGCTGTTCCTTTGATAGCAAGATTGTTCGATTCTGTTGCACCACAGGTGAAGATAATACAAGTCTCCTTCTCTGCATTAATAAGTTCTGTAATTTTCCCTCTTGCCTCTTCAATAGCACTTTTTGCTTCTAATCCAATAGAATGGAGAGATGAAGGATTCCCGAAATCTTTTTTAAGATATCTTTCTGCAAACTCCAATACCCTCGGATCAATGGGCATTACCGATGCGTGGTCTGAATATATTCTTTCCATTGTCTCACCTCTAAAAGTTAAGGATAGCATCTGCATCGAGCGATAGGTCGTTTAAGGTAGCTGCGCCGACAATCTTTGCCTCAGGAATGAAATCAGCCCTCGGAATCCCAAGTAGTTGGGTACTCTGTTCGCATACAAATAATTTCACACCAGCGGCTATAGCTTTATTCATAACCTCTTTAAGATTGGGAAAATTTCCTATTTTAATCTTCTCAGCCTCACCCTTTTTGACAACCGTAACACCCTTTATCAGGAAAAAAATCTCAGAGTCAATATCCATAGCAGCAGCGGTTGTTGCGAGTATGAATGGTGCATACAACCTTTCTGGTGTATCTGTGCCGCTTGTTTGTATATAGAGTATTTTTCTCATTTAATTCACCTCATTTAATCCTTTTAATAAAGAAGGTTAATATAGTCCCCTCTTTTTTAAATTCCAGTACCTTGTGTCCAGTTCGCTTAGCCCATCGCTTTATGTCCTCCTCTGCAGCTGGATCATCTGCCTCTACCTTTAACACCTGTCCTACCTCGATTTTTTCTATCTCCTCCTTTGTCATAGCAATTGGCATAGGACAGTAGAGACCGACACAATCCAGCTCTGCATCCGGAATAATATCAGAACACATTGTCAAAACCTCCGTTTTTATCTCGATACCCACAAGCCGTGGATGCTGCAATGTTCTCTTACAGTAACTATCTCTTCTATCGGTCCAAATTCTATCTCTGGTGCATCACCCGGTTTTAAGAACTTTCTCCTAATGCCATCCCTTGTTACGACCTCTACCCATTCTATATAATGCTTCTCTTCCATCGGATGAGGAATAGAACCCACCTTTATCCTTATTTTATTATCTATCTTTTCAACGACTGGCACATGCTTCTCTTTACCCTGCTCCTCAGTCTGCTCTTCCAAGAGTTTCATTGGTTGACCACAGCAGACGAGTTCACCCACTCCTGTGTGTAAAACCTCCACGATGTTTCCACATATCTCACACTTATAGACCTGCAATTTCTTAGTCATTTGATACCCCCTTAGTTACTGTGCTAAATTATATGTTAATAATACCGAAGTCACCTAATAGTTACCGGTAATCTGTAGTCAGTAACTTTCAAAGTATATCAGGATACCAGTGGATCAGCATGCAGAGTATCAGATTATCAGGGTATCAGAGGTAAACCATCTCTAACCTGATATACTGATGTCCTGATTTTCTTCCTACTGATATTCTGATCGTCTGATATACTATTCAGTGTTATTCAGTGTTCAATTTATAATCTAGGATTACTTCATTACTTTTTAAGTTCGGATAATTTCACAAAGTGTCTCCGTTCCTCCTCTATTATACCATCGATTAAATTACGCTGGCTCTCGGGAATGAAATTCTTCATTTCCAGAAAATAGAGAATAGAATCAAGCTCTCGCTGTATAGCAAAATCAACTGCAGAGATTACGTCATTAATTTTTGACATCTCCTCTTCTAATTTTCTCTGGCTGAATATGATATTGTCTGCATAGGCGCGTAGATAAGCAAAATACTCTCCTGGATAACTCTCAGAAGGTTCATATTTCTCGATCTTTGACACCATATTTTCAAATGTCTTCTTGTGTTTAACCTCTTCATTTGCAAGAAAGGTAAAAACCTTTTCCATATTTGTGTTTTCAATCTTTTGAGCCATATTGCGGTAAAACCTTTCACCATTTTCTTCTATCCTTATAGCGAACTGAAATATTTCACTTGCTTTGAAGTTAATCATTTTCTCACCCCCTTTTTTTAGCTACTGATTTCACAGATTTCTATAAGACTTTTAAAATATGTGATGTTACTAACTTCACGATTACGAACCCAACATTCGCTTGATGTCTTCTTCCGGGTTACCTATAAGACGCAAATCATAATTCTCTATTAATACCTTAAGAATATCGTCATTCACCCATGCAGGAAGTATTGGTCCTAAATAAATACCCTTTACACCAATTGCCAAAAGGCTCCAGAGGATAGCTACAGCCTTTTGTTCCATCCAGCTAAGAACTAAGGTGAGTGGAAGTTGATTTATACCCACGCCAAATAGTTCAGCAAGAGTCTCGGCAATTTCTATAGCAACAATAGAGTCATTACACTGTCCCAGGTCAAGCAGTCTTGGGATACCATCTATATCACCAAGATTTAGGTCATTGAACCTGAACTTACCACAAGCAAGTGTTAATACAATTGTATCCTGCGGTAGCTGTTTTACAAACTCCCGAAAGTACTCAGCTTTCTTAAGAGGAGAATCACAACCTCCCACAAGGAAGAAGCGGCGTATCTTGCCTGCCAATACCAGTTGCTTTATCTTATCTTTAAGAGATAAAATTGCAGATTTGGAGAATCCTGTCGTAAGTATGCCTTCTCCTTGTTCATCCTCAAGCTCTGGTAATGATTTTGCTTTCTCTATTACAGGAGTATAATCATATCCAGTAATGTGCTGTACACCAGGCAAATGGGCAGGTCCTGTTGTAAACATCCTTTCTCGATAATCTTCCTTAGGAATCAGGACACAGTTTGATGTTCCAAGAATCGCAACAGGGTATTTTGAGAATAACTTTTTCTGGTCAAACCATGCCTTCCCCAGATTACCAATTAGGTGCTTGTACTTTTTTATACCAGGATATCCATGAGCAGGTAAAAGTTCTGAATGGGTATAGACATTTATTCCAGTTCCTTCTGTTTGCTTTAGTAAAACCTCAAGTGCTTTCAGACCATGCCCGGTAACAATAATACCATGACCCTTAACAGTTCCCGTATGCACCTGGGTTGGCTCTGGCTCACCATAGGTTTCGATATGAGCCTTCTTTAGAAGTTTCATTGTTTTCACATTCATCTTACCCGCTTCAATAGCAAGTCGGACGAATTCTTCTACGTCAAAGTTAACGTTTGTGAAGGTGGAATAAAAAGCCTTTTCCAGGAAGGCATCTATCTCGGTATCAGTATAACCAAGCTCCCTTGCATGGTATAGATAGGCAGCCATTCCTTTTGTTGCAAGCAACAGGTTATCCTGTAAACGTGCTACTGTAGCCTCCTTTCCACATACACCTCTTATGGTGCAACCAGTTCCCTTTGCAGTCTGTGAACATTGATAACAAAACATATCCAGCTTTTCTTTATTATCCATTTTATTACCTCCTAAATACCAATTCTAACGTTAAGAAATGAGATTGCCATGCTCATCCCCTAATTCTAAAAGGATAGGGGATTCGCTCGCAATGACACCACTTTGGAGTGCATCACCAAGGTGAGGTACTCCATTCACCAGGCAAGTAAAAAATGAAGCCTAAACAAGTGAAACAGCGATTAATATTGCTTTATGCAGCTTTCTTTGTATAAAAATTTCTATAATTACCAGATATTATTATAAATATACGCTAATACCAATATCTGTGGAACAGTAATAACTGGCAGCCAGAGTGCAGCCCTCTTACCAATGTTTGACCATATTAATCCTATCTCTGTGTAATCCGTTGCCACTCCCGCCATTAAAAATACAAAGCTGTTTCCAAATGCTCCTGTCTGTCTAAAAATTTCAAATGCAAGTGGAGAACTTCCCTCTGAACATACCTCTATAATAGTAGCAAACAATAGTGTTACCATCAATCCTATAAAGGTTGGTCCCATAAAATTCGTAAAAAAACGTTGAGGTACATACGCTCGTGCAAATGCTGCAATTATCATACCGATCAATAACCACCACAAAACCATTTTAGTAAGAGACCAGGAACCAATTAAAACTCCTTTTATGGCTTCTATAACACTCCTTGGTGAAAATTGGCATTCTCTCCACCTTCTCTTTATATCATCTATAATTGAAAAATCAGTCAACACAGGTATATCTTCTCCCATTTCACACTTATTACACTCCACCAATCCCTTCCTTTCTAACACCTGGTATATCAGCCCAGTTGTAATTGCAATTACAAGTGCTGATAAAACGATGAATATTGCCTTCAATCCAAAGAACCCAAATAGAAGAATCGTTATGGGCAGATTAGCCCATGGAGATGCCAACAGGAATGCTATAACTGCAGGTGTACTCGCTCCCTTTTTATAAAGTTCCATTGAAATTGCCAAAATACCATGGGAACAGGCAGTCATTATGAATCCAAAGAATATTGAATAAATTATCGTTCGTTTTCTGTGTCGGGATAGATACTTTTCTATATACTGTCTCGGGACAAAGAAATCAATAATTCCGCCTATTAGAAATCCAGCAAGGATTGCCCACCAGATCATCCTTAGATAATCTATAAACGCAAAAGAGAATGGTTTCAGCAACGGTAAAAAATACCCCAGAGCTAAAAGAATTATTGCAATCATTGCTACTATGAATACCCTTTCCCTATACCATGTTCCTACTTTTACTGCACACGAAATACATTTTTCTGATGAGATATTATTCTCTTTCTCATATTTTAAAATACATCCTTGAGAACAAAAATAGTGACCATGTGCCTCAATTTTACCATCCATTCCACAGATGGGACATTTTTCCTTCATTTAGGTCTTACTCCTTATTAAAATGAGATTGCCACGCCCATCCCACAATTCAGAAAGAATGGGGAATTTGCTATTCTATTTCAAATCAAATTATTATCTTTTTATGCTTTTTAAGGATTTCATCTGCCAACCTATCCAGGGATCTGAAATCTCCCTCCCTGGGATAACCCTTTACAATAACAGGCTCTATAATCTCCAGTTTGAGATTACCAAGCATTCCGGTAATCTGTTCAAGCATCTTTCCACCCCAACCATATGAACCAATTATGGATGCAAATTTTACCTTGGGTCTCAGGGCATTTGCAAGATATGTAGCATATACGACACTTGGATGGGGACCAACCAAAACTGTAGGTGAGGCAATCACTATAGTGGCGACATCTACAAGAGCCATTGCCAGCTCACCAATATCTGTTCTTGTCAGATTAAAGGGTTTTACTATTATATCCCGTTCCATAAGAGCATCTATAAGATAACTGACCATCTTTTCTGTACTTCCATGCATTGATACATAGGGTATGAGTACCTCATTCTTTACCTCATCAGAAACCCATTCCTTGTAAGCCTCAAGGATAAATTCAGGTCTATCGTGAATCGGTCCGTGGCTTGGTGCTATTATCTCTATATCCAGTTTATCTATCCTTTCCAGATGTCTTTTGATACTATTTCTGAATGGCATCATTATCTCTGCATAATATCTCTTTGCTGATTCATAGACCTTTGCTTCATCACTGGCATAGAGTTCACTTGTAGCAAGATGAGAACCAAAAAGGTCACAGGGGAATAAAATATTTTTCTCTTTTAAATAGGTTAACATTGTCTCAGGCCAGTGTACCCAGGGTGCGTAAATGAATTCCAGTGTTTTGTCTCCTAAAGACAGGTTCTCCCCATCATCTACAGTTATGAACTTACTCTCTGGGATTAGAAGAAACTCTATAAGTAAAACCTTACATTTCGGATTGGTTACAACTCTTGCTTCTGGGAAAAGCTCAAGCATTTTTAGTATTGTTCCAGAATGGTCCTGCTCAGCATGATTGGAAACGATATAGTCGATATTATTAATACCTAATTCCTTAAGGTTATCTACGAGAACATGTTCTTTGGTAGGATCTACGGTATCTATAAGCACTGTCTTTTCACTGCCTTTTATCAGATAAGAATTATAAGTTGTTCCATCTGGAAGGGGTATGAGTTCATCAAATAATCTTCTATCCCAGTCTATTGCTCCAACCGAATAAACCTCGGTTAGTATTTCTCTTGAAGCCATCTCAATCCTCCTTTTCAAATTGGTCTTTTCCTACACCGCAAACAGGACACACCCAATCATCGGGTAATTCCTCGAAGGGTGTTCCGGGTTTGATACCAGAATCAGGGTCACCATTTTCAGGGTCATATATATAGCCACAAACTGTACATTTATACCTTGCCATTTTACCCACCTCCTTTTGTTTTTCTATCCCTTTTACTTTTTTTATATATGTAGGTGCCGATTTCGGTGTCTTTCCTTTCTTTACCTTATGGTAATAATCATAGGTCATTGCATTTTTATCACTTATGATTGCAGCATCCAAAACCTTACCTATAAAAATCGTGTGTGTTCCAACATCCAGACTATCAATCACCTCACACTCTATGTAACCTATAGTATATTCCAATAGTATCGGTGCACCAGTTGTACCCAATTTATATTTTACATCCTGGAACTTATTCAAGTTCCTTCCACATTTAAAACCAAAGCGACCTATAAACTGCATTGGTGTCTCTTCAGATAAAATAGATATAGTGAAAACCCTGCTTTTATTTATAAACTTATGTGTATAATTGTCTTTGTTTATACTAATGGCTACAGTTGGTGGTTCTGATGTTACCTGAAATACAGTATTAGCTATCTGCCCATTGATTTTCTTATTCATCTTTGAGCTAATAACATACAAACCATAATTTATCTTATGAAAGGTTGTTATATCCATTTTTTAGTATAGGATGATATGATTACACTATTGTAACGATAACATATGTTAATTATAACACATTTTTTGAAAAAAGTCAAGGAAAAAATTGCGGTTATGCTTTTTCTAAGCACTCACTACAAATGCCTTTGAGGTAGATATGGTGTTCTGTAATTTTATGACCCTCTATAATTTCTTTATCAAATATAGGGCACTTAAGGTGTATATCATACACGCGGCTGCACTTAATACATATGAAGTGCACATGTGGCTTTGTATTATAGTCATACCTTATTTCACTTCCATCGATTGTTAAACCTGATACAATTCCCTTTCTTAGAAAAAGATTTAAGGTATTATAAACGGTTGTTTTAGATAGAGTTGGTATTTCTTTTGATAGGTTTTTGTATATCATATCAACTGTTGGATGTATTTTATGGTTCATAAGATATTTCAAAATCTTCAGACGATGATATGATGGATGGATATTTTTCCTTTCGAGATATTCCTTAAGTTTTTTCATTGCTAATTCTTTTTCATTGTTCATCTATATTTTCCTCATTTTCTAATCCTTATTTAAACATACGGTAGTGTGCAAAATCTAACCACAGATTCACCCTGTTAAATAGTTATAAAATTAAGTACAAGTAATCACTCCTGGTACTTTATTTAACAGGGGAACCACAGAGAATCTTTAGTATTAAGTGATTATAAAATATTTTCATCCCTCCCCTCCCTGCCCCGCCGATGGCGGGGTGAATGACCTCTTATCAATCTCAAGATTCATTCCACAGGATATGTATGGAAAGGATACGGAATCTCACAGATAAGACTAATCTTTTATCACATCTTTTAATATTGCTATGCAAGTATAAACCACAGAGGACACAGAGAGATAATATTTATTTTTCTCTGTGTACTCTAATTCTCTATCAGCGTTTTTCTTGCTTGTAGCTCACCTCTGGCAAACTTTGGGTTCAATAGAAGAGAGCACAGAGGTTTTCTATTTTTTTTCTTAATTTTCTAC
>JAUWGP010000054.1 GCA_030606335.1 Caldifarciminota bacterium
AAGCTAAAAGGGCTCCATGATATTCAAAATTTATCCGTCTTATTATCCTCATTGCAAGAAACTTTCCTCTCTTGAACCGTTTAAATAGCCTATCAAGCGTCTCATCATCTATTCTCTTAGCCAACTTTCTTATATGCCATCCCATAAATATCTCTTCCTCGAGCATTCCTCTCCATCTCTGCTCATATTCTGTAAGATAATCCATATTCCCAGTCTTGATAGCCTTTGTAAGCATATTCACTGCTATTTCAGAACCTAAAAGCCCATAAAATATTCCTCCACCTGTCGTTGTTTTTACCTGTCCAGCAGCCTCTCCTACTGCAAGCATTCTACCACTTACACTCCTTTCAATGGAACCAAATGCAATGGGTTTCTCTCTAAATTTATCGTCATTAGAAATTACTTGATTCAATCTATTTTCAATGAATTTCTTTAGCCAATATTTTGGATTTTTCTCAGTCATAACACCAACTCTAACGCTTCCATTTGATGGCACAACCCAACCAAATGAACCTGGTGCAATCCTCCGTCCAGTATGTATCTCAACCGTTGAATTCGCAGTGGACAACTCTTCATATGTTCGGTATTCAGGTAAATTAATCTGCGCCCCCATCAGGAAATTTTTAACTATCCCCATCCCTGCTGAACGTTGTAGCTCGTAATTTACCCCGCACCTCATAATGCCTCGCTCTTCCCCAGCCTTACTCCGCGAAGTAGGGCAGGGTGCGGGGTTTACACCAGTAGCAATAACAGCAGTGTTAGCTCTATATGTGCTACTGTTTGTCTGTAATACGACCCTATCTTCCTCTTCTCTTATATCTTGCACACCCTCGCCTAATTTCACCTCAACCCCTCTACTTAATGCCAGTTGAAAAATCCCATTATCGAACTTGTATCTATTCACAACATATGCAAGCTCATCCTGGTGTATATACTCAAGGTGAATATTAGATGGTGAAACAAAAAGGAGTCTATTTATCTTGGCAATTATAGAATCTTTAGGAATATCAAATCTCTCGAATGCCTCCTTGCCAATTACTCCGGTGCAAACAACATTCCTTCCAACCTCTTTATCTTCCTCTAACAACAGCACATCAAATCCCTTATCAGCAAGTTGGTATGCTGTGTAACAACCTATGGGTCCAGCTCCTATAACCGCAACATCGTACATCATTCAAGTAAGGTTAAAGGTAAAAGGACAAGTAAAAAGTTAAAAGTAAAAGGTAAATCATCATTACACATTAAACATTAAACATTTAACATTAAACATTAACCACTCCACTGATATCTTATAACATCGTTTTCATTAGAGCGCTTAAGAGTCTTTAAAAACTTGATAACTCTTACGGCGAAATTGAATATTCTATCCCCAAGGTCCCTATCTTTCATTTTTCCTTTATCCTTTTTACTTTATCCTTTTTCCTTGGTAAACTCTATTAGTTTATACAAAATCTGCTTTACTACATAAATAATATCATAAAATCTAAAAGAAGTCAAGAAATGTAACCAGCCATTTCCAGACTGGAATTATCTTTATTTCTATTCCCTCCTTATTTATCTCTTCTTCCTGGTCAAAAGTTAAAATGAATCCTTTCTTTTCTTCCAATTGCCTGCAACATAATATCAATCCACCTATTTCCCTTTCTCTATTCTCTTCACTTAGTTCGTAACAGACCTGATAGGCAGAAAATCTTCCGTCTTTTACAACAACAAAATCACATTCTTTTTCTTCTTCAAAATAGCAAATTTTGTCTGTTCTCTTTCTTAACTCTAAAAAAACAATGTTTTCCAGCAACCTTCCCAAATCCTGTGAAGCCTCTCTTCTTGCAAGCCCAGGGTCAACAAGATAGATCTTTGCTGGGTTTCTCATTCTTTTGTAGACAGACTCCGTAAACTTCCTTACCTCAAAAATGAGCATACTTTCGAGAAAATATTTATAATAGGCAAATAAACTGTCCTTTGAAAATGGCAATCTATCCTTGTATTGTTTATAAAAAGAATTAAGGGAAAATTTTTGAGAAAAGAGAGAAAACACTGAAGCTATCATAGTATCCAATAGTGGAATATTATTTATCTTAAACCTTTCTACCAGATCCCTGAAAAATATAGAACCGAGATACTCCTTTAATATTTTGGATTTGTCAAACTCGCTTCTGGCAAATATAATCTCCGGAAAACCACCCCATCTTAAGTAATCCCCAAAATGCCCCTTGACCAAGATTTTTTCGGGTCCGTATATGGAACTTTTATTAATATCCACTCCTTTTGCTCGTAAGTATTCACGAAAAGAGAAGGGAGTTATCTCCATGCTCCACGCTCTTCCTCTTAAAGATGTATGGATTTCTTGTGGCATAATCTTGGAAGATGAACCGGCAACGAATACATCTACATCTTCCCTTTCTGTAACTCGTCGGCAAAACTTCTCCCATCCTGCGATATTCTGTATTTCGTCAAGAAAAACCCTTTTTCTTTTGTTAAGAAGATAAGGATAAAGCTCTAAAAACGCCTCCATTAAAACCTCAAAACCACCTAACCCAAAATCTGCCAATCTTTCATCTTCGAAGTCGATATACAATGATTTATCCTTTGAATTCCTGAAGAGATTATAAAGAACGAATGTCTTACCGCTCCTCCTTACACCATATAATACCTTAACCTTATTTACTCCTTCAGGGAACCGAACAGCCTCCCTTTCGACAATTCTTCCAACACTGTGCAGGATAAATTTACGATTTTCCAGTATTATCTCTTTTAACTTATCTTTTGAAACCATATTTGTCCTTTTCTTAAGGATACAATAATAAACTTTCGTCCTTTTATCAAGGATAATCTATCTACATTATTATAATCTAAATTATACAAAAAGTCAAGAAAAAACTGCCCACGAAAATTTTCCCCCACGAAGTATCTATCCCGCTTGCCCTGTAGTGTCAATGTACAGGGTGGAATGCCACGCTATTCTATCAGGACACGGAATCCACGGAAATTATTTAATTCTTTATCTTTTTACTCAGTGATCTCCGCCTGCCCCGCGGAAGCAACTTGTCCTGTGAAATGTAAAATCTTAAGCTATTTCATCAGGGTCATTGGTATTTATTTAGAAATTAGTTATTTTCAGTTAGTCTGTAGTCTGCTTGCCCTGCTTGCCATATGTAATTAGTTTTTATATATTACATCGTGGTGAAATGCTTCTCGCCCCGTTAGCCATATGTAATCAGACTGTTCTATTACATCGTGGTGGAGTGTGTAAACTACTCCATGAGGAAGCTATTTCTGCAGGAAGCTATTCAACGGGTTGGTCTGTAATTAGACATTAGAAATTAGTTTACCCTATTTGCCATACATACCCTGTTGCTCCAAAGGAGCTTCACAGGGTTGTATTTTGTCTTTCGGTAGTACTTACTGCTTAGTCTATAGTGCTTTACTCCCTTCGCCATTCGCCCTACTCCCTATTTATCCCGTGAAATGCGACTTGTCCCGTGAATTGTCTAACTATTTCATCGGGAAGCATATTTCACTGGGACGCCCTATTTATCCCGCTTGCCCCGCCTGTCCTGTAGCATAGCGTACAGGGTGAAATGAGTATCTATTTCATCGGGTGCCTGTCCTGCTTGCCATATGTAATTAGTTTTTATATATTACATCGTGGTGAAATGCGAACTCGTAAGCTATTTCATCAGGGTTATTTTGCATTGCTAATTGCTAATTGAATATTGTTAATTGACTCCCCCCTCCTCTTCCTCAGTATACGGATGATACGAATAATAGTGATAGTAATGGTAATAACGGTAATAACCAAAGGCACTACGACCCGTTGGTACCATATTCAATACTGCTCCAGCAATCTTTGCCCTTACACGCTCCATTATATCCTTTGTCTGGACAAGTGCATTTCTTGGAGTTTTGTGTGACTTTACAACAATCAAAACAGCATCTACAAAAGAAGCGATGACAGCAGCATCGGTACATGTAAGTACAGGTGGGCTGTCTATCAAAATAAAATCAAATCTCTCTTTTAAATCTGAAAGCAAGTCTTTTATCTTTTCAGAACCTAATAACTCTGATGGATTTGGTGGTGGGCTCTTCGATATTATAGCACTCACGTTATCAATATCAGTCGAATGGATAATCGATTCAATGTCACCACCAGATACAAGATACTCTGTAAGAGTACTGCCCTCGATATCTAAAAACTTGTATACAGCCGATTTTCGCATATCAGCATCTATGATAAGTGTTTTCAAACTAAGTTGAGATAATGTTATTGCAAGGTTCACTGCCACTGAAGTCTTACCCTCCTGGGGAATTGGAGATGTTACGAGTAATGTCTTTATTGGGTTATCAGGATTTATGAACTTCAAGTTTGTCCTTATTCCCCTTAATGCTTCCCGAAGAGTTGACCTCGACGATAAATCTGTGATAAGAATTGATTTGTTATTATCTTTTCTTTTCAGCATTGGTATTGAACCGATAATTGGAAGACCTGCATATCTCTCTATATCCTTTGGAGTCTTTATTGAATTGTCTGTGTATTCAAGCACAAATGCAGCACCAACACCCACTAAAAGTCCTATAATAATCGATAATATAAGGTTCAATCTCTTTTTCGGGGATACAGGACTCCCTGGTGGTCTCGCTCTATCGATAATCCTTACATTGGATATCTTGCCCGCCTCTACAATCTTTACCTCCTCATACCTCTCCATCAAAAGTTTATAGGTATTTGCATTTATCTCTCTCTCCCTTTCGAGCTCTATCAACTGAAGTTCGTGTGCTGGCAATCTCTTCAATCGTTCCTCATAAGCCTTTATTGCATCTCCAAGTACATTCAATCTTATCTCACCTGCGGATACATCGATTCTTAAAGAGACTATCTCATCCACGAGCTTTTGGGAGTAGGATAATGGGTCGAGTGTAGGGATTTCTGTATCTTTTATCTTATTGGTCTCCTCAACGAGTTTTATCTTTGTTTCATCTATACTCTTTCTTAAACTAATAAGTTTTGGGTTGCCCTCAGGTAATCCCTGTACTAAATACATAGAATACGTTGTCTCTAATTCCACAAGCCTACTTCGCAATTCAAGAATATATGGTGATGATATCTGTGATATCTTCTCTATAAGTGTTCTCTGTGTCTCTTCAAGGTTTACTTCAAAAGAAGCTAATCTCGATTTTTGATATTCAAGTTCGCTTTCTACCTGACCATATGACCTATCTAATTCAAGCAACTCCTTTGTAAGCTGTTCGGTCTCTGCAGATAAATCAACCACACCTGTCCTTTCCTTAAACCTTTTCAATTCAGTTTCTACACCTGCCAGCCTATCTTTAACGATTGGCATCTGTTCCTCTAAAAAATGCCTTTGCTCGCTATATTCCTTTCTTGCAGTAGCAAGTTCTACCTCAATCAAGACATCTGCAATTGTATTTGTAAGCACAGATGCCTCATCAGGTGTCTTACCCTTAACAGAAATCTTCAATATATCAGTATTCCTCACAGGCGAAACATCTAACCTGTCAATAAGTGCACCCACCGGATTTACTAACATTAATATAGAAAAACCAGTACCTTCCATTTTCTCAATAACACGTTCAGCTATGGTAACCGATTTCAAAATCTCTGTGTAGTTCTCGATATTCACCGCAGTTGGATAACCAAGTTGAAATATGTCTTCCTGTCGGGTCTCTGGTTCTATCATTATGGTACATGTCGCCTCATAGATAGGTTCTTGCCTAAACGTAAACACAGCAGTTGAGATAACAATTGCCAGGAAGATACCCAAGATTATCCACTTTCTTTCAAAAAGAATTCTCAAATAATCCTCTAAAGATACTTGTTCCTGCTCCCCTTCCATATTTTCCCCCCCGGATTAAATAATAGACTTCAGACTACAGACCGCAGACCACAGACCATAGACAAAAAATATAAGGTTTTTTTCAAGTTTCACTTTCTACAGACTTTATCAATCCATAAAGTGTAGCAGCAGTTTCTTGTTGCAACCTACCCAATTTAGTACACTTATTTTCATCAATGAAGTCCAATCTTCTCGAAAGATGTATATAATATCCGACCTCAGCCAATGAACCTCTTGAAATATATAAAAAATGGGAATAGTCAAGTTTGGTTTTGCGTGATGCACCTTCTACAATATTTGCAGCTACAGATACCGCTGCTCTCCTTATTTGAGAAGTTAGCCCATAGATCTCAGACTTTGGAAAATCACCTGTTGACTTATAAATTAAAACTGCCAGTTCATCTGCTAATTTCCATGCCTTTATCTTCCTATAATCCCTTCCCATAATTCTCCTCCTTTCTTTATTAATTAATTTTTTAGTCCTTAGTCTGTGGTCTGTAGTCTGCTGTCTGTAGTCTGTTATCTGTTGTCTTTAAATATTCGTTGTTCTTCAGTCTGCGGTCTGTAGTCTGCGGTCTGTAGTCTGTTATCTGTTGTCTTTAAATATTCGTTGTTCTTCAGTCTGTAGTCTGTGGTCTGCGGTCTATAGTCTGTTATCTGTTGTCTTTTAATATTCGTTGTTCTTCAGTCTGTAGTCTGTGGTCTGCGGTCTGTAGTCTGCTGTCTGTTATCTCATTCTCCAAACAACACATTATACACTTGCGCAATGATAGCAATCTGTGCAACTACCCTTACAAATCTTTCAAATTTATAATATGGGTTTTCAGGAACAATCACCATATCACCAGCCTCAAGTATTGGTATGGATTCTATTGATGCGGAACGTGTATAACCCTGGATATCCACCTTAATAACATCTGATATAGGTGCTGTGCGTACAATCCTTACTGCCGAAAGGTTTGCATCCTCAGTCGGTCCTCCGGCAAGAGACATAAGTCCTACTACATCCATACTCTTCGGCACCTGATACATCCCGGGCATTCGGACCTGTCCCCATATCTGAACCTTAATCTGAAGTTCCCCCACATCACCTGGATATACATAAAACTGTGCACCCCCCTGTATTCCCTCCTGTGCAAAAGAAATTGTAGCAAGCAATAACACAAGTAATATTAATAACCTACTTCCCTTAATCATAATACCCCCATTGATAAGCTTAGACATCAGATATTAACTAAGCAGTAAGCCGTATGCACTAAGCACTAACTTCCACAGAAACTCTCTGGCTTCCCTATCATTCCATAAAGCATCCGGTTTACCTCATCATATCCTTCTATAAAATAATCATATTTTTCTTGATTAATATAGCCGCAATCCAACGAAAAATCAAGCCATACTTCTGTTTCACCTGCTTCACCAGCGGCGTCGATTGTCTTACTGATGAACATTTTTGGATATCTTCTTTTTTTCCATCCTTCAGCTATATTGGCAGGCACACCTCTTGATGACCTTCTAATTTGATCGGTTAATGAATATTTCTCTTCCTTTGGAAATGATTTTGTTATTACAAATACCTCCATAGCTAATTTATATGATAATTTAAATACCTTTAAGTCTCTATAACCTTTATATCCCAATTTTCACTCCTTAGTGCATTATATTTAGCAACCTGCTGCTTACTGCTTAGTGCTTACTGCCTACTGTCTGTAGTCTATCATTACTTAATTATTCCTCCAAACGCCTTTAGGCAGAAAGCTAAAAGGGCTCCATGATATTCAAAATTTATCCGTCTTATTATCCTCATTGCAAGAAACTTTCCTCTCTTGAACCGTTTAAATAGCCTATCAAGCGTCTCATCATCTATTCTCTTAGCCAACTTTCTTATATGCCATC
>JAUWGP010000014.1 GCA_030606335.1 Caldifarciminota bacterium
CACAGAGAGATAATATTTATTTTTCTCTGTGTACTCAAATTCTCTATCAGCGTTTTTCTTGCTTGTAGCTCACCTCTGGCAAACTTTGGGTTCAATAGAAGAGAGCACAGAGGTTTTCTATTTTTTTCTTAATTTTCTACCTCAAATATACTCTGTGTCCTCTGTGGTTTTTCATTTTCTTTCATAATATTTTTCACCTAATACAGGGAGTTATGACTCTCCATTCCTCTCTGCCAAAAGAATTATCCTTTTCCTCTCTTCATAGTAACCCGCAAGTTCGGCGCCTAAAAGAATTATGATCGCTATATAGTATATCCAAAGAAAAACAATAAATACACCGCCAAGATTGCCGTAGATTCTATCAAATCCAGTAAATCTCGCTATATACCAGTTAAATACGCGCTTCGCAATCTCCCAGGAGCATCCTGCAAATGTCGCACCAATCATTGCGGAGCGATTTGTAACCGGGGCATGGGGAAAAATCTTATAGAACCAGAATAGAAAAATAATAGTAATTAAAAGCAAAGAGACTATACCTCCTACTCCCCAAATCCATGATATTCCAGTGATACTCCGCCCCATGATTCCAATATTAATCTTACGTATAAAGGAACTGAGAGTAGTTAGAGCAAATGAAGATCCAAATGCAAATATAAATATTGGAATAATCAATAGGGACAGGAGTTTTCGCTTCCAGAATGACCATCGAACCTCTACGTTCCATATCCTATCTATTGCCTGTATTGTAGCATCAAGGAATAGTCCCGCAGTCCATAGAAGAAATATAACTCCGACGATCCCCATGGATATTCTCCGCTGTATTAGTTCATTCAGAAAAAGAACTCCAGGCTGGGTTACAGCTGGCATCGCCGTCTCTAAAAAACGTATTATTGCCTCGTATGCAACTTCTGAAGAGCGTAGGATTGATGTAAAAATGGTTGTTACTATCAAGAGCAGAGGAACTATTGACATAACAAGATAAAACGATAGGGAACCTGCAAGTAACATACCACCATGTTCATATGTAAACCTTCGGTGAATTATTGAAAAAAATTGATATAATCCAACAGTAAAAGAATATAATCTCTTTGCTATTTTTTCAAGCATAAGCCAGAGTTTCATAATAGATAAAATAAGTTTTCAGCCAGGAATAATACCCAATATCCTGATAGCTCATTCAATAATCAGACTGAAGTCAAATGATGGTGCAGAATGGGTTATCGCTCCAATTGAGATATATTGAACACCCGTTTCTGCCAT
Source organism: Caldifarciminota bacterium (assembly GCA_030606335.1). Lineage (GTDB taxonomy): Bacteria > Hydrothermota > UBA3073 > UBA3073 > UBA3073 > JAGMCL01. The sequence continues at coordinate 1,261 of JAUWGP010000014.1, forward strand.
CTCTTTTACGTTTTGAATGGTCACTCCGCCTGAAACCTCAATCTCGACAAGTCCCTCTCCAAGTATAACACACTCTTTTATATTATCTATATCCATATTATCCAGCATAATCCTCTTTACATTTGATAGTTTTAATGCTGTTTTAAACTCATTTAGGTTTTTCACCTCTATTTCAAAAGGCTCATCTATATTGAGATTTTCAATACCTCCCACAATTTTACAATGATTTTCCTTTATGAGTATTGCATCATAAAGACCAAATCTATGATTCTCAGCACCACCAATCTTTACCGCATACTTTTCCAGTTCTCTTAAAAGTGGGATTGTCTTACGTGTATCGAGAAGTCTTACACCAGTACCTCTTACCTCTTCTACAAACTCCTGTGTAACTGTGGCTATGCCTGATAGGTGGGATAGAAAGTTTAAGGCTACTCTCTCCCCGGTAAGAATAGAACTGACACTTCCTTTTATACATACAACCCTTTGATTGATGGATAGCTTAGCTCCATCTTTAGATGCGTCAAAATCTAAATTATTGTCCAGTATTTTAAAAACCATCCTTGCTATATCTATGCCACATAAGATACCAGATGCCCTGGCTATTATAACAGCGCTTACCTTACCACCAAAACGTTCGCTACACCGAAGAACTGCATCGGTTGTGATATCACCACTTCCAATATCCTCTTCCAGTGCCTTTTTCACTATTTCTTCAATATCCATAATTTGTTACTAACTTGGCATTGTAAATCCTACAAATAGTGCCTGTGCTAGTTTATTTAAATGTGAAAATATAAATTATTTTTTATGGTAAAAAATTAAAAGATAATTACTGTTATCAATGGGTTTTTACCCAAAAGGTATATCTTAATGAATTATTAATAGTCAACCTTAAATAAATTTTATGAAATTAATTATACAACATATTTCTATTTTTGTCAACAATTTTCTTAAACTAAAAAATTTGATGAGAACCATATAAAGGGCTAAGCTTCAAAATAAAAATCTTCAGTTTTTAATATCGAACCAATCTTTTATGAAAAGGAAGATAGATTGGTCAGTAGAGCAAATTTTTGCTTGACATTCTTATGTTTCTATGTTACAATGACGCTGTGTGAGTAGTTCTTTGTTGTTTTATATCCATATTTCTTAATGATTACAACATGAAAATCCTCCTGATAAATTGGCAGGATAGATTAAACCCACTCTCTGGTGGAGCAGAAATCCACGTTCACGAGATATTTAGCAGGATTGCCAGTTGGGGTAATGATATCACCCTACTCTGCAGCTCTTTTGGTAATGCTAAAAAAAAAGAAATTGTGGATGGAATGAAGATTATCAGGGTTGGAAAGAGAAATGATTTTAACTTTTATGTTCCTGCTGCTTGTGATGCACTTTTAAGAAAAGCAAAATACGACATTGTCGTCGATAACATTAATAAAATTCCATTTTTCACACCATTATATGTCCATATTCCCCTTCTTGTTATAGGTTATCACTTTTTTGGTACTGCAATTTATAGTGAAACAAACTTAATTCTCGCTTCCTATGTACATTTTACTGAAAAATTAGTTCCTAAAATATATAAAAATGAGCTCTTTTCTGTTCTATCAAAAAGCACAAAGGACGAGCTTATAAAATGGGGTATCCCCGAGAATAATGTTCACATTGTCTCTCCTGCCATAAGTTCAGAATTTATCCCAGATTTTACCCTAAAATCCTATGATGCATCAATAGCATATCTTGGAAGAATTAAAAAATATAAATGTGTAGATAATTTGTTATACGCTATGCAGGACGTTATTTCAAAAATTCCATCTGCCAAACTTACTATTATTGGAACGGGTGATTATTTACCAAATCTCATCGCCTTAACAAAAAGATTAAATTTAGAGAATAACATTAATTTCACAGGGTTTATCTCCGAACAAGAGAAGAAAAGGATTCTACAAACTGCCTGGGTAGTTGTGAACACATCCCTAAAAGAAGGCTGGGGAATTACAAACATCGAGGCTAATGCCTGTGGAACACCTGTCATAGCCAGTGATTCTCCAGGTTTAAGAGATTCAGTCGTCGATGGAAAGACTGGCTTCTTGGTGAAACACGGTGATCAAAAGACACTTGCTAAGAGGATAATTAAAATTTTGCAAGATAAACCTTTAAGAGAAAGACTTTCCAAAGAATCTATAAACTGGGCAAATCAATTTACCTGGGATAATGCTGCAAAAGAAATGTTCGAATTAATCAAATATAAAGTGAAAAGAAAAAACGATTTTAATACCCCTCCCTCCAGAAATTAAGGATATCCTCAAGAGTCTTCTCAAAGGAAATCTTAGGCTGCCAACCGGTAGCAGATCTGAATTTTGTAGAATCACCAATTAGGCGCGGAACATCAGATGGTCGGAGCTTATGCTTATCAACCACTACATCCACGCTCACGTTAGCAAGGGATATTAGAGTGGAAAGTATATCTCCTATCCGCCAGCCAACCCCTGAAGAAATATTGTATACCTCACCAGGTATTCCCGTAGAGAGAGCAAGCCAGTAACCTCTTACCATATCTCTTACATCTGTAAAGTCTCTCACAGCCTCCAGGTTTCCAACCTTTATAATAGGTTCCTTTACACCTTTCTCTATATCTACTACCTGCTTTGCAAAGTCAGAGCAGACGAAAACATTTGGTCTGCGTGGTCCTGTATGGTTGAATCCCCTGGTTCTTATTACTTTCATTCCATAGCTTTTAAAATACTGGTATGCAAGCATGTCCTGACCAACCTTGCTTACACCATATGGAGAGAGTGGACGGAGTGGATTTGTCTCTTTTATAGGTACTTCATCCTCTTTCACAGCTCCATACTCTTCTGATGAACCAGCTATTTGAATAAGAGAGTCAACACCTGTTCTCCTTACTGCCTCAAATAGATTTAGTTCTCCTATTATATTTGTTTCAAGAGACTCTGCTGGAGCGCTCCATGATGTAGGGACAAAGCTCTGAGCAGCCAGATGGAATATCATAGCCGGTTTTAGTTCCTCTATAACATCTCTTATAGACGAGGCATCACGAAGGTCGCATTCGTAAAATTCCACTTTATCTATAAAATGCTCTATATTTTCTGTTCTTGACCTCCATCTCTTTATACCGTATATCTTGAGATCGTCTTTTTTCAGGAGATAATCAGCAAGATGGCTGCCAGCAAAACCCGTAATCCCTGTTATAAGCACACGAGTCATGGAACCCCCTATATAAATTAAATTTCAAATTACAAAATCTAAATAACTAAACAACAAATTTCTTTGACATTGGAATTTCGGGCTTTTATTAGAAATTAGAAACCTGCCCCGCACTTATGCATAAGTGCGGGGTGAAGATTTTGAAATTTTGTTATTATATTCCTATGCTTAGCCGTTCAGCAAGAAATCTTGGAAGTCCTCTTTCTATTATCTTCCTTTGAACCTTGTCAATATCATATGCTACCCTTATGATCTGAACCTCCTCCTTTTCTTCATTTATCAGGCAAAAGGATGCCCTTGGATCATTGTCTCTCGGTTGTCCAACACTGCCGCAATTAATGATATATTTACTATCCTCTTTAATTAAAAACTTTTTGTCATCTATAATCCCACAAGTTTCATTTCCTTTTGTAAATGTGATGGGTTCATGTGAATGCCCTATAAGACAAACTTTTTCGGTTAAATCGTTAAATTGATAGAATGCATCTTGTATACTAAGGATATAATTCCACTCTTCTGGTGCTTTTGGTGTTGAATGGACGAGAAGCATATGCTCTCTTACCACTTGAATAGGCAAATTTGATAGATAACTCATATTATCATCTGTAAGGACATCTTTAGTCCATTCACATGCCAACCTCGCATTTACACTGAAGTAACGCAAATCTGTTAGGCCTAAAACGCCATACTCATGATTGCCAACAACAGATACATCTACAATTTTCTTAACCTTTTGCAAACACTCATTTGGATTCGGACCATAACCCACAATGTCACCGAGACACAGTATGTTATCTGGTTTGATATCGTCAATTTTTCTAAGTACCGCCTCAAATGCTTCAAGATTAGCGTGTATATCCGAGATTACAGCCAACCTCATAAATTACCCTTCTTTCTTAGTCTTAATTTATATTTTCTTTTAAGCACCCTATCCAAAATACCGTTTACAAACTTACTCGAATCCGCTGTTGAGTATATCTTGGCTATCTCTATCGCCTCATCCATTGACACCTTTGGAGGGATATCATCCAGATATAGTATTTCATAGATGGCAATTCGTAAGATATTTCTATCTATTATAGCAATCCTTTTGATGTCCCAATTTTTCACTATATTCCTGAGTACAGCATCTATACTTTCCTCCTTAGTTGTAACACCCTTCAAAAGCCTACGTGTATAAGCCTTATCAAAAACTGGTTTACTCCAGTTTGAACAGATATCATTGTACGCCTGTTCAGGATTCTCCCCAGTCGTTTCCATTCTGTAAAGCGTCTTTAAAACAACTTCTCTTGCTTCTCTCCTGGATTTCATCAACAGGTTCCCCTTTTTTTATACAATTGTATTTGAAAAATATATTTGTGCAGCTCCTTATAGGACTAAAAAATCTTGATATTTACAAGTTCAAGGGCTGTCATGGCAGCAGAAAAGCCTTTGTTCCCCAGTTTCCCACCAGCCCTATCCAAAGCCTGGTCAAATGTATCAACTGTAATAATACCTAAAACTACAGGGATATCACATTCAAGATTTATCTGCATTATACCCTTAATAATATTACCCGCAATAAAATCAAAATGTGGGGTTTCTCCTCTTATTATCGTACCTAAACATATTACTGCATCGAATTTCTTTTTCTTTATAAGCGCCTTTGCAAGTTGGGGTATCTCGTAGGCACCAGGAACCTTAAATACCTCTATATCATTTCCTTTTACCCCGTGCCTTATTAGACAATCCTCGGCACCTTCTATCAGCCTATCGCTTATAATGTTGTTGAACCTCGATGCAACAATTGCAAATCTTTTACCAATTCCGATTATCTTACCTTCATGTACCTTCATAAATCCTCCCTGGTATAATACTGTTGTGTTAAATATCAACCACAGAGTCCACAGAGATTACAGAATTTTTTTCTCTGTGTTCTCCTAAGTACTATGTTTTTCTAATTCATATAATAGAACAAAAGATAATAATCCCTTTAATCTAATAGTGTCGCTGCTCTTTAAGAGAAAAATCAAATTTATTCGAAGAATCCTGTTGAGAAATTCTCAAATCTTTCAACACTTATTTTTTAAACAACAGAGCACACAGAGGAACTAAAGAGTTCTTATTTCTTTTTCCCTCCGCGTTCTCTGTCCCGCTTCCTTCGGGATCCCACTAAGGCGGGATGACCTCTTTAGTTACAGTTCTGTGGTTAGTTCATAAATTTAACATAACTATAATAGTCTCCATTATCAGATATCTAACCAAGTGTGATTTTCACGTTTATTATATCATATTTTTCTTACTCTGTCAAGCTTTTATTTAGAGAGCTCTGAAAAACTACCTTTGAGCTCTCTTGATTACACAGATTTCTGGATTTTTTAAAATATCTTATTTAATCACTGTGAATTCCATAAAAAAAATACTTGACATTTTAATAAATTTATTGTATAATATATCACTTAATTACTAATGTCTAACCTAAACAGGACTTTAATCATATACTACTATAACTAAATTGTTTCTATTTCCTATTATATTACTTACGTTAAAAACCAGGTAAGAAATAAATTTTATTCCCCTTGTTTATTTTAAGGTTGACAAATCACAAATTTTGGTATATAATATATATAGTTCCAGGTGTGTTTTTATTCTTTGACATTCCTTTGTGACAGGTATAAGTACGTGCTACTCTTAACAAGGAGGTCGGTGTGGTAGAGTTTTTTCAGAAAGGTGGACCATTCATGTGGCCGCTTCTTTTCACTGCAATAGCAGGTTTCGCCTTCGTCATCGAAAGGTTCATTTCGTATACCATGGCCTCAATTAATGGTAAAAGATTTTCTGATGGCCTGAAAAATACTTTAAGCAAGAAGGGTGTAGAAGGAGGTTTGGAATACTGTCGCAGGTATAAGGCTCCTCTTGCCAGGGCTATAGAGGCAGGACTAATTACCTATCAAAAGGTTGGTCCCAATAAGGATGCACTCGAGGAAGCGATTATCAATGCTGGTAATGTCGAACTCGCATTTCTTGAGAGAGGGCTGCCAATACTATCCGCAGTTTCCACGGTTGCTCCCATCATGGGATTCCTTGGAACGGTTTCGGGTATGATTCGAGCATTTGATGCAGTCGCTATAGCTGGAGAGATCGAACCTACACTCGTAGCATCAGGTATATCAGAGGCTCTTATTACAACAGCAACAGGACTTGCAATTGCCTTCCCAATTGTGCTCTTCCATGTATTTTTCACTACCCGAGCTAATGGATATACACGAATGATGGAAAACTCCGCAGCCTCGATTGTAGAATACCTCTTGGAGAGAACGCCCTAAAAAAGGAGACATTATGAAATTCGGAGGTAGAAGAAAAAGGATGAAAGCAGAAATCCCAACCGCTTCTATGGCTGATATAGCGTTTCTCCTCATCGTCTTTTTTATGTTGACCTCCGTTTTTGCAACGGAGAAGGGATTGCAAATCGTACTCCCGGAGAAGGGTGAAGTAGTCAAGATAAAAAAGGCTAATATTTCTCAGGTTTATGTGAATGCCTTAGGTCAGGTGAGGATAGAAGGTGAGGATGTAAGCCTTGAAAATATAAAAGAAAAGATTTCAGCTATGCTTGCGGTGAATGACTCTCTTGTATTTTCACTGAAGGCGGATCGTAGATGCAAATATGATATCATAATAAAGGTATTTGACGAAATGAGACTTGCCAATGCACATCGTGTAGCCTTTGCGCCACCGGAAGAAAGAGAAAAGAAATAGCAAGGATTGAACTTGAATAGTAGTATAAATGTATATAAATTTTTAGATTTATTATAGGAGGTTTTTATGCGGCTTTCGAGAGAGGAAAAAGGATTTCCAGAGATTCCTACCTGTTCCATGGCCGATATAGCCTTCCTCCTTATTGTGTTCTTTATGTTGACATCGGTTTTCAGGGTTGAAACAGGATTTAAGGGAATTAAACTTCCAGCTGCAGTGGAGACAAAAAAATTACCAAAGAAAGACATAACTCATCTATGGATATCCAGCGAAGGCCTGATTTCGATAGACGATAATGTTATGTCGAAGGAATACATTCCATCAATAATGGGTCGAAAGGTCGAGGTAAATCCCAACCTGATTGTATCCATAAAAATGGATAAGGACGGTGTTTATGGAGATCTTTCGGACGTGTTCGAGGGTCTTAAAGGAGCTGCAGCATACAAGGTTTCTCTGGCAACAGAGAAGAAGAGAGGTAGATAAAATGGAGAAGAAACTTGACATAAAGGAAAGGGGAGGTGAATATCTCAAGATAGGATGGACATGCGCATTAACCATAGCAATAATCGCCTTATTGTTTATACCTGAGTGCGCACCAAATCCTTATAAACCAAGAGTAGAGGCAGGAGTTGTAACTATAGAACTCCCCCCTGAAATGAAACAGCTTGCAGAACCACCCCCACCCCCAAAACCAAAGATGCCTGTAGCAGCGGAGACTGCTGAGGAGGTCGAACAGACAACCATAGAGACAACAGATTTTACTGGATGGGAAAAGGTACCACCACCTCCACCCACGGAAACACCTGATTTCGTTCCATATGATACACCACCAGAGCCATTGTATATAACAAAACCTAAGTATCCCGAGATCGGGAGAAAGGCTGGTATGGAAGGGAGTGTATATCTAAAGCTACTTCTCGACACAACAGGATGTGTTATAGATGTTAAAGTGGTAAAATCGCTCAATCCTGCTTTCGACGATAATGCAGTTAGGGCTGCCCGAACATGGAGATTCACTCCTGCCAAGCAGAGAGATAAACCAGTAAGGGTGTGGCTTGGTTATCCAGTAAAATTTCAGCTTAAGGATTAAAGCGGTGAATGCTGGAAGAATTTACTTCGCTCCTGCGAAATCTCTCTATATTTAAGAACGCTCTCACTAAGAAGAAAATAACAGGTTTGTCGGGTTGTCTTATATCTGTTTACGTGAGAGCGGTATTGGAAAAACATAAAAAAGTAATAGTAATTACCGAAAACACGGATAAATTTGGCAGGTTGCTCTCTCCGCTTATTGAAAACCTTGATGTAGTTCACATCGAAAAAATCCCACCACCCAGTTCAGGTGATATAATAAATCTTCTATCAAACCTCCACAGTATTACATTTGCGGGTGTCTGTAACTATATTCAAGGAATCGAATCCCCTGCTAACTTTTTTTCAAGGATGATACACATCCAAACCATCCCAAAAGAAACAACTACATATCCAAATAAACCTGCTATATTTAAAACATCCCTTTCGTCTCTAATAGAAAAATTTATACAATCTGGTTATAACCGGGTAGGAACTGTTTGTGAGGTTGGTGAATTTGCTATCAGAGGAGGCATACTCGACATATTTTCCCAGGGACAAATAAATCCTATAAGGATAGAGTTCTTTGGCGATGAAATTATCTCCATAAGAGAGTTTGACGTTTATACACAGAGATCGATTCGAAAGATAACAAGTATCTCTATCCCACCTAACAACGTATTCTCGGGTTGCTTCTCTATAATTGATTACCTATCGGAAGATACGCCTGTAATTACAGATATAGATAGCCTGATAAGAGAAAACACAATACACATTGGAAATGACGGTTACAATGTAGGGGGTGTACCATCATATGTTGGCAACATTACACTCTTTAGAGAAAAATTAAAGAAGTTACGATACTTTAAGACATTCATTACCTGCGAACCATACATGCAGAAAGAGATAACCGAACTCTTTCCAGACCTTATTGTGATTCCCATGGACCTTGTTGAGGGATTTATCCTTAATGACGAGCGAATTGCTGTTTTCACCACAGAGGATATATTCGGGTTCCACAGACACAGGAGAAGGCGAATAAGAACTATCCAGGGTACACCTATTGAGGACCTGGAAGAAATCATACCAGGAGACTATGTTGTTCATGCTGATTTTGGAATTGGTATATACAGCGGTATTGAAAGAATCACCATTGATGGTATTGCAACAGACTGCCTTCTCCTTTACTATAGAAATGATGATAAGCTGTTCGTACCCATATCACAGTTTAAATCTATTGAAAAATACATAGGAAGCGAGGGTACTCTACACCCACGACTTTCTAAACTTGGTGGTGAAGAATGGCTTATAAAGAAACAACAAGCAGCGGAAGATATAGAGAAAATAATGAAGGATTTACTTCTCCTCTATGCAGAGAGAAATGTTCGCAAAGGTTATGAATTTTCCCCGGATACTGTGTGGCAAAAGGAATTAGAGGCATCATTCTACTACGACGAGACACCAGATCAACTAAGTGTTATGGATGAGGTTAAGAAAGATATGGAAACTAATATGTCAATGGACAGACTTATATGTGGTGATGTAGGATTTGGTAAAACTGAAATTGCTATACGCGCAAGTATGAAGTCTGTTATGGATGGAAAACAGGTTGCAGTACTCGTTCCAACAACTATATTAGCTGTACAGCATCTTGAAACGTTCAAAAGGAGATTAGATAAATTCCCGCTTAAAATAGAACAGCTCTCCTCTTTTGTAACTGTAAAGAGAGCCGCTGCTATAAAAAGGGAGATAGGCAACAAAGGAATTGACATTATTATAGGCACCCATGCACTCCTGAGGAGCAAAATAGACTGGGATAATCTTGGACTGCTTATAATAGACGAGGAGCATAGATTTGGAGTAAAAGATAAAGAGAAAATAAAGATAGTGAAAAAGGGTGTAGATGTATTATCTCTAACAGCCACTCCAATTCCAAGAACACTCTACCAATCACTCCAGGGAATCAAAAACCTATCTCAACTTTCCACTCCACCCCAGGGGAGATTGCCAATAATGACAAAGGTTGTGAAATGGGATGACGATGAAATTACGCGCTCTATTAATTTAGAACTCCAGAGGGGGGGACAGGTGTTCTTTATACACAACGAGATTAAAACAATAAGAGAGATAGAGAAAACCTTACTGGAGTTGGTTCCAAAAGCAAAAATAACTGTTGCTCATGGTAGAGTTCCAAAGAAGAAACTTGAGGAGAAGATGATTTCATTCCTGCTTAAGGATACTGACATACTCCTTACAACCACAATAATAGGTTCTGGAATAGATATCCCAAATACCAACACAATTATAATAAACAGAGCAAATAGGTTTGGCCTTGCAGACCTTCATCAACTAAGGGGTAGGGTTGGAAGAGGAGACAGGCAGGCGTTTTGTTATTTAATCACAGATAGTAATGCATCACCAACTTCCTTAAAGAGGCTTAATGCGGTTGCGGGTTTTACCGAACTTGGTGCTGGCATAAGACTCGCAATGAAGGATCTTGAGATAAGGGGTGCGGGCAATCTTCTTGGAGCAAAACAACACGGACACGCAAGAAATATCGGATATGGTCTATATCTGAAATTGATAGAGGAAACAGCGAAGATACTGAGAGGTGAAAGGGTTGAAAAGAGATCAGATGTAATAATAGATACAAGACTTCCGGCCTACTTTCCTGACTCTTATGTTGACAGCAAACGTAAGATCGGTTTGTACAAAAGATTAGGAAGAATTAAGACCCATACTGCTCTAACAGACTTTATTGAAGAACTTAAGGACCGTTTTGGTTCCCTACCAAAAGAGGTGAAAAACCTAATGATTACTACTGAGATAAGAATGTTAGCTGAGAGACTTGGTATATCAAGAATAAAAAGGGATGGAGAATTTATAATAGAATGGGAAGACGCTTCTAGTAAAAAAAATAGAATAAATATAAAAACCTTTGTAAATGTACAACGTTCCTATAACCTCAGTATTGATATGAAATATGGAAAGACAAAAATCAGGCTTAATGACAACATAGAATACCTTATAAACTTCTTAAGAGATATTTCGGGTATAAAATAATGATCGATACCAAATGAAGGTATAAAAATAGTAGCCGCAGGCTTCGTGGCACCACACCAAAGGCGGGGTCGTGCGAACGACAGAAAACATGTAATTGTCATTGCGGGTTCTGACGAAAGTCGGAGCGAAGCAATCGCATTTTTTAAAGAAATATAATCAAACCGTCTAATAGAACTGTTTAAATAATATTTATCTTTATCTTAATATGGATATCTTAGATGAGTTCACAAACTATCTACGGGTGGAAAGAGGATGTCTTGAGAACACCATAAACGCTTACGAAAGGGACCTGAAAAAGTATATTAATTTCATGAACTTACACAGGAAAGACATCCTTAATGCTCTACAACAAGATATACATTACTTCATCGAACACATTAATTCCCAAGCTCCTTCTTCTCGCGCCCGGATAATATCATCCCTCCGCACTTTTTATTATTTTCTTTTATCAGAGGATAAGGTAAAGAGGACTCCTCTCGAAAATATCGAATCACCAAAGATAAGAAGACACCTTCCCTTTGTTCTGAGTGTGGGTGAAATGGAGAGGTTAATAGAATCTGCCAGTCCTAACGACTTTATCAATATCAGGGATAGAGCCATGCTTGAAACTCTCTATGCGGCTGGGCTTAGAATAAGCGAGCTCATTTGTCTTCGTCTCTCTGATGTCTTTATATCAGAAAATCTACTTTTAGTAAGAGGAAAGGGAGAAAAGATGAGAATAGTGCCATTTGGCAACCCTGCTAAAAATTACTTGGAAAGATACCTTAGAGAATCTCGTCCACAGCTAAAAAGGGCTAAAAAAACAGAATATTTCTTCCTTTCTATAAGGGGAAACCGTCTTTCAAGAATGGGTTTCTGGAAGATTTTAAGGAAATACATAGCTATTTCTGGTGTCGATAAAAGGGTTACACCGCATACATTCAGGCATTCTTTCGCCACACACTTATTAGAAGGTGGAGCAGACCTCCGCATTGTCCAGGAACTTCTTGGACATAGTGATATACAGACAACAGAAATATACACACATATAGACAGAGAAAAACTTAAGGAGGCAATCAGAGTCTATCATCCGAGAGGATAAGGAACTATGCATATAATTGGAGGAATCCATAAGGGACACGAAATCAAGATGCCAAAGGGCATAAGACCAACAAGTGGACTTGTTAGAGAAAGCATATTCAACGTAATAGGAAATGAAATACACGGATCGAAAGTTCTTGATCTATTTTCTGGAAGTGGAGCAATCGGCCTCGAGGCTCTATCAAGGGGCGCAAAAAACGCTACATTCGTTGAGAAAAATAAAAGGGTAATAAAGGTTTTGTGGGAAAATATCAAAACACTTGCTGGCGATAGCGTTAAAGTAAAAAATATGGATGCTATGAAATTTATTACCGATGATGTTTATGATATTATATTTGCCGACCCACCATATGATAAAGGATATGTAAGGAGCATTGCAAAAAAATTTGGTAACATATCGCATATAATTGTTATTGAGCATTCAATAAGAGAGCCACTGGAGATTGGAGAAACAAGAAGATATGGAGATACACTCATAACCTACATATGGAATTAGCTGAGCGTCAGATTTCTATTGAAATCATATTTTCTATTTAATATCTCTATAATAGGTTTTCACAAAACTAATAGGTTCAAAACTGGGTTTTCCCCGTTAAATAGAAGAAAATTTTACAGGGTTCACCCTGTTAAATAAAAGCGGTTACTGTAGTACTCTAACATTTATTGTTAAGATATTTAACAGGGTAAACGGTGAGGAAACTCGTAACTAAACTTGAAGCTGGAAGCTTGAAACTGGACAAGGAATGGAGACAAGAAAACCCGTTTATAGTTGAAAATAATATCGTTTCAGGACGATCATCGAGTATCAAAAGATCGAGCCTCGTTACGAGCATCGTTACCGATAAACGAAGAGTATAAAGGATTACGAATTTTTTTGAAAAGCGCAATGTCTCAATAACATAATGATTTAACTATCCAATTATACAATAACCCAATAAACACAACAAACTCAATAAACTAAATAGACCCTATGACTCTTTTATTATGCTCAATATAATAGACATAACCATTGGTTACCGGAAGGTTCCAATATTAAAAGGACTCTCTCTTAAAATCCATAAAAATGAGTTTCTTGGTATAATAGGTCCAAATGGCAGCGGGAAAAGCACGTTACTTAAAACTATTTGCTCTATCCTTCGTCCGTGGAAAGGTAGTATACTACTTAATAATAGAGAACTCTCTCATATGACAAGTAAAGAGATTGCAAGACTAATAGGTTATGTACCGCAAACATCTTCTTTCGCATTTCCGTTTACCTGCGAAGATGTTGTCCTAATGGGGAGATATGCACATAATGGGAATAAGAAAGAGGATTACGAGGTGGTTAAACGTGTAATGGAATTAACAGATACCTGTGCATTTAAAGATAGAAAAATAAATGAACTCTCTGGAGGAGAACTCAGAAGGGTTATTATTGCAAGAGCATTAGCACAGGAGCCAGAGATATTAGTTCTGGATGAACCGACTGTACATCTCGATATAAATCACAGTATGGAAACATTCAAACTTTTATTGGAATTACAATCAAAAGGGATTACTATTATAGCAGTACTTCATGACCTTAACATCGCATCTGAATACAGCGAAAGGGTTGTAATTGTAAATGACGGAGTAGTCTTACGTGATGGACCACCAGAGGATATAATCACTGAGAAGACAATTAGAGAAACATATGGTACAGACGTAAATATAATAAAAAATCCTATATCTCATCTTCCACTCGTACTTCCTCGATAGAAATTTCCGATATAACCTCTTATGTTCACTTCAGTTGGCATGGTTTTACACGAAAGGAAATTTAAATGCTATACTCGGGTATTATCAAAAGAAACATCTCTATGACGGTTAATAAAACTTTATTTAAACTTGACAAAAATACAATTATAGGGTATAATAATTATATCACGTAATATAATCCTAATTATATAAACCTCTTATATGAAAAAATCAAGGATGAAAGATATAGACAGGACAAAAGACCAGCTAATAAATGAATTGGATGAGCTTCTTAAACGAATTATCGAATTGGAAGAATCAGAAGCCGAGCTCAAGCAAGGGGTAGAGAGATTGAGAGAATCAAAAGAACAACTTAAAACTATTTTTGAAGCTGCACAGGATGCTATCTTCACCAAGGACTGTGAGGGACATTATACTCAGGCAAACACCGCCTGTGCAACCCTCTTTGGTTTAACTACGGACGAAATGATTGGTAAAACCGATTTTGATCTGTTCCCACCCGATATTGCACGTCATATCAAAGAGGAAACAGACCGAAAAGTGCTCGAAAAAGGAGAGGTAATCTATACTGAGGATACAAAACCTACAAAAGGTATAATGCGGACATTTCATGTAGTCAAAGTGCCTCTTCGAGATAAAAATGGTGTAATCGTAGGACTTTGTGGAATCGCAAGAGATATCTCAAAACTCAAACGTTCAGAGAGGGAGCTACGAGAGAGCGAAGAAGAGTTAAGGGTAGTTTTTGACGGTGTCAGAGATGGCATAGTTTTACTTAATATGACGGGTAAGGTTATTAAAATTAACAAAAGAATAGTGGAGGTTGGTGGATATACCGAAGAAGATATCGTTGGAAAACGATTCAGCCTTTTTAAGATGTTTCCTGCCAAAAGCATGACAAAAATGCTCTTTGCCTTTAACAAACTAATCCTTGGTCAGCAGGTACCCCCAACTGTGGTTGAATTTTCTACCAAAACAGGAAACAAGCTGGATATCGAAATCCATGCCAATCTTTTAAGAAAAAAGGGGGAATTAGTGGGAATTGTTGCAGTTATAAGAGACATTACCGAGAGCAAGCGGGTAGAAAAGGAATTAAAGGCAAGCCACGAACACCTCGAATTAATCAATAAAATTTTAAGACACGATTTAATAAATGATATAACAGTCATAAAGAGTGCTCTGAGACTCTATACTAAATCAAAGGATGTGCAATATTTGGAAAAGTTAGACGAGGGCATCAACAAGAGCGTAGAATTAATAAGAAGAATGAGTGAGCTTGAATCCTTTATTTCTTCTCACAAAGGACTGAAAATCTATGATGCAAAAGAAGTTCTTAAAGAGGTAAAACAAGATTACGCATCGATAGACCTGAACATAGAAGGCAATTGTAAAGTTCTGGCAGATGATGCTTTTAATTCAGTTATCGACAACATTATAAGAAATGCATTAGAACATGGAAAAACTGATAGAATAGATATAAAGATAGAAGCAAAGGGAAAGTTATGTGAAATAAGGATTGCTGATTATGGCATTGGAATTCCTGATGAACTAAAGGAGAAAGTCTTTGAGGAAGGTTTCAAATATGGTAAAACCGGTCATTTGGGTCTTGGATTATTCATAGTAAAGGGAACCCTTCAGAAATATGGTGGAAGCGTGCATGTTGAGGACAACAAACCAGGAGGCGCAGTTTTTATACTGCAGTTAAAGAGGGTAAGGTGAAATATTCGATAACAGGTTAAAGCAATTCACACAGCAAATCCCATCTTTAGTTATCAATCCCATCTCTCTAATGCTTCATTCCCCTTGATCTTATTGCGGGTTATATAAGGCTATATCTTTTTTTACTTGACATTTTTGAATTTTTGTTGTATATTTAGAGAATGAAACTATGGAGAATTAAAAAAACAACTGATAATACACGGCTTAAAAAGAAACTCAGGATATCACTCCCACTTAGTATAATCCTACAACAGAGGAATATCAAAGAGGTTGAAGAAGCAAGGCAGTTTCTCTTTCCCAGCATTACACACCTAAACTCTCCTTTTATATTTCCTGATATGGAAAAAGCAGTTGGCAGGATAATTGAGGCAGTTAAAAATAAGGAAAAGATACTCATATGGGGAGATGAAGATGTTGATGGAATGACTGCAACGACTCTTCTCTTCTTTGTATTACAAGACCTTGGTGGTAACGTATCCTATTGGATACCAAGAAGAATCACTCATGGTATCGGGCTTTCCAGAGAACGTATAGATATTGCATATCAAAACGAAGAGACATTAATAATAACTGTCGATTGTGGCAGTTCCGATGGTGAAACTATCATATATGCAAAGGAAAAAGGAATAGATATTATAGTAACAGACCATCATGAGGTAAGACACCTCCCTAATTCATTTGCATTCTTAAATCCAAAAGCCTCTCCCTATCCTTTTAAATATCTTGCGGGTGTTGGTGTATCTCTTAAGCTTGCCTTAGCACTGACAGAGCATATTCTTGGTATTAACACCCAAGAATTTTTCCGTATTAGAAAGGATCTACTTCCACTAATTCTATTAGGTACTATATCTGACCGTGTCCCTCTCCTGAATGAAAACAGAGAATTTGTAAAAAAGGGTCTCGAAACTTTCCCAAAATCCAGGAAGCCTTTTATTCTGGCTATACGAGATGTCACTGGTATTGATGAGCCAGTTGTAGAAGAAATATTCGAAAGAATTATCCCTGTTCTCTCTGCTGGAAGAGGAATGGAGACTGAAAACCCTCTCATGAGATTTTTCCTATCAAATTCGGAAGATGATTCCAAAGTGATTCTTAATAGCCTCGTAACTGCCCAGCAAGCCTTCGAAGAGGAATTTGATGTTGTATATAGAGATTGTGTAAGAAGAATAGATGATAATGGCTTAATTGTCTTAGATGACCTTCCACTACAGTTTTTGGGTTCCTGTGCATCCAGGTTAGTTAAAGAAACAGGACGACCTTCGGTGCTTATAGGATATAAATCAGGGGATGTCTATATAGGAGAAGCAAGGGCACCCTCCGACTTTGACCTCATAGAATTCTTCGCTAAAAACGAGGAATTATTCATAGATTTTGGTGGGCATAAACCTGCTGCAGGATTTTCCATAAGAGGTGATCAATTGGATTCCTTCAAGAAAAATGCATCAATAGTAGAATATAAAAAGGATCAGCAAAAGAATGATGTAATCGATATCGATGTGGTTGTTAATCATAAAGAATTATCATCTGATTTTTATAAGGAACTTATGTTACTACCTCCATACGGTGAAGGTAACCCAAAACCGATTCTTGCTGTAAAGAATATTAAATTAGATAAGGATAATACAGGTTATAAACTTTTTGAATACCCAATTACTGTACGAGGTACTATTACGACTGACAGGCCCATTGATATCGCATGTTGTATAGGCGATAGAGGAATATTGAGGATAGAAGACTGGCATGAAATATAATATTGAAAGTTAATCTATTATTTGGTTTTTAAAAATAATCTATGTCATAAGGGGGAAATGTGAAGGCGGTTGTAAAGACAAGACCAGAACTCGGGGCTGAATATCTGGATGTTGAGGTACCAAAACCCGGACCAAGAGACATAATAGTGAAGGTTAAAGCAACATCTATATGTGGAACGGATGTACATATATATGAGTGGAATGATTGGGCAGACAATAGGATTGGTAGTAAAAATCTTCCACAGACCTTAGGACATGAGGTAGCTGGAGAGGTCTGTGAGGTTGGCAACGATGTAAGAATGGTTAAGGTTGATGACTATGTATCTGCTGAGACGCATATCTATGATCCCAGAGATATTACTGCCCTTTTAGGACAATTCCACATAGGCGAGAGGATGAAGATTCTCGGTGTTGATACCAACGGTGCATTCGCTGAGTATATAAGGATACCTGAGAGTGTATGCTGGGTAAATGATGATACAATACCGCCAGAGATTGCATCCATACAAGAACCTCTTGGGAACGCAACCTATGCGGTTCTTGGTGAAGATAACGATGTTGCGGGTAAAAGTATGGTTATCATTGGAGATGGTCCTATAGCACTTCTTGCAATTGGTGTAGCAAGAGTTTGTGGAGTCTCTACCATATTTCATATTGGTAAATATGACCTTAATATGTCTATAGGCAAGAAAATGGGTGCAGACCACCAGTTATATGCCAATAAGGAGCTTGACAGGGTAGCTTATGTTAGAGACCATACACGGGGTTTTGGTGCAGATATAGTCCTGGATATGGCTGGTTCTCAACTGGCACTTGATGAAGGTTTTAAAGTATTGAGAAAGGGTGGACGATTCACGGCTTTTGGTATACCATCAAGGTCACCTCTCCCGATAGACTACACTAATGGAATAGTATTTAAGGGCTCTCAGATTCACGGAATCTCCGGAAGAAAAATGTTTGATACATGGTATAGAGTTAGAAACCTTCTATCATCTAAAAGATTGGATGTGAATCCAGTAATAACCCATATTTTATTGCTCGAGGATTATAAGAAAGGTTTTGATTTGATGATGGAAAGACCAAGAAAATCTGCAAAGATCGTACTATTTACCCATAAAGATGAATACGAAAAAGCTCTTGTAAGAAAAAACCAACTAAGAAATGAATAATTTACTCTACAACGCTACGACTAAACGATTTATCCCGCTTGCCCTGTAGTTACAATGTACTGGGCTTGCCATACTTGCCCTGCATGTCATACTTGCCCTGCTTGCCATATGTAATCAGGTTTTTATATTACATTATGGCTTGCCCTGTAGTGATAATGTACAGGGTGAGATGTGTCTTGCCATGTGGAAGCAACTTGTCCTGTGAAATGCTTCTCGCCCCGTGGAGTGTATAAACTACTCCATGGGGGAGCTATTTCTGCAGGAAGCTATTCAACATTGATTATATCTAATGGGGTGTAATTAGGTTTTATATTACATTATGGCTTGCCATGTGGAATGTAATATATTCAACGAGGTGAAATGTCTAACTATTTCATTGGGAAGCATATTTCATCGGGAATCAATAACTTTGTCTATTAGCTTTTTATATTATTAAGGTACTGTTAAAAATAATATTTCCTAAGGATCCGTATGGAAAAGAATATGAAAGCAAAAATGTAGGAGTTCGATTTATCGAACCCGCAAAAGAAACGGGTCGGATACCCTTCTGCCGTCGGGCAGGAATCCGACCCCTACAAGAATTAGGGAGGCAAGAAAAAAGTAGATAACTACTTTTAAAATTGTGGGTTATTCGTTAGATAACGAATTAGAAGAAAATAGGCAAAAGTTTTTAACAATACTATTATTAAACCTGGGAGGCCTTATGTATGGCAGGATAAAAGAGGACCTGAAAAAGGAGCTCAGTGTGCTAAAAGAGCAAGGTCTATATAAGGATGAGAGAATAATTACATCACCTCAGGGAGCTGAGATAGAGGTAAAGGGTGGTAAAAAGGTTTTGAATTTCTGTGCAAACAACTATCTCGGGTTAGCATCTGATGACAGGGTAACTGAGGCAGCCAAAAAGGTACTCGATAAATATAAATTTGGAATGAGTTCTGTAAGATTCATCTGTGGGACACTGGATATCCATAAGGAACTGGAAGAAAAGACTTCAAAGTTCCTTGGAATGGAAGATACCATACTATACGCAGCCTGCTTTGATGCAAATGGTGGATTATTTGAACCCTTTCTCGACCGTTCCTGTGCAGTAATATCAGACAGGTTGAACCATGCATCAATAATAGATGGCGTAAGGCTTACAAAGGCTCAAAGATTTGTATTTGAGCATAACAATATGGATGACCTTGAGAGGTGTCTGAAGGAAGCACGAGACTCTAAGTACAGGTTGATATGTACTGATGGTGTATTCTCTATGGATGGAGATATTGCAAAAGTGGGTGAGATATGCGATCTTGCAGATAAATACGATTCTTTAGTACTTGTAGATGATTCACATGCCACTGGTTTTATAGGTAAGACAGGCAGGGGAACCCATGAATACAGAGGCGCTATGGGAAAAGTAGATCTGATTACCACAACATTTGGGAAGGCTCTTGGGGGAGCATCTGGTGGATGCACCTCTGGTAGGAAAGAACTTATTGAATGGCTGCGCCAACGCTCAAGGCCTTATCTGTTTTCAAACACTCTCCCACCTGTCGTTACTGGAGCAACTATAGCAGTACTGGATATTCTTTCAGAGACAACTGAACTTCGTGATAGGCTTGAAAATAACACCAAATACTTCAGAGAGAAGTTGACTGAAGCAGGCTTTGATATAAAACCCGGTATTCACCCTATAGTTCCGATTATGTTTAGCAATTACGAAAACGATGCAAAACTCGCTCATGATTTTGCAGATGATCTATTGGAACAGAATATATATGTTATAGGCTTTTCCTATCCAGTAGTTCCTAAAGGCGAGGCAAGAATAAGAGTACAAATCTCTGCTGCACATACTAAGGAGCATCTTGACCGCGCTATAATTGCCTTTGTAAATATTGGGAAGAAACATGGCGTAATTAAGTGATTTCAAAGATTGTTTTAATCGTCTAAAAACATTGGGGTGCCTCTTCTTTACAACAGGTATGTGAGAAAGGATTCCATACATTTTAGGAGTTTATTAATTATGATTTTTATCGCAATATTATTTTCCATCATTCCCATTCCTGAGGAACTCGTATTTGATATCAGATATGGTCCCTTCTCAGCTGGGGAGATAAGGCTGTATATCGAACAAATAGACACAATCTATAAAATATCCTGTACGGAAAAAACCAAAGGCCTGATGTCTGGAATATATAGAATCAATGACAGGTATGAAATCTGGGTTAATTCAGCTTTCATACCAATACTATATGAAGATTGGATAGAAGAAGGTGGTTATAAAAGGCATAGAAAGATAGAATTCAATCACGAACAGGGAGTAGCAGTATATCAAGATAAATATAACTTAGAATTACACAGTAATGCAAGAGAGATATTTTCACTTATCTATTATACAAGAACACTCTCAATTTCTTCTGGTGATACCCTTAAATTGTGGCTTCATGCTGGTAAAAAGAACGCTGAGATAGTAATTCCTGTATCAGAAAAGGTGTTTGACGGAGAAACCTATCTCGCAGTCTCTCCAGAGGTGGGAGATATAAAGGTTTTTGGGGGCAAGGGGTTAACCCTGTATTATGACAGAGATATGGTTCCTGCACGTTTTAGTATTGGTCTCTGGTTTGGAACTATAAGTGCTATAAGAAAAGAATTAAATTAATCGAGGTTACTAATGAGCACCAACCATACATATATACTTACAATAAATCCTGGCTCTACATCTACAAAGGTCTCAATGTTCTCGGATGAGGAACAGATAAAGGCAATTGTAATAAGATACAGCAGAAATAAATTTAAAGATAAACCTATCCTTGATCAGGTTGAAACTCGATTGAACGATATTATAAAAGAAATAGAAAGCTGGGGGATTAAACCGGATGCAGTAGTTGGACGTGGGGGACTTTTCAAACCCCTTGAAAGTGGAACCTACAGAATAAACGAACGGTTAATAAAGGACATTCATGAGGGTAAATTACAGGGACAACATATATCAAACATAGGCTCGATTCTGGCATATACCATTGCAGACAAATTTGGAGTACCATCATTCTTTGTTGACCCTGTTTCAGTTGATGAGTTTAAGGAGCTCGCAAGATTCTCAGGGATACCCGAGATAAAAAGGTTCGCTCTCCAACACACACTTAATATTAAAGCCTGTATAAGACGTGCAGCAAGAGATATAAATAGGAGCCTGGATGATATAAACTTTATCGTCGCTCATATTGGAGGAGGTATCTCTATATGTCCTGTAATGAAGGGAAAGATAATCGATGCAAATAACGCTATACAGGAAGGACCATTTTCCCCTGAACGCTCCGGTGTTCTTCCAATATACTCATTTTTTTTGCTATGTACATCTAATAAATACAGCAAATCGTTTTTAAAAAAGAGATTGGTTGGTGAGGGTGGATTGGTTGCATATCTCGGGACCAACTCTGCGGATGAGGTTGAAAAAAGGATTGAGCAGGGCGACGACTATGCAAGACAGGTATACGAGGCAATGGCGTACCAGATTTCCAAGGAGATTGGAGCTATGGCAACAGTGCTCAAAGGAGAGGTAAATTATATCCTACTAACTGGCGGAGTTGCAAACTCGCAGCTTTTAACCAACTGGATAAAGTCAAGGGTTGAGTATATAGCACCCGTTCTTATATATCCTGGAGAGAACGAGATGTTGGCAATGGCTCAGGGCGCTTTGCGTATCTTGCTGGGTGAAGAAGAGGTTAAGGAGTATAAATGAAGCCAGACCTCAATAAACTAAAACGTATCTCAATAAAGGATAGAATAAATAAGGTAAACATCTCTCATCTATCGCATACCATAAATAAAGAGGATACTGTGGGAGATTTCATAAACAGTCTCCCGGACATACTTCAGGTAAGAGAGCTCAAGAACCTTGCAAGAGAATTGTTAAAGATTAAGCATACAGATGGGAAGATTCTCTGGATGATGGGCGGCCATGTCGTAAAATGTGGACTTTCACCCATAATCATAGATCTTATGAAAAAGGGGCTGGTAAACTTTGTGGCGATGAACGGAGGAACCTCAATACATGACTTTGAATTTGCTTTGTTTGGTGAGACATCGGAAAATGTAAAAGAGGGTCTTGACAAAGGTATGTTTGGCGTTGTAAAAGAGACTGGTATTCTGATGAACTCTGCTTTATCAGAAGGTTGTGGTATTGGCAAGAGCCTTGGTATGAAAATAGAAAAAGAATCTGGTAAGTTCAGAGATATAAGTATCCTATGGAATGCATACAATTTGGATATACCAGTTACAGTACATACAGCAATAGGAGCGGATATAATTCATCAACATCCTGAAATGGATGGTAAGGTCTTCGGAGAGGAAAGCTTAAATGATTTTAAAAAGATGATTGGATTTTTACCATCAATTGATAAAGGTGCTGTTATAAATCTCGGTTCGGCAGTAATTCTTCCAGAGGTTTTCCTGAAGGCACTTAATGCATCAAGGAATCTCGAAAAAATGCCCAAAGAGTTTATAAGAGCAAATTTCGATATGCTGCCCTCGTATAGAGAAATAAAGAATGTGGTTGAAAGAACAGGAACCGGTAAAAAATTCATTATTGTCGGAAGACACGAGATTCTTATACCACTATTTTCTGCTATTATTAACTGTATGAAGTAAAACTCACTATGCGAATTAAGTCCTGTAATTATTCCAATTAAATACCCTTTTGAACGGCAGTAATTGGTATGAGTAATAGACTTTAGACTGTAAAAAATAGAAAATATTAAGAATTAGATTACTATACTCATTGCATTCGTTACAGAGGGTTATACGGCTCCCAATGACAAACACAGAAGTTTTCAATGCGAGGAGTTAAGCGACCTGCCTGATTCCTGTTTAGTAAACAAAATGTGGTAGGCGCAAGCTTTAGCTTGCGTACATAAACCCTTCACTGACAAGCAGCCGGCTTTAAAAACAATCTCATCAGGTTCTTGTCATTGCGAGGAGTTGAGCGACTTACCTGACTCCTGTTTAGTAAACAAAATGTGGTAGGCGCAAGCTTTAGCTTGCGTATATACAACCATGCACTGACAAGCAGCCGGCTTTAAAAACAATCTCATCAGGTTCTTGTCATTGCGAGCCTTAGGCGAAGCAATCTCATCTCTTTGGAAATTATTAACACCCATAAGAGTGGTAACCTTTAGTATAAGTAACAATCCTTAGTCTGTTAATAAAGGTTTTATTTTCATTTTTAAACAATCTAACGGAGGTAAAACATGGTATATGCCGTTATACTGGCAGGGGGAAAAGGAGAGAGATTCTGGCCAAGCTCAAGAGCAAGAAGACCAAAGCAGCTCCTTCCTCTCGTTTCTAATAAGACAATGCTTGAAGAAACAGTAGATCGCATTCGTCCCGTAATTCAACCAGAAAATATATTGGTTGTAACGACCTCAGAATTACGTGATGCAATAAGAAACATTCTTCCGAACCTTAAACATACCGACATACTTTTAGAGCCTTTTGGAAGAAATACTGCTCCTGCAATAGCCTATGCTGCCTTACATATATATAATAGAGACAAGAACGCCGTTATGATATGCCTTCCAGCAGATCACTATATTAAAGAAAGTGATAAGTTCTTAAAGTCAATCAAAAAGGCGATATCACTTGCAAGAAAGAACTGGCTTGTCACCTTTGGCATACCTCCAGTGCGTCCTGATACCGGATATGGATACATAGAAGTAGGCGAGAATATAGAGGAGGGTGTATATAAGGCTAAAAGTTTCAAGGAGAAACCAACGAAGAAGAGGGCAGCAGAATTCCTGAAGGAGAAAACCTTTTTGTGGAATTCAGGAATGTTTGTATGGAAGGCTGAGGTTATAATAGAGGAGATCAAGAGACATGTCCCATATATATCTGAAAAACTATTTACCCAACAGCCTTTGGAACAAAATGAACTTGTTGAGGCCTACGATAGTCTACCTGCGATATCAATTGATTATGCTGTCATGGAACGTTCAACCAAAACTGCAGTTTTGAAGGGCGATTTCACCTGGGATGATGTCGGTTCCTGGCTATCCTTAGAGAGACTTATGGGTAAAGATAAAAATGGGAACGCAATTTTGGGTGAGACATTTATCGTTGATTCAAAGAACTGTATTATCTCGAATGAGAATGGTATTACTACCCTCTTGGGAGTTTCTAACCTTACAATAGTAAATACCAAGGATGTGCTGTTTATTTGCAGTAAATCCCATACCGATAGGATCAAGAAATTCATAGAGTTAATGGTAGAGGATGAGCGATTAAAAAAGTACCTGTAAAATTTTTTACAAATCTTTTGTCTCTTATCTTTTCTAACTCTTGCACTGTTCTGTGATTTGATAAATAATCTGTATTTATTAAATGTATTATGATATTGCCACGCTCACTTCGTTCACTCGTAATGACAGACACATACTTATGTCATTACGAGCCGTAGGCGAAGTAATCTCATAGCATCTACAAGTTAAAATGAAACTATTAATATTTTCAAATACTTGGTACTGTAAAAAATAATATGAAAGCAAAAATGTAGGGGTTCGATTTATCGAACCCGTAAAAGAAACGGGTCGGATACCCATCTGCCGTCGGGCAGGAATCCGACCCATACAAGAATTAGGGAGGTAAGCAAAAAGTAGATAACTGCATTTAAAATTGTAGTTTATTCGTTAGCAAACGAAACCATGCCCTTTTAAAGGAGGATATATGGCTGTAGTAAAACCATTTACTGGCACAAGATACAATCCAAATAAGGTTAATCTACAAAATGTCGTTACACAGCCCTATGATAAGATAACCTCATCTATGCAGGAAGTATATTACAAAAATAGTGAATATAATATCGTAAGGGTGATACTACCCCATGAAAGTCCTGATAAATATGATAAGGCTGGAGAGCACATCAAGATGTGGCTGGAGAATGAAATCCTAATTAAGGATGAAAACCCAAGTATATACCCCTACCATCAGGATTTTACTGACCCAACAACTGGAGAAATTAAGACAAGGAAGGGATTCTGTGCAATCCTAAAGCTTGAAGATTTCTCGACAGGTGTTGTTTTACCACACGAACGAACTCTATCAAAACCAAAAGAGGACAGGTTGAATCTCTTGAGGGCATCAAAAACACACCTGGGTCAGATATTCATGCTTTACCCTGATGAAGAAAATTTTATAACAACTCTCCTTGCCCCAACAACCTCACGATCGCCACTAATAGAAATCGAGGAACTCTATGAGAAAGGGGTGACACATAGAATGTGGAAAGTTTCAGACAACGAGATATTAAATAAGGTCACAGAATTTATGGCTGATAAAACCCTTTTGATAGCTGATGGACATCATAGATACGAAACAGCACTCAACTATAGTAAAGAAAACCTGGAATCAGGTTATGTTATGATAACTCTTGTTTCAACCTCTGATAAGGGACTTGTAATACTTCCAACACATCGTGCTATGTATAACATATCTATTGACAAAAACAAACTTCATAATACTCTGAGGAATTATTTCAAGGTAGACAGAAGGGATTCACTTGAAACTCTGGATATTAAAAAACATACATTTGGACTTTATATAGATAGTGATTTCTATAGATTAGAACTTGTAGATAGTGCAATCTTAGATAGATTTATTGAGCCTAAAAAAAGTGAATACTATAAGAACCTCGATGTAACTATACTGCATTCCTGTATTTTAGAGGGAATTCTTGGTTTATCAAAGGAAAGCATCGCAAGGAAAGAAAACATTGACTATCTACGGGATGCAAAAGCAGGTGTAAGTGGTGTAGATAAAGGTAAATTTTCTATGCTCTTTTTGCTTTCACCAACTGGAATAGATGAGGTAAGAAAAATCTCTCAAGACAAGGAGGCAATGCCTCAAAAATCTACTGATTTCTATCCCAAACTCATTACGGGACTGGTGATGTACAGAGTATAAATTTGGAGTGCTGTGACCGTGTCACAGCCTAAGATTAACACTGTCAATATCCATACAGCAGCCCACAAGACAGTGCATATTATATGAAGGAGTTTCAAAGAGATAGAAATAAATGTTATTTCTTTCGTGTTAAAAAATTTCGTGTTCTCTGTGTTCTTCGTGGGAGATAAATCCGTGACCTTCACTACAATATCATTCGATGGCAAAACTGTCAAGGTTCTTGACCAGACAAGACTACCACATGAGGAGACATATCTATCTCTATCAACTGTACAGGACATGGCAAATGCTATAAAAGGGCTTATTGTGCGTGGTGCTCCTCTCATCGGTGTTTCTGCTGCATATGGAGTCGTGCTTTCTGCTTTGATGCATAGAAGAAAAGATATAAATATCTTCAAAAATAATGTTTTAAATGATATTAAACTACTCGCAGGAACAAGACCAACTGCTTTCAACCTCTTTTATGCACTTGACAAGATGGAAAAGGTTTTGGGTTCGGATACAAGTTCTGTACATAACCTTGTTGGTTTAATCATTGATAAGGCAAAGAAAATACACAAAGAGGATATCCAGATGTGTGAAAACATTGGAGATTCTGGAGAATCTATAATACCTGAAAACGGGGTCATTATGACTTACTGTAATGCAGGGGCACTCGCTACATCAGGTATGGGTACGGCTCTTGCCCCAATATATCGTGCCAAAGAAAAGGGTAAGAAGGTAACTGTATATGTACCTGAAACAAGGCCTCTTCTCCAGGGTGCCAGACTGACAGCATGGGAACTTTCAAAGAATGATATACCTGTGACCATTATCTGTGACTCTGCAAGGGGATATGTGCTTAAGAAGAAAAAAGTTGACATGTGTATAGTTGGGGCAGACAGGATTGCAAAAAATGGTGACACGGCAAACAAGGTAGGAACCTATTCACTTGCTGTACTTGCAAAAACAAATAATATTCCCTTCTGGGTTGCGGCACCGAAAAGTACCTTTGACAAAACTATAGAAACAGGTCGGGATATTCCAATAGAAGAAAGAGACGAATCTGAAGTAAGGAATATCTCAGATAAAACAATTGCACCTGATGTACCTGTATTTAACCCCGCATTTGACGTAACAGAAGCAAACCTCATCACTGGATTTATAACGGATGAGGGCATCATAAAACCCTCATAAATCCCCATCCTGATAGCTATATATTTATTTCGGATTACAGATTGTGGATTGTAGTTTTAGATTGCATTTTACGTTTTGCACTTCATACCTTACGATTTACTATTACTAATAACTTATTACCTAAAACCAATATTTTTTAACTTTGTGTCTTCGTGGTTACAGTCAGGTAGGTGTGGTGAATTTTCCCTTGACTTTTTCAGAATTTCGTGGTATAATAACACCCCACGATTAAAAACATTCAGAAGCAGCAGTTCTTATCAATAGTATACTACAGTTTAATAAAATAATAAAATGACAGGATTTGAACCTGTTCTATAATATTAATTTTGGAGTATATATGGATAGAATTTATAAAATGGGATGGATACCTGATTATCCTGATATAAGAGACTATACCCCGGAACATGAGATGGTAGCACCTATCCTTAAAAAGATAGAATCTAAAGATAAACAACTTCCATCCTCAGTAGATTTAAGACAGTGGTGTCCGCCTATCGAGGACCAGGGAAACCTCGGCTCCTGTACAGCACAATCAGGCGTCGCACTTGTTGAATATTATGAAAGACGTGCCTTTGGTAAACATATAGATGCATCAAGACTATTTCTATACAAAACCACAAGAAACCTCCTTCACTGGGAAGGAGACACCGGAGCAACCATAAGGTCAACTATGGGTGCGATGGTCTTGTTTGGTATTCCACCAGAGGATTACTGGTTATATAACATAGAGAAGTTTGACGAAGAACCACCTGCATTCTGCTATTCATTTGCCAAGGAATACCAATCTATTCGATATTTTAGACTCGACTCCATAAATACAACCAAAACTAAACTCCTTGAGGAGATAAAAAAACATCTTACTGAGGGTATTCCCTGCATGTTTGGTTTCACTGTCTATGACTCTATTGAAGGCGCAGCAGAAGACGGTAAGATTCCTTTTCCATCTTTGGGTGAACGAGTGACAGGTGGACACGCAATCGTTGCTGTAGGTTATGACGATAAGATAAAAATAAAGAATAGTAAGGGTGCTCTGCTTATCAGGAATTCCTGGGGAACGGTATGGGGTGTTGACGGATATGGATATCTTCCGTATGACTATGTACTGCAAGGTCTTGCGCGTGACTTCTGGTCGGTTCTAAAAACTGAGTGGGTTGATACTGGTGAATTCACAACGTAAAAATGTATATTTCTAATTGTGAATAAATTTTACATTTTAATTTGTAATTTTGAAATTTTATATTTAATATTTTATTTAATAAAACCATAATTGCTTAATTATAATTTACTTTAGCATCAGGAGGAGGGTATATGCCAACTATAAACCAACTCATCAGAAAGCCAAGAAAAAAATTGACATCACGCTCTAAAGCCCCTGCACTTGAGGGCTCTCCCCAGAAAAGAGGAGTATGTACAAGGGTATACACAACTACCCCCAAGAAACCAAATTCTGCTTTGAGAAAGGTAGCAAGGGTGAGGTTGACGAATGGATATGAGGTCACCTGCTATATACCTGGAGAGGGTCACAATCTTCAGGAGCACTCCATAGTACTTGTGAGAGGAGGAAGGGTAAAAGACCTTCCTGGTGTGAGGTATCATATTGTTAGAGGAGTACTCGATACTGGCGGCGTTGAGGGTAGGAAGAAATCAAGGTCTCTTTACGGCGTAAAGAGACAAAAATAATTATTATATAGTTAATCTGATACTGGAAATTTTTTAAAACTGGCTACAAAAAGACCGATTAAACCCATAATTATTATAAAACAGTATACCCACTGATTTGTTATAAAACTACTTTGCGATGAGCCCGTAATATAGCGATGTGAGAGGTAACTTATCTCAACAGAAAGAGAAGCAACAATTATACTAACGGTCATCGTTCTCAAAATAACTCCAATCCTAAGTAAACCAAATCTCTTCCCGTGAATAAGAAAAACCTTTGAGTACTTCATTACAGCTAACGAATTAACAAACAAATAGAGCGAAAGACCGAAGAAAAAAAGCAGTATTAACCCCACTGTAGTCAATATAATTTTAACCTCCCTAATCTCTTTCCACAGCTCAGCTACTGCCTTCTCTCCATATAAAACACCAATAACACCCTCAATTCCTTTGAGCCGTGCAGCAAGCTCTTTTAGAAATCCTTCTTCCCTTTTTGAGGAATACACACCCATTACATATGGAAGTTCTACCTTATCAAGAATTTCAGACCTGGATCTGCCTCTCATGTTCTTTATTATATCAGGCTCTTCAATCTCTTTTAACCCTGTTACACCCTCTGTATTCACAATCAAAGCCATAGCAGCCTCTTTATCACTCCCACTATCGATAAATACCCTCATCTCTATCTTTTCTAATTGTTTTTGGAATTCTATATCCCTCTGCCAGTAATAAAAGAGAGTCAAAAAAAGAAAAAGAGATGATAAAAACATTGTAATTATGTGTTTCATAGCATAAATATTCTATTGTTTGGAAATCGATTGACAACCTCTTCATCCTTTGTGGTCATAAGAATAGTAGTGCCGCGTCCATGCAAACCTGCAAGCATCTCCATGATTTCCCACTTCTTATCCTTCAGATTTACTGTTGGCTCATCAAGCATCGCCAGAATAGGTCTTTTGGCATAAAGAATTGCCAATTGTAATAAATCTCTTTCCCCCCTTGATAGTCTCGATGTCGTTAAATCCTTCTTTCCAAGAAGTCCAACTATCTTCAACGAATCGTACGCCCTATCCCTTCCGTCTGTAACAAATAGAAGATTTCTAATCAGTGAGTAATTTTCAAAGAGTACTGGTTTATCCAAAAACAAACCCGACTTTTTAAAAACAAACAGTCTCTTTTGGATAGAAATCCTTCTTGATGACATCCCCATTACTATAACCTCGCCCCTCTTTGGGGTAATTTCAAAGGAAGCAAGTCTTATAGTAGTAGTTTTTCCAGCACCGGTCTTACCCACGAGGATGAAAAATTCTCCCTTTTCAATCCTAAAGCTGAAGTCCTTGAACACAGGAGGAAAAGACACATCAACAAACTCAATCATATTATAAAAAACTAAATCTTTAAAAATACAGGCTTATTTTATGAGTATTATATCATAAAAAAGAGAATAAGTCAACAATTTTGTTTATTCATCAATAATAAGTACTCACCCTTAGTGCTCAATGGCTGGCAAGCATGAAATTGCTTTATCCACT
The DNA here is from genome assembly GCA_030606335.1 of Caldifarciminota bacterium. Taxonomy (GTDB): domain Bacteria; phylum Hydrothermota; class UBA3073; order UBA3073; family UBA3073; genus JAGMCL01. Next base: position 32,110 of record JAUWGP010000014.1, read on the forward strand.
CATATAAAAAAGCTTGAAAAATCCATAAAAAAGTATTATAGTATATACGAAGAATAAAAGTTTTTTAATTTTTTACTTGACAAATACGAAAAAAAGTATTATAATATATACGAAGGATAAAAGTTTTTTAATTTTTTACTTGACAAATACGAAAAAAAGTATTATAATAATATAGAGAAGTAAATTTTATAGATTGTTTTGACTTTTAAACATACTAAAGTATAGATAGTAATTATAAGATATATAGAGTAATACAAATATATAAGTAAATAGTATAGTGCGGCCTTCAGGTTTGAGGGGATGTAATAAGTTTTTTTGTTTGATTGTTTTAAAACATATTGTTACTTTTAAGGAGGAGGTTGAAATGGAAGGAAGAAAATTTGTATGTCTTGCCTTAGCCATTGTGCTCGCGAGTGGGATGGCATATGCAGCCCAAGTTGAAGTCTCTGGAGGTTGTTTGAATTCACCCTTACCTATAGACCCAGGCACACAGCATGAAGATATGTACTGGCTAAAATTTAGAACATTTGGAGGTACTGCAACCGTTGATAAGATTACGATTCAGAACAGAGTTCAAGCTGCTCACACTACAACTGCTACTGATGTTGATACTATAGAGATATGGTATGATAGTGACAACAACACAAATTTTAGTCCCACTCTAGATACACGTTTAGACTGGAGCCTTGTCACTGATGACTTTTCAGGGGGATGGGCTACACTCGATTTCACTGATTTTTCTGTCACTAATACCTGGTCAAGGTACTATTTCATTGTTTTTGACATTAGCCCGACAGCACCTGGGTGGCATTATGTTGGCACATATATGCCAGATAGTACTTATGTCGTCCTCTCTAGTGCAGATACTGTTACTAATCAACATTTTCCGCATGGAAAATTCTGTGACCAGCCACTGCCTGTAGTGTTGACCTCATTTAATGCTCATCCTGGCAATAAGGCAGTCACATTGAGGTGGAGAACTGAGAGTGAGATGGGCAGCATCAGGTGGATAATAGAGCGTAGCATTGCAAAAGGCGGAGAATACGAAAGGATAGGGTATGCAGAGGCTCAGGGGTATGTGACATATCGTACTGACTATGAATTCACTGATAGAAATCTGAAAAATGACGTTACCTACTGGTATAAGTTGACTGTAGAGTGCGTGGATGGAACCGATTCTTTCGGTCCAGTCTCAGCCACCCCAAGTGATAGGCTGTCACCATCTGTCTCGTTTAAGATATGCCCCAATCCATTCAAGGGAACCACTAAGATAGAGTACACACTATCTGAGAACTGCCATGTAAGCCTGAATATATATGATTATTCAGGAAGAATAGTGAGAACATTGGTTGATACGGATAAATCTGTAGGCCCTCACTTTTCGACCTGGGATGGTAAGGATTCAGACGGAATAGAGGTGACAGCAGGTGCATACCTCTGTCTGATGAGCAGTAACGGAGTTAGCTGCACAAAGAAGATAATGGTGCTGAAGTAAGAAAATTCAGCCATCCGTCATATAAACTGCCGAGGTCTTAATCGACTTCGGCAGTTTTTTTATAGTATATTACTCCCTCCAAATACGAGATTGCTCCATAACTACAAGAAAAATGATGTGTCATTGCGAGCGAACGAAGTGAGCGCGGCAATCTCATCCAGGCGTCTGTCGTTGCGAGCGAACGAAGTGAGCGTGGCAATCTCATCCAGGCGTCTGTCGTTGCGAGCGAACGAAGTGAGCGTGGCAATCTCATCCTCAATATTATTGTCTTCCTTAACAGTCCAAAGACTTTCACTTCTATTCACTCTCTTTAGATCCCAAGGATTGAGATTGCTTCGTCGTCCGTCAAGAAGTGCGACGGACTCCTCGCAATGACAGGAAGTAACATGTCTGTCATTGCGAGCGAACGAAGTGAGCGTGGTAATCTCATCCCTTAATACTGCTCCATCCAAATATGAGATTGTTTCATCCATAAGGATTCGCAATGACGAAAAATTATTCAGTTATACAATTTCAATTTAATATAAAATCCTTGACAAGTAAGCTTTTTTAGTTTATAATATACAATCTATCGTTTTGTAATATTTTTGAATTTTGATATTTAATCTTTGATTTTATTCATATATGTCCTTACTAATTTTTCTACTGACTACTTGCTCTCCTTTCATCTTAACTTCTCATACCTCAACTGGAATGGAGATTGAAGTAGAACTACAATCCCCTGTAAAACCACCTTTCTCTACTACTATTTGTATTCCACAGGATGGAGGAGTTACTCTCACAACAGCATTATTAGATAGTGAACTTATTGAATATGATTATTCGTTAACCCGAGATTTTGCTCCTGCAAACGGGGAGGAATATAATATAAAACAGCCTAATATTGCAGAGGTCAAGATTCTTGGAATTTTAAGAGACTACAGGGTAGCGGGTATTACTGTATTTCCTTATAGAAAAACAAGGAATGGAATAAAATTCTACAAGAAAATATTACTCAAGATAAGTTTCGAAAAACCTGCTATTGTGAATAAATACCTTCTATACTCAAGGTTCGAAGATTTGTATAATAACATAATACTAAACCATCAACATACAAAGGAATGGATAGCAAAAAGGGAAGAAAAGATGTTAGATTGGAAGCCAGATGGGGTGAAGCTTGAGATTAGAGAGGATGGTTTATACAGGGTCACATATGAAGAGCTCCTTGATGCAGGTATATCCCTTTCCGGATTTAACCCTACAACGATAAAGTTAAAAAACTTAAGCAAAGAGATACCCATATTTGTATGGGGTGAGGATGATGGAAGCTTTAATAAAGGAGATTATATAGAATTTTACGGAAAATTCCCAAGAGGAGATAAGACCTACTTTCACCCCTATACACAAAGTAATGTGTACTGGTTATCATACGGTGGTTCTTCTGGGCAGAGACTTGTAAAGGAAAGTGGGCGATTGAAAAACCCGGAAAGAGAGCTCGCCTATGCATTTACCTGTACATTACACATAGAAGAGGATAAATACTTTTCAAGACATGCATCAGATGACTACTGGTTCTACGAATTAGCATCAATGGGCGAAATAGTTGAGGTGGAATTCGATATAGAATCCCCTGACTCTATCTCTCTTGAACCAACTCGGGTTATCGTAGATTTGTACGGAAGAACAGATTACGAACACAATGCAATACACACCCTTGGGAACTATTACATAGGTACAGCAAACTGGTGGGGAGTGTATCCACACACATTTGAGGCAGAAGGTCCCACAAATAACCTTCTACAAGGTGGAAAGAATAAATATCAGCTTATCTGCCAGGGTTCAGAGGACTATATATATCTGAATTTCATTGAACTCATTTATAAAAGGACATACAGGGTAATAGATAATTATATTGAGTTCAGGTCACCTGGGGTGGGGGTGTGGGAATTCAGGTTAGAGGGATTCACCTCTCCAGGCATATCACTTTATAGGCTTGAACACAGCAAGTTCACAGAGTTTGAAGTCGAGTTTAATGAACTTGATTCTACGTATACTCTTATATTTGAGGATAAGGTTTATACAGATACAAAATATATCGCTCTTACTAACAACCAAAAAAAGATTCCTGATATTACCATCCCTTCATATGGTAGGGATATAACAACAATCGAGCAAGCAGACTATGTGATAATCACATACGACTCTCTAAAGGAAGCATGCGAAAGATATAAAGAATTCAGAAAAAATGAATATAGCGTGGAAATAGTCACTTGTGAGGAGATATATGACTATTTTGGTTATGGTATCATCAGCGCCGACGCAATAAGAGATTTCATCAAATTCTCATTCTCAAATTGGAATACATCAATCTGTCTTCTCGTAGGGGATGGTGTACATAATAAACATATTCCCTATGGAACCTCTGGGAATCTTATCCCTGTTAAACTGGAGGATACTGAGATGTGGGGATATACTGCTTCTGACAACTTTTATGCCTGTGTTTGTGGCGAGGATTTACTTCCAGATATTATGATTGGCAGGCTTCCTCTGAGAACAGAAGATGAGGTGGACTTATATCTAAGTCAGGTTATAGAGTATGAGGAAGAACCCGAGTATGGTGGTTGGAAAAGGAACCTCTTATTCATATCAGGTGTTGGTGGGGTTGGATATACTACATTCAGAGAGCAGATCAAAGAACTTATTAAATATGTACCCCCCTGGTTTATTCCTTCCCATATAGATGCAACAATAAGCACATCCAGTGATGTAATTGAAGAGATAAATGAAGGTAGGTCTCTTGTCCTATTCAAGGGTCATGGAGGAGGAGGTATATGGTCCGACAACAGTATACTTGATATTGACGATTTAAACTTCCTCAATAATGGTGGTATGCTGCCATGCGTATTAAGTTTTACGTGTTTTACCACAGCATTCGATGGGGGTGCGTCGCTTGGTGAGGAATTTGTAAAAAATGGTGGGCTTTGTTGCTTTGGAGCAACAGGTGTAGGATGGTTCTTGAATGATATGTTTATGGCTGAGGAGCTCCTTTTAAAGATATGGGATAGAAACTTGGGAGCCGCAATATTATCTTCAAAACTATCCTACATATCCAAGTACTACTACTGGGGACATCTCGCCTACTCACAAGTAAAACAGTATCTACTCCTTGGGGATCCCGCTCTAAATTTAAATTTTCCAGACACAACATCGCTTGATGTCTCCCCGAAATATGTAGATGTAGGAGGTAATATCACTATATCTTCAATGGGTGAGATGGATTTTGATATCTCCTCGAATGGCGTTATTCATTATAGAGATACAATCATTGGAGAGACTACAATAACCCTTCCTGAAGAAATAGAGGGTAGGAACATGGTGAGGGGATATCTATTTGATACAGATGAAGCAGGTATCAACTATATAACAATCGGTGCTCCATATATAGGTGAACCCATAATAAACCCAGAATCCCCCATAAGTGGTGACTCTGTATGGATTTCTGCAATTATTAAATATCCTGAAACAATCCCTGTTAAACTAACATACTGGAAAAGGGGCTCCCCATCAACGGAAATACCTATGGTCGATGATAGCCTTTATACTACAACATCACCTATATATGTATATTCAGGAGATAGTATATACTACTATATCACTGCAGGTGAGGAAACAAGCAATACCTTTTCTTTCTATGTACCTAAACTTGCAGACCTTGTTGTCGAATCTTATGCATCTTTTAATTGGCAAGAGGGTATATATCTCTCAACGACAGTAAAAAATCTCGGGGAAACAACCGCAGAATCAGTCACTGTTGAGGCTTACCTGCATCTATGTAGTTTGGAGATTAAAAACAACTATGTTCTTCGGGATACAGTATATATCCCTCCTGACTCCTTCGCTCTTGCAACTTTCCCCTGGAATTTACCTTCTGGGATATACCTTACTTCGTTCGCTGTGGATCCAGATTCTGAGGTAGAAGAGGAGGAGGAAGGTAATAATGTATCTGATACATTTGAAATCTGGGCGGATATACATCCTGTGACAGATACTGGATGTTGTTTTACAAGTATTGATGAGAATATCTATATTGAAATACCTCCTGGTATTGTTTCTACTGAAAATGCTGTATGGATAGATGGTGAAGATTTTACCTCAACCTATCAGCCTGACATCTCCCCTGTCCCCTTACCCGGGCATCCTGAAGGATGGGTTTACTCACTCTCTCTCGGTGATACAAGTCAAATGATAGATGGAGGAAGAATCACCTTTTTAACATACGACACACTGATAGACTATGCAATATACAGTTGGTATGATGACAGATGGAACAAACTGCTCTCTACAGCAGATTCAACAACCATTTATGCAAACCTCTTTTTACCCGGAAAATTCACCCTAATAAGGTCGAACGATGATATCCCTCCCAGTGTTGAAGTTATGGCAGATGGACGAATTTTGAGAGATGGAGGCCTTGTTTCTGACAAACCAAAGATAGATATAGTCTTCGAGGATATAAATGGGATAGACCCTCAATCAATAGTTATATTTATAGATTCACTGCAGTACGAGGTAATTTGCAATTCCTCAACCCAAATAGACCAATCAACCAGCCTTGTCCTATCATTTTCTCCCCAACTCGATGAAGGTCGACATTTCCTCTATAGTGAGGGAAAGGACTGCAATGGAAATAGGATAGAGGCAAGAAGAGAATTTGAGGTGAAGGGGAAACTTGACATACTCTCATTTGGAAATTATCCAAATCCGGTGAGAGCTAAAGATAAAAAGACTGTTTTTGCATTTCTCTTATCCAATAGAGCAGATGAGCTGGAGGTAACCATATATACGATAGCGGGACGAAGGATATGGAAATATACAGAGTATTTTCCAAGTGCGGACTGGGAAAAGATAAGCTGGGATCTTATGGATGACCGTATGAGACCTGTTGCAAATGGAGTCTATTTCTATGAGGTAATTGTGAAAAAAGGAGATAAGATGCTTAAAAGACAGGGCAAACTTGCAATTTTAAAATGAACTTGAATTATGAATCTATAACTGCACTCACATAAGTCAAATCCTGATATTCTGATAACCTGATACTCTGATATCCTGACATACCGATAACCCGACATACTGATAACCCGATATACTTTTACTAATCACACCCGATTATGCGAATTAAAGAACATATCATAATTTTAACTATAGTAATGGTAACCACGCAGTTTGGCTTACTCTCTGCATCAGAGTATGGTGGTGAATTTTTTAACCTTGGAGCAGGTGCAAGGGCTGTTGGTATGGGGGGGACATTCGTAAGTATACCTGGAGACCCTGCATCATCCTACTGGAATCCTGCAGGAGTTATGGCAGATAGGAAGAGTGATATCCTAATTATGCACACATCTCTCTATGGAGGACTTGCGAGCTATGATTACCTAACACTTACATACAGGGTAATAGAGAATAGGGCAGTTGCGTTGTCTGTCTTACGGTTTGCTGTAGATGATATACCTGAATATCCTCCAATTGAGCCAGGTGAGGTTCCTCCACCTCTCTCAGGTTACTTCAGCGATAGGGAATATATAATCAACCTGTCTTTTTCACAGAGATGGAATTTCAACTTCTTCAGTATATACCCTTTCTCACCCGTTCCCTCATATCTTTCAATAGGTGGTGCGATAAAATATTTTGAAAAAAGACTTAAAAATTATAGAGGTATAGGACAGGGAGCTGATCTTGGGTTAATATTCTGTTTTGACTTAGGAAAGTTGGTTGCAAGAGAGTGGATTGGGGATCTTTCGTTTGGCACAAGTATTAAGAATATAGCTGCAAAGGTTGTCTGGGATACAGAGGGTGCAAGAATAGATACAATTGGAATTACATCAGAGGTAGGTCTTTCCTATTATCAACCTTTTGGAAAAGGCAATCTCGTTTTAGCTGCTTCGTCCATACCAGAGAGTGGCGAGATGTCCTATGGTCTTGAATACTCACCTATCAAGTTCTTTGCTGTGAGGCTTGGTTCATACAGGGGTTATCTCTCTACTGGGGGTGGAATAAATTTCTGGAAGCTGTCAATCAACTATGCATTCCAATCGCATCCCCTGGGCTCGACAAACAGGGTAGATTTATGTATAAGCTTTGATTAAAATACTTAAACCATGTTTAGAATATCACAATATAGTAAACTCATCTTTCTCCTTTTTCTCTCACTTACAACTTTTTCCTGTAGGCGGGAAGGAACCTCTCCCGAGTCACCCTATCTAATTCCTCACTCACCCGATACACTCTGGACTGATGAGGGGATAGGCGCTGTCTGTGGAATGTTCGCAATTAGTCTTGAGTGGGAATCATCCGATGAGGAAAGAGTAGACTATTATCAGGTTTACAGGCTATCTAATGATACCATTATAAGAGAGACTGAATCTACTTCTTTTATAGACTCTGATGTAAACATTGAAGAGCTTTATACATACTGGATCTGTTCAGTATCCTTTGATGGCTTAATTAGTGAGCCATCTAACAGTGAAAGTTATAAACTTCTCCCCCTGTCTACTCCAATCTATCCTGGAGATACCACAATCTCTCCACCTTTTAAATTCAAATGGAACTGGGAGGGAGGATATACAAGATTTATCATCAAACTATGGCGAGATACAATACCTGTTTTTCTTGCTGATACCTCTGTTTATGGTGGAGGACCAATGTATGAATATATGTCTCCTGACACACTTGAGCCTGGAGTATATAGGTGGAGGGTAGATTGTACAGGCTTTGGTGCTAATGCAAATAGAGAGGGCTCAAGGTCCTCATATAAACAATTCACAATTCAATAGTTCTGCAAATATCTATCTTCGTCTCTGCTTCTACATAATTCCATATATTTTTATATTAGGAAATATCTCAATTTTTCGTAATCTCCTTAAAACCATTTATACTGGACATCAATAGTTTTAAATTCAAAATTAGGATTTATTAACTATTGTTCTTTAAATAATGCAAGTTTTAAAATCAAGCAAGGCATTATCATGTTTACAAAAGTTCACGGGTTTATCATTTCGAGAGTTTGGTATAATACCTACTTTTTCCTTGACTTTTAAAGAAAAATGTCGTAAAATATCTTGCCATGAAATTTTTCTACTTTTTCATTTTGCTTATACCTGCATCTCTATATCCCCTCTTCGAACCAGTAGACTTTGAAGGGGATATCTGGAAGTCTCAGGGTATCTATATCTCACCTGCCTTTATTCATTCTAATTTTGGTATATCTACAGAATATATAATACCCTTCGGGTTATCTGAACTCGCTACTGAAAGACTTGCCTTAAGAATACAATCAGGAATAGGTTCTTTCGCCTTAAGAGTCTCGAATTTTGGCGAGCATACTTATAGAGAGAACGAAATATCAATTGGATATGGCAATAGCTACAAATCTGTTAAGTTCGGTTCATTTATCAAGCTGCTGTATGTATCTACAAAGGAATACGGAACCTCTTATGCTGTATCAGGAGATATAGGTATAATGACCACTCTAAAATTCAGTAGTATCTGGTTTACTCTCTCTGATTTTACAAATCCATACATCGAAGATGACGCAATTGACAGTAAACTTGCAGGAGGAATATACATCTCCCCGGAGGATTGGTTCGATATAGATGTAAGAATTTTGAAACAGGAGGGTTTTGAAACAAGTACAAAGGTTACGGGAATAATTCATCTATCAAAATTTCTTATTACAAGAGTCGGGATGAACACCTCTCCTCGCTCTTTTATTGCAGGTGCTGCATTATATGTTAACAATCTTGGTCTAAGTTACATGGTAACTACCCATCAGGATTTGGGGCTTTCACATATAATCTCATTAGGTTTCGAGAGATAAAACGCATTTTTGGACGGAGATTCACCCCGTTAAATAGAAGTGGTTACTGTATAATTCTGACGTTTATTGTTATGTTATTTAACAGGGTGAATCTGTGGTTAATTTTTAGATGATTATAATATTTCTATCACCAAATTACATCTTATTATATTTTAAATCAATAAATAACTTGTATCACTAATTATTTTTTCCTTTTAATCCCCATGTTGTTTTTTAGGCAGATTGCAAGTCGTTGGCGTTAATATTTCCAGGTGTTTGAGCGAAGCGAGTTCTGGAAATTAGCCATAAGACGTAGTCAATCTGCCGTGAAGAAAAACATTGGGGTGCCCTTTTCTTTGCTTCGTTTCTTTTGGGCTCGCCCTGTGGAATAAAACTTATTGCATGGAGTTCCCCAAACATAATACTATCTATTCTACGGGGCAAACAAAAGAAATGAAGGTTAATCAACTGTAATATCGATTAACACCTATATAAACATCTTTCTCTGTGTCAAACGATTTATAATCAATAATTTCTAAATCATTTGCTATCTGAATAGGAGTAATTATGGAAAAACAGCTTAATAGTAAAAAAATATATGAAGGAAAAATAATCACCCTTTATAAAGACCAGGTTCTTCTTGATAATGGGAGAAGAACGGAAAGAGAGGTTGTCGACCACAAGGGTGCTGTTGCCTGCCTACCATTCGTCGGCAGGGATGAAATCATCCTTATAAAACAATACAGATATCCCGTGAGAAAAGAGATTTTTGAGATACCAGCAGGTATAATAGAGATGAGGGAAAACCCAGATAGTGCAATTAGAAGAGAACTTTTAGAGGAAATTGGTTATACATCAAACAATATAGAACATGTCCTTAATTTCTACACAAGTCCTGGTTATTCAAATGAAATCCTTCATCTTTACTTTGCATATAATCTAAAGAAAGAAACTCCCAATCTGGATTACGACGAGAACATCACCTTTAAGTTACTACCCTTAAGTGAATCAGTAAATATGGTTCGAGAGGGAAAAATTTGTGATGCCAAGACCATAATTGCATTACTTATTGCAAGTTCGAAAATCTTCCTTAATTTTTTATGATAATTAAATCCTTAATACGAACTTTTTACTTGACAAATATCCTTTTTTTTCGTATAATATTAGAAAGTGTTCCAAAGTTACGTAATCCGGGTCTTTTCTGTCATTGCGAATCCATAAGGATGAAGCAATCGCTTTTTACTGAATTATATCACATATGAGATTGCCGCGTTCATTTCGTTCACTCGCAATGACATGTTTGGAGGAATGATATTGCCACACTCACTTCATTCGTTCGCAATGACACGCGTGTGGTATGTTATTGCGAGGAGTCCGCCATACTTCTTGACGGACGACGAAGCAATCTCATTATTGGTAAAAGTACTAACTGACATCAGAAGAGTTTAGAAAATTTTTTAAATTAAAAGTGGTGGCACCGACCAATGACGGATTAGACCACATCCCCGGGTGCCGGGGTGGTGTAAAGGAGGGGTAATGAAAAGATATGCATGTGCAGTTGTTGCTTTAATGTTTATTATGCTGTCTGTATCATACGGACAGATAAACATAACATCGTCTGAGATACCGCAACAGATTGGAACCTATTTTATATATCAGGAATGTTATGATGTTACAGTAGATGTAGGAAACCCTGGGGGTGGGAACGCATGGAATTTCACCTCACAGGCAACAAATGATACGATAGATTGGTTGATCGTTAATAAAAATGATACACCATTTGCAAACGATTTTCCCACAGCTAACCTTGTAAACAAAAGCGTGATGGATGCTATGGTAACGGTCTATGGCTACAGCGAGTTAACCACGAGTAGTCTTTCTGGCCTTGGTGCTGGAATCCATACACCAATAGAAGATATGTTAATCATATATGATGACCCTTTAGTAACACCTCTTCCAATGAGCAATGGTAATAACTGGTCCTGGCATAATACTGACTATGACACAATTCAAGGAATGGATATGGTAGTTGTAACTGATATGTCTTCGCAATATCAAGTTGATGCCTGGGGCACAGTACAAGTACCACTCGGTACATATAGCTGCTTGAGAGTACTCTCATATGATACGATGTCAACAGTGACATACTTTCAGGGTGCACCATTGTATGGAGATACTTCAGAATATATATCTTACTGCTTCTGGGCAGAAACATATGGACAGGTTGCAACTATTTCAAGCCAAGACGGTGAGACCAACCCAAACTTTACCGATGCATCTGGTCTTGAACGCATGTCATACTTCACGACAGGTATAGCTGAAGATGAGTCGATTATAGTAGATTATAAACTCCAAAACTATCCCAACCCATTCACAATATCCACGGAAATACGTTTTACTCTTCCTGAAGACGAACATGTTAAGCTCGAGGTGTTCAACTTATTAGGTGAGAAGATAGCAACCCTGGTGGATGATTGGCAAACAAGTGGTGAGAAGACTGTAAAATGGAATTCAGAGGGTCTTCCTGGGGGTATATATCTTTATCGCATAGAGACGGAAAACGAAGTAAGAACAAATAAGATGATACTACTCAAGTAAAATAAGACAATGTGAATCCTTTAATTTTATCTAATAAATTGGGCCTCAACATACGTGTTGCGGCCCTTTTTTTTATCTACTTATTACCAATTCTCCAAAAATGCGATTTCTTCATCCCTGACCGCTGTCATTGCGAGTCCGCCATACTTCTTGACGGACGAAGCAATCTCATCCGTTTTTATCAATCTATGATTCTCAGGAGTGCCTACCTGCCGTCAGGTAGACACTACCTTGTTGGAGCGTGGCGGAAATCCCGCTGTGGCGGGGGTAATGCAGCGTGGCAATCTCATCTATGGACTTCAATGACCATGTTTATCCTGTAGAGAAATACTCTGCGGGGTACTCCAAAACAATAGGCAGGGCGTTCCACACCTTGCAACAACAGTTGTTAGTACTTGTCATTGCGAGCGACCAAAGAGAGCGTGGCAATCTCATATTAAACATCCATCTTTACAATCATCGAATAGTTGCTGTATGTCATTACGAACCTTAACGGACTGAAGAAGAAGCTATCCAATCACTACCACCTTTTTTTATCTTAATTTTAATGTTTGATATTTAATTTTACCTTAATCTTGGTATTAAATTTGGAAATTATAAAAGATCTGATAATAAATTATATTTTACTATATAGCTTAATAAAACTAAGTGGTTCGAAACTGGGTTATCGGTAGCGAAACTCGTAACGAAACTGGAAGCAGGAAGCTTGAAACTGGAAAAATACATCACGAGCTTCGAGTTTCAAAATATCGAGCTTCGATACAAGCATCGACAACGTTAAACGAGCAATATATTTTACCCCCAAATCTTAAAAAATGTTGGCGTTAAGATTTACAGGTGTTTGAGCGAAGCGAGTTCTGGAAATTAGCCATAAGCCGTAGCCAATCTGCCGCCTGAGAAAAACATTGGGGTGCATTTTCTTTGCTTCGTTTCTTTTGGGCTCGCCCTGTGGAATAAAACTTATTGCATGGAGTTCCCCAAACATAATACTATCTATTCTACGGGGCAAACAAAAGAAATGAAGGCTATAATACTACAATACTTACTACCCTTGATTCAAGCAACTACACAAGTGTTAAATGTTTTATAATTACCTTAGATTTTAATCGCCTGATAATATTAATCACTCATTCTCTAAATCAACAGGCATCACTACCCTCACAGCCGTCAATCTCTCCAGCAGCGAACCTCTCTTGGTTCCTTCCCCTAAAGAGAGGTTAGATACAACCACCTTGCCAATATAGTAAGTATCCTCTGTGAACCATCTCTTCTTCTTAAATCCCCAGATATTTTGCAGGCAGTAGTGATGTCCTTCATACACTCCAAGATACAACATAATATGTCCGGACCAACCCATAATTGTAATTCCGGGGACAGCATCATACAACATCTCCATTCTCTCTTTACTCCTGGTCTTCTTATCAAAGGAAACAACCGCTAATCCCACCTTCTGCTGTTGACTGGAATTTCTTGGTAGATTTATACCAAAACAAGAGAAAATCCTTACAATAGTGCCGGAACAGTCATCTGAATCCCAGGTTCCTCCCCATCCATACAGGAAGGAGAGCAACCTGAAAGACTGTCTGATAACATTCCTCTGTGTATATGGCAGATGTCCTACATTGACATAGACATCGTTATTAAGGTATGCCTTTAAGAAGTTAAGACTGCCATCGTCTCCTCTAATAGGTATTAAAACAGAGACTGCATCCCTTGAATGTATTCCATCAAGCCTTACTCGGGTGCCCATTGGCAACCACATAAGAAAATTTTTAAACTCCTCATCACCATAGAGTGGAACATCCGCTCCAGTAATAACGACAAATGGTGTATCAAGATAGGTAACAATCGAATTTCGAACAGCAGATACAATTCTCCCTGCATCAACCCATCCCTCTGCTAACCCTGACTTTATATACAGCCAGTCTTTCTCCATACTTTTATGGAGGATTAGAACTGGTTCAAATGGTCTTACTGTCGTAACCTGTAACCTGTTAAACTCGCAGGAGCGTGAACTAACTGCAATCTCATTTGTCGGTAAATCTCTCAAATGAATCTTCTCTAATGTTAATCCATAAACCTTTGGTATCTTATAGGACATTTTCCTGAGATTCATCTTCTCCTCAATCTCCTCCCAGAAATCCTGCATAAAGGGAAGACCTGAATGTGATATCTTATTTGAAGATTTAAACCTTCTTAAGGTTTTTTTTATTTCATCTCTTACCTTTTTCCTGTAAAAAACGGTATCCTTTTCTAATACATTAAAATAGAGCTCTTTTTTAACAATCTCGCGATTCAGTAATCTTATTCCTTCCTCATCTAAAAGAGCACTATCAGGATTTGGAATTTTCTCTATCCAGAACTCAGGAGTTTCTAAAACATATATAATACCAGGAAGGGGAGGTGTATAATGCATGAACTTAGGAGTACACCCTGAAAAGATAAATAGGACTAAATACGGAATTAACCGACGCATAAGTATATATGGAAGAAATGAATGACAATCCTTAATACAATATTGGTAAATAACGCAGCAATTACATCATCTATCATGATTCCCCAGCCTCTACCTATTTTCTGAGTTTGCCTTATAGGGAAGGGTTTTATAATATCAAAAAAACGGAAAAGAAGAAATCCAATTATACCGATTCTCCAACTCCATGGCAGTAGGTAAAGCGATAAAAACATGCCGCACATCTCATCTATAACTACCCTTTTAGGGTCTATTTCACCCCATCTCCTTTCTAATTTTCCTGAAATATATACACCATAAAAGAAGAGGAAAAGGATAATCAGGGTTTGTAACAAAATTGTCTTCGGAAGGAAATAAAATATAATAAGCGTAAGCCCGCTGCAAAAGGTTGCGGGAGCAATAGGCAAGTATCCCGTAAAAAACCCTGTGCCTATTATTATCTCAAACCATTTTCCTGCTTTTCCACTCATAGAAGGGGGGGAAAAAGGGGAGAATTCGGTTAATATAACAATTCTACTTAATTAGTTTTATAAATCTTCTTTTTCCAACTCTCAAAATGCAACCCTTATCAACCTCGAAGTTTATATCCCTGATAATCTCACCATCGAGTTCAACTGCTCCCTGGGTTATCAATCTTCTTGCTTCAGCTCCACTTGAAGCAAATCCTACATTCTGGAGTAGTCTTACTATCCATATCTTATTCTCAAGTTTATAAGTGGTTATATCCCGGGGGATACCTCCATCTCTAAATATAGTCTCGAACTCTTTTTCTGCATCATTTGCAGCTTCTTTAGAACAATACATCTGTACTATCTCTTTAGCAAGTTCAGCCTTAATATCTCTTGGATTAACTCCCTCTGAAAGCCTGTTTCTTATCCCTTCTATTTCCTCATCTGGCTTATCCGTACATAGTTCATAATACTTTATTATCAAGGAATCAGGAATGGACATAACCTTGCCAAATATCTCCCTGGGAGGGTCTTTTATTGAGATATAATTGCCATAGGACTTACTCATCTTTCTTGTTCCATCAAGTCCCTCAAGGAGTGGAAGCGTTATACATATCTGCGGGGTCTGTCCATATTCTCTCTGGAGTTCCCTTCCTATAAGCAGGTTAAATGTCTGGTCGGTTCCCCCGAGTTCTATATCTGCATTTATATAAACTGAATCGTATGCCTGAAAAAGAGGGTATAATAATTCATGAAGTGATATCGGAGTTTGTTCCTTCAATCTCTTTTCAAAGTCATCTCTCTCTATAATTCTCGCAAGTGTTACTTTTTGTGCGAGCCTGATAATATCTGTTGAGGTTAGAGGCTCACACCACTCTGAGTTATATCTAAATTCAGTCCTCTCTGGTAGAAGAATTTGAAAAATGTCATCCTTGTACCTTGCCATGTTTTTCTTTATATCCTCATCTGTAAGGACAGGTCTTGTCTTTGATGCTCCTGATGGGTCACCTATCTTTGCAGTAAAATCACCAACAATTAAAATCGCGGTATGACCTGAATCCTGAAGTTTGCGAAGCTTTCGAAGTGGAACAGCCAGTCCAAGATGGATGTCTGGTGCTGTGGGATCAATCCCAAGTTTGACCCTCAACGGTCGTCTCTCTTTTAGCTTTTTTATCAATTCTTCCTCTGTTATGATATCGGCTGTACCCCTCTTTATCAATTCAAAGTCATTCATACTTCTCTCCCTCTCTGAATTTTTTTAGGACGCAGATAAACGCAGATTATTATGATTTTTTATATTCCTTTTTCTGTGATTATCAAACGCCTTCCTTTTTATTTCTGGCTGAGGACCAAAATTAAATAGAAGACCTACCTCAATGTATGTTGCTCTTAAATAGTTCAATAGTTGTGCCTCGTTATCTTCAACCAACCTCTTGGTTGCCTTTATTTCAACTATAACCTTTTTATCCACCAATATATCAGCACTATATTCTCCTATAATTTCCCTATCGTCATAATATACCTTTATGGGAGCTTGTGCTACGGCAGGAATTCCTTCTTTCTTAAACTCTATCATTAAAGCATTTTCATATACCTTTTCCAAAAACCCGTAACCTAATTTGTTATAAACCCTATAGAAAATTTCAATGATTTTCGCAGTTAATTCTTTATACTTAAAATCATTATCCTGCTTATCTGCGTTTACCCCGTTAAATACAACGTTTTAAGAACCATCAGACATCTATTGACACATTATTAAACGGGGTGAATCTGTCCCGCTTTCTTCGGGATCCCGCCAAAGGCGGGACGTCATATTTTTATTATTATTTTCTCAACAAAATACTCCAGTCTCTCAACACATTCATCCTTACCAAGTATCTCCATAAGCTCAAAAAGCCCGGGTCCAACAGTCTTCCCTGTAAGGGCAAATCTTATCGGGTGTATTATTAGACCTGGTTTTATGCCCATCCCTTCAGCCAAATCTCTAACATATGTTTCTAGTATCTCTGTATCAAAATCTTTAAGCCCTTTAAATGCCCTTATAATCTCTTCTAACCTTTCTTTATTAACCTCAGCCCTACCCTTTTTAACATACTTTGAGAAACTCTCTATGTCATAACTCTCAGGTTTTACAAAGAAATATGAACCGAGGTCCCAGAATTTTGAAAGAATGGAAATCCTCTCCTTTAAAAGACCTATCACACTTAATATATAATCCTCCTCCTTATCCTTTATCCCAAGCTTATCTCCTATAAATGGTAAAAGTCGATTGAGCAATTCCTTATTATTAAGCCCGTTAATATATTGTCCATTCATCCATTCAAGTTTCTTCGGATCGAATACTGCTCCCCTTTTTGAAAGTCTTTCAAGAGAGAAAATTCCTATCATCTCCTTTAAAGGCACTATCTCCCTATCCTCACCAGGAGACCATCCCAAAAGTGCAAGAAAGTTTACAAACGCCTCTGGTAAGAATCCTTCATCCCTATAATCCAGCACAGATACAGCACCATGTCTTTTAGAGAGTTTTGAACGGTCTGAACCGAGTATAAGAGGAAGGTGGATAAACTCTGGTGGTTTCCACCCAAAAGCCTCATATAGAAGAATCTGTTTGTGGGTATTTGATATATGGTCCTCTCCCCTCATAACATGTGATATTTCCATCAGATGATCGTCAATCACACAGGCAAAATTATACGTTGCCATACCATCAGACTTTATTATCACAAAGTCCTCTATATCATTCTTATCCCTCTCTATCCTGCCATGGAGAAGGTCATGAAATGAACTGGATTTATCGACCTTAAATCTCAGTGCCTTTGGTCTACCTTCCCTCTCAAACCTTTCTCTCTCTTCCTCTGTAAGATTAAGACACCTTCTATCATACCTCCATGCCTTCTTCTCTGCTATCATCCTTCTCTTTCTCTCCCCTATCTCCTCTTTTGTACAATAACAGGAATAGACAATTTTGCTCTTTATTAGTTCTTCAGTGTGTTTTTTATATATATCTCGTCTCTCCGACTGGAAATAAGGACCCTCATCCCAGTTTAGTCCCATCCACCTAAAGGATTCTATTATTACCTCTGTCATCTCCTTACTCGAGCGCTCTAAATCCGTATCCTCTATCCTCAAGACAAATTTTCCACCCTTATTCCTTGCAAAGAGAAAGTTATAAATAGCAGTTCTTGCAGTACCTACATGCAAGAAACCGGTTGGTGAAGGTGCAATCCTAACTCTAACCATGTTTTCTCTTTTGAGATTATCAATTAAAAAACAGGGATCGAAAGAGAATTCCCACAGTTCACAGACTCATATGAGATCCGTATGGACGGGATCCTATAAACAATCTTTTACTCCACCAAGGCTGAGTGGGGATTCCCTGTGAAATTACATCCGTTATCTAACGGATATTATTTGGATCTACACTGTCAAATAAAATAGTTATAAGAACACAAGGTTATCTATTGTTTAAATATTTAACAGGCTTACAGTCAGTTCCGATAATTATATTACAAAAATGCTTATTAGTCAAGTTTTTGGGATGGCTTGTGTTGTAACAGTTTTTTATCCAAGTTTGACTCTATTATCGATCCTTCAAGATAACATACTCTCTGTAGATCTATCATCCCAGTTTCTGTATTAAAGCAGAAGTAGTTAATCTTCAATGCTAATTGTCTCTAAGTGTGTATATTCACCTCCGACTATCTTCCATATTTCATAGGGACACTTTACATCACCCTTTTCATCAAAGTCATGAGGACCAGCTGCACCTTCAAAGTCTATATCAACTCCCTTTCTGATCTTCTCTATTGCTACGGAGTATCCTCCTACATATACCTTATCACCCCCTTTGGAGACATCTCGAAGAGCATCACGTATTGCCTCTGTATTCTCTGAAGTACCTGCTTTCTCAATGGCTAGGGCTGCTAAAATTACAGCATCGTATCCTGTTGGTGCATATCCAGAAGGTTCTTCATTCTCAGGGTGTAGCTCAACATACCTTTCTCTGAAGATATTGAAGTAGTCGTCTTCCATATGATATGGCGCAGTGCCTTTTATTCCCTCTGTAACGTCTCCTCCCAGCGGAATAAATCCTGCATGACCTAGCCCTTCTGAGCCGAAGAATTCAAAGTCATAACCTATTTCTCCTTTTTGCCTTACAGCAACTCCAGTCTCGATATAACCGATAATGAAAACTATTTCAGGATTCATACCATTCAATTTCTTTAGGTAATGGGTATAATCGTTGTTTTCTATGTTCGTATACGAAAAGGAATCTGGTGTTGCAATAGCATCTCCTACTATCTCACCCCCGAGCTCAGTAAAACTCTTTATGAAGGTATCCTTTAGTCCCTTACCATATGCATTGTCGATATACATTATACCCGCATTTCTCTTCTTTAAGTTCATATATATATAGTCAGCAGCTATCTCACCCTGGAAAAGGTCGGAGGCACAAACTCTGAAGACATAATCATTATCATCAAGGTGAGTTATTTCAGGCGAAGTAGACGATGGAGAGAGAAGGATGACATTATTAGGTACTGTTACTTCTGCTGCCTTAATGGTTGCACTGCTGGCGAATGCACCTATAATAAACTTAACACCCTCATCGACAAGCTCTTTTGCTCTAATTTTTGCTGTTTCCGGGTTACTCTCGGTATCTTTCAATACCAGTTCTAACTCAGAATCCAGGACACCGCCTGCTTCGTTAATTTCTTCGAGGGCAACTTTTGCAGCTATTACACGGTTTTCACCCGCTCCACCTAATCCGCCTTTCATTGGGAAAAGAAGTCCTACTTTAATCTTCTTGCCCGGGGCTTTTGTACCTGTGCATCCAGATATAGTTATGATAGAAAAGACTATGACTATAGTGAGCGCTATCAATCTGTGCAAACATCTTCTCATCGTTACCCCTTTCCTGATAAAAAAAAGCAAATAATTTTCATAACATTATAATACAAAAATATTAATTTGTCAAGCATATAAACTTTTAATGCTCCGTAACAGTTTTTTTCTGGGGAAGCCTTCCCAAAAGAAAAAAGTAAGTATGGTTTTTAGGAGGACAAGACAGATTCCCTTTTTTACTAACAGAAAAGGTTGAAGCCCTTTTATACTTTCTCCCTTAAACTCTACTTCACCTGATTCTATCCGGCCACCAGTCTCTTTTAGAAGCCCACAAATTGCCTTAAGAGAGGTTGATTTCCCAGCACCATTCGGAAATATTAAATTATCTATACTTCCTTATTTGATGGCAAAAGATATATCATCAACAGCTTTGAACCTATCAATCTCCTTTGTAATATTTTTAATATTTAATAGCATTTTATTCTTTCTCGCTTTCGCACGAAAGCGAGAAACTATATCATTCCTCTTGTTTGTCTTTTATATGCATTTTTATTATATCAAATATCATTTTGTTATATTTCAGTGTTTGTGAATCCAGGATAGAGTAGTATACCAGACCCCTCCATCTTCTCTGCTTAACAAGTCCAGCCTTTTCGAGTATTTTCAGATTTCTATCTACTGTTTTATATGGAAGCCCAATATCTAATGATAGAGTTTCAAGTGAAGCCTCCTCATTCTGAATTAGAAACTCAATAATATTAACCCGATTTTCGTTACTAATAGCCTTAAATATGTGAATCAAAGCATCCATTTCTTATTTAACTTTCTCGCTTTCGCGCGAAAGCGAGAAAATATATACAATTTTACGAACTGTATCTTTATCTTTATCCTAACAGTAAAATCACACAACACCTAACTCATATATGCGTTCCCTACATTACAACTGCCTGCTGATAGGAAGGTCTGCGTTATCTAAGGTTTCTTATCTCACGCAGGCTATCTTGAATATAAAGGTGATGTCACCTGATTTTAGGCGGCAGATGTAGACACCGGATGCTACATCCTCACCATTCTCATCCTTACCGTCCCAGTATATGCTGAAATTCTCCTTCTTTACATCTAACTTCCTCACAAGACTGCCGGAAACAGTAAAAATTGTTAATTTTCCATCAGCAGGTATATCATATACGATATTTGTGCCCTCATTAAATGGATTAGGATAATTATAAGGAGAGAGATAACTCACAAGTTTAACTTCGATAATCTCGCTCCATGCTGATATGTTTTCATGTTCATCCGCAGCTTTTGCTCTATAGTAGTAATCACCATTTGGTCTATTTGTTACAGTGAATGAATTATTTATACCTTTGTATACAACCTCCTCATCTGCAAATGATACGATATATATATCATCTATATAAACCCATGCACCATCCCCTGAAAACTCAAACTTCACATAACCCTCTTCTGTTATGTCAACTGACTCTTTCGTCCATCCTGTGCTGTTAGAAAATACAGCGACCTCATTCCAGTCAACTAAATCGGGCGAGCACATAATACTAAGCTTTCCATTTCTTTGATGCCTGAAAAAGCTAAAAATCCCTTCAGGAAATTCTTGCTTTGAGATAAGAACACCGCTTGATGTAAAGTAACTCCCTTCGCCATTATAAGGTTGATAGTCCGATACAACAAACCCATCAGGGTCAAAATTGGTAAAATCCTCACATCCATCCTCAAGAAAAATTCCTGCGTCTATCAACTCTTCAAGCTCATATTCACTAACGGATGTTAGGTCATAAGACTCTTCCCACTTTACCCTGTAAGTGCTCCCAGATATTTCTGCCGGGAGTGGTTCGGGAACTGTGGGAGGTATGGTATCAGGAACACAATAGTATAAAAAGACAAATTTTTCCCACTCTGTCATCTCTGCATATTGAAGACTTCTATATTTTAAATAATCAAGTCTAAATTCCGAATAAGTATATGGGAACCAGACAGACAAACCTCTTGAATTCATTAATGATTCACCAGTGTATTTTGATACCATCATGGTTAAACCAATATCTGTAACCTCTTGTGCAGCACTCTTAAGCTCACCTTCAGCAACACTTGTCAGAATCTCGGCAAAATTGCACATATCAATATACCTGTCCTGGGTAGTTGGTGGCGGGTCGGTTGCACAATTAAAGGTCTGAACACTCTCTCTCGCCTTAAGTATTGCAGGATTCTGGGCATTCCCCCTCAACAATACGATCAGCTCTTTAACAGACTGAACAAGAGAAGAAAATGAAAATAAGTCTACACTTGAACACTGGGCATCAACTCCAATTGAGTCATAATACTGCACGTAGAAACTCGCTATACTATCGGATAGAACCCCCTTATCTATAAAGGGATCTATTGTGAGCATTGACAATATCCTGTCATAGGGAAAGCCGGTTAAAGGAACAAGCTGTTCTGAACCAACCATATAATCAGCATAGGAATATATCTCTGATGCAACCTCGATCATCTGCATAAGACAGGCATCAAGCAGAATTATATCTATGTTCTTACCAAGTTCTGAGCGAATTGATGCAATTGCCTCACCAAATTCTCCTTCTGCGACCGAAATAAAACTGAATCCTTCATAGCAAATCCCTTTCTTATCCCATCCATCGCCGTGGTCCCATATAACAAGCATATAATGTTCTGCTGGGAAATTTGAACCAAGCCACCTGCCAAAATCCTTCAGGACTTCCGGGTCACCGGAGTTGACATCCCCAACCTCCTCTAACAGAACAAGACTATCCCTCTCCACCAGGTATCTTTCTGCCCAGTCCAATCTATCAACCTGTATTACTACTCTGATATCAGAGGTTGAGCCAATAGACTTCATCTCCTCAATATCAGAAAGCACTACATAATCAAGCCCGTTATCGGCAGCAAGATAGCAGCCTATAGTCCATTTGGGTATAGTTAATAAAAGAAAGAGGAAAAGCATTTGGTGTGTTATTATAGAGGATGGATACGCCAGAGATTGGAATCTTCTTTCTTCCTTTTTGCTACATAGTTATTAACCCTGAGCAGGGCATCCACGGATTCACCTGCATCTCCCCAGAATCCATCGAAGATTTTATAGGTAAGCCTTTCCTGTCTCAGGTATTCATTATTTACATCCGTAATTTCAAGTTCCCCGCGTTCCGAAGGGGTAAGGTTTCCTATAATCTGAAACACATCACTTGAATATATGTAAACTCCAATGACTGCAAAGTTTGTTGGGGGAACCCTGGGTTTCTCCACTATTTTTGTTAATTTATCGTCATCAAGAATTGCAACTCCATACTCCTGTGGGTTTTTAACTTCCTTTAAAAATATCATTGCTCCTTCTTTAAACCTCGAAACACCCTCCTTTATTGAACCTTCAAGTATATTATCCCCGAGTATTACACAGAAGCTGTCATCGTCTACAAAATCCTTCGCAAGATAGATTGCATCTGCAATACCACCTTCATTCTTCTGATATGTATAACCTAGTCCCTTTAGACCCAATTCCCTTCCGTCCCCCATCAGCCTTAAAAACTCTCCAGCAGAATTACCCCCTGTAACAATCAATATATCATTAATACCAGCCTCACACAATGTCATGATTGGATAATATATCATTGGAAGGTTATAGACCGGTAGGAGATGCTTATTTGTGATTTTCGTAAGAGGATATAATCTCTTTCCAAGTCCACCAGCAAGAACAACACCCTTCATGAAACCCCCGGTAGAAAAAATCAAAAATAAAATATCAAAATTCAAAATTAAGAACAAACCTATGAAGGCAAGATTTCTCCTGTTATTATCCTTATATATCTGCGGTAATCTGCGTTCAATTATCTATTTTCTAATCAGTGTAATCTGCGACCTGTTTCAGGAGTGCTCTTGCATGCCTTCTTGCACTTTCAGTAACCTTCTTGCCTGCTATAAGACTTGCGATCTCTTCCTCTCTATCTTTCCCGTGAAGTTCCTTTACCTTGACATCAGTCTTTCCACTACTTAGAATCTTCTCTACTCTCAAATGAGTATCTCCCTTCGCAGCAATCTGCGGTAGATGAGTTATGCATATTACCTGGTGCCTTTTTGAGAGTTCTTTCAATTTGTCCCCTACTTTATCTGCTATCCTACCTGACA
Source organism: Caldifarciminota bacterium (assembly GCA_030606335.1). Classification (GTDB taxonomy): domain Bacteria; phylum Hydrothermota; class UBA3073; order UBA3073; family UBA3073; genus JAGMCL01. Next base: position 55,959 of record JAUWGP010000014.1, read on the forward strand.
CACCAATATCTATCTCATCGAATATAAGTGTGGGTATCTTATCTAACTCAGCAAGGACCTTTTTAAGAGCCAGCATACACCTTGATAATTCTCCCCTTGATGCAATACTTGAAAGAGGTCCCATCTCATGCCCGGGATTTGCAGAAAACACAAACTCTACTGCATCCTTTCCTGTCTCTCTCACATCAACACTCTCAATTTTAACATCAAATCTCGCTTTCTCAAGCCCAAGGTCTAAAAATTCATCCATTGTTAGATTTTTAAATTCGTTAATAACATCCTTCCTCTTTTTTGACAGTAGTTCTGCCCTTTTCTTTACCTCCTGTTTCAAATTTCCTATCTCCTTTCCCATTCTATCCATCTCTTCACTGTTAACACTTAGGCCTTGAATTCTTCTCTTTAATTCTTCTCTTTTCTTTATAACACTCTCAAGTGACCCACCAAATCTCTTTTTCAAGTCCTTTAATTCCATAACCCTCAATCTTGTCTTTTCTATCTCCTCCGGGTCAAGACTTATTCTATCAACATAGGATAATAGTGAAGAGATTAAATCCTTCAGTTCATAGTAAATGTTATCAAGTTCTTTCACCAGAGACACATTACTACTATCAATGCCTGTAAGTTCATTTAAAAGTTTACTGACTCTTGTTAAACCCTCTTCAATCCCTCCGTCTCCTGTTAGAACACCCTGACTCTCATTAGTAATTTGAAGTATCTTTTCGGCGTTTTCAAGAACCTTTAACCTTCCTTCAAGTTCATCATCTTCTCCCTTTTTTGGATTTAGACGCTCTATGCTCTCCAGTTCCCATCTCATAAATTCCTCTGTCCTTTTTGTTTCATCTATCTCTTTCTTCAAACTTTCAAATCTCTCAGTAAGTTCACAGAGACGTTTATATAGCTTTGAGAAAGATTCGACCTCTGATTTAATCCCTGTAAAATTATCAATAAGTTCAAGTTGAACATTCGGTGAGAAAAAGGACTGGTGAGAATGACCTCCAACCATATCAACAATGTCCTTACCTATCTCATTTATTGTTCTTTGAGGCGTGGGTGAATCATTCAGGTAGTAACGTATTCTTTCCTTTACGTCTGCTCTTAACAATATACTCTTACCCTTTATCCCGTACTTTGATAGAGATATTTTCTTGAAATAGGATTCCACGAATGTGTTTTTTTTCGCGCCTTTGCGTTTCTTTTCACCTAGAGAGAAACCCAGAGAGTCTATTATAATTGACTTACCTGTTCCTGTCTCTCCAGTGATTACAGTCAACCCATCTGAGAAAGAAAGGGAGAGTTCGTCAATAATTGTATATTTATGTACATTAATGGACTTTAACATACAAGTGAATTATAATATAAAAAGGGATAAATGTCAAGTAAAAACAACATTCGCGACGAAGACACAACGGAGGGAGTAAAATATTTATTCCCCGCCTTATGCGAGGTAGGTTTGATATGTTTATGTTAATATTTAATAAAAAATCTCTGTACCCTCTATGTCCTCTGTGGTTAAATATTTGAATAAAAGTACCTTGAAATACAAATTTTATAGTTGACAAAATTGGATTTTTGGTGTATAATATTGACGCACAAGATAAGAGCTGATATAACTCGCATATTAACAATCTCCCCGGTGGCTCAATGGTAGAGCGGGTGGCTGTAGAAGGAGAAGCATGGGGCGCGCAGGTGACAAAAGAACGTAGTACCAATTGTCACCGAGAAGTCCATACTGACAAACTGCAGCTTTCCCGGGTAACCGGGATTGAAAATCCGGGTGAATTCAGGGAAGCCTAAACCCTGTTGAGGTAGGGCAAGGTAATCCTGAGCGAAACCTGTCGAAGAGGTCTTCAGTAGGCAGGGACGTGCAGAGACTAAGGAATGAGGAGCCTCATACCAATAAGTCCTAAAAGCGCCCGGCACCCCACCACAGGCGGGGTGAAGAGATAGTCCGAGCCCGATAGAAATGTCGGGAGTTCTCGTAACCACTAGGTTGGGGGTTCAAGTCCCTCCCGGGGAGCCATACTTCGATAAACTCAGCATTACACTGAACTGTACGATGGCGAGTGAGCTGAGAGTGTTGAACTGTATGATGGCGAGTAAGCGTAGCGTACCGAACTGTAAGCGAAGCAAACCGAACTGCATCTAATCTATCCTCACCAGCCTGCCGAAAGGCATGAAGGATGTTAAGCCCTACCCGCTTATTCAAAACTACAAACCTACCTATTAATCTTCTTTATCTACATTCCACCTAACCCATCAAACTTTTTCCTTGACATCCTATAAAAATTAGTATATTATATTATTATAAAATACTATGATATAACTTAAAATATAGTTTAGGTAGCAAAATCACGAACCTTCATTGCCCTATGACTTGTAGATCTGACCCTGTTGACCGTTGTGACCCTTGTTATATGTAAGTAATCATTTTTCTGAAACATATATTGCTAAAAATGAAACAACCAACATTATTAGATGAAGAAACCAAATTTCTTGATCTAAAAGGAGCAAGTAAATGGGCGTCTGAATATTTAGATCGTAAAGTAACAATTTCTAATATTTCATATCTAATTCAATATGGAAGAATTAAAAAATACGAGAACAAGAATAAACCCTTAGTAAGTTTAGAAGAACTGAAAGAATATTACGACTCCTTCACAAAAGAAAAACAATGGAAGAAAATTTTAGGAGATGATCTAAATTGGCATTTATCCTTCGTGGAATATAAAGAAGCCGAGCGGACAAAACATGTTCATAGGCTTCATCCTTATAAAGGGAAATTCATCCCTCAGTTGGTGTAGTATTTCCTTGATTCTCATACCGATGAGTTTAAAAAAGAAGTTTATTTCGGAAAGGGAGATATTGTTTTAGACCCCTTTTGTGGGAGTGGAACAACCTTGATTCAAGCTAACGAGTTAGGTTTAAATGCCATCGGCGTCGATATATCTGCTTTTAATGTAATGATTTCAAATGCCAAAATCTATAAATACGGTTTTTATTAATTTGAACTAGGGTGAGATTATGAATATGAAAAAGTATGAATTATTGCTTACACGGTCATATATTGTTACAGTCTATGCACAAGATAAAGATAAAGCTTGTAAATGTGCTGAATTTTATCTTGGTTATTGTCCTGATTTATCAAGATCAAAGGATCGAAAAGATCAAAAATTCAAAATTAAAGAAATAGAAATGACCTTTAATGAAACATATGAAGCAAAAGAGATAATTTGAGGTAATAAATATGAGGAACTTTTGGATTGTACCTGGTTCAGAAAAAAATTGGAGCCAATCGCTCATTTCAAAAGGAATATGGGGACTTGAAGATACTATATTTAAGAAACTTTATTGGCTTGCGATTGAACCAAACGATGTAATACTGTTTTATGTAACTGGCAAGGTTAAAGGAATAGTTGGATATGGAATCATCAGAAGCAAATTCTATCAAGATGTACCACTATGGGATACTGAAATACAAGAAGGTTGTGTCAAGTGGCCTCTTAGGTTTGAATTTGATATAGACTTTATTTTGCCTCAAAATATGTGGAAAGAAAAAAAGGTATCAATATCTGAGAAGGCAAGATTTAGACAACCGCTGATACTAAAAAAATGGGAAGAGATAAAACCCTTAATTCAGGCTTTAAATCCAAATGTTGCCATAGAATCGTTAGGGAAAATTTCTGTACCTGTAATGCCTACTAAAGCAGAAAAGGTCTCTCCAACACATGATGATATTAAAAACTTATTACTGGAAATTGGAAAATTGCAAGCATATGTTGCTGATATTGAATTCCCAATGGGATCAGAACGATTAGATGTAGTCTGGAGGAGACTTCCTGAGTCGGTTCCAACATATGTTTTTGAGGTTCAGGTTGCCGGCGATATATATCATGCACTGGGAAAATTAAAACATGCTCACGACATCTGGAACAGTCGGATTTTCCTTGTAGCTTCAGCAAATGATTTAGGTGCCGTCAATCAATTGCTATCTGGAACATTTCATGAAATACAACCCATACTCAAGTTCATCAAAATAGAAAAGATCCAGAGTTTGCATCAAGCTAAACGCAATATTTATGATATTGAGAGAGAATTAGGGATAATCCCATAATTTAAAGTGAAGATAACAAAAGTATATATTTGGTTAAAAAAGGCAAGATAGTGAACTGATCCTGATTGATTTAAAAACTGCTAAACCAAACATTAGCAATCTTAAAGATTTTAAGCGAACCCTTTTGGAATAGGTTGCAATAATTTTATTTAAAAATCCGACTGCCAAGGTACATTCTTATATTGCGATTCCATATAATCCCTACGAACCAAAACCTTATGAAAGATGGACATTAAAGGGAATGCTTGATTTAGACGATGAATTAAAAGTTGCGGATGAGTTCTGGAATTTTCTCGGGGGTAAAGGTGCATATACAGAAGTATTAGATTGTTTTGAGAGAGTAGGTATCGAACTAAGACCTGAAATAGACGCATATTTTGATAGATTTAAATAGATGATTACCACATAACAAATCGCCTTACTTAAGTCGATCGTCTATGGTCTGTCCTGAATAAAGAAAATAGCTGATACAAAAAGAGAGCGGGTGAAAATTCTATTATTGCAAAGGGATAGTCTATCTAAGAGATTAATAGAAAAGGAAAATTTATTTTAGATTCTTCTTCAGGACTGGCCTCGTTGAGGCTCTCTTTTAAAAAAGATTATTAGCTATGTGTTGTTTTTAACTGCAGTGGATGTGAAGCCAAACAAGAGATGAAAAATGAGGAAAGGTAAAGAGATAACTAAAAGAACTCCTGCATCCGTCGAGACTTCAGCAAGCAGATACAACAACCTGCTTGAAAGAATTGCCGAAATTCTTAATCAAGCAAGAACTAAAGTAGTTAGAGAGATAAACAAAGCCCAAGTTTTAGCCTACTGGGAGATTGGAAGAGAAATAGTTGAATTTGAACAGAAAGGTAAGGCACGGGCAAAGTATGGAATAGAACTTATAAAAAGACTTTCAGAAGATATGACAAGACGATTTGGAAGGGGATTTTCTCAAAGAAATCTTGAACAAATGCGTAAATTCTATTTAACATTCCCTCAAAAATCGCAGACAGTGTCTGCGAAATCTGGCGGAGCACAAAAGCTCCAGACACCGTCTGGAAAATTGGCAATTTCGCAAACAGTGTCTACGGAATTTGAACCAATGCTATCCTGGTCACATTACTGCGAATTACTGAAGGTAGAAGAATCTCTTGCCCGCTCTTTTTACGAAAAAGAGGCGGGCCAGAACAACTGGTCTGTAAGAGAATTAAAAAGACAGATCAATTCAATGCTTTTTGAGCGATTGGCTCTAAGCAAGGATACCAAGGCTGTAATAAAAATGGCAGAAAAAGGACAAATCGTCGAAAAACCAGAAGATGCTATCAAAGACCCCTACATCCTTGAGTTTCTTAATCTTAAAGAAGAGACCTCTTATACTGAGAGCCAGTTAGAACAAGCAATTATTGATAAACTACAATATTTCCTTTTAGAGATAGGTAAAGGATTCAGTTTTGTCGCCCGGCAGAAAAGGATAACCATTACCAACCGCCATTATTATATTGACTTAGTTTTCTACAACCGCTTCTTGAGATGTTTTGTCTTGATAGATCTAAAGACTGGTGAACTTGACCATTCTGATATAGGTCAGATGAATTTCTATTTAAACTATTTCAAAGAGAATGAAAAGACTGAAGACGAGAACGACCCTATTGGTCTTATACTTTGTGCTAAAAAAGATGATATCTTTGCCAAGTATATATTGGGTGGGTTAAGCAACAAAGTTTTTGCTTCTAAGTATAAATTAGCTTTGCCATCGGAAAAAGAATTAAAAGCCCAATTAAAATCGCTACCTTTGTTTGAAAGTAACAGCGAAAGGAAAGTGTGATTATGTGGAGAGAGCATGGGTTAGACCTAAATAAGAGAAAGCTGGGGTCGGATGTAAATAAAGAAAATAGTTGATGTAAGAAGAGAGAGGTTAAATTATATAAGTTTCCCTTCTTTGAATTCCTTAATAAAACCTTCTACTCACCCTCTCAGGAGAAAAGATAAAAAAACCCAAAAAAATTTCTTGACTTTTCCCTCTTTATTATATATAATATATAAATAAAGTTAAACAAATGTAGCAATAGAGGTAAAAAATGAAAACCGATGTTGAATATCTGCAGTTTATGTGGCCGATGAGACATTTTTTAATAACATGTGGAACCATAAAGGGGAAATCAAATATTATAGCGGTTAGTTTCTGTATTCCTGTATCAAAGGAACCTCCACTTATAGCTTGTGCTATAGGCAAAGGCGCTTATTCATGTAAGTTAATTGAAAGTACTAAGGAATTTATTATAAATGTCCCTTCAGAGGAGCTAAAACCAAAGATATATTATTGCGGCTTTCATTCAGGGTATCATGTAGATAAATTTAAAGAAACAGGTCTAACACCACAACCAGCACACAAACTTAAAGTTCCTATTATTGATGAATGTATAGCTCATATGGAATGCAAGCTCAAGCAAGAAATAGAAATTGGAGATAAAAATCTTTATATAGGTGAAGTGATAGAGGCATATGCAGATGAAGCTATTATAAAGGGAGAGAAGAAAATCGAGTATGCGAAAGGCAATTTCCCACGGAAAGTATATGCCACAAGATTTAAAGTCTTTTAGTCCACTTCGGCATTTTGAAAACTAATAATCTGAAGGTGTCTATTATGGGCAATCCGTACCTCCTGAGCGACGGGCACGGGTCCTCAATGATCTGGTTTGTGTCATTTGCGAGGAACGCCCAATGGACCCAAACAGGATAGATGATATTGAGATTCATGAGCCTCTAAGAACATTCCTTGCCAAATACGCTGACATTTATAAGAGCTGATGCCTGGATGGTAGCAACTTAAAACAGCCTTTTTACATGCAAACCTGGTATAACAAAGTATTTTCGAACATTTCCGGATATGAACAATTTATTGGAAAATTTGTACTGTTTGAACTTTGTGAGAATTATTAGATACTCAATAAAAGGTGAACGCATATGTCCTTGAGTGACGATGTTGCTATATACTACAAGGCACGCGCAGAAGAATACGATGCTTCGGCAGGATACATGGACGAACTTGCAGAACAACTTCGTGTACCGATCAAAGCCAGATTTCAGAAGGCATTTAAAGGACATGACGTTCTTGAAATCGCATGCGGCACAGGATACTGGACTGAAGTAATCGCATTTACGGCACATTCAGTTCTGGCGACCGACGCTGATCCAGGAATGATATCTGTTGCACGCAAAAGACTTTCTCTTGCGAAGAACGTGCGATGCCAAGTTGCCGATGCCTATTCATTAGATGAGATCTCGGGCAACTTTACGGCAGCATTTGCTCACTGGTGGTGGTCTCACATACCGAAGTCCAGAATCAAGTCTTTTTTGACCGTGCTCCATTCCAAGCTTATGCCCGGTGCTTTCGTTCTTTTCGCAGATCAATTGCCTTACGATTGGGAGAAACGACGGTATGATAAAGAAGGAAATCTTCTCGAAGAGAGAACCCTTAAGAGCGGTAGGAAGTTCGAAGTAGTGAAGAACTTTCCGAGTGAGCAGGAGATCATTGAAGATTTAACCAGACTTGCAAAGGCGGTGACCTATAGAGAATATCCCGAAGGACGGTATTGGAGTGTAAGTTATAATACGAAAGGACAACGCTAACCATTGCAGGTGTTAGAGGGGCGTGGTAAACCGCGTTGCTTACGAGAAGGTTAATAACATTACTCAATCTGCGCCTTGTAGAGAACATTCTAAAGGAGGAAAACCGAAATGAATAATATTAAAATTATAGGTTTGAACCCACAAAATGCTGCAGAGTATGGATGTCCATGCTTTCTAAATCCAAAACACGAAGCACATCTAATAAAGCTTGAATGGTTGAAAGAACGCTTCTCTGAGGGCATGAAAATCAAATTGCTCTTTCTGGAAAATGAGAAAAAACCCTTTGGTTTCATTGAGTACGTACCGGGAGAGTATGCATGGAGGGCGGTTGATGCCTCCGGATACATATTCATACACTGTATGTGGATTTCTCCAAACAAATATAAAAATAAAGGATTTGGTTCTCTCCTGGTTAATGAATGTATCAAGGATGCAGAGAATGAGGGGAAATATGGTGTTGCCGTTGTTACAAGCGAAGGTTCATTCATGGCGGGTAAAGCCCTCTTTTTAAAAAATGGATTTAAGTCTGTTGCTTCAGCCAAACCTTCATTTGAATTGATGGTTAAAACACAAAAGGAAGGACCATTACCAGAGTTCAAAGATTGGGAAACCCAACTGGAAAAATATAATGGATTGAATATAATCTATGCTAATCAATGCCCATGGGTTGCCAGGTCAATTAAAGAATTATGCGAAATTGCAGACGAAAAAGTATTGAAATCAAAAGTAACTGAACTAAAAACTGCAAAGGACGCCCAGAATGCCCCATCAATATACGCTACATTCAACTTAGTTTATAACGGAAAACTCCTTGCTGACCATTATATTTCCAATAGGAGATTCCTGAATATCCTTAAGAAAGAATTGAAATAAAAAGACGATCTCATAGGAGCGTATATTTTGCACATTACCGTGTCATTTAAGAGACATCCTATAAAGATCAGGATGTCTGATTACATTGATTAAAATAAGATTTCACAGATGAAAGATAGAGATCCATTAACAGAACGCATAATAGCTTGCTGTTTTACGGTGCACCGTGAGTTAGGACCCGGGTTTAATGAA
>JAUWGP010000032.1 GCA_030606335.1 Caldifarciminota bacterium
AGATACTTAATTCCACCCCGTACGCTATCGCTACAGGACAGGCACCCGATGAAATAGATACTCATTTCACGGGGCAAGCGGGATAAATAGGGCGTCCCAGTGAAATAGATACTTAATTCCACCCCGTACGCTATCGCTACAGGACAGGCACCCGATGAAATAGATACTCATTTCACGGGGCAAGCGGGATAAATAGGGCGTCCCAGTGAAATATGCTTCGCATTTCACGGGATAAATAGGACATAGAGCGAGAAACGGGGAAACGGAGAAACAGGGAATTGAAACATTACGAATTACTAATTTCCAAGGTCTATATAAACATTATAGTTGATTAGTTAATTAGTTGAATAGTTGATTACGAAATAGCTCAAAAGTTTGCATTTTACCACGATGTAATAAAGAGAAACATTACACCATAATGTAATATAAAAAACCTGATTACACCCCGTTAGATAGTTTACACATCTCACAGGGCAAGCATGGCAAGCATGGCAAGCCCAGTACGCTACACTACAGGATAGGTAGGATAAACAAATAACTGATAACCAATAACAAATAACTAATAACCAATGACAAATAACTCAATTACTTAATAACTTATTTTCTGGGGGGAATTAATATGTCAATAAACAAGAGTTATATATATGGTCCTGTTCCATCGAGGAGGCTTGGGTTTTCCCTGGGATTAGACCTCGTACCGTATAAAACCTGTTCCTATGACTGTATATACTGTCAGTTGGGTAAAACCACTAACAAAACTGTAGAAAGGAAGGAATATGTGAATAAGGATATTATACTTTCACAGCTTGATGAAGTACTCAAGTGCGACGAACAGATTGATTACATCACATTCTCTGGTTCTGGAGAACCAACACTAAATTCATCTATCGGGGATTTAATAAAAGAGATTAAAAAGATGACACAGATAAAGGTTGCAGTACTTACCAACGGTTCTTTACTAAGTGATGGAAAGATAAGATATGAACTAAATCCTGCAGACCTTGTTGTCCCTTCCCTTGATGCTGCATTACAAACGACCTTTGAGAGGATTAATCGTTCTGATTCCTCTATTGAATTTGACAGGATGGTAAATGGATTGCTAAAATTCAGAGAAGAGTTCAAGGGATTAATCTGGCTTGAGGTGATGCTTATTAAGGGAATAAACGATACCATCAAAGAGATAGGTCTCTTCAAATCAATTATATCCAAGATAGTACCTGATAAAATTCACTTGAATACTGTAGTACGCCCACCAACTGAAAAGTATTGTCAACCAGTACCAGAAGATGAATTGACAAGGTTTAAGAGCTTTTTCGGTAAGAACTGTGAGATTATTACAGAATCCAGGATAAGTTCAAAGAGACGTAAACGAAAAGATCTTGGAAATAAGATACTTGGACTCATAGGAAGACGTCCCTGCACCCTTTTGGATATTTCTACATCTTTAAGCGTCCATCCAAACGAGGTAATAAAATACCTGGATATACTTCAAAAAGATAATAAGATAATATATGTTGAATTCGGGGAAAAAGGATATTATAAACCAGTGTAGAACATATATACTTTTTATATACCTTGATACAGATGGCAACATTGTTATTGGTCAACTTGGAAGTTACCATTTTTATAAAGGCAGCTATACATATGTGGGTTCTAGTAAGAAAAATATAAACAAAAGGATAGAAAGACACCTGAAAAAGGAGAAGAAATTTTTCTGGCATATAGATTATTTTCTACAACGCGCAGAGGTAAAAGATATATGGGTGGGCGAGAAAGAAGAAAGTGAGGTTGCAAGGATTTTAGTGACTGAACTAGAGATTCCTGTATATGGTTTTGGTTCGACAGATAAGGTGAGAGATAAATCCCATCTTTTCTTTGGTAACCCATCGAAGAAGTTAATAAAAGAGATGGGGTTTACAAGATTTGTTGTATGCGAGAATAACCAATAAGATTGCTTCGCTAACACTCGCAATGACAGATCGTGGGATAAAGATTGCTTCGCTAACACTCGCAATGACAGATCGTGGGATGAGATTGCTTCGCTAACACTCGCAATGACAACTTTTTGGAGTACCCCGTAGAGTATTCCTCAACAGGATAAACGTGGTCATTGCACTCCATATTTTACCGTACTCAATAATACAGTGCCAGCGTTTACGCTGTTATTATAAAATATTAGTATTATTATCTATGTTAATTATATTTCAAATATTAATTCTCACTTGTTTAATTTGTTTGTTATTAAATTTAGTATACAATTTAAAGACAATGGAAAAACCTGCAAATTTTAAGATTGAAGATAGAGATTATCCTCTAATCTCTGTATTAGTTCCGGCTAGAAATGAAGAGAGCAAGATAAAAGATTGTATTTTATCCCTTCTTAAACAGAATTATCCGAATCTGGAAATTATTGTACTAGATGATAACTCAAAAGATAAAACATATGAGATAGTAAAAGAGATTTCAAAGGCTAATAAAAAATTAAAAGTTTTAAAAGGAAAGGTACTTCCTGAGCACTGGACAGGTAAGAATTGGGCGTGTTACCAGCTTTTTCAGGCATCCAAAGGAGAATGGCTTGCTTTTACTGATGCAGATACAATTCATAAATCAAATTCCATTTCTTCAGCTCATAGAGTAGCCACAAAAAATGATTCTCAGTTTGTTACATATATACCGGGTTTGATTACGAAAAAACTGTCAGAAGGATTAATTTTGCCAATCATGCACTTTTCCTTTCTGTGTTTGTTTCCATTAGGATTAATAAACAGGTCAAAAGACCCAAGAATATCCCTGGGAATAGGTCCCTTTATGTTTTTTAAAAAAGATTTTTATTATAAAATTGGTGGTCATAAATACATTAAGAATGAGATTGTGGATGATATTATATTAGCCAGGAATGTTAAAAAGAGTATGGGAAAAATTTCAATTGTAGATGGTTCTGATACTTTAGAGGTTAGATTTTATAGAGGATTTAAAGAGATATGGAAAGGTTTTTCAAAAAATGCATATGGTGTGTTTGAAAATTCCCCCTTTATAGTTTTAATCACTATTACAGTAAATTACTTTCTATTTATATATCCGTATTTATTATTTATAAATTCATTGAATACGAAAAATTTTATTTCTATATCAGCCTTCCAGGTGACGATTATTTCAGTAATGAAAATCTTATTAGCCATAAGATTTAATACAAGCATATTTTTAGGGCTATTACATCCTTTGTCGTGTATAATATTTCTTTTAATTCTTATAAATTCGTTTAGACTCTGGGTAGTAGAAAAAGGAGTAGTTTGGAAGGATAGATATTACTCTATAGAATAATAATTAATAATTTAGTGTTGGATCTTTTATAATTACATAAAAATTATTATTCTGGTAAGAGATGATACGCTATATCCCATGCCTTAGGTCCTATATGCGTTCCTGTTACAACACTCATTCTTAACCTGAGTAGTTCTACTATATCAAATTCATCTCTCAACCTCTCTTCTGCCTTATCAGCCCATTCATCGTTTAATGCATCCTCGATTATCGCAAAAACCTTTTTTCTTCCTGTATCTTCAATATCTGTTTTTATTTTATCAATTATCCAGTTTAATCCCTGAGCATGTGTTCTAACCTTGCATATTGGGTTAGTTTCACCATCTCTTGTAGTTAGAACTGGTTTTACTGAAAGCAATCCTCCTATAAATGCCTGTGCTTTTCCAATTCTCCCTCCTTTTGCCAGATATTTAAGTGTATCGAATACCGCAAAAATATCTATATATTTTTCCTCACTCTTTACGCCATCTATGATCTCTTGCATTCCTTCTCCCTGGTCTCTTCTCTTTACCGCATCCATTGCAAGTAGAGTTTGCTTACCAAGCACAGTTAGTGAATCATATATATAAATCTTATCCTTACCGAATCTTTCACTAACTTTTTTGGCGTTACCGTATCCCTTACTCAACTTATTTGATATCGTGAAATGGATTATACTATCGTGGGTTTTAAGAACCTCTTCATATATTTTTGCAAAGTCCTCAGTTGATGGCTGAGAGGTTGTTGGTAACTCATCTTTAGTCATGATATTTTGATAGTAATCAATATAATCGAAGCCAAAATCCTCTTTATATGACAGACCACTATATATTACATAATATGGTACTAATATTATACCATACTTATCTGCCATATCTTTAGTCAAACTTCCTGTACTATCACTAAGAACTGCGATCATATACCTCTCCTTTTTAATGTACCTTTCATAAGATGCGTAATTCTTTACATTTCTCGTTTAGCGTTGTCGATGCTCGTATCGATGCTAGATTTTTCGATTCTTGAAGCTCGTTATGTTTTTCCAGTTTCAAGCTTCCTGCTTCCAGTTTCGTTACGAGTTTCGCTACCGATAACCCAATTTCGATATCCTTAGTTTTGTTAAAACCTATTTTATTCACTTTTTCTAATATAATCTCTTATCCTGGGTTCTGGAATTATAGGTTCAATTGCTGGTCTTTCTGATTTTATTGGTTTTTCTATCTTTACCCTGAGAGCAGTTGGGGGTTGTAGAACTTCTTCAGATACTCCTTTTTCTATTATGAATACATATTCGACTACAGATGGAACAAATGCACTGACCCTTGCTATATAAAATAGCATATCTTGTGATTTTTTTATATCTTTTATCGTTCCTATAGGTAAACCTTTTGGGAAAATCCCACCAAGACCAGAGGTAATTATAGTGTCACCGGAATTTATTGATGAGCTTAGAGGGACATTATAAAGGTAGAGTCCGTTTTTCTGACGTAGTATACCAACAGCACTTGTACGGGAGTCCATAGCAGATGCTGTAAAACCCTGTTCATTAAGTGTTTCAATTTCAGAAATATCTTTATCTCCACCTGTTACTACACCCAGGAGACCCCTAGCAGTTATACAAACCATTCCTTTTTTAATGCCATCATTATAGCCTTTATTTATAAGAATAATGCCCTCGTTTGGATATGGGGAAATACTTATTACCTCAGCAGCTATAACATCATTAGATGAGTTGTTTTTGAAAGAAAGAAGCTCTTTAAGTTTTACAATTTCTACCTTGTACGATTTGAGTAATTCTTTCTCTATTGTTACCTCTACGAGCTTTTTTCTTAAAGTAATGTTTTTCCTTCTGGCATCTAATATTGATATGGAATAGAATATTGGTCTCTGTAAAAGTGACATTATTCTGGCTGAAGCAAGTTGAAATCTTTCACCGGATGTTGTACTACCCCATAGTATTAAGAGTATCGATATAAATATAAGAATCAAAAATAATCTGTTTGAACTCACTTTACTTTCCTCCCCTTGAAAGTATTTTGTAGTAGTGTTCAAAGTTATCTAATATCTTACCTGTGCCTATAACTACACACTCTACTGGACTCTCGGCAAGTTTTACTGGAAGACCTGTCTCTTTTGAAACGAGTTCTGAAAGACCTCGAAGTAAGGCACCCCCTCCTGTCATTATAATCCCCGATTCTACAATATCTGATGCAAGCTCTGGTGGTGTTTTTTCTAATGCATCTCTAACAGATGCGATTATTCTGCTCAATGGTTCCTGTAGTGCAGACCTTACCTCCTCAGCATTTACCTTAACAATTCTTGGTAATCCTGCAACCAGGTCTATTCCCTTAACCTGCGTTTCATCGTCTGCAGAGGTTGGAAGTGCAGAACCTATGGTTATTTTTACCTCTTCGGCAGTTGTCTCTCCTATAAGCAGATTGTACCTTTTCTTTAAATATTGCACAACAGCATCGTTCATTTCGTCACCTGCTACCCTTACAGAGACTTGAGTTACGATATCCGATAAGGCGATAACTGCTATTTCAGTTGTACCCCCACCAACATCTATAATCATATTTCCAGAGGGAGCTTCAATAGGCAAGGCAACACCGATTGCTGCAGCAAGTGGTTCAGGAACAAGATAAACCTCTCTGGCGCCAGCATGTTCTAAAGAATCTCTAACTGCACGGCGCTCTACAGCTGTTATACCTGAAGGGACTGATACAACAACCCTTGGTCTAATAAGGAGTCTTCTTGCTTGAACCTTTGATAACAGCACTCTTAATAATTCTTCAACCATCTCGAAATCAGCAATAACACCATCTTTCATAGGTCTTACAGCATTTATGCTGTCTGGTGTTCTACCAAGCATTCTTTTTGCCTCGAGACCAATTGCTATTGATTTATTTGTGGATACATCGATTGCTACAACTGTTGGCTCGTTTAAAACAATTCCTTTTCCTTTAACATATATCAAGGTTGTTGCCGTACCCAGGTCTATACCAATATCATTACTCACGAGCCATCTCATATGTCCCCCCCAAAAAAGCATTATAATAAATTAATAATCAAAAATTAAAATATAAATTTTAAAATAGTGATAATTGCTTCTCTTCATCTATTTCTTCTTCTAAAATCTTTACCTCGCCATATACTCCATCGTATCCTGGTAAGACTGTGACCTTACCATCTCTAACTCTGATTATTGCTTCAGCAAGTTTTTCTCCCACAAGAGAATCAAGTTCCTCATATTGAGCATCAATCAGACAGGAAAATTCATTACCAAATTTGTTAATAAGCTTACGATATTCTCTTTCTACAGTCAATGTTTCAGTGCCAACAGAAAGTACCTTGCTTATTATCTCTCTCAACGGAACTAAATGCTTGAATGGAATTGCGTTTTCAGGTATTTGATTCTCTTTTCTATCAGATAACTGATATATACGATGAAGCACTCCTATAGTAATCTTTCTACCACACTTTGGACATATGTTATTGTGGTTTATTGCCTCGTCAGGTGCTATCCTTACATTACACTTTCTGTGTCCATCATAGTGGTATTTGCCCTCCTCAGGAAAAAATTCTATAGTATAGGGTAATCGCTTTTTATCTTTATTCTTCAGAGTATCCATAATTTCGAAATAGTCTATATTACAATCGAAGCAATTTGCCTCCCTTCCAAGGTTGTGCGGTGAATGTGCATCAGAGTTTGATATTAGTGTAAATCTGTCAAGCTTTGAATTACGCCAGTTCATCTGAGGGTCTGATGAGAGACCTGTTTCAAGAGCGAATATTTCATCTGTATAGTCTTCGAAGCATTCTTCGATACTATCGAAGCCCGAAAAGGCACCAAAGAGTGAGAAATGTGGAGTCCATATATGTGCAGGCACAATAAAGGCATCTTTCGATACCTGACGTATTATATCAACCATATCCCTTGAATCGAGGGAAAGAATCGGTCTGCCATTTGATTCAAGTTTCCCGTATTTATAAAGCGCTTCTGATACCCTATCTGCATCATCAAACGATGGTACAAAGACTATATTGTGTATTTTTCTAAACTTACCCTTTTTTGCATACATATTACAAACTTCAACTTCAAGAATAAAATATAAACCATTATAAGGGAAAAGTCCATTTTGATTTTGGGTGAGTTCAGATTTGAGATGCTCTCTCCATAGCGTATGTGTAAAGTCACTGGTAGCGACAAGAGTTAACCCTTTATCTTTTGCTGCTTCTGCAATATTTGGCAGTATCATCTCTTTTGAGGTTGCCCTTGAATACTTAGAATGTATATGTAGATCTGCGTAAAATCTCATATTATCTCCCAAATCTCCTTGCAAGTTCCTCCAAGCTCCATTTTATCATTATAGGTCTTCCATGTGGACAGAAGTAGGGATTTTCTGTAGCAAAGAGTTCGTCTATTAGTGTATTCATTTCCTCAGGAGTTAACTTATCACTCTGTTTGATTGCTCCTCTGCAGGAGAGTATCTTGGCTACATCGGAAAACGGTTTTGCATCCTTTATCTCATAGAGTATTTCTTTGAATTCATATTCAGAAAGGTCTTTTATAAATGAAGAGATACTTATTATTCTGACGGTTCTTTCTCCAAATTCCTCTATTTCAAATCCAAATTTTGTAAGAATACTCTGCACCTTTTTAAAAATCTCATATTCGTTTGGAGAGAGAGTGATAATCAAAGGAAAGAGAAGCTTCTGAGACGAGGGTTTTCCTTTCATAATTTTTTCGTATAATATTCTCTCATGAGCAGCATGTTGGTCGATAATAAGGACACCGCTCTTTGTTTGTGCAAGTATATAGGAATTATGTAATTGCCAGAAGGCTGTGGGTTCCATCTCCCACTCATAACCAGTCTCTTTTATAAACATGCCAGTTCCTATACCTAACCTTTTCCTTATTGTATTAAATATAGCTCCATATATTAAATTATCATCAGAAAATCTAACCTCCTCTTTCCTTGGGTGAACGTTTACATCCACTGTTTCTCTGTTAAGAGAAAGATTTAAGATGAATGACGGTGACCTGTCTTTTATTGGTATTCCATAACCATTCCTGATAGCGCTTCGAATGAGGTAATTCCGCACTGGTCGTCTGTTGATAGATATGTATTCAATTCTCCCTTTCTCTTTCATATATTCTGGCATAGAGATGTAACCATTGAGATTTATACCATTTTTCTGAAAATCTATGTATGCCATCTCCTTTGTAATCTTCTCTCCAAAAATCTCTTTTATCCTGTCCTGAGGACTATTTTTTTCAAAGTGAATGGTTAATTTCTGATCATGAAAAAGAGAAAATGAAATATCAGGATATACAATAGCAAGGTCAATTATAGTTCTTTTTATTTTATCTCCCTCAATATAATCGGATTTAAGGAATTTTCTCCTTGCTGGTACATTGAAAAAGAGGTTTCTTATAATTATTGTTGTTCCTCTTTCACGTGGTTTTGGCATAATCTCCTCGAGGTTTCCTCCTCTTATTCTTAAGTTGATGGCATCATCTTCCTCAGTTTTTGTATGTATTTCCATTATTGATACTCTTGCTATACTTGAGAGTGCTTCACCCCTGAATCCGAGTGTACTAAAATTTTTCAAATCATCAATACTTTCTATCTTGCTTGTTGTGTGTGAATAAAAAGATAGTTTTGCATCTTCCTCAGCCATACCTTCACCATCATCTGTTACAGAGATATAGTTCTTACCACCCCTTGAAAAGGATACAGTTATCTTCTTTGCCCCAGCATCTATTGAGTTCTCAGTGAGTTCTTTTACAACGGACGATGGTCTTTCAACGACCTCACCAGCGGCAATCTTCTGGATGGTATCTTCA
Organism: Caldifarciminota bacterium; assembly: GCA_030606335.1. GTDB lineage: Bacteria > Hydrothermota > UBA3073 > UBA3073 > UBA3073 > JAGMCL01. The sequence continues at coordinate 9,149 of JAUWGP010000032.1, forward strand.
TCAAGTATTTTTATCATAAATCGTAATGATTTTTGGTTTAAAGGTAGCCCTGTCCTTTTGAATTTTTTCAATCCATTTTAGAGCTATAAACCACACAATAAGTAATATTATTCCAATGAGACCAGCTATCCCTTCGCCAAGCAGACGATAAAAGATAATAAATCCACCAAAAAGTAGTACTATTGGGATGATGAATATAAGGGATAAAGATAGATAGAAGCCTCTGCGTGGTATATTTAGTGTTACCTTATCGCCTAATTTAGCTCTTATTTTATTCTCAGCTTTTACTATCCTTTTTTCTCCACCACTACAGAAAGCCTTTGCTGTACAGGTTTTACAGCCTTCAGGATTTACCTCTACAAGAGCATCCTGTCCATCTATTTTAATTATAATCCCATCTTCCTGCATAAATGTTTTTTAATTATACCACAATTTTTCGAAAAAATCAAGAGAAAAAACTTATTATCAGTTCGATGAACTTGGATAGAAAATTTTTCTTAAATAGGGATTTAAAGAGATTGAAAGAGATTTGAAGAGATATTTATTTCTTTTTAAGTAAATTTCTTAAGATAAATCTAAGAAATATTATTTTCAGAGAATGCACCCCTGGAAGGAGTCACTTCGTAGAATTGAGGGGTTAACCCGGTCTTATTCTTATAATCTTTAAAAATTTTATCCTTCAATGGTTTCATGCTGCTCTCTTTTAACAAAAAGAGAACACAACCACCAAATCCAGCACCTGTTAACCTTGCACCAAAGACTCCATCTACACTCTTACCAGTTTCAACCAGAAGGTCAAGTTCTTCTGAGCTAACCTGGTAAAGTTCTTTCAAGCTTTGATGAGACTGGTTCATTAGCTCTCCAAATGTTATTGTTTTCCTATGTTCAAGTTCTACTACAGCCTTTATAACTCTTTCATTCTCTGAGACAACATGCATAACTCTTTTTACTAAAGTAGGGGGAAGATAAGAGACATATTTCTTTATATCATCAGTTGTTACATCTCGTAACGCATTTATCTTTGGTAAATAACTCTGTAGGAATTTTAAAGCCTCACTGCACTCTTTTCGCCTTTCATTATAGGCAGAATTTGCTAATTCTCTCTTTACCATTGAATTACAGACAAGAAATGAAAAACCCGGAAGAGATACTCGAACACTGCTATAATCTAATGTTCTACAATCAATAAAAAGGGCATATCCCTCTTTTGAAAGGAGGGATGCATACTGATCCATAATCCCACATTCAACGCCAACAAACTCGTTCTCTGCCCTTCTCGCAAGTTTTATTATCTCCAGTGGTTGTATATTAATCCCATATAATTCTTTAAAAGATAGAAGGGTGGCAATTTCTACTGATGCGGATGACGAAAGACCTGCACTCTCTGGCACCTCTCCATATATCACTGCGTCTATACCGCCTATTCTATACCCTTCATCGATAAGAACCTTTGCAATACCCCTCTGGTAGTTACTCCATCTATTTATCTCCACATATTCAATGGAGTCAAGGATAAATTCGTCACCCTCTCCATATTTCAAGTCAAAGAGTCTTACCTTTTTATCTTCTCTCTTGGAGGCTAATATAGTGGTATATTTATCGATGGCTATGGGAAGCACAAAACCCTCATTGTAGTCTGTATGCTCACCAATGAGATTCACCCTTCCAGGAGCCTTAACAATTATTGAAGGCTTATTCAAGAAAAATTCTTCAAACTTATTTATTAACTGGTTATTGGTTATCATGAAGATTACTCCTATAAATAATATAACGATGTCCTAAAGTTATGTGATATGGTTAAAGCCATATATATTGGATATTAACAAGTTTAATTTCAACCCGTCAGCAGACGGGTAGATAAGAAGGTTTATTACACAGAATTTCTAACAATGTGTGTTAAAGATGAGATTGCCACGCTCCTGTTGGTCGCTCGCAATGACAGATTGTCAGTATGGGATTGCTTTGCTATCCGTCAATCCGTCGTACTTCTTGACGGACGACGGACTCGTAATGATAGGTTTCGTCTTGTCTTTCGTTACGAGAGTTTAGAACATTCGCGACAATGTAACTATTAACTTTGAAAATTAATTTAGTATGATGATTTTATGGATTTTATATAGTCATCAGGTCCAAAGGGTTTACCTGTAATTTTCTCGATCTTCTCAAACCAGGGAGTAATACATCCATCACTGTACAGATTTTTTGTGATGTAATTTATAACATCAGGATTTTCAAGAATCCTACCAAATTTTTTTCTTAAAGAGTTGTATAACTGCTCCTTTATCAAACCAGAAATAACATAGCTATGTGCATACATGGGATATGTAAGTACAAAATAGTTGGATGCCCAGCTCTTACCATTCGCTTCGATGAGTAGATATTTTTTCATCATTCTATTCCAAAGTTCATTCAGGTCAGATTCGGGATTTTTATAAACCTCAATCTCAAAATTCGACCACATCATTATATTCCTCATTCCCTGTATTAGATTAGTTATACGAGATTCCATAAAATTCTTAATTTCAGCATTGCGGAGAGTTGTTTGTGATTTAAGCCACTCAGGAAGAGAGGGAATGACTCCCCATATATCTGCCATGCCTTCTGAGAAAGCTCCTTCACATTGTCTTAGGAGAAAGGAATCCTGTTTGATAGAGGCACCATGTATAGCATGTCCAAATTCATGGTATGTGGCACCATACCATACATGTCCATCCTTTGGATTTAACAATATCCTCATATCATCTGGAATTTTAATACCGAAACAGAGACCACCATAGGGTATATCAGCAAATCTAATGTTTATTTTCAAGAGGTCAAAGTTTAAACCAAAGCCCTCAACTGTTTTTTTAAGAGACGGGATTATATTATTCCTTGGGAAGTATTTATCCGGTAGGGAGGTCATTCTTTGCAGCATGAAAGAAATATCCCATGGCATAATTTCCTTAACACCCAGTTCTTGTTTGGCAGAAATTAAAAAATCTTTGTATTGTTTCTCTGTATTCTCTCTTATCTCCTCGAAAATCGAAAGAAGTCTATCGAGTGGAATTCCTAAAAGTGAGAGAATGCATTGGGGATAATTTTCAAACCCTAATTCTTTCGCAAGATTATTTCTTATCGAGAATAATTTTCTTCCTTCATCTTCTAATAATTCACCAAGAGGGTTGTCACAGAGATAAGCTTCTCTTCGCACATCTCTATCTTCGTCCTTCCGCATCACTTCTCTAACTTCAGTTCGCTGCATCTCTTTTCCTGCTATATTTGGCTTGAATTTCATTAATTTATCATTAAGATTGTTATTTCTTTTTGATACTTCAGGATTTAAGTTTATATATGCTCTTAGTAATAATTTTGAGAGGACTTCTCCTCTTCTCTTAACTATAGTATTTGTAGAAGACTCTGCTACTTTTTGACTGTATTTAAGAAGACCGGGTTCGAAGAGTTTTTCTCTCAACTCATCATCAAATTTGTTCATATCCCAGTCTTTTATCTTGATATATTTCTCATAACTGGCAAGTGATGCCTTCTCACTATGAGATTCTAACCATTTATCGATTGCGTCAATTCTTTCCATATTATACCCCAATTTTTAACCACTCTCTCAAGAGAAATTGTATCCTGTCAATGAAGACAGCAAATCTTGTCATTACTGTATTGCCAAAAAATGCTCCAAAGGAAATCATAAGTAGAATCCTACCAAGTTCGGATACCTTTTTAATGGGACGAAACTTATATTGAAAGGAAAAGAAAAAATAAGAGAGAACACATAGTATGGTAATAACAAAAAATATATTGTTGAACGAATTTAATGGCTTGAAGGAAGAGGTAATCTGGGGTATCATAACGACAAATATACCCTTGAATGTCATACCTGCACCTGCACCTATTGTGAAACCTATTACAATTCTTGAGAGCCAATGGTATCGTTTTGAATACTGGAAATACCAGAGGAGACCACCCAATAGTGCAAACACCCACAGCCAGCCATAGGGTGTTACTCCCTGAAATCCGGCAATCATTGGGTCCCACCATTTCGGTTTGAGGACATCTATCCAGGTTTTTGAAACAGTAAATCCTATAGCAAGACCAAGAAAGATGTGCTCAAAAAGGCGATAGAAAGGATTTTCCTTAATAAGAAATGAAAATATCGCCAGGGTGCATATAGCAGCTATCCAGACTTCAATTGTTTCCATAATAGTACTTTAGGACGCAGATTTCCGCAGATTATTAAGATTTTTTATTTCTTTTTTTCTGCGATTATCAAACGCCTTCCTTTTAATTTCTGGCTGGGGTCCAAAATTAAGTAGAAGACCTACCTCAATGTCTGTTGCTCTTAAATAGTTTAATAATTGTGCCTCATTCTCCTCAACCAAATTTTTTATTGCTTTTATTTCCACCATAACTTTATCATCTATTAATATGTCAGCACTATATTCTCCTATAATTTCTCCATCGTCATAATATACTTTTATTGGAGTCTGCGCTCTTGCTTGGATTCCTTCTTTTTTAAACTCTATCATCAGGGCATTTTCATATACCTTTTCCAAAAATCCGTAACCTAATTTGTTATAAACCCTATAGAAAATTTCTATGATTATTGAAGTCAATTCTTTATACTTAAACTCTTTATCCTGTATATCTGCGTTCATCTGCGTCCTATTTTTTTATTTACGTTCTCGTCTCTCAGCCCAGAATCCTATATTTGCAAGGATTATTAAGACAACAATAAGAAGGTGAACCATAGACTGGGGAACGATGAGTTCTGTTCCAAGCTCCTTAATATTTAGAAGTCGTTCATACTCTGCTGCCCCCCTCACACCCACAAGCAGTCCACATAACTGTTTAGAGTCGAGAAAGGGATACATAGCAGAAGAGACTATTGCAGAAGAGCAGAATCCTATATAGGTCCCGTAGACACCCTGTACAAATCTAAGCCAGTCTTCAGTTGGCCAATAGGCAATTGCACAAACCATATAGATATCATGGATATCCTCTATATCTTTCATTACCGGGATGCTGCCAATTGGAGTCCCTTTTATATCCTTTTTTACTACACCTTTTATATCCCTTGCAAGTGCCTGTATCATAGCTGCTTCACCAGGAAGGTATCCAAAATTACACCAGTCAATTCCATATTCTTTCTTATATTTCTTTGCTACCTTCTGTGCTACTTCTCTACCAAATGCTGTCCCTTGTGGAATTCTTGACATAATAGTAAATTTAATACCCTTCCTCATAAGATGTTCCATTACTGCCTCTGTTTGTGGCCAGTTCTCTCCTCTGTTTCCTGCATCCCAGGTACAGTCAAGGAGAACGATTTTGTCCTCCGGGCATTGCTCAATTATTGTATATACACCATTCGTTTCCCGACTTATAAAGATAGGAAAGTGAATCTTAACAATGAATGGTAAAACTACTGCAATAACGACCAGAAGGTATATGAACCTTCTGTCGATTTTACCAAGTATTACAAGGAATTTTATCATTTCAATTCCATACCTTTCTCTAAAGATAACCATATACGCAAAGCCATTGCAATCATTCCCATATATATGCCGAACATAACAGCACGATAAGCTGCAGTATTAGCTATCCAGAGAAGCCATGCAGATACCCTTGGAAGTTGTATAACAGGTGGTAAGGCTTTTGTCATCCACAATCCGATGGGGACCTGCCCCAACATAATTATACAAGCAGAAACTACCATCACTGTCGCTTCCAAGGTTTTTACTCTCATTGCTCTATATGCAGAAGTAACCATGAATAGGGCAAGCAATGAGAATATTGTGGCACCGATAGGCATATACATATAAGTGAAAAGAATTTCATAAAAACGCTTTATTAGAGACGTAGGGTGATAAGTATCTGTAAAGCAAGCAATCATCATTGCGAACATCGCAATAAAGAACGCTGCACTATATATCCAACCTGGTTTCAGTTTCTTAATCTTTTTACCATGAGATATAGAAAGGTTAATAAGACCCAACCCAACGGCAAATGCACCTAATACCATAATGAGATTTCCCATAGGAACGATGAAGGAAGAGAGATATGTGGAATGACCATTAATCTGTTCAGGCAGTACAAACTCCAGGAAGTAGTACAGTCCTCCTAAAAAGGTGATTATTTTTACTATTTTCACTTTCATACAGGACTTATGAAAATTTAACCACTGACTACAAGCCACTGATTACACAGATTTTTTTAATCAGTAGAATCACTTATAATTAGTGCAATTTGTGTTTCCAGAAAATTAGGATTCAGTTCTCTATATATTTTCATTCTAATACCAATGATCTTATAAATTAGCTCTTCATAAAGAAATCCTTATTTACTTTGTCTAACAAATTTTTTAATTACACGGGTTATAAATCAGTCTAATCTGTGGCTTCTTAAAAATTAGAATTCTTATTTTATAGTTTTTGTCTACAAAGATAGTAATTTTACAAACCATCCAGAACCAATTGTTGCAAATATGATTCCTATAACCAGAAGTATAAATACAACGATCTTTCCTATATCCTGTCCCACTACACTTCCTTTTATAATAGGTTCGTCAGAAAGATATGCAGATGCAGCATACAATTCTTCGCCTATAAGTGTATAATCACAGGTTACAAGGAAGAAAGGGATTTGGAAATATGAGTCAGATGCAGCTATCTGGATTGCTCCTAAATTTCTACCTGTTTCAGCAATAATAAGGGATTCAAAGCCATACATGCCAAAGAAAAAGTGTGCTCCTGTATTCTCTCTTATCATAGTGCCTGCCACTGCAGAGCCCCATGTTGATTGGTTATCTGAGTAGAATCTGATGTTAGTCGCATCGAATAAATCAGGTCTACCACCTAATTCGTAAGCATCCCTTACATACTCCTCAACAACCGGGTAGATTTCGGGTCTGAATATTGGAACAATGGTTTTGATACCATAACTTGCCGCAAGTTTAACCACACGCGATAGAACAGAGAGAGAAGCAAGGGTGGGAGCATCGAAACTACCAAGACCAAGACTGAATAAAATAGGACTTCCGAGTTCTGTTGCTCGACCTACTGCCTCATCAACTGCCTCAAGCCCTGGAAGTCGACGTAAAAAGAGTTTGCGTCCTATTTTAGCGGAAAATATCTTATAGAGTATGGCAAAACATATTCCAAATAAGAGTATTCTTACTGTCCAGGTTGCATGCTCCATAATAATATTAAAAATTAAAAAATCAAAAATGCTTTTAGAGGACGTCCCGCCGATGGCGGAATCCCGACAGAGGCGGTGACAGATTTCCGCAGATTATTAAGATTTTTTTTCTTTTTTTTTAATTATTTAAAAATGTATTAATTTTTTTATCCTGTATATCTGCGTTTACCCTGTTAAATATGCCGCTACCAATAATCGCTTAATCAAATTCTACATTTATTTAACAGGGTGAATCTGCGTCCAAAATTTTTACAAATCCACCCTGCTCTACCTGAACAGGATTTGAGAACTTTTTCTTAGATTTGAGGGTAAAATCTCTATTATACACCTCCATAACCTTTAAATTGTCTGGAATTTCGAGATAGATTTTATCTGCCTCTGTTCCATTGAGAATATGAAGTTCTTTTAAATTTTCGAATTTCAATGATACTGGTTTGTAAAGGGCATAGATTGCCTTCTTTCCTTTCCTTGCTCCAAGATATGAACCGTCTATGGACGCATCAAAATCACCAAATAGTATACCCCTGTATTGTCTGTGGAAACCAACCCAGTTTTTGATAATATTTTTTACCTCTCCGGTGAGTTTCTCAAGATCTATAGATATAGTGGGTACGAAAAATACAGAAAACATCATATGCTTAGCTATATTTTCTAATTTTTCATCCTTATGCCAGTAAATATAGTCTGTATGCGTGGGAACATCAGATGTAAATGCTCTGAGGCGTATACAATTTTCGAGGTTTTTCTCGAAGTCGAGTGGGGTATCAAACCCACGATATACTGCGCCTACTTGTAGACCGAAAAGATTTGCATAATTCTGTCTGAATTCAAATAGGAGATTCTTTCCAATTTTCTGAAGTCCCTTATAAAAATCTAAAAGCCCATCTCCAACTGGTAGAGCATCTACGAAGTCTATTTTAAACCCATCCAGTTTATTCTCGTTATATAAAGAATTCATTTTGTCAAGGATGTAATTCAGCGCCTTTTTCTTGGCAGGGGAAAGCCATTTTACACCGTAACTCTCCTTACCAATGAGATAAGAGCCTAAATTATTATATGTCTTCGATTGCTTTCCTACCATAAATGGTGCAATCCAGAGAAGGAGTCTCATATCCATATCCCTGAGTTCTCTTGCAAGTTTACTCATCTGGGGAAATTTTTTCTTTGATACCATCCAGTCGCCTGTTTGAGCGTAACTTCCCCATTTTCCCCTTTTATCAAAAAACCATCCATCATCTATAATGAAGGTAGTTAGTCCAAGTTCCTTTGCGATTTTTGCATTTCTAAGGCACCAATTCTGATTTACTGTATGATGAATACCATACCAGCTGCAAAAGACAGGTTCATAAGCTTTTTTTGGAAATTGAGGTGGATTCATTCCTACAGCTTCTCTATATTCTTTAATAGAGTTAATCCAGGAGTCTCTGTCTTCTGTTTTGTATATGTGAATTTTATCCTTTTTCCTCATATTTATCTCAATTTTATAGTTACCATTCTCCTCATTTAGAGATATTTTTACCTTAAGATGTCTGTCCTGTTCAATAAGTCCAATAGCAAATCTTACCCTTTCATCTCGTGAAAGGAAAAGTATGAGAGGAATACCCTTATGAGGTCCTGTTTCAAATTCATGTCCCCAGGGAAGTTTCTTATAACCAGAAGATGTGAATATTATAGCAACATCCAGTACAGGAACCTCGAAAATGAATTTCTTCCCTTCCATTAAATTTATTCCTTCTTTAAGATTTTTCAATTCCATCAGGGCCTCCTGAGTTATATCGAGATTTAGAATTCTCTATATATATTTTATACCAAGAAATACTGCTTGTCAACTAAAATGTATGTAAATAACTTTTATACACGTCCTAATTATAACTCATATAATATCCAGAATTTTTTTATTCCACTATTTTCAAATGTATAATCTCTTTCCTTAATCATGTTTATCCTTTTGTCATTCTCTAAATCATAGAGAACAAGTTTGTATCCCTTTGTAATGTTATGTGATACCCAATTGAGTATGCAGTTCTCTTTAGTCTTGTTAGTTCTTATTATGAAACTCCAAACCATCCTTCCTGTAGATTTTCCTCTTATATCATATGCATAATTCCCTTCCTCATGTCCCCATTCAGGGTGTGGAAAGAATGAATAGACAAAGGCAAGGGATGTATCTGGAAGAGGTGGTTTTTCAATATCAAGGAAATCAAATCTGTCCTCTGCATTTGAAGATACCCCAATAAAGTTCTCATTATCTTCTATTCCTCCAGCTTTACAGATAAGCTGAATATACCACCCATCTCTCTTTGCAGTGGTAAGTTTACCCCGTCTCTGGCGGGGCCACTGCACTCCTATCTTCTCTTCCCTCTTCTCAATTGGGACAGGGGGGATTTTTAGTGTATGGGCATAGTAGCCCCACGATTTCGCAGCTTTAATAAAGTAACCTTGCCAGGGTAGGAGTCTATCTGTGAATTTATAACTTCCATCAGTGAATTCCCAGAGCCACGGTTCCATCCACCTATTTTCCTGTGCTGAGGAAAGGTCTTTTTTCATTGAGAAGACTGCCCAGTCAACCCATTCACAATATGCATTTTTCCAGTCTACAGGAAAATCGAATGGATTTCCTATCATATTCCAACCATTCTGGAGATCAATGGTGAATGGCATGTTGGATGGTGGAGGTACACCCTTTATCTTCAGTTCAATAAGGGTATCAGTCAGATAACCCTTACCAGGCAATATACTCTTTACCTCCTCAAGACTATCATTTTTCAATGTTTTAATCTTGAGAGATTCCACTTCATCTGACTCAAAGTACAAGGGAATAGAGAATATTCCTTTTAAGGGTTTGATAAACATCTTCTGTAGTATAATGTTTATAGATGGACTATAAGTGGATGTAACCTCAATTCTTTCCTCTTTAGTTTCATATCCTTCTTTTAATGCCCTGAAAGTATATCTTCCTGGTGTAAGGTTATAGTCAAAGATTCCATTTTCATCCGTTGTTTTTACATCTATGAGTTTATTGGTTTCTGTAAGGATTTCAATTTCTACATTCTCAATTGGTTCATACCAGTAGGGAGAAGTAACCATTCCCTTGCCAGGCAGTCTCAAAGGAGCAATGAATGGATTGCCAAATAGTGTTATACTTACGATTAGAGTTGTCGGTTCTTCTTTTGTCCATATCTTATGGATTTGATCTCTGTTATAAGCCTCCTTTTTATACTCAAGATAACTTTTACCTAAGGTCATTCCCTTCTCAAAACCTGTATAAATGTATTCATGATCACCTGTTCCCATAGGTCTTGTTACTGCAAGTATACCTTGTGACATAGAATTACCAAACAGATATGCAGCTGGAAGGGAATATTCATTACCTATCTCAACAAAATTTCCAGCACTACATCCCCATATAAATATCATCAGCCCACCTTGAGGGATTTCTCTAATTCTCCAGGAATAAATGTTCCTGTTCGGTTCTTTGTTTGCCTGATGGAAGAGACTTGAGGCGTGTGTGAATATCTCCACAACCTCATATCCTTTACGCAATCTTTTGAGATAGTCTTCTCCAGGGGCAAAAAGCCATCTTGAGCCAATAGTCTCAACATTCTCATTCCCATAGAAAGAGGCAAGCACCTTACCTGTTATAAGTGCAGAGCCACTGAAATCATTATCACACCAGACCAGTGCCCTGTGAGGGGGAATAAGTCTTTCTGTATAATATATATGACATTTGTTGAAGAATCTCTTTAAATTTTTTATTTTATCCCTTGGGGGTCTTATCCATGAAACCCAGATCTGTGGTTCTCCCTTTTTACTCCAGAAATGATGGTCAAGATACCCATCACCAGTCGAATCAGTAAAGGTTCCCTCTAAATCCTCATAATAGAGTGAGACAGGAAACTTACCATAAGATGCCTTAAACATTGGTGTCGGTATATCACCCACAAGGACTGCGCCTGTTATAGAATCCTCTGTATAGCAGGTTTTTAGGAATTCACGTACCTCCTCTGGTTCTCTCCATTCCCCGTAGTAAATTTTTAGATGTGCTGGGAACTTGGATTCTACATCAGTTTTATATTCTCTTAATTTCACATCAAGGGAATCTTTTAATGAGATATCAGCGAGAACGACAACATTTTCCTCTAAAGAGGTATCTTTATATGCAAAATAGGGAGTATATAAGTAGGCTCCAAGGAATGGTTTATTTTTTAAAGTTTCAGGTTCTACTGTTACCTTTTTAAATAATGGGTTTGATACCTCTTTTCCTTTCTGTAGTTCTATTATAAGTGAGTAGTCACCTGGAATCTCTGGTGGTTTTAAAGTGAGTTTTATTTCTATTGTATCTCCTTGAACAACATCCGATGATAAGGAAAATGTATCTTTCTTTACATTAAGTTTACGATTATCCATCCATGAGCAAATAATCTCCATTTTTTCTTTTAGCCATTTCTTTTTTCCTGTATTCTTTAAAGTAAATGATATAGGCGTTAAGCCTTTTATTGTCTCATTTATCTCTACATCAGTATAATCAATACTATAAGGTGGTTGTTTACTTGAGAATGCATACAGATAACCATCATCTGCAGTAATATATAGAAAGCCATCAGCAACCACTGGAGAGCCATTGACGAATTCTCCTATTTCATAGCTCCACAGAGAATCTCCCTTGAGGGCATCCAACCCATATACCTTTTTATCCCTTGAACCCACAAAGAGTATGTCTCCTGCAACGATAGGAGATGAGGTGACTATATCTTTCGTCTTGTATCTCCATATAGTCTCACCCGTCTTCTTATCGATTGCATAGATATACCCCTTATCGCACCCCACATACACCATTCCGTGAGCAACTGCAGGAGAAGTATTCACAATGCTACCTAAATCTCTTTTCCATAAGAGATGTCCATCTTTTACATCTACAGCGTATACTTTATCAGAACAGACAAAAACAGTATTATCTGATACTGTAGGAGCATCCATAATTCGAAATCTGGTTTTATATCTCCATATCTCCTTTCCAGTGGAAAGCTCTAAAGCATACAAAATACCATCAGTTGCTCCCACAAACATGTTATTCTCTGATATGGCGGGTGATGAACAAATACGTCCACTCAAATTACTATTTTTCCAGATTAGATTTCCATTTAGAGATAGGCAGTATATGCAATCTTCAGCAGTAAAATAGAATTTATCTTTAATTTTTAGAACTGATGAACTAATACCAATTTCCGTTTTGTATACCCAAACCAGACTATCTTTGTGAAAATGATATACATTCCCATCATAAGCTGATACATATATATTATCTTTATCTATTGTAGGGCAACCAAATCCCTCGTACCATCTATCTCCACACTTATATCTCCATTCGAGGTCACCAGTTTTTGCATCTATACAGGAGAGCCATTTTGAGCCTATATATAATTTATTTCTCGAAACTGCAATAGGTGCTGAACCTTCTTCAGATTCCTCTTTCTGTGGATATTTATATCTTAAAAATAGAGGTAGTTGTAATTTTTCCTTTGTATAGGCTGTATTCTGGATATCCTTCCTCGGCATAGACCAATCCGATGAAAAGGCGTTAGATGCTATCAGTAAGGTGATTATTCCAAAAAATGTCTTAATTATTGACTTCATATTGTTCATAGGCTTATCATTTATATTAAGTATCTAACCACAGAGCATATAAAGCAAAATCAAAAATCAAAATGTAAATATCAAAATTACATATAAAAATGTAAAAATTAAGGATGATTCCATGAGAGCACAAAGATTATAAAAATATTATTTATTTCAAAACTAATAGAGTGTTCTACTTCCTTATATCCATAACTGCTGATGGGTTTTATCTTAGTTGTAAATATTTATTAATTAACAACTTTTATCCGATATAGTAAAATGTTGAAGTCTTTTAAGAATATTTGATTTTTGCATTGTATATTTAATATTTGATGTTTGATATTTAATATGACATATACCTTTGCATATTATTTTTCCAGTCTTGCATCTGCCCAGTTTGCCCAGTCCCAACTTTTCTCCCCATCACCGTCAGTAACAATGAGTTTCAATTCATCCACTTCAATAACATCTATCTCCACTGGTTTTGGTTTATCACTGCCATTCATTATATTACTTTCAAATACATTTTTTTTATCCACAAATACCTCAAATACACAACTTCCCTTGCCATTCGTTGCATCATCTATCCCGATTATGGTTTTGAATATCTTATAGCATTTATCTAATTTGTAAATGACAGTAGAATTGGAGTGCACTCCAATACCTCTCTCATAAGTTTTTTCATCAAGATGTATAAGTTGATTGCGACAGTTCCTATCAGGCTCGAAACTTCCCTCTACCGCTATAGGAATAAGGTCGCTTAAGAATGTTATACCTGGGGGAGAGATTCTCAAGAAAGAGGTTTTATAGATTGTATATGGACTCCTATGTGCCTTTATAAGAATACGATGTTTCCCGGGGATAAGACCATCCAGTTTTCCCCTATATATCCCATTTTCTGGAGCCAGTATAATATCCTTATCTCCTATACTTGCTGTTATCTCAACAGGAAGATTACAGACACGCTTGAGAGTCAGGGGATTACTATCGACGCTTTTGTCAAATCCAAGTTCTCCCCATTCCTGACTACTCTTTAAAGGCTCGATTTCGCTCAGGTATATAGCAGAACCGTCTTTTCGTATTATCTTTGCATCAGTCCAATCGGCGTGGTCACAGGTTATCCCATTACCCCCATCCTTTACAACCAGTTTTAATTCCTTTCTACCAAAAAGAGAGATGCTTATAGTTTTTGCTGGTTCTCCTCCATGCATGATTCCGCTACTGTATCTTTTCTTACCGTCTGTATAAATTAGAAACTCGATACTTCCATTGTTCCCTGTCTCACAATCCACTCCAATAAATGACTCAAATCCGTCAAATTCTCCACCAAGTTTGTAAATAATCTCTGACTTTGCGTGGGTACCCAGTCCCCTTTCATAAGAGGTATCTCCAATGACACTGCATAAAATATTTTCTCCCTCGATTTCCACAGTAATATCCCAGTCAAGTTTATTGAGAGCAACAAGGTATTCAGAATCCTGGATATCTATTATAGGGTATCCCCATTCTACAAATCTTGGATTTAAATTCTTTCCTGAAAAGACGGATAGATAGTGTATGAAAAGGTTAAACTTTTTCTCGGGTGACTTCGGAACTTCCTCTTCCTTAAGTTCAGTAAACATTCTAAATGTTCTTTTTACTGGCTCCCAGCCAATATCTTGTTTGATCCTCAAGAATTTATCAAGTGAGGGGTCATTGTGATGGAACCAGTCCTCAACGTATACTTCCTCACCAGCAAGTTTAGCCTGTTCCTCATAGTAGTCATCGAGTGTTAAACCTTTAATATCCGTATAATCATACCATTTATCCCTCTGAAGAATCTTCGATTTCAGCTTCTCAGCAGCATATACCATCTTGTAGTTTGCAAAGAATTCAGCCTCCCAGACCCATCGATAATCGAGGTCGAAGTCATGGCTTATCTCATGAAGGATACCAAAACTCCAGTTTCCTTTATTTATATCCTTAAACTCTTTTGCTACCCAGGGACTGTGCCATTTAATAGGATTTCCCGCAACAGCCCATCCTCCAGGATACTCATCTACGGATTCGATTGTTATCTTCTCACCATTATACGGTGCATCACCGACCAAATCAGTATAAGATTCGTATACCATATCCAGTTTATCTATCCAGGCATCTGGATTTTTAAGGACCTTAAGTTCTTCACTCTCTACCTTGAGGATGATATTGTTTCCTTCAATTGTAACCGTTGTATCCTGTGGACTAAGTAGTAGAATTGTAATAAGGATTGATTGTAAAATCATCATAACCTACCTAAATTTTTGAAGCCACAGATAAACATTGATTACTATCTTCGAAAGGAATTTGATTTGTAAATCCCAGCATTACCAAGGTGATGTCTACCTCGCCTTGGCGAGGCACTCCATATTCTTAAATGTATGAATTGAATTCGTGTCTACATTGATCCTTCAAGTAGTTTATCAACCTTAGGGACTATCTCCCTACATACCTCTTCTGCACTCTTGTGGTTTAACCAAACCTGGTCAAGTTCAGTACATATTATATTCGCCATCTCACGCCACTGAGGAACAGTGGGTTCCAGCCGTCCATATTTGACTGTTTTTAAGAATACCTCACCATTATCTGGAGGCTTATCAGGGGTAAGGAAGTCTTCCGAATATGCTATCGATTTAATAGAAGGGACACCAAGTCCCATCTTTGCAATTATTCTATTCCCCTCTTCACCAGATAAAAACTTGGCTAACATATATGCTTCTTTGGGATATTTGCATTGAGCTGATATAACAAAGGCTACCGTGGCAATCGAAGTTGCTCTACATTTGTTCTTTGGTATTGGTGCAACATCCCAAACAAAGTCCTCTATTGTTCTGAAGATTGGAACGCGCCATCGACCTGTTATTATCATAGCCACTTTTCCTGTAGTGAATAAATCTCTTTGTGCAATTTGTGCAGGAGTAGGAGCAACACCATACTTCCACCGCATATCAGCAAGAAACTGCAGAGCCTCTACTGTTTCCGGTGCGTCAATAACACATTTCTTTCTATCCTCGGATAATATCCTTCCTCCATTTGACCAGATCCAGGGAAAGAGTGGAAATATCCATGATGTATGAAAGTAAATGCCAAATTGCTCTGGTTTACCATCTCCATCCGAATCTTTTGTTAAACTTTGTGCAGCCCCCAAAAGAATTTGCCAATCCCATGACTCATCAGGATAAGGAATTCCTGACTCATCAAATAGACCTTTGTTATAGTAAAGCACAAGTGGAGTCCAATCCTTTGGTAAACCATAAAATTTCCCCTTATATTCAAAACCTTCGAGAAGCACTTTAAAATAATCACTGGAATTCCAGAGAGTATCATCCTTTAAGAATGGATTTATGTCTACAAGTGTGTTGGCATAGGCGGGTATGTCCACTGCCTCAAGGTAGAAGACATCCGGAGGTATACCTCCACCTATCATAACCTGCAGTTTATCCTGGTAATTGTTTGCGTGGATGAGTTTAACGCTAATTCCTGGGTTTTCTTTTTCGAATGCTTCTGCCATCCTGTCCATTATCTTTATCTCCTCTGCATCACCCCAGTAGAGTAAACTCAGTTCTATTCCTTGCTTCTCTTTTTTGGCACAACCAAGAAGTAGAATAAATATAAGAATAAATAAGTGTGCTTTATTCATTTTTTATCCTCCTTGTAGGATATTAGTATTGTCAAAAATCTAACCACAGAGGGCACAGAGAGATAATATTTATTTTTCTCTATGTACTCAAATTCTCTATCAGCGTTTTTCTTGCTTGTAGCTCACCTCTGGTAAACTTTGGGTTCAATAGAAGAGAGCACAGAGGTTTTCTATTTTTTTTCTTAATTTTCTACCTCAAAGATACTCTGTGTCCTCTGTGGTTAATTTTAGTCTTTTTTGGAAAGCACAGAGAATTAAATTTACTCCCTGCCCTGTTAGATGTTCTTGTCCCGTGAGATGCTCGCTATCTAATGGGATACTATCTAACAGGGTGAATGACCTCTGTGGTTTGTTATATTCTTTCATATTATTTTTCACAGTACCAAACATACTATATTAAACATTTTGTAATTCTCTCTCTATAGCATTTTGGTCGAAACCTACAATAATTTTATCATTTATTTCAATTTGTGGAACACCCATACTTCCGGATTTTTCAATCATTTTCCTGGCAGCTTCCTGATTAATAGATACATCTATATCCTCAAATTCAACACCTTTTTTCTCTAAAAAATCCTTAACCATAGAACAATATGGACAGAATGGTGTCGAGTATACCTTTATCTTCTTTTTTTCTTCCATTACTTAGCCTCCTGTTCCTTATAATAATTTAGAAAATCGAATATATTTTTTATAAATTATAGGTTTTTATAAAATACAACCTGAATGATTATACAATATAATTTATATTTTGTCAAGTAAAACTTCTTTCTAACAGGGACTTGCCTGCCCTGCTTTGGTGGGGTAATCCAAAAAGCTGTTATCGCGAGTCCGTCGCCCGTCATGAAGTGCGACAGATTGACGGACATGGCAATCTCATCACATTATTAACTTCTAATACCTCTCTTTGCCTTAATCCTCTGTATCATCGTTTCAAATACAAAGTATAATACAGGTAAAAAGACCAGTGTGAGAAATGTAGACGTGGTTAATCCGCCCACTATTGCCCTTGCCATGGGTGTTCTCATCTCAGATGCTGTTCCCATACCTATAGCCATTGGAATCATCGCAAATATAGTAGTAAGAGCAGTCATCAAGATGGGTCTTAGTCTTCTTCTACCACCAAGTACTATTGCCTCTCTTAGTTCCACATTTTGCTCTCTCCGCAGAAGGTTTATATAGTGTATTAGAACTATTCCATTATTAACTACTATACCAACAAGAACAATTGCACCCACAAATGCCATTACAGAGAATGTTGTATTCGTTAAGAACATCAACCATATAACACCTATTATGGCTAATGGTACAGTAAACATAATGGTAAACGGGTCTATAAATGATTCGAATAGCGAAGCCATTACCATATAGACGAGAAATACTGCTCCAATCATAGCAATTGCCAGCCACATAAATGACTTCCTCTGTTCCTCTGCCTGACCCCCAAGGTTTATACTATATCCTTTGGGAAGAACTATATTTTTGATTTCTCTTTGTATATCTCTTGTAACACTTCCAATATCCCTACCAGTAACATTCGACATTACAGTAATTATCCTCTGCTGCCCTTTATGTTCAATAGCTCTGGGACCAAATGCAGGATTTACATCTACAAGCTCCTGCAGCCTTACAACACTCCCAAATGGTGTACGAAGAGGAATTGCCAAAATATCATCTATGGTCTCCCTGTCCTTTTCTCTAAGTCTCACCCTTATTTTGTACTCCTCACCCTCTTCCCTGAATATACTTGCTACTGTCCCTCTCACATTATCATTTATTGCGTTTGCAATCAAAAACACAGGTATTCCAACACTCTGTGCAACCTTTCTATTTATTAACAGCTGTATTTCTGGTTTTTTCTCCTCTCTTGATATCTCTACATCCCTTGTGCCAGGGATGCCCTCTACAATGGACTCTACCTCATTTGCAATCCTATCAAGTTCGTCAAAAGAAGTTCCGTATATCTCAAGTTCTATAGCACTGCCAGTAAAACCCATCATAGCTCCAGACATCTCTTCAGTAAATACAATCTCTACTCCAGGGAGATCCTTTATTCTGCCTCTTACAAACTCCTCAATGTCCTTTTGCGTTCTCCTTCTCTGACTTTTATCTACCAATACAAAGTCTACTACACCTCTATTTGACCTGCCCGACTGACCTGTTATCATCTCTATGTCTCCCCCACCTATCATAGCAACGACAGATTCAACCTCGGGTATTTCATCAAATCCTATATCGGCTATTCTGCTTATCATATTCGCTGTTTCTTCTAATCTGCTGCCTTCCGGTAATCTCACAATAAATTCGACATATCCTGAATCAATACCACTCATAAACTCAGTTCCAACAAGTCTAAATGGAAACACAATCAGGATGCTAAGGATGAAAAGACCAATTGTACCCAGAATTACAATTTTTCTATGGTCAAGGCACCAATTAAGAATATTCTGATATAAGGAATCCAGCCTTTTCATTAGATTCTTCATAAAAACAGATACCGGATTTAATTTGGTTCTCTCTATTTTTAAAAACATACTTGTTAGCAGCGGTATGAGCGTAAGGGATACAACTAATGAAACTGCAAGGGATATAGAAACTGTGAGTGAAAGGTCTCTTGACATTATACCAATCATTCCTGGTATAAAAAGAACTGGTAAGAAAATGGCAAGGGTCGTAATCGTAGATGCAGTAACGGGTACTGCAACCTCTCTTGTTCCAATAGATGAACTTTTCTTTTTATCTAAACCCTCTTCCCTGTGTCTGAATATATTCTCAAGAACAACTATGGAATTGTCTACAAGCATTCCCACAGCCAATGCAAGCCCTCCCATTGACATCATATTAAGGCTAATTCCAAATCCATCCATTGCTACGAAACTTGCTATAATAGACATTGGTATTGCAATAGCAATTATTAATGTACTACGTATATTGTGCATAAATAGAAGTAGAATGAAGATTGCTAGAAGTGCACCAAGAAGAATATTTGACTGAAGATTGCCAATCGCCTTCTGTATAAATTCAGCCATGTCTACCATTACATCAACATCAACATCATAAGGAATAGTCAGATTACTCAATTGTTTTCTTACTCTTTTTGAAACATCCACTGTAACAGCACCAGATTCTTTCTGAATCTGCAGCAAGAGTCCAGGCTTACCGTCTATTCTAACCTCTGTTAATTTCTCTTCAAATGTATCAAGTACCTCTGCAATATCTCGTACATAAACAGGGATGTTTCCTTTTACTGTAACAATAACATTTTCTATCTCTTCAACATTAGTAAATTCTCCTATTGTCCTTACAGTCAATTCTTTGTCGCCGCTTAAAATCTTACCTCCAGGCAGGGTTATATTCTGTGCAGCCACTGCTTTTATGACATCATCTGCTGTTAAACCATATGCATCCATTCTATTTCGACCAAGATTTATCTGTATCTCTCTCTCAAGACCACCAAAAACCTCAGCCATAGCAACTCCTTCTAATCGTTCCAGTTGAGGTTTTATATCATCTTCTGCAATTTGTCTTAGTTCATATAATGGCTTATCCCCAGAAACATTAATCCATAATATAGGTATCATTGTTGGATCAAACTTAATAACTATAGGTTTTTGTGCATCTTTAGGCATATAGGATTCAATAAAGTCTATCTTCTCCCTTATATCAAAAGCAGCCTGGTCCATATCATATCCCCATGAAAATCTGACGATTGTTATAGATGACCCCTCTTCAATGATTGATATAACTTCTGAAACACCCTTAACTGTCATTACAGCTTCTTCTATTGGTTTTGTTATAAGATTCTCCACCTCTTCTGGTCCTGCTCCTGAGTATGTTGTAATCACACCGGCAATGGGCATTGTAATATCGGGTAAAAGTTCTGGATTAAGTCTGGTTAGAGAAAAAATTCCAAAGCCAATTACTCCGATGAATATCATCATAAATGTTATTCTCCTTCTGATTGCAAGATTCCACATAAATCCCCCTCCACGGATTGGTTATTGGTTATCAGTTATTCGTTATTTTTTTATTACTCGCTATTTTTTATGACTCACATATAAAATTCAACATTCAACATCTAACATGTAATATTCAACATTTAACATTCAACATTTCTTCTCATGCCACCAAGTCCGTTAGCTAACGGAAAGGCACAAAGTTTTTTCTAATTACTTATTACCGATAACCAATTACTCCCGTTTTTCTCTCTTCATCCTTCCATTTTCGTCCGTCAAACGACGGACTCCTACCATCCTTATCATTTAACCTAATCAACTAATTAACTTTTCAACTAATCAACCAATCAACTATTCAACTAATTAACTCTTGTCCCATTTAACGTATCTTCTATCGTCCGTCAAACGACGGGCTCCTACCTCCTGATACTCTGATAATCTGATATTCTGCCTACTGATCTGCTGATATACTGATATACTGATATACTCTGGTACTCGTCAAACGACGGACTCCTACCTTCCTTATCATTTAACCTAATCAACTAATTAACTTTTCAACTAATCAACTCTTATCCCATTCAACATTAAACATTTAACATGTAACATTAAACAATGACTACTCGACAATTTTCACCCTCTCACCACCCTTAAGAAAGTCCTTTCCCTTGGTTATAATTATATCATCTATATCCACTCCTGACAATATTTCGATATCTTCCTGTGTAATAATTCCCGGCTTTATTTCCAGCTTTTCTGCAATATCTTCTTTTATGAGAAAGATATAATATTTCCCAGTTTCAAGGTCCTCAATAACTGCTTTTCTTGGTAGAAGTATAACATCCTTCTTTTCTTCTAATATTATTTCAACCTCTGCAAAACTACCAGGGATAATATCTTTATTGCTGTCAAGAAGTAGAACTTCAGCATATGCACTGCGACTTGTTGGGTCTATGAATGAACTCAACCTATCAAGTTTACCCCTGAATTCGGTATTTCCCATATCATTTAACCTTATCTCAGCATACATCCCAATGTTTATACTGGGTAATAATTTTTCTCCAACTGATATTACTATCTTGATCTGGCTCATATCAGCAACAATTGCAACAGGTACCTGTGGAGCAACAGCCTGACCAATGTCAAGCAATTGTCTTGCCATAATTCCTGATACAGGTGTCCTAACCTTTGCGGGTTCGTATTTCATTCCCGGAACTGTCCTGTCAACAAGTGCAATAATATCATCTTTCCTAACGTTTTGACCTTCTCTAACAGTATATTCTAATAACCTTCCTGGTACATCCGGAAATACCTGAACCTGATTTTCACCCTTAATAATACCAGGAAAATATTTCGTATTCATTATATTACCTCTGATTGGCTTAATTACCTCAACTGCAAAAACCTCCTCTTTAGAGCTAATCGATTCGTCAATCATTTGCCGTTTTCTGTTGACTGTCTGAACTACCCTGAAGGCTATAAGTCCGATAATGCAGATTAGTATTATCCATCCTATTGTTTTTTTCATAACACCCCCATATAATATTAAATATTAAAATGCAAATATCAAAATACTAACCACAAAGTTCACAGAGTATAAAGATAATTATTTAATCTAAATCTAATAGAAAATCTTTAAAATTCTATACCCCATATTTTTAAGTCCATAGAGAGGCATATTTCTTGTGCTGTTTTATCTCTGTAAACTCCGCGGTCTTGCTGTTTATTTATAAAAATTAACACAAAAATGAATTCAAAAACAAACATTAAATTAACTTCCTCCTATGGAAATTAAAAGTTTCTCCTTTGCAATATTATAGTTTACAAGCGAAGAAAGCCGTTCAAGTTTCGACCTTATCAGGGCAAGTTGTGTATCCATATACTCAAGATTAGTTATAAAACCGTTGTTATACTGCTCTTCTGCAAGTTCTAATGCCTCCTCAGCCTGTGCAACATTCTCCTTCTGATAGGAAAGGATTTCCAGTTCCTGCCTAAGAGCAAGAAAGTTTAATTTTACATCCAATTTGACTACATCTTCATACTGCGAAAGGCCAAAATCTAACTGCTTCAATTGTGACTTACTCTTTCTCACCTTGGAGAAATATGAACCACCCTGGAATATTGGCATAGATAATGCTAATGTCACATTCCAATCACTACCCCAGTCCACACTTGCCATACTAACTGGCTTTTTATAGTCATAGTTATAGATTATTGCAAGAATAGGTTTATTTTGAGCCCTTTCAATTGCAAGAGCTTTCTCTGCCAGATCCCTTGATAATCTCATTGCTAAAAGGTCTGGTCTTCTCTCAAGGGCAGTTAATAATGCCTCATTTAGTGTTATATCAAAGGGTTTGTAATCAAGTTCCACATCTAAAATTATATGTGTATCCTCATAAACTCCTATTAACATTTTAAGTGAAGAAAATGCGATTTCCATATCTCTTTCAGCCCGCAAAACCTGTGTTTTAAGATTTGAAAGCTCAACATTCGCTCTTAAGAGGTCAAGTCGTGGAACCATACCATTATCATACAGTCTCTT
>JAUWGP010000018.1 GCA_030606335.1 Caldifarciminota bacterium
CCTACGTGACCTCTGTGGTTTGTCATATTCTTTCATATTCTATTTGACACTACCTAATATTGATTATACCATACCAAAGTAATTTTGTCAAGGAAAAAAACCTATATTGTAATAACACCTCTGTTGTAATCCCGATAAGCATCCGCATACATTTTATTCAACTTGATATTATAGAGTTTTATAATATATTAGGGAGTTAGAATTTTTCATAAGAAAACACAGCATCCTTACTCTTTCTATTTTTTTCTGCTGATAACACAGTAGGATATCCAAGTGGAAGAAGTGCTACAACCTTATATTCATCAGGTATCTGTAATATCTCTTTTACTTTGTCCTGATAAAAGGCACCAATCCAGCATGTACCAAGACCAAGTTCTACAGCCTGTAAGGTCATATGGTCAACGGCTATTGCAAGATCGACTGAGTATGCCGGTATTCCACACCTCATGACGTAAGATGGTTCTGTGGATACTGCAGCAATAACAACTGGTGCTTCTGCAACGAATTGCTGCCCTGCTGCAGCATCTATGAGTTTCTGTCTTATAATCTTATCTTTAATTACGATAAATTTCCAACTTTGTTTGTTGCGTGCAGATGGTGCCAATCTTGCAGCATCAAGAACAAGTGCAAGTTTTTCATCTTCTACTGGTTTATTCAGATATGAGCGTACACTAAATCTGTTTTTGATAGCATCTCTTACATCCATTTTATACCCCTTATTTATATAATTTTAGGGAATATCCCAAAGTGTTGTGATATTATTAAAACAGCTATATTAAATATCAACAATATTAATTTCAATTTAAGGATTTATTAGAAATAATTCATTAAACGAAGTAAGTTTTATATCAATCAATTAATTATTCTCCCTTCACTTATCCCTCTTCACTCTTCGCTTTACTTTTACGCTCCGTATTTCTTTAGTTTCAATCCGTTTGCAAGCATTAATGACATAACATCAAGTGATGGAAACCGTCCAAGTCCTCCCTTTGCACAATTTCTCTCAGTGAATGTCTTAGAACCATCAGAAATAATGAAGTCAGAATAAAGTAATAAAGGATTTGGATGCCATGAATGTGATTTAAGAATTGCAGGGGTAGAATGGTCACCTGTAATTACAATAACATCAGGTTCAAGTAAAAGCACCTCTGGCATTATACTATCTACTTCCTCAATAATTCTTACCTTTCCATCAAAATCTCCATCCTCACCAAGAGAATCTATCTTCTTTATGTGTAAATAAAAGAAGTCAAAATTATTCCAATTTTTTTTCAAAGTATCAAGCTCGTCACGGATTGTTTGACCACACTCTAAGATGTCCATACCAACCAGTCTTGCGAGTCCTTTATACATTGGATAGGTAGCAATACAGGCTGGTGAAAGCTTAAACCTCTCCTTCATTGTGGGTATAGTCGGGTATTTAGCAAAGCCGCGAAGTAAGACCATATTAGCAGGAGTCTTGAGGAGTACCTTAGCACTCTTAATAAATTCTCGAACTATCCTTGCAGTCTTTTCTGATTTGTTATTTACTGCCCTGCATTCAATTGGTAGACTACCCACCTTTTGAGGGTCAGTTTCCAATACATCAGGATATAGTTCATCTCCTCTGAATAAAACCACGAATCTATGTTCCTTACCAGGGTTAATAATGACATCTACATCCTCTATTTTATTAATATTCTTCTGTAAAATACTACAGATTCTTTTATTTTCTTCCGTGGAAATTCTACCTGCCCTTCTATCAACAACCAATCCCCTATCATCCACAGTTGAAAAGTTACCTCTTACTGCAATATCTTTATGTGTTACATCCAAACCAACCCCGAGTGCCTCGAGAATACCTCTTCCTATTTCATATTTTATTGGGTCATATCCAAATAGAGCAAGATGTGCAGGTCCAGAACCAGGAGTTATACCTGAAGCAACAGGGTCAGTTAGACCTAAAACTGATTTTTCTGCAAGTGAGTCAAGGTTTGGTGTCCTCGCTTTCTCTAACTCAGTCTTGCCATCAAACGGTACTCCTCCTAACCCATCCAGCAGCAACAAAAGAAGTTTCCTGCTGTTTTTAACCGAAAGTTTATCAATTAATTCCATGGTGATGCACTCCATTTATAACTAAATTAATTGTTCTTTTATACCAATTAATTAATGTAAGTTCTTGAAATCTGCTATTCTTTCAAAAAGGCTTGAGGTGTGATATAAGAGAGATAGTCTATTAGCCTTTATATGCTTATCTGGGGACATAATCAGAACAGCATCAAACAATTTATTTATATAGGATGTTAAACCCAGTAATAAAGTAATTGAATCACTGAATCTCTTTTTGCTAATACTTTTATCTAACAAAACCTCTGTCTTAATAATCTCTGAATATAGCTTTTTCTCCTCAGTTTCTACTAGATACTCTTCATTTACTTTAGGTTTTATTCCATCTATACCCTTTAAGATATTATTAATTCTTTTAGCAGCAAAAATGATTTCCTGAATGTCGCCTGCACCCACAATAGCATCTGCAATCATTTTCATTATTAATATATTATCTGTTTCATGAACAGCCATAACTACATCATTTTTAACTCCTTTATCGAGCATATATTGTTTGTACCTTTGAATAACAAAATTAATAATATTACTGCTATACTTTCTATTATAAAGTTTGAAATCTTTTCTAATAACTTCATGTAATGGAATAGATATTGACTTCTCGATAATTATCCTCACTATACCATTTGCATTCCTTTTCATAGCTCTTGGGTCCTTCGAGGATGAAGGAATACCTGAGACTAAATATCCACCGACAAGAGAATCTATCTTATCCGCAAGAGAAAGTAGTATTCCCTCATTTGTGTGTGGCAGACAATCGTCAGGATATTTAGGAAGATATTGCTCTCTTATTGCATTTACAACTTTATTATCCTCTCCCTGTCTTGATGCATATTCTGCTCCAATAATACCTTCAAGTTTCGTAAATTCCTTCCCGTCCTTAATCATATTTGTTGTTAGATCTGTTTTGGAAAGGAGTGCTGCTCTTTTCAAGGTTTTAGAATCAACACCGCTTATCCAACTTGTGCAGAATAAAGAAAGTTGAGTTAGTCTTCTTGTTTTATCGTAGAGGGTTCCCAATTTTATATCATAAAGCATTTTCTTTAAATCTTCGAGTCTTTTGGATAATAGGAGTTTCATATCCTCTTGCAGATAAAACTCTGCGTCCTCTAATCTTGCATTAAGTACCCGTTCATTTCCCTTTCTTATTATATCCTTATCACCATCAGGATTGTTTGCAACTGAGATGAAATAATTGGTCTCTTTCCCAGCCTTCTGTGTCCAGAAATACCTCTGATGTCCTTTGAGCGCAGCTCTAATAATGTCCTGTGGTAGAGAAAGGTATGACTTGTCAAACTGCCCAATGACGGCAATAGGTGATTCTACCATATTTGTAACCTCTTTAAGTAGTTCATTATCAATAAGCCATTCAATGTTATGTTTCTTCACAGCCACCTTTATCTGCCTTTCTATTTCTTTCATCCTTTTGGACGGATCAGGGATTATACGTCTGGATTCCATTATATTCTCGTAGTTAGAAGGTTTATCAATGGTTATACATTTCTCACTTCTGAGACCCATCGATATCCTATCCGAAATAACACCTGCAATTTTAAACCTTACTATATGTTTACCAAAAAGACAAATAATCCACCTTATAGGACGAGCAAACCTCACTCTAGTGGATTCCCATCGCATACTTCTTGGGAACTCGATACTCTTGATAATAGATGGAATAATGTTTTCGAGGATCTCCCTGGTATTACATCCTTTCTCTATCTTTTCTATAGCAATAACCTCTTTCCCCCCTTTTTGAATTACTTTCACATCAGTTGGCTGCATATTATGTGCCCTGACAAATCCTATTAGGGGTGGAGCAGGGTTTCCATCTTTAAATGATACCTCTTTTGGCGGACCAGTAATCATATTTACTATGTCTTCTGCTTTTGGTGAAACCTCTTCTATGAAAACAGAAAGTCTTCTTGGGGTATAAAAACTCTTTATGTTTCCAAGATGTATAAGATTATCCCTGAGACAGTTTGATAGTAATCTTGTCAAACTGTTAATAGCAGGTTCAAGATATGGTGCAGGAATTTCTTCTGTGCCTATTTCAAGTAAAAAGTTCTTATTCATCTTTTTTCTTTGTGAGCCTCTTCCCCACTTCTTCACATAATTTTCTTATTCGTGATATTAGATTCTTCCTCTCATCAGGAGAAAGTGCTCTTCGTGTGTCAAGAATATTCAATATATGTGAACACTTAATACAATAGTCGTATGCTGGGTAATAAAGATTTAAACCAATAAGTCTTTTAGCTTCATTTTCATACCTGTTGAAGTCCATACGAAAAATATCGATATTTGCTTCCTCAAAGTTGAACTTTGAGAACTGATATTCTCTTTCCTTAAAAATATCACCATACTTAACATCACTACTCCAATCGATATCGTATATTGAGTCCTTTCCCTGAAGCAACATACAGATTCTTTCAAGTCCATAGGTAATTTCTACTGGAATAATCTCAAGTTCAACCCCTGTCATCTTTTGAAAATAGGTAAACTGTGTTATTTCCATCCCATCTAACCATACTTCCCATCCAAGTCCATATGCCCCAAGAGTTTCTTGTTCCCAATCATCTTCAACAAACCTTATGTCATGGAACTTTACATCAATACCAAGATTCATAAGGGATGAGATATAGAGTTTTTGTATGTTAGAGGGAGATGGTTTGATTATTACCTGATATTGAAAAAATGACTGTAAGCGGTTGGGATTATCACCATATCTTCCATCCTTTGGTCTTTTAGATGTCTCAATATATGCTACTTTAAAGGGTTGCTTTCCAAAGACATAAAATATTGTGAGAGGATTGAAGGTGCCTGCACCAACATCACCAGGATATGGAACACCCATAAAACATCCTTGCTTGTCCCAGAATTTTTCAAGACTCATTATGATTTCTTGAAATAACATTTTAATAATAGGACGCAGATTAACGCAGAAATTCGCAGATACCCTATAATTTTAAACGTTGTCCAAAAGTGTTGTTATGACCAACAAGATGGCAACTGTCATTGCAAGTATCTACGCATTTGGCAAGCTTATCTACTCAATCTGTCATTGCGAGCGAATGGAATGAGTGCGGCAATCTCATATGTGATATAATTCAGCAAAAAGCGATTGCTTCATCCTTACGGATTCGCAATGACAGAAAAGACCCGTATCACGTAACTTTGGGACATTCCCAAAAATTATAAAAAATCAATATAAATCTTTGTCAAAAAAGTAGATTATGAATAATCTCCGTTAACTATCCGAATTGTTAAATACAGAAAGCAGTTGCCTTGCCTCTTCCTCGTCTTCCTTCCTCACGAGCAATTTTATCCCCCTTGCAAAGGTAAGGTGTGGACCTAATCCTCCATAATCGTCTCTCTTTATGAAAACCTCTATTCCGCTGGATTTAATAAAAGAAAAGGCGAGTTCTGCATCAGTCTCATTAAAGTAGGTTTCAAGTATAATCAGGTCATTTTTCATAAATTAAATTTCTAAGAAATTGGACGTAGATAAACTACTGCGATATATGTTCTATCCTTTCTTTTATCACTGGCAGTATAGGAGAATCTGGATAATATATACTAATTCTTTCATAAATGTCCATTGCCTCATTATGCATTTTTATAACCTCGTATAAAAAAAACGCCTTTTTCAGAAGATATGGAGCAAAAAGATCATTTGGTCTAAGGTCTACAGCATCCAATAGAACTTGGATTGCTAAAGCTATATCATTTTTCGCTTCATATACCATTGATAACAATATTGCAGCATAGCTATAGGTAGACGAATCCACTGCAATACCCTCTCTTATAAATTCTGTCGCCTTTTTATTATTCCCCCTTGCGATTTCGAGTTCAGCATCCACATAGAATTCAAGTGACTCATTCTCAAGCTCTTTGATAATTAAAGTTCTCAAGAGTGCATCATTTGTGTATTTGGAAGATGCTAGCAATTTACTGTATTGAGTAATAGCAGATTCGAAATCCTTTTCGAAAAAATTTACCTCGCCCAAAAAGAACGATTCATCTTCTAGTCCACTGCAATTCTCCTTCAACTTTGCAATATCACCCTTTTTTAGTAATTGCTCTGCCTGAGATGTTTGATTAAGAAGCAGTAGTATAATTATAGAGAGAACCATAGCTAATACAAGAAAATATTTACGAAAATCCAATAATACTTAAGTTATAGTATAGGAAGGAAATAAAACGGATACCTCTCTTATAAAAGATTCTTTTGAATCGCTGGCATGAACTGCATTTCTTGATTTATTTGTACCATAAAGTGCCCTTATTGTTCCTGGTTCAGACTCTTTTGGGTTTGTTTTTCCTATAGCTCCTCGTAAGTGCTTGATAGCGTTTTCTCTCTCCAAAATTAATGCAATTATGGGTCCCTCCAGTATAAATAAAACTAATGGTTCAAAGAAATCTCTGTATCTGTGAACATCATAGAGATTTTCTGCTTCTTTTCTGGTAAGTTTTTTTAGGGTCATTTTTATTATTTTGAATCCGCCTTCCTCAATTTTTGTAATAATTTTTCCAACGAGTTTCTCCTTATATGCATCAGGCTTTATTATAAACAGGGTTTGTTCTATCATATAACCTCTATGCTTTCAAGAATATAAATTAATGGATTAGTAGGCTTATTATCCTTCCATATCTCATAATGTAATCTCGGTCCTTCAGTTTTACCTGTTTTTCCCACAAGACCTATTACGTCTCTTCTCTCAACTATTCTTCCTTTTTTTGTCTTGATGATGGATAAATGAGAATAGCGACTAACGATTCCCATTTTGTGAACTATCTCTACTGTATAACCCTCATGTCTTTTCCAACCAGCAAATCTCACGGTTCCATTTGCTGTTGCATAGACCTTTTCACCTATTTCTGCAAGCATATCTATACCCTGACAAAATCTCTTTTCACCTGTGAATGGATCATCTGTATATCCAAAGTGTCTTATAACCCTTCCCTGGGTAGGAGCTATTGATGGTATGCAAAATAGAATTTCTGTATCTGGTTCTAATGCATCAAATATTCTATTCTGTAAAACTCTTTGCTTTCCAATTTCTTTAAGTAATTTATCTGGTTCTCGGTGTGTCAAACCAGTTACATTATAGAAAATATCTGTCTTAAAATTACTAACCTTCAAAATACTTTTTACTTTGCGTTCATTTTCTTCGACCATTTTTTCTACATAGTTGTAATCCTCGATCATCTTTTCCAGTGCTGGAGCCAGGGAATCAACCTCCCTTTCTAGTGAGATAACTTCGTTTGTTGCATTATTAAAATTACATACTTTATATAGAAAAACAGGTAGAAATATTATTATAGCAATAAGAATTAGTAAAATTATATTAATCTTGACATGCTTAATATTTGAAAGACTATGCGGAACTATTGTTATATGTATATTCATCTTATGTTCTTACCTATATACTCCCCAGCTTTTTCTAAGGACCTTTATTGCATCATCCTTTAACTGCCTGACACGTTCACGAGAAATATTAAACTCTTTCCCTATTTCTTCAAGGGTGTATGGTCTACCATCTTTTAAGCCAAAATAAAGATTAATGATTTTCCTTTTTTTATCTGAGAGCTGACTGAGAACGTCCCTTACTTCTATGGATGTAGCATTCCTATCTTTTTTTCCAATAGTATTGCCAAGTGTTACGTTTTGAAGACCTGAAATTTCCATATCAAGGGAATAATCCTTCTCAGCTGATTCTAAAGCAATTCTAACCCTCTTTTCCTTCATATCAAGTGCATCTGCAATCTCCTTTATGCTTGGTTCACAACCCTTACTTCTATACATCTCAAATTCTTTTCTCTTTACCCTTGAAGACTCGGATATTTTACTAATTGGGTACCTGACAAGTCTTGCCTGTTCGGAAAGGGATTTCTGAATTTTCTGTTTTACCCAGAATACGGCATATGTTAGAAAACGCACCCTGTGTTTGAGTTTGTAATTTCGTAAAGCCTCCATGAGACCTACATTACCTTCACTTATAATATCAGCAAAAGGCTGTCCTCTACCCCTGTATAAAGAAGCAACCTTGACAACGAATTTTAAATTTGATAGAATGACCTGTTCGAAAGCCTCTCTTTCATTGTTTTTTGCTCTGGTGATTAGTATCCTCTCTTCCTTAGCAGAAAGAGTAGGTATCATATGAATATCTCTTATATAGAGAGTAATGGTATCTTCAGTGGGGTCATCCATGCCTGTTTTGTTGATGAAAAATTACAATTTAATAACTATGGTGTAATCGTGATAAATCGAGAAACATCTCCTTTTTTTATAAGAAAAACAACTGGTTTATCGCTGTTTCTGAGTTTTTGTTTTATTAAATTATAATCCTTAATATCCATTATATACTCATTATTTATCTTTTTGATTATATCCCCCTTTTCTATATATCCATATGCTACACCTTCACGTTGAACACTTATTACCAGAACACCCTCCTTTTCTTCAATACCGTGATTCTTTGCCTGTTCTGATGTAACATCAACTACCTCTAAACCAAGCCACATTTCTTCTTTTTTCTCTTGCTCTGTTAACTTTCCCTCAGCAGGACGTTTGGCTATCAGCACATTCAATGTAATCGTTTCGCCATTACGGAAGGTCTTTATCTTGACTCTACTACCTATAGTTGTTCTTGAGACCATAAAAGGAAATTGAGAAAAAGTAACATCACTTCCATTAAACTCTAAAATAATATCTCCCTCTTTTATTCCGACCTTCTCTGCAGGACTATCTTTTACAACCTGTGAAACTATTACTCCTCCTGCTGCTTCAATGCCTAAACCCTCAGCCATATCCTGAGTAACCTCTTGATAATAGATGCCGAGGTATCCCCTTTCAACCTCCCCTTTTGTCATAAGATCCTTAATCACATCTTTGGCTATATTACTTGGTATAGCAAATCCTATACCAATATTTCCTGGAAGACCAAGAATGGCTGTATTTATTCCTATAACCTCTCCTTTTATGTTTACAAGAGGGCCACCTGAATTACCCGGATTTATGGCTGCATCAGTCTGAATAAAATCCTGGAAGCCACCACTACCAGGGAGATTTATACCAGTTCTATGTTTTGCGGAGACAACACCAACTGTAACAGTACGCTCAAGTCCAAAAGGATTGCCTATTGCAATCACCCAATCCGCAATATCCATCTCATCCGAATTACCCAATTCTGAATATGGTAGACTCTTTTCATTAATTTTTAAAAGTGCAAGATCTGTAAGCCTATCCTTTCCCACGACCTCAACATTCCTGTAAGTCTTATCTTTTGTCTTGACTACTATGTTTTCAGCTCCATCAACAACATGATTGTTAGTAAGGATATAACCATCCTCAGTAATTATAAAACCAGAACCCAGACTTATTTCTTTTGGAATATTAGGAAAATATTTTTTATAGTATTCGTAGAATGGGTCTTGAAATTCAGGAACCTGGAAGTTTACA
The DNA here is from genome assembly GCA_030606335.1 of Caldifarciminota bacterium. Taxonomy (GTDB): domain Bacteria; phylum Hydrothermota; class UBA3073; order UBA3073; family UBA3073; genus JAGMCL01. Next base: position 9,563 of record JAUWGP010000018.1, read on the forward strand.
ATCTTCTCTCCACTTATATTAACAACACTTGGCATCACCTTTTTTGCAACTTCAACGAAAGGACTCTTACCATTTTCCTCTAATGGAATGTTCTGTGCAATAATAAAAAGAGGGAATGTCATTACCATCAGAATTGCCAGAACCTTTTTCATATAACCCCCTATAATAATTTTTAAAAAATATCAACCACAGAGGGCCTTGTAGCTCACCTCTGGTAAACTTTGGGTTCAATAGAAGAGAGCACAGAGGTTTTTTATTTTTTTCTTAATTTTCTACCTCAAAAATACTCCCTGCCCCGCCAAAGGCGGGGTGAATGTCCTCCCTGCCCGTCCGCCGACGGGTGTGGTTAATTTTAGTCTTTTTTAACCTAACTTTCAACACTACTATTCACTTAACTGTTTTGCAACCATATCTTGAATATCTTTATTGATTGGGTCTGTTAAGGCACCACCTATCCAGTTAAATTCCTCCTCTGATATACCTACTTTCTTATATGCTTCCTTTTCAATATTCTCCCAGGATTTAACAAGCTCATCCCAGGCTTTTATGGTGTTTTTATGTTTCTCTCTATAAGAAGAATCTGCAAGCTCAGAAAGATCCTGAGATAGATTATATCTTTCAGCAAATTCAGTTATTGACTTTTCATGGTTTTTTATAGATTCGAGAAGAAATTTTGAAGACTCTATATATGAGTTAGCCATCTTCTCGGTTATCCTACCATTTTCTGGGGGGATAAATCCTTTATCTACGACCTGTCTGGGTCCCTCTGTAACTTCACAGCCGATGAAAAGCACTAACAGTAAGAAAGCCGGCCACATCTTCATAGGTCCTCCTGGTTTTATTAAGAAGTAAAATTATGATAAAATAGTATTCCTATATTTAAAGAACTTTATTTTTTTTCTTTTCACGTATTATCAGACCAAAAGGTATAAGTATACAATAACCAAGGACAAGCAGGATGGGAGCAGTTGTAATAGATCCTTTTGAAAGAGTTAGATACCCAATAACGATCGCAACTATACCAAAAAGAAGTAAAAGATAGTTTATTTTCCCAAACTTAATCTTTTCTATCTCTTCTCTTTTTTGGTTTGCAACCGTTTTTAACTTTTTCTCTTTCATATTTCCTCCAGTATTAATTATCTTGTCTACTATATTAAACGAAAAAATTCCCTATTTTCTTGTATATCTGGCAATATTTTAAAATCTTAGTCTAATTTAACCTATCTGAAGAGATTCTTCAGAATATCTAAATGCTGCGGTCTTTTTTCGTTCAAGTATTGCAAGGCCAAGAGTCAAGGGACCAATTCTCCCTACAAACATGGATATAATTATCATTAACTTTCCAATAACTGAAAAATCGTGTGATAGACTTACACCATCCCTAAATAAACTACCAGTTGAAAGTCCAACAGTTCCAAAAGCTGATAGTTCTTCAAAGAAAACCCTTTCAAACGGGAGTCCTTCTAACGATAGGACCAAAATCCCCAGGCATACGAGAAAAAGGGATAAAATTATAATATGAAATGCTCTCCTTATATTATCTTCATTTATTCTCTTTCCTAATAAATTTACATCCTGTTTTCCTTGCAGATACCTGAGAGCAGATAAAAAACATATTCCAAATGTAGTTGTTTTTACACCACCGCCAGTTCCACCTGGGGAAGCACCAATAAACATAAGTATTGTTAATAAAAACAGTGTGAAGGTGTTAGCATATCCAAGGTTCAATGCTGTAAAACCAGCAGTTCGAGGAGTTGCTGCCTGGAAATAAGAAATTAGTAACTTTTTCCATATTGTATGACCACTTAATAGGTTTCCTGATTCTGAAAATAAAAAGAACAGTGTACCTATAACTAACAAAACTGAAGTTATCAAAAGAACCATCCGAGAATGGAGGGACAATCTCTTTTTCTTCTTTGTGGTAATTTCTGAAAGCACAATGAAACCCATGCCCCCGATAATGAATAATGTAGATGCTGTTAAAAGAACAACTGGATCGTTCTGAAATCCTATAAAACTGTTTGAAAAGAGTGAAAACCCAGCATTACAAAATGCAGATACGGAGTGAAATAATCCTGGCCAGAATGGATATTTAAGCCCATTCAATGTAAACCTATAAGCAAAAATAAACATTCCAAGTCCTTCGAAAAGGAGTGTAAATAAAACAATCCTCTTAATTAGTAGACCAAGAGTACCTACATCTACAACTGATATACTATTACTGACAACAGTTGATTGACGAATTGAGAGTCTCCTGCGAAGAGTAAGAAAGAGTAAAGAACCCACAGTCATATATCCAAGTCCACCAATTTGTATTAGAATAAGAATAATAATGTGTCCAAATAGAGAAAAGTCATTGGGAGTATCCTTAACAATTAGTCCAGTAACACAGATGCTTGAGGTTGCTGTGAAAAGACTATCAATAGTATTTAAGGGTTCACCAGAAGAGGATACAGGCAGGGAAAGGATTAACCAACCCATAACAATTATACAGATATAGCCTGTAAATATCCACTTCGAAGGATTCATATTAATTTTGAATTTTACTATTTTGTTGATAATTTTATCGTAATTTAACTTATTATAACTATTTTAGTTCTCTAAGTTCTCCTCTACTAACCTCAAAAATTCTAATGTATGAAATAAGTCCTTCTTTTGATAGACTAATTCCTGATAAAGGTTGAATAGACTTGCTTTTAGAAAGCCAACTGTAAAGGCTTTTTCTACTGTTAGCTCCCTCTTTTAAAGCGAGTACGAAAATTTTAGCTGCTGAATATCCCATAATTGCAGCCTCGGTAGGTATCTTATTATACCTATCTTTAAAGGCTTTCTCGAATTCAGGATATCTTCCAAAATCTGATAATGAAGTTAAAATAACATGAGGTAGGTAATTCTTATACTCATCTACAATCTCTGGATAACCCCATTCCTTCAATCCAAGGATAGCTGTAGTAGAGTCAAGAACCTCGTAGTAAGCAAATTGAGATGCTATTCCTGGAATGTCTGATTCATAGGCAGGAATAAATATCGCATTAACGTCTATATCCCTTAATGAAAGCATAGTTTCTCTCAAGTTTGAGGACCCTGGGGTGTAATAAAAAACATTACTTACTATACCTCCCAATTTTTCTATCTCGTTTTTAAAACGTAAAGTAATATCTTTACCATATGAATCATCTGATGCCAGTACTGCTATACGATAAAAACGTAACTTACTCATTATATAACGCGCTAATGCTATCTCTTCGACATCGATTGGAGAATAAAGTTTGTATATGAATTCACCTATAAAGGGTAATCTTTGTTCAGTAGCAGTAGGCGAGATCATAGGAACACCTGCAAGTTCCGATATACAGGCAACTGGTATGGCAGTACTTGAGAGTAAAGGACCAATTATGAACGTAACACCATCATTAAAAATTGCAAATTTAGCCTGTTCTATTGCCTGTATGGGGTCTGCATTAGTATCATATATTTTAGAATCTATATCGCTAAGACCAAGTAAAACGCCATCTTTCAGATCTTCACCCAGTGCACCATATCTAAGCTCATTTGGTACCAGGATTGCACATAGAGGTACTTTTTTCTCTATTTCCTTTTGAGTTGTAATTCTATCGGTAATCATAGCACAACCGGATAATAAAATTATAAGAAATAGGATAAAATATCTTTTCATACTTTCTTTTTAACCATTACATTGTGAATTTTCTGCGCAGTTGCTGATATAATTTTGAACTGTAAGTTGTCAATAACAAATACTTCTCCCTTTGTTGGTATTCTTTCCAGCCTTCTACATAAAAGACCTGCCAGTGTGTTTACGTCCTCGTCTTCAAAACTTGTATCTAAAAGATTGTTAAATTTATCTAACTCTATTCTCGCATTAAGGAGAAAAGAACCATCCTTAAGTCGTTTGTGAAGAAAAACATCCATATCAAATTCATCTTGAAGCTCTCCTACTATTTCTTCAACGATATCTTCAATAGTAACTAAACCACAAACACCTGCATATTCATCAGTTACAACTGCTATTGAAACATGTGCAGATTTGAGTTCTTTCATTGCCTCGACTACTGGTTTTACCTCTGAGATGAAGTAGGGTAATCTGATTACCTCTATAACTGAGGTTTCTTCGGGAATACCTTTGAATCGAAGTAAATCTTTAGCATGAACAACTCCAATTACATCATCAATAGTATCATACCAGACTGGTATACGCGAGAAACCTGTTTCAACCATGAGGTCTCGAGCATCTTGAATAGTCTTGAGTGTATTGCTTGTAACCATTTCAACCCTTGGAACCATAATCTCTCCAATTTGCTTATCACCCAGTTCAAACACACGTTCAATCATCCTCTCTTCATCCTCTGTAATAAGACCTCCTTCTTCGCCTAATTTGATAAATTCCTTTATCTCGTCTTCAGATTCAGGATGTGCTCTATGTAACAACTTTTTTTTAATAATATCAATGAAACCCATATTTAATCCCTTTTGTAATGAAAATTGTTAATACTTTCTCTTAATCTTTTTCTTGCTTGTCATTCTCAGGTATTGGTAAAACCCCTCCAGATATTAGAATCTTGAAAGCCTCTTCAACCCCCATTGGAGGAAAGAAGAGCTCACTCTTATCTGTGAGAATATAATAACCTGTAGTAATATTGGGAGTGGTGGGAATAAAGAGTGAGACAAGATAACGGTCCCCTTTTTTAAATCCACGTTCATTAGTAAGAAAACCAATTGTATATTGCCCCTTTCTTGGGAATTCTACTAAAGCTGCCTTTTTAAAGGCTGATCTATCAATAAAAAGTGCTTTGGTAAGTTGTCCTGCTGCTGAATATAAGCTCCTTATTAATGGTAATCTTTTAAATAACAATTCAATAAGTCTTAATGTCTGTTTTCCTATAATTGATGTAGCAAGTAATCCAATCAGGTATATCAGGATAATTACGATTAGTAATCCGACGAAGGCTGTTATATATTTTGGGAATTCGGTAAGTTGTGGAATCTTTGAAAATAAATTATAGAGTATATTACCCAAACGAACAGTAAGAAACCAGACTATAAAGATTGTCAGGAATATGGGAATAGTGACTGCAAGCCCTAAAAATAATCTGTTTTTAAAACCTTTCATAATAAAATTTATTGTTTTTTATTATAACATAACTACGCCTAAATGTCAAGAAAATACTGTCCAAAGACAATAGACCACCCTGTAAAGCTCTTCCAGAGCAACAGAGCAAGCCCCGTTGAATAGCTTCCTGCAGAAATAGCTAAGCATTTCACAGGACGAGTCGCTTCTACGGGGCAAGCCCCGTTGAATAGCTTCCTGCAGAAATAGCTAAGCATTTCACAGGACGAGTCGCTTCTACGGGGCAAGCAGACAACAGAGTAATGCGGTTACTTAATAACTTTTTGTCAATGTTTGTGCCTTAAATACTATTCTCAAAACTTGTGTAGGGAAATTCTTCCATTATTCAGCATAGCATAGGTAAAATGCTCTGTCCAGTCACCGAGGAGTATAAAGTCGTGACCATCTATTCTCTTGTGTATTGGCTCGTGTATATGACCCAGTATAACCATATCGATATTATCTTCAAATATTTTTTTAGCAATACTATATAGTTTTTTCCATCTGATAGCTTTTTTTTGTGAATTTGACCTTGATAACCTTGAAACATATGAGCCAATTTTATAAGCCAGATCAGGGTGTAATAGGTAGAACAAGCTAATGGCAAACCTATTTCTCAATAGTAAATCCCCTGGGTCAAATGATATCATACCATTGCCATGAGCTATATATATCCTTTTCCCATGTAAAGTAGTCTTCTCTGATGTCCTGTGCATTATCAAACCGATTGATTCAAGAAAATCGCGAAGCCAGTAATCATGATTACCTATGAAGTAATGTATTTCTATGCCACTGTCTATAAGATTTGATAATTGTCTATAAACCTCATAATACATTTTAGGTATTTGTGTTCTATATTCAAAATAAAAATCGAAGAAATCTCCTACTATGTAAAGAATCGATGCCCTGGATACTATATAATCAAAAAAAGAGAATAGCTTCTTTATCTTCTTCTTCTCATCCCTGTCTTTACCAAGGTGTAAATCGGATATAAAGAAGATTTTATCTGACATTACTTTCCAATGCAAAATTTACTGAATATTGATTCAATAACACCCTGACTTGCTGTCTCCCCTGTCATCTCCCTGAGTGCTTCTATAGCAAATCCAACATCAGATGCAGCAAGTTCAAGCATTCCTGTTTTAAGAGCATCCTGTAGATTTTTATGAACTATATTAAGAATGTTTATATGTCTTTCTTTTATTATAGATATATTTACTGATGGATATAAGAATTTTTCCTTTATTAGATTTATTAATTTTTGAATATTCTCACCTGTCCTTGCAGAGACAGAAACAGCCTTAAATGGAATATCATAATTTCCATTTCTCTTTATGTCACATTTATTAAATACTGCTATTGTATCCTTCTGCTTTAATATATTCAGAAACTCAATGTCCTCTTCGTTTAATGGTTGTGATTGGTCTATTAACCAGAGTACAAGATCTCCCTTATTTATGACCTTTCTGGCTCTGTTTATACCTTCTATCTCAACATCATCTTTAGATGTTCTGATTCCACACGTATCCATAAATATAACCTGTATCCCATCTATATTTAATGTTTCCTCTATAACATCTCGAGTTGTACCTGGTATTGATGTAACAATAGACCTTTCCTGTTTTAGAATCTTATTGAATAGAGTTGACTTTCCAACGTTTGTTCTGCCGACAATTGGTATACTTATACCATCTTTAATATATCTTCCATATTGAGCTCCATCAAGTATAACCTCTATCTGTGATTTTATTTTTTTTATTTTAGTATATATACCTTTCTCATCTATGATAACCTCATCAGAAAAATTAAGGCAGGTCTCAATCAACATTTGAATCTCTTTAAGCGAATTCTTTATCCTTTTTATCCTCTCTGATAGCTCACCTTTCATTGAGGAAAGTGCATATTGTTGTGCCTTTTCAGATTTAGCATTTACAATATCAGCGATTGCCTCAGCCTGTATGAGATCAATTTTACCATTTAAGAATGCCCTGAGGGTGAATTCACCGTGATCAGCCAGTCTTATACCATTATTCAAAATAGTTCTTAGTATTCGATTTGCTGTTATTCTGCCACCATGACATGATATCTCTACAACATCCTCACCTGTATAAGTTCGTGGTGCTTTCATAATAGTTACCAGAACTTCATCAACCAAATCCTGACCATCATATATTTCACCATGTATAACCGTGTGACTTTTGTTTTTAGATGGCAACGACCCTCCCCTGAAAATCTTATCAGTAACCTCAAGACTCCTGTCTCCTGATATCCTGATAACTGATATACCTCCTTCACCAGGAGGTGTAGATATAGCGGTTATGGTATCCATAGTTAGAATTCCGAAATCCTAATTTCTAATAAAAATCCAAAATTCCAATGTCAAATGAATTGGAAATTAGTAATTGGAAATTTGACATTCTATTTATATTCCTTCGCCTTTTCCTCCCCACGGAGAACACGAAGAGCACCCATAGCAAGTGCAATCATTTCATCGCCACCAGGAAAAACCATAATTTTTGCAATAAAATTTACTCTTTTTCTTATCAATTCAATAAAAAATTCGTCATATGCAAGACCTCCAGACAGAACTACAGCTTGAACATCTCCACATAATACAGAAGCACATGCACCTATTTCCTTGGAAATTTGATAAGCCATAGTCTCATATAGGAGTTTAGCCCTTTTATTTCCCTTATCAATCATCTCTTTGACTATTTTCAGATTATTTGTTCCCAAATAGGCAACCAGACCACCCTTTCCAGTCAATCTCTTCTTCAATTCATTTTTAGTATACTTACCAGATAATGTAAGCTCAACCAAATCCCAAACAGGAAGGGTACCAGAGCGTTCAGGTGAAAATGGTCCTTCACCATTAAGTGCATTATTCACATCAATAACCTGTCCCTTTCTATGGGCTCCAATAGATATTCCACCTCCCATATGGGTAACTATAAAATTAACCTCTTCGTATCTCTTTTTTAATTTATTTGCAGCCAGTCTGGCTACCTGTTTTTGATTAAGGGCGTGAAATATGCTTCTTCTTTCTAAATCAGGTATCCCAGAAATTCTTGCAACATCCTCAAACTCATCCACTACAACCGGGTCAACAATAAAGGCAGGAACATCATAATCCCTGGCAAACTCATATGCAATAATACCCCCGAGATTCGATGCATGTTCTCCCTGAACACCCTTTTGGAGGTCTTCCAACATCTTTTTCCCAACATTGTAGGTGCCACCTTTTATTGGATTGAGTAAACCACCCCTTCCAACAAAGGCATTAATTGAATTAGATGGTACTCCCCTTTTATCTATGATGGATTTAATTATGTCATAACGCCATTGGAATTGGTTGATAATCTTAGGAAATTTGGATAACTCATCAGGAGAGTGTGGAATATTAATATCGAATACACATGAATCATCATCAAAAATTGCAATTTTAGTGCTGGTTGACCCTGGATTAATAACGAATATTCTATACACTTAAACCTCTGTGTTGATTTGAACCACAATTAATTCAAATGCAAAGGAGGTAGAATAATTTAAGCATGTAATAGTATCATTCGTTAGATATTTAAAAAGATAAAACCTTATTTTCATAAGAGAGAAGGGTGTATGGAGGACTTTTAAAAATAGATGAATATTTTTACGGTCCAAACTGGCATAAAAATCTCAAATCGTTTTCATAAAATAGTCTAATATCATCTATCTTATATTTCAGCATTGTGAGACGCTCAAGACCCATGCCGAAAGCAAATCCCGTATACTTGCCCGGTTCATATCCAACATTTTCAAAGACCTTGGGATGCACCATACCACATCCAAGCACTTCTATAAACCCCTGGCCTTTACAAAACTTACAACCCTTTCCCTTACATACCGAGCAGGATATATATAACTCAGCGGATGGTTCGGTGAATGGAAAGTAACTGGGGACAAATTTGGTTTCAACATCATCTCCAAAAAATTGGTAGGCGAAATAATTCAGCGTACCTTTAAGTTGTCTAAAGGTAACATTCTTAGCAACGTAAAAACCTTCCAACTGATGGAATACAGGTGTGTGACTCGCATCTGGTTTATCACGTCGATAACATTTACCCCAGGATAAAATCTTGAGTGGAGGTTTTTTTTTCTCCATAACCCTTATCTGGACAGGCGAGGTATGAGTACGGAGTAATAGATCGCCCTCAAGATAAAAGGTGTCATGTAGGTCTCTTGCAGGATGATCTTTAGGAAAGTTAAGTGCCCCAAAATTATAATAATCGGTTTCTATCTCTGGACCTTCTACTATACTATATCCTATTCGGTTAAATATACTGCATATCTCCTGCCCACATATAGTTATTGGATGTCTCCTTCCAATCCAGGGAGTTCTTCCAGGCAGGGTAACATCCATATATTTAGGCGCTTTAGTCTTATCTTTCAGCTCTTTCTTTCTTATTGATATAGCTTCTTCCAGTTCCTTTTTAATCTCGTTCGCCATCTTTCCTATAGCTCTTCTATCTTCCTCCTTCAGTGTTCCAATATTCCTAAGGATTTCTGTAAGTTTTCCCTTGCGACCAAGATAAGATATCCTCAGCTCTTCTACATCTTGTAAAGAAGAAGCCTTAGCAATACTACAATATGCACTATGCTTTATTTCTTTAAGCCTGGACAGCATTTTTAGAAATGTCAATTAAGGTTTTGAACATTTCATGGTCGTCAATAGGCAGCTCTGATAAAATCTTGCGATCTATCTTGACACCTGACTTTTTTAAACCATTCATAAATTGACTATAAGACAAACCATACTGACGGGACGCTGCATTTATTCTACTTATAAACAATTTTCTCATCACTCTTTTCTTTACTCTACGGTCCCTATAGGCATAGGAAAGTGATCTCATAACTGCAACCCTTGCAGTACGGTATAGTTTTGATCTGGCTCCCCAATATCCCTTTGCGAGTTTTAGCCATTTCTTCCTTCTCTTTCTGGTTTTAGGACCACCTTTTACTCGTGCCATTATTCCTCCTAAATTAATATATAAATTTCTTTATCTGACAACTTTTATAATAAAATATGCTAATAATTCAGTCAGACATCAATATCTTTTTTTAGATGTCCTTAGTCAACAAGATTTTTTTTCACCCTTTTTGCATCTGCAGGTCCAATTGCAGAAGAACCTCTAAGTTGTCTCTTTGATTTTCGGGTCCTTTTTGCAAGAAGATGATTCCTTCTCGCTCTATTGATCATCACCTTTCCAGTACGTGTAATCCTGAATCTTGAACTGGCAGCCTTTTTAACCTTTAGTTTTGGCATTTTTTACCCCTTTCATAGCAACAAGTTGCATAATCATCTGCCTCCCCTCCATCTTTGGGGGTACTTCTATATTCGATAGTTCAGAGAGATCATTTGCTATTCTTTCTAATATGTCTTTTCCTATATCACGATGAACTATTTCCCTTCCCCTGAAAAATATTCTTATCTTTAATTTGTTACCATTTTGGAGAAACTCTTTTGCAAATTTAAGTTTCGTAAGATAATCATGTTCCTGTATCTTAACACCAATCTTGAGTTCTTTTAACTTAACCTTTTGAGTTTTTTGTCTTCTTAACTTTTTTTTCTGTTTTTCCTTATAAAGGTATTTTCCGTAATCCATTATCTTACAGACTGGTGGTCTAACATGTGGTGCTATTTCTACAAGATCAAGACCTTTAGACCTGGCAATCTGTAACGCTTCACGAGTCTCTACTACACCAACCTGTTCTCCTGTGTCATCTATTAATCTAACCTTTGGTATCCTTATTCTTTCATTAACTCTGACACTTTTGTGGCTACTTTGTTTATATCTCAACCTCCCTCCTTCGTTTTATTTATAAATTAACATCTTCAGTTGCTTTTTTTATTAATTTCATTTTTTACTAATTCCTGAAAATCGAGTAAATTCATGATACCGATATTACCTTTTTCCCTTGACCTTACTGATATGGTTTTTGTATCTATCTCCTTTTCTCCAATAATTATCATATAAGGTAATTTTTCCATGGTTGCCTCTCTTATCTTTAATGATAATTTTTCATTCCTATAATCTGACTTTGTCCTTATACCAGATGAAATAAGTTCATTCTTTATTTTTTCTGCATACTCATTCACATTTGATGTAATCGGTAGGATTTTTACCTGAATAGGAGCCAACCACATTGGAAATTTTCCAGCATAATGTTCTACAAGTGTGCCAATAAATCTCTCTAAAGACCCAAGTATAGCACGATGAATTAGAATAATATTATGATATTGTCCATCCTGACCCATAAATTTAAGGTCAAATCTTTTTGGAAGATTAAAATCAAATTGGATGGTTGTTGCCTGCCACTCTCTTTTTAATGAGTCAAGTATCTTTATATCGATTTTCGGACCATAAAATGCAGCCTCACCCTTCCTTTTCTGATAGGAAAGTTCGGTCTCTTCAAGGGCTCTAATTAGCGATTGTTCAGCATTATTCCAATCTTCTTCATCACCCATATACATTTCCTTTTCGTTAATGTCCCATAAAGAAAGTTCAACTTTGTAATCTGTAAATCCAAATGTTGTAAAAATATCTTTTGCAAGCAATATTGTTGATACCAACTCATCCTTTGCCTGATCCACCATACAGAATAAATGGGCATCATCCTGTGTGAATCCTCTAGCCCTTAAAAGACCATGTAAAACACCACTCTTTTCATACCTGTATACTGTCCCAAGTTCTGCTAACCTCATAGGAAGTTCTCTATAACTTCGTCTTTTCTGTTTGTAAACCTTTATGTGAAAAGGACAATTCATAGGCTTAACAAGATAGCCCTGATTGTCTTTTTCCATTATAGGATATATGAGTTCATTATAGTAATCAAGATGCCCTGATTGTTTCCATAAATTAGTTCTCGCAAGATGAGGTGAGAGAATAAATTCATATCCACGTTTTCTATGTTCATCCCACCAGAAATCTTCGATAATTTTTCTTAAAATCATTCCTCGAGGTAACCATACAACAAGTCCAGGTCCTATCTCATCATCCATCATCCAGAGATCTAATTCAGTACCCAACAACCTGTGGTCTCTCCTCTTTGCCTCCTCCATTCTCTCAAGATATTCCTCAAGTTCCTTTTGACTTTCAAATGATATTCCATATATTCGCTGTAACATCTCATTTGATTCATTCCCCTTCCAGTATGCACCGGAGGAACTTAATAATTTAAAATACTTTACCCTCCCGGTTTCAGGTAGATGTGGTCCTCGACACAGGTCAATAAAACCATCATTTCTATATATAGTAACAGGACCTTCAAGTTCTTCAAGGAGTTCAACTTTATAACCCTCACCCAATTCCTGGAAAAGTTTATGTGCATTTTCTTTACTTAGGTTTTCTTTCTCAAATGGATAATCTTCTTTTATTATTTTCTTCATCTCTTTTTCAATCTTTTCAATATCCTCTGGTGTAAAGGGTTTTTCTACCCCGAAATCATAATAGAATCCTTCATTGATAGCAGGTCCTATCGCAAGTTTTGCATGAGGATATAGTCTTTTGACTGCATATGCCAGAATATGAGCAGTTGAATGCCAGTAAATTTTTTTACCCTCCTCTTCAACAAATGAGATAAATTTTACCTTTGAATCTTTAGTAAGTATAAAGGAGAGATCCTTTAACTCATCCTCAACAATGGCAGCGATAATATCCTCATTGTTAGCTGCATCGCTCAACCTTATTCCCTTTTTATATACTTTTTTGTTTTCCATGTTATCAAAAAGAACCACAGAGAACCTAATCCATCTTAGAAGAAATCAAAATCATTGGTATATTTCAGATCCCTGTGGTTTAAAATTTCATATTTTCACCAGCTATATTTAAAATGTTAAATATGGGCGGTACTGGACTTGAACCAGTGACCTCTTGCATGTCAAGCAAGCACTCTAATCCAACTGAGCTAACCGCCCTGAGCATGCATGTTAAATTATAAATACTCCTTCCCTATGATATTCTTTTAGCGGGCGACCGGAATCGAACCGGCGACGTCCAGCTTGGGAAGCTGGCATTCTACCGCTGAATTACACCCGCCTTAAGCGAGTCATTATTGAATTATATTTAATAAAACAACTTTAATTATACAACAAAATTCTTTCTTTGTCAAGAAAAAAATAGTGGGGAAGACATAGGTAGTTTAGATGTTCCATTTACTTCCTTTAGGTGTGTCTTTTATTGTGATTCCAAGATTTAGAAGGTTTTCTCTTATTTTATCAGCAAGGTCATACTTATTAACATCCCGGAGTTTTTTTCTTACCTCGAGGATAAGGTCTAAAATTGCCGGGGTAAAGCTGCCCAGTTCCTTTTCCTCTAATTCTATTCCGAGTATCGTGAGTGTAGATTTAAGCGTTTCCTTATAATTAAGAGCTGTTTTATTATCCATATCGCCTATACCAATGTTTATCTCTTTTATAAATGAATATATCCTTCCAATGGCCTTAGGCGTATTAAAATCGTCATCCATTGATTCTTCAAAGTCTTTCCAAAAACTCACCAGTATATCAGGAAGATTTTTCTTATCTGACTGTTTATCAGTTCCTTTTGTTTTTTCAGTAAGCATTTCTATACATTCTATTATCCTGGAAAGTGCATTCTCACTCTCTTTTAAACGTTCCTCAGTATATTCAAGAGGATGACGATAGTGTGATGATAGGAAAAATAGTCTTACTGCATCAGGCTCATATGCTTTCAAGACATCAAGTGCGGGTATAAATTGTCCTGTGGATTTGGACATCTTATCACCAAGAAGCTGAAGAAGACCATTGTGTACCCAGAAATTGGAAAGTGGTTTACCTGTAATCGCTTCTGATTGTGCAATCTCATTTTCATGATGAGGGAAGATGAGGTCTTCTCCTCCTGTATGTATGTCGATTGTTTCCCCAAGATGTTTCATGGACATAGCTGAACACTCAATATGCCAACCAGGTCTTCCTCTACCCCACGGACTCTCCCAGAATGGTTCTCCCTCCTTTGCCAGCTTCCAAAGAACAAAATCGATTGGTGAATGCTTGGTTTCATCAATCTCAACCCTTGCGCCTTCTTTTAGTTCCTCAATGTGTTTTCCTGAAAGCTTTCCATAACCTTCAAATTTGGATATATCAAAGTAGACACCTGTATCTGTTACATAGGCATATTTCTTATCAATAAGTATTGATACAAGTTCTACAATCTCCTGGATGTGATTGGTTGCCCGGGGATAAAAATCTGCTCTCTTTATTCTGATAAGGTCACTGCTAATCATGAACTCCTCTATGTTTTTATCTGCAATCACTCTATAGTCCATATTAAGACTATTTGCTCTCTCTATTATCTTATCATCAATATCTGTAAAATTTTGTATGTGTTTAACGTTAAAACCCCTGTAGGTAAACCATCTCTTTAATATATCAGATACTACATAAGCCCTCATATGACCAATATGCGGTCTATCCTGGACAGTCATACCGCATACATACATCTTAACCTGCGGAGTCTCCAGAGGAGAGAATTCCTGCTTATTTCGTGTAAAAGTATTATATACAAATATTGACATAGTTGGGAGATTATAACATAAAATACAGAAAAAGTCAAGGGTTTTTATCTTGACAAAATACAAAATTTGTGATATTATTAATTGTTGCGAAAACGAGCCACAGATTTCACAGATTAACCTGATTTTTAAATAATCTTTTAATTATAAATGCGATTGCTTTGCCTACGGTTCACAATGACATTATAGCGTTTCTGTCATTGCGAGTGAATGAAATGAACGTGGCAATCTTATATGTTCATATGTGATGTAGTTCAGTAAAAAGCGATTGCTTCATCCGTTAATCCGTCGTACTTTTTGACGGACGAAAGATTCGCAATGACAACCGAGAGGATTATCATGAATTTTTAGGAAATTGTTTATATTTTTCATTTTGATTTTTATATTTTGAATAAAATTCTCTGTGTCCTCCGTCCCGCTTCTTTCGGGATCCCGCTGAGGCGGGACAAACTCTGTGGTTAGAATTTTGATATTTAATATTTAATTTTTGATATATCTTTATATGGGGGTTTTATGTTGCATTCTTTTAAGGAAATAATACAACAGGCAAAGAAAATGGGTCCGAAGAAAATAGCCGTTGCATGTCCTGATAAAGTCTCTATTGAGTCTTGTAAAGATGCTAAAAATGAGGGTCTTGTAATTCCAATACTTTTTGGAAATAAAAATAATATTATTGAGAAAGGAGGCAGAGAATTTGAAATTGGCGATTTAGAAGAAGACGAGGCTATAAAAAAGGCAGTGGAGATGACAAAAATGGGCAAGGCAGATATAGTTATGAAGGGACATATTCCTACAGCAAAATTCCTAAAAGGTGTTCTTAACAAACATACTGGTTTGAGAACAGGAAGAACTTTATCTCATATTGCTGTAATGGAAACAAAATATTACCATAAGTTATTACTTATTACAGATGGTGGAATGAATATAAGTCCTGATTTAAAAGCTAAGACTGATATAATAGTCAATGCTATAGAATTGGCAAATAAACTTGGAATAGAAAAACCTAAAATTGCAGTAGTGGCAGCTGTCGAGGTCGTTAATGAAGATATGCCAGAGACTGGTGATGCAGCAATACTGACAAAGATGGGAGAAAGGGGTCAACTTGGTAACTGTTATATTGATGGACCTCTTGGTATGGACCTTGCTGTATCCAAGGAATCTGCCCAAAAAAAGGGGGTTAAAAGCGAGGTAGTAGGTGATGCTGATATTATAGTTGTTCCAAATATATCCTGTGGTAATATTTCTGCAAAGGTACTATTGTATCTTGGTGGGGCTAAAATAGCTGGATATATTGCAGGTGCACTCAAACCCTGTATAATGCTCTCTCGTTCTGACAAAAAGGATGCAAAATTATTATCTATTGCTCTTGGTGTCCTTGCAAGTGCATCCTGATCTTTTAATAAGAATGTCTATAACAGTCTAAAGACTGTCATTCCTGATAGTATTTTTCGGAGTGACAGCGTTTACGCTGTTAATAAGAAATAGTATCATTTATAACAGTTTTAATAAATATTCACTTAAAATTTACGTAGAGAAATTCTATGAAGAAATGGGTATCCCTTGGTATAGCGGTAGTTCTGGCACTTGTAGTATACTTTGCACCCTTTAAAGGACTTACTGAACCAGCAAGAAGAACCTTTGTAATACTTATAGTTGCTGCTACATTATGGATAACAGAAGCTATACCACTCTATGCAACATCATTACTTATAGCTCTACTCGAGGTTTTATTACTGAAGAATGTCCTTGATATTAGTTATAAGGTTTATATATATCCATTCTTCGACCCTATAATTGTACTCTTCCTTGGAGGATTTTTACTCTCTCGTGCATTGAATAAATACGGTATAGATAAACGTATAACAAAGATAATATTAATAAGAACTGGCAACAGCCCCAAAAGAATCCTCCTCGGTATAATGATTGTCTCTGCCTTTCTATCTATGTGGATGTCAAATACTGCAACTGCAGCTCTTATGTTGACAGTTGCAATAACTATTATACGCTCTTTACCAGAAAAAGAGCCCTTTAAAATCGCTCTTCTTCTTGGCATTCCGTTTGCCTGTAATATTGGTGGTATGGCTACTCCAATAGGCACACCTCCCAATGCTATTGCAATAAGCAACCTTGCTCAACTTGGTATATCCATTTCTTTTACAGAATGGATGACAATAGCCCTTCCTGTTGTTATCCTGATACTCTTGATAACATGGTGGCTTCTTTCAACAATGTATAAAAGCAAGATTCAAAAAATACCATTTAAAATAGAAAAATTATTGCCTTTGAATATCAAGGACAAGTGGATAATTGCAGTTTTCATTATAACTGTTGGTTTATGGCTTACAGGACAGTCCCACGGTATTCCTGCAGGAGTTGTTGCGCTCATTCCAGCTGTAGCCTTTATAGGGAGTGGAATTATAGATAGAAATGATTTCAGGTCACTGGGATGGGATATACTGATACTTATGGGCGGTGGATTATCACTGGGAGTCGCTATGCAGCAGAGTGGACTTGCTAAATGGATGGTAGGGAGATTTGATGTTGGTGGTCTTACATCTGAAATACAATTAATGCTTATATTTTCTTTTATAACCGTTATTATGACAACCTTTATATCAAATACATCCACAGCAGCACTCATCTTACCAATTGCAATAACCATAGGGGTTACACCAACTGCAATAGCTCTCATAACAGCGTTTTCAGCCTCTGTGGCTATGATTCTTCCCATCAGTACTCCTCCAAATGCTATTGCGTATGGTTCGGGACTACTATCTGTAAAAGACATTGCGAAGACAGGGTTTATTGTAACTATGATATCAATAATTATTATTATATCCTGGTTATTCATCTTCTCAAGGTTATTGGGATAGAAGTAGTGAATGTTAGATGTTTAATGTGTAATGTTAAATGTTTAATGTTAGATGTTTAATGTTGAATGAAGTAATAGTTAATTAGTTGATTAGTTAATTGGTTGATTAGGTTGAATGTTACATGTTGGATGTGTAATGCGTAAAGCGTAGGGTGTAGAGCGTATGGCGAATGGAAAACGACTAAATTCTAATTTCTAAAGTCGAATTTCTAATTAAAGACATCAGACCACCCTGTGATGGTAGGAGCAAGCTCCTGCTTGCGAAAAACAAGTAGTAGCCCTAACTTTTACAGGAGGATAGGTAGGAGCCCCGCCTTGGCGGGGCGATAGAAATGTGAAATGCTTAATAACGATTAGGGATAAGTGACGATTGACAATTGACCTAATCTTTTAACATTGTTACTTTCTACTTTTTACTTTTACCTTTTTACTTTTGCCTTGTCTTTTAATACAATAAACTAAATAAACCAGAATAACTTTTAAAAGTGGAGGTATTTATGGAAACAGTTAAATTTGAATGCTGTCCAAAATGTGATTGTATTCATCTAAAAAACAATGTATATCTGAAAAAGGGTGAACCAATTATGATCTACGTAGAATGCTCGAAATGTGGATGTTTTGTTGCAAGATATATAGTTAGCAAATATACATCTGATAAACCCTATGAGTCATTATTAAAGGAAATGAGAAAGGAGAGATTACCTGGTTCTAGGGGTGCTGCTAAATTAATTGAAGAATTCTCCCAACCAATTGCTGAGAAATTCGAATATATCAAAGAGTTGCGTGATAAAATTGACGAAAAAAGAAATGTTGAAGAGATCATAATTGATATAGAAAAAACTTGACTTTATATTTAATCTGTGGTATAATAATTTATACCTTTGAAAGTATATATCAAAATGTATTTTTTACTTTTCCAAATTCGCATTAATTGAGTTAGGATTTTCTCACCTATTTACCAAAAAGGGGGGTATATGTATAAGAGATTGGCATATGTCATAGCACTAATTATTCCTCTTGCACTTTTAAATTGTGCAAAAAAGGAAATAAAGGTGGTAGAAGAAGAACCCATAGTAGAAGAAATCATCGAAATAGTTGTAGAAGAGGAACCTGAAGAAGAGGTGAAAATACCTTTTATATTATCCAGAATCCACTTCAACTATGATAAATACGATGTAAGACCTGAAGATGCAAAGATTCTCGAAAAGAACGTAGAGGTTTTAAAGGTTTATCCTGATGCAAGGGTAATTATAGAAGGTCATTGTGATGAAAGAGGAACAAACGAATATAACCTTGCACTTGGGGAGAAGAGAGCAAATTCAGCAAAAGATTATCTAATAATGCTTGGTATCTCAAAAGATAGAATGTCTACAATTAGCTATGGTGAGGAAAAACCCTTTGACCTTGGTCATAATGAAAATGCATGGTCGAAGAACAGAAGAGCAGAGTTTGTAAGAAAATAGCCCAAAATTAACCTTCTAAAACATCTAAATCATCCAGTATTTCGGTTTACTATTTTAGTAATTAGAGAGGAGTATAGATTGTAGCTTTTCGGAATAAGCTATGAGAAACAAGCCAATATACCTTACCATTCTACTTCTATTTTTAAGTTGCGCTGTGAGAGACACGGTGAATCGTATTGATACAAAATTGGATAGAATTGAAGCAAGTAACATGAGATTTGAAGATGCGATTCAACAACTCGACAGTCTAACAAATGAGGAAATAAAACTTATTATACGATTCAGAGCAGAACAGACTGCAACCTTAGTCCAATTTAGAGAAGATATAGAATCTACCAGGAATGCTATTAATGAGCTATCTGGAATACATATTAAGCAGAAAAGAGATACATCAATTCTTTCGGATGTATATTCAATAGCCTATTCTGATTATCTACAGGGCAATTATGACCTCGCCTTATCCGGTTTTCTCATGTATATAAAATCTGTTCCTAATCTCGATGAGACAAGATATCTACTTGGGGCATGCTATTATGAAAAAAATGATTTCTTAAATGCGATAAAGTCTCTCCTTTTGGTTATTCAGGATTACCCAGATAGTAAAAGAACTCCTTCGGCTATATATAAGATAGGAAGGATACACGAAACAATGGGTGATACACTCTCTGCAAACCAATATTTTGAGATGCTACTAAAAGATTATCATGATTCAGAAGAGGCAAAACTTCTAATTGGCAGTGAAAAATAATTAGTATTTCATGTTAGGCATATTAATTAAAACTACTCTTGGCTCCACTTTTATTTCCTCGGGCTGGATTGGGAGGATAGTTGTTATAATCCTTTTTCTACTTTCCATATGGTCCTGGGCTGTGTTTATATTCAAATACAGATTATACAAGCGAACAGAAAAAGATGACAAAGATTTCCTTGATATTTTGAATGAAAAATTGACTGTTAAACAGATTCATGATATATCAAAGGAATTTAATGGTCCTACTACAAGAATACTGCATAAAGGATGGATTGCTGCTCAACAATCTTCCGAAAGCGAAACAATCATAATAAATACGAAATCAGCTATGAAGAGGAGAGCAGCAGAAGAAATTTCAGAACTTGAATCACATCTTCCGTTTCTTGCCACAATCGTAACAGTAAGTCCATTCCTCGGGCTTTTTGGAACCGTATGGGGAATAATGAGAGCATTCATCGATATTAAGACATACGGTTCTGCTCATATAATGGTAATAGCTCCCGGAATCGCAGAATCACTCATTACAACTGCCATTGGTTTATGTGTTGCTATACCCGCTGTTATTTTCTATAATTATCTAGCAACCAAGACAAGAAGATTTGTTGATAGTATTGACAATTTCATACTTGAGATAGAAGAAAGAATGAGAAGAGAAATTAGTGAATCTTCACCAATTATCTCTTCTAATTCCAATAACAAATGATATATAAACCCCGCAGTATATCAAGTATAAACATCACATCCCTTGTTGATGTGAGTTTAACTATACTTGTAATATTCATACTTTCTGCTCCTCTTCTCCAATCTGGTCTCGATATACAATTACCCCAAACAGCTGTTACTAATTATAAGGCAGAGGAAGGTTTGACCATAAGTATTACCAAACAGAAGAAGGTCTTTATAAATGGAACAGAAATACAAAGACCCCATAAAGAGCTTATGCCGATACTAACTTCCTCAAATAAAAAGGTTTACATAAAGGGGGATAAGGACGTACCATACGGATTTGTTATGGAGATGATTGGTCTTATTAAATCTGCAGGTATAGAGGATGTAGGTCTTATATCAGAGCCGAGAAGAAGATAGGATTGTCAATATAATTAACAGGCGACCTCTTTGGTTCTCTGTTAAAAAGAAAATAATATATTTTAATCAGAGTAATCTTTAATGCACTAAGAGTGTTGTGTAGTTTATATCTGAGTAATCAGGTATAATGAATATTATACTAGGAGGTAAAGATGACTTGGAAGAACTGCTGTATCTGTCTTGTTTCAATACTGATACTTACAGGTCTTGCTTATGCTCAGGAAGAAAGCGGACTCAGTATTACTGATATGAAATTCTGCACAGATGTCCAGGATAGAGAACCAATTGGAATTGATAGTATATTCAGCAGTACAGCTGAGCAGATATACTGCTTTACTCTAATTGAGGACGCAGAAGATACTACATTTGTTTCACATGTGTGGTACTTCAATGATGAGAAGATTGCCGAGGTTTCTCTAAAAATAGGACCTGCTCGCTGGAGAACCTGGAGTTCAAAGAAGATCATGAAGGAATGGGTAGGTAAATGGAGGGTAGATATAGTTTTAGGTGATATTATACTTCGTTCTGAAGAATTCCATGTTCAGGATTAGTACTGGTTAATGAAAATAAGCGACAGAGTACACTCCATAGAACTATTTCACAATAGGTCCTATCTAATAGTAGATAAAAGACTTACACTAATAGATACAGGATTTCCAGGTAGAGCAAATAAAATACTAAAATACATAAAGAAAATTGGTAGAAACGAATCAGAACTCGAACTGATAATATTAACTCATCATCATATAGACCATCGTGGAAGTGCACGTAAACTCAAACAGCTTACACATACAAAAATCGCTGCCCACAAAGAAGATGTACCGTATATTGAAGGCAGAAAATTCTCTTCTGAAGACGCCCTGACCATTGAGAGTAAGATAACTTTTTTGATGGCGGATATATTTTTTAGAAAAGAAAATGTAGAGGTAGACATTGAATTAGAAGATGGTGATGTGATATCAGATTTAGAGATTATTCATACACCTGGACACACAAAGGGTAGTATATGTCTATATGACAAGGCAGAAAAATTAATTTTTACTGGAGACATTACAATGCCACAGCTTGGAAAAATGTTGAGAAGAAATCGCTACTCTTATGATTGGCAGAAACATCTCTCTTCCCTTATGAGAATAAAGGAGATTGACTTTAAAGGATTTCTCCCTACTGATGGGAAAATGTTTATAAATCACTCTTACCGATTAAAATAATGATTTTTCTCCATTCATAGTTAGTGCTGTATAGAATAAGGTGTGTTACATTTTAGAGGTAGTCGCAACCTTCAGGTTGCGTTGTAATTAGCAGGCTGAAGCCTGCGCCTACCATATTCTGAAAAAAGTCGGTTATGAATCCTTGCCCTACGATTTAATACTCCTCTGAATAAATCAGGTAAAATTGAACCAGGTGTTATTTGATACAATAGGAATTCGTACTATGTTTAAAATTATACAAGGAGTTTACTATGTCGAAGTATATTCCATTAAAGATGTCTTTTATAATCCTATTTTTTATTCTTATCACTGGTTGTGTCCATTTAGGTGCTGAAGTTACCAAACTAAGTGAATGCCCAATACGTTTTGCTATTATTGGTGATCGAACCGGTGGTCATACACCTGGGATATATGGCCAAATAGTGGAGGAAATAGAAAGGCTAAAACCAGATTTTGTTTTGACAGTTGGTGATATGATTGAAGGATATACGGATGATACAACTGTTGTTATCAGTCAATGGGAGGAATATGATTCATTAATTGTTCCTCTCACAATGCCTATTTATTTCACACCTGGTAATCATGATATATGGGACGATGTTTCTCGAGAGTTATATAAACGTTTTATAGACAAACCATACTATTCCTTTGATATAAGAGATTTGCATTTTATTATTCTCGATAACAGTTGTTGGCAATCAAGTACAGAGCTTCCAGAAGAACAGATTAACTGGTTAATTAATGACTTATACGAACATCAAAATGCCGCATATACTATTGTCTTTTATCACAAACCCTTCTGGTACGAAACAACAGCAGATAACAAAGCGGACACTCTACACAATCTGTTCCGTGATTTTGGCGTAGATGCAGTATTTACAGGTCATTATCATATTTATTTTAGTGGAAGATTCGATGATATTCTCTATACTGGTGTAGGAAGTTCAGGAGGTGGTTGTGACCCGGGTCCAACCGGTATAGAATACCATTTTATGTGGGTAACAGTAGATGAAGAAGGTATTTCAATAGCACCAATTAAAATGGATGCAGTTCTAGCATGGGAGGATATTACTACTGCAGACCTGAAATTTATTTACAAAATATATTTTTTAGGGATGGCTTTCGATAAATCTCTACCAGTAGGTGAAGACCTTAATATTATGGAAACTGAATTAGAGGTTAATATTAACAATCTATCAGATTTTACACTCGATGACACCATACATTGGGAAGTATCTGAGGGATGGTTTGTGGAACCTGAGAATATTCCAGTAAAGATTACAGGAAATGATATGAACACTTTTAAATTCAGGGTAAAGAATGAAGGAGCTCTTTATCCAGTTCCAACGCTCTCTTTAAACTTTCCCTATTCTAAAGGTAAAAGTTATAAGATAGAAAAATCACTTACTGTTGCTCGAAAGACATACTGCAATCAGGTGTTAACTCCACCTGTAATCGATGGTAAGATATCTGAGACAATATGGAAGAATCCCATTTCGAAACTCTTTAAATGGGATGGAAGTCAAATGATAATTGACTCTGTGTATTTCTACTTTTCTCATAATGATAGTAATATATATCTCGCTGCACATTGCAAGGAATCGAAAATAGATTCTATTTTTGCTACTGTTGTCGACCATGATGGTGCAATTTACGCAGAGGATTGTGTGGGTTATTTCTTACAACCAGATATAGACAGAGGAATAGTATATCAGATATATTTTAACCCACTTGGGGCAGTATTTGACCAGAAGATAGAAAAAAGTCCAGATGGAGAAATCGATTATGATAGAACCTGGGATGGAACCTATGAAGTTGCAACAACAAAAGGCGATGATTTTTGGAGTATTGAGGCGCGTATTCCTATAAGCCAGTTTGAGGTTGAATTAAAATCTGGACAGAGGTGGGGAATCAATTTCAGGCGTAAACAGAAAAGATTCAACAGTACAGCCGACTGGCAAACACCTATAAACTATGACCCAGATACTTACGGAGTTCTGATAATGGAATGAAAACTACAGATTATTTACAGGGATAACCTATCCCTGTTGAAAAAAACAATCTCTTTAAGTTCCTCTCCATTCCATGCGGATTCTACACATACAGGTCTTTAGATGGAACGGATATTGAGATAAAGAAAGTTTTTTAAATAAGAATATAGTCTCTTAAGAGTCTCGTACAAGTCCCTGTTGAACAAGTTCTTTTAAAAATAAAAAAGGAGGCACAAATGGGATTACATTTCAATTTACTAACAGAGAAAGATATGAAACAGATGGATGCCTTGAAAGAATCTTATGGCGGTGCATCTGAGATTATGAAGACTATTGAAAATAAACGGAAATATGAAACGAGGAAGAGGATAGCTAATGAAAAGGGTTTTGGTAAGACCTTAGATAAGGCTGAGGAGTATGCAAAATCAATTGCCAAGGTTGAAGATTTTATTGAAAAAGAGAATATAAAGGTAACAAAGGATGGTATTGTTACTACACAGGTCTCAGGATGGCAGGGTGCTCCTGTTGCATTAAGTTGTATGCGACGCATGGCAAAGGATGGCACGACCCTTGCACCAAAAGAGATGATTTCTGTTATGGCACTGACAGAGGACTATGTTAATAATGGTGAATTAATAACAACACTGGCAATAACAGAAAATATATACGGGTCAAAATTCTGCAATGCTAACCTTATTGGAACTCCTCTCAGTAATGAATGTTATGCAAGATTGGAAAAAATTACAGGTGAAAGATTTGAAACAGTAGAATCCTCTCCTGGAATGCGTGCATTAGTACTTATCAATCAAGGTACTTTCTTTGGTAATTTTGGGGGAATCGAGGTTGCCGACAACAATCACCTGGTCTATCTCGACGGTATAACCCGTGCAGCAGTCAATACAGGAACCAACTTCTTCCTGAATCCAAGCTGGTCTACAATTGTTGCAGGCTGCTATTATGCGCGTGATATTAAAAATATGGAATTCAAAATATCCATGCTCCTTTCAACGCAGAATGCGATTCAGCTCAGAATACTGCTGAATATCATGAAAGAATATATTCGAGACGATGGAACATCGGCTCTCTATGAAATTAATTTAGGAAATGCTATGTCGCCAGAAATGTTCATACAATGCTCAAGAGAATTGCGAGCCTCCGGAATTCCAGATGTTTCTATAGCAGCCCATCTGAGGATAAACCCCGACCTTGGCATTGAAAACTTCAATTGGACCGAAAATACGTATAAGGTGCTTGACGCAGGTGTTGATATTACCATAAAATACGAAAGTGATGGAACATCCCGCCCACTCGATACAATGGCGACCTATTTTCTCTCTAAAGAGGAGAGATTGGAACAGGCAGAGGAGATTGGAGAGGTTCTCTATTACAAATCTGTTCGTTGTTCTAACGACGTCAAGGAGATGATGAGAAGAGGTCATAAGGCTATATTTGGCAAGCTTTCCTATAGAAATTAATAGATTATAAAAATTGGTACTTCTCCAATTTAGTTGGTTCAAATGATGTTCAAAAGACGTACAGGCATATGAATAACGCTCTTTGTATTTGGGAATTAATACGTTTTCCTTTAATCACAATATGTCTGTAATATGGAGATTGCTTCGGTAACTACGTTACCTCGTAATGACGAGAAAAAGAATGTTAACATGAGATTGCTTCGACCTGATATTCATCAGTTCTCGCAATGACAGCGTTCTGTGTTTGTCATTGCGAGCCTGAACTAAGTGAAGACGTGGCAATCTCATTAATCTCTGTTATACAATTTCAATTGAATATATTTTTTCACCTACCTGGTGGTAGACAGGAGCGATTGATTATCATAAATCATCTTTACTTAATACATGTATGGAAGTAATAAGAATTTAACAGAATTAATCCCTATATTCTATTAACTAAATTGGAGAAGATCCAAAAAATTTAACTTTGATATAGAATACTACACCAGTTCGGTGTATGCAATGACCCTGTAGAGTATTCCTCTACAGGATAAACATTTTCAGTGTACTTCATAGTTACCTGCTTTAGTAATGGAATACACCGCCAAGGTCTCCCCCACTATCTGCTTTAGGTATTTTTGTATTCATCAACAATGGAATTAAAACTTCTCTGTTTTCTATATACTCTGGTATTTCATGAAATAATAAATGATTTATAAAAGGGGGTAGAATGAATAGGTTTCTCATACTTTCCATTTCAATCCTTGCTTTGTGTTCATGTAAAAAATATGAGCAGGAGATAAAGGTTCCTATAACAACCCAGAGAACCATCATATCCTCTGATACATTGTCACTTAGGATTACACACATATCACCTGTAGGTTCAATTGAAGGTATACGTGAATCATTTAAAATACTAGTGGGGTTTAATCAACCAATGACATCTCTTCAAGCTATTCCAAGAGAGGAGACAAAAGGACCTCTGGAAATTGAACCGCCTGTTCGTGGAAAATACAGATGGTTAGGTTCAAGAACTCTTGCATTCATACCTTATGATACTCTTTCACCTGCAACAGAATTTATAGTTACCTTAAAAAAGGATAAGATACAATCTCTCACAGGTATGAAATTAGAGAGAGATACATCATGGACATTTGAAACCGTACGACCCTTGCTTTTAAAATCCTATCCGCGCCATCGTGCGAATTTTTTAGATCGTAAAGACTTGATATACCTTTATTTTAACCAGGAAATATCTCCTCAAAGAATTGGTGATAAAATCCAGATCATTGCCACACATGGTAAGCCATCAAAAGTATGTGGTTTTATTAAACCTGTGTATCCCACATTCAGAAAGGAAATTATATCATTCCATGTTAGACGCCTTAGAAATAGAGAGAAAGAAAGAACTCCGTTTGAACGTTGGAAAAATGAACGAACATTGGTCCTTATACCATTGAAGAAGCTTCCAGTTGAATCACAGATAGACGTTTATCTTTATCCAGGATTGCTTTCAAAATATGGTAATTTGGGTATGAGCTCAGAAAAAGTCGTAACATTCAATACCTATAATGTGTTTAGATTAGTAAATTATCCGAAAGAGATTATGGCAGGTGATTGGCTTGAGTTATGTTTCTCTAATCCATTATCTATGAGTGAATTTATAGAAGATATAAACATCGAACCCAAAGTAGAGATTCCAGATATGTATAGAAACAAAAAATGGGAAATTACTCGTATAAGACTCAGTCTACCATTCAAACCTGATTCTGAATACAATATAATAATAACGAAAGGATTGAAAGATAAATTTGGTAATAAACTTGATAAAGATTATAAGTTCACACTAAAGGTCGGTGATTATAGACCCTATGTACATATTCCCACTGGTATAAACATAATAGAATCACAGGGAAGTTTATATTATCCTGCTACTTTCCTGAATATCGATAGTGTAAATCTTCACCTTTCTGAAATAGAGCTTGATAATGCAATACCATTTATAAAAGGCATTAATTTCTCAATTCACAATAAACATGTACCTACTGAAAAATGCTGGAAGGTTAATACTTATAAGAATTATAGAAATAAAAAGACAATATTACCAATTAAATTAGAAGAAATACTAAGAGGTTCTACTGGACTTGTCTTTATCCAACTTAATGATCTTGGACGAACATTATGGCATCCCCAAAATAGATATCTGAAAGCGTTTGTGATGGTAAATGATCTGGGTGTAACATGGAAATCTTCACCTGAGAATAACCTTGTGTGGGTTACATCGCTTAATTCTACTAAACCTTTAAAGGGTGTGAATATCCAACTGAGAGATAGTGATAATCGAATTCTATGGAAGGGGTTATCTGATGAACAAGGACTGTGTGAGTTCCCTGGGTGGGCAAAACTTTCAAAGGAAGCAAATGAAATAAAAACATGGTATCATGGAAGACCTGAGCAATGGCTTTTACTCCAAAATAGCGGAAGTGCAGTATTCTCAAATAGACAGAATTTTGGTATAGATCCATGGCGGTTTAAAATTCCGTACAGATGGAATATTCGAAGGGAGGAATATGGAGGTTATATTTTTACTGAAAAAGGGTTATATCGTGCAGGTGAAACCGTTCATATCAAGGGAATAATGAGAGAGAAGCAGTCTGGTTTGTGGATTTTACCTGTTATTGAAAGGGTTCCAGTGACAATCAAAAATTCACGAGGCGAAGTTATACTTGATGATACATTGGAGTTGAATTCATATGGTAGCTTTTCGAAAAGTTTGCCACTATCAGAAGATGCACCAACCGGTATTTATTTAATACGGGTTATTATATCAAAAAGGGATATCTATCTCAGTCACCATTTCAGGGTAGAGGCTTACAAACCAGCTGAATTTGAGGTTACTGTCTCTGCTGAAAGAGATACATTTATAGTCGATGAGAAGTTTGAGGTAGAGATAACTGGCAGGTACCTTTTTGGTATGCCAATGAGAGATGCACCAGTAACCTGGAATTTAATCAAAAGTCAGTATCGTCTGAGATATACTCAATATAAAACTTATACCTTTGGTGAATACAGGGCTGAGAGGGATAGAAAGATAATATCATCAGGTAAGGGTAATTTAAATGATAAAGGTCAATTCTCTGCTCAGGCGCAGCTAAGTTCAAATGATATAAGAACTCCCTCGAAAATAACATTCGAAGCCAGTGTTACCGCACCCAATAAGCAAACTATTTCAGGTAGACAAAATTGGATTGCTTTGCCAGCTAATATACTGCTGGGATTAAAGACTTCTAAACGTCTATATATACTGGGTGATACTGTAGAATCTTATATGATTGCTATAAGACCTTCAGGAGAAAAAGTAAATAACAAAAATGTATCAGTCAGAGTACAGAAGGTGGAATGGCGCTCTATTAAGAAGGCAAGATTTGGAGGAAGATATGAATGGGTATCCGAACGTAGTGAAGTTGAGAAGGAACGAAAGCGGGTTAAAAGTAGAAGTGATTCAACTCTTATTCGGTTCGTGCCAGATGAACCAGGTCATTATAGTATAATGGTAAGTTCAAAGGATGAAAGGGGCAGAGAAACATTAACAAGTTTGCTTTTCTACGTAGCTGGTGGTGGATTTGCTGGATGGAGGATGCGTGATGACGACATCATAGAGCTTGTGATAGATAAGGAAGTATACGAAGTTGGTGACACAGCAAAAATACTTGTAAAGTCACCATATGATTCTGCAAATGTGCTTGTCACATTAGAGAGGGAACTTATCATGAATAAATTCGTAACGAAAATTCATGGTAATGCTGATTATATTGAGATACCGATAGATTCTACTTATTTGCCTAATATCTTTGTTAGTGTGACAATTATACGAGGGAGGGTTGAAGGACTTACCTGGAATGAAGAAAAAGAGACTGATCTTGGGAAACCACAATTTAAAATAGGTTATGCTAATTTAAAGGTAGATGCAAAGGAGAAGCACCTTGAGGTTAGTGTTTGGTCAGAAAAGCAGGAATACCGACCCGGTGACAGTGTAACTGTAAGTTTTGTTGTAAATAACTATATGGGAGAACCAGTAGAATCAGCAGAATTGGCTCTATTTGTTGTAGATTTAGGTGTACTAAATCTCATTGATTATAAAACACCCAACCCCTTTGACTACTTTTATGGGATGAGACCTCTCTCAGTAAGGACTGTAGAGTCTCGTCTACACATAATAGGTGAGAGAAATTATGGAGAAAAAGGAGAAGAACGCGGTGGTGGAGGAGGAGTTGAAGGTATTTCTTATCGGGAAAAGTTCATCACAACTGCCTATTATGAGGCTCATGTTTTGACCAATGAATTTGGTAGAGGTAGCGCAACCTTCTCCCTTCCAGACAATTTAACAAAATTTCGGATTATGGCAGTTGCACAGACAAAGAATTCAGAATTCGGTTCTGCTGAATCACAACTGACAGTTAATCTGCCATTTATTATGACAGCCTCTCTACCGAGATTTGCTCGGGTGGGTGATGAATTCCAGGCAGGTATAGTAGTTCATAATAGAACTGACAGAAGAAATACAGCCAAAGTTGAATGCATAGTTGAAGGTATCAAACTAATAGGAGAAAATGCTCATGAGGTTACGATTTTACCAGATGAGAGTAAGGAAATCCTATTCACATTCGAGGCTGAGCAGAAAGGGCAGGCAGTGTTTAGTTTTAATGGTAAAATGGGTGATGACAAGGATGCATTAAAGATGATTATTCCTGTACAATTTCCACCATTTACTGAGGCAGTGGCTACATTTTCTGCTATAGATGATTCGATATTAGAGAGCATCTATGCACCATCTAATACCTATGACAATTTAGGTGAGCTTGAGATACTCTTATCCTCCTCAATACTTGCTGGGATGGAGGATGGCATAAGGTTCTTGTTAAATTATCCTTACGAATGTCTAGAACAGAGGCTGTCGAGAATACTTCCCTTGATAGTGGGTGAAGATATTATAAACGATTTCAAAATTGCTCCAGTAACAGGACAGGTGCTAAGAAACACTGTACAGATAGTGCTTGATGAGGTTGGAGAATATCAGTTTCAAAATGGTGGGTTTGTCTATTTTAAAGGTGGAAATCAGCCAGCCCCTTATCTGTCTGCTTATATAATGTATATATTGAAAAGGGCAAAGGATAATGGATATTCTATTGATTCTGATGTAACTATTAAAGGTAGAAGGTATCTACAGTGGGTTTTACGACTGGAAAATGTAGACTGGAATTATCCATATAACGAATATGCCAGATTGACCTCTAAGGCATTCTGCCTTTATGTTCTCAGCCTGTGGGGCAATGGTGATAGGGCATATGCCACACGTCTATTCGAACGCAGGGAACAACTTACTATTTTTGGTAAGACATTATTACTTAAGACTGGTAGAAAACTTGGTATGGGTAAGGAGTTTGAGGTTGAATTATCACGGATAATTCTTAACAAGGTAAAGTTATCACCCACCACAGCACATTTTGAAGAGAGTGAAAATAGAGGTTGGACCTTTCCATCACCAGGAAAGGTAACAGCATTTATTATACAAGCGTTTACTGAACTTAACTTGTCATTTCCTTACAAGGAACAAACAATCAAGTGGTTGGTGCGCGAAAGAATCAGAAAATCAAGGCCTACAACACATGAATATGCATTTATTTTTGATGCTTTTCAAACCTATTACAGGAAATATGAAAAGGAAGAACCTGATTTTACTGCCAGAATTCTCTTGGGTGAAAAGGAGATAGTAAATAAACTATTTAAGGGAAGGACCAACAAACCACCAGAACGATTCGCATTGCCACTCGATTCTATACCCCGAGATACAATCCTACCTATTAAGATTTCTAAGCTTGGAAAAGGTAGGCTTTATTATGTTCTCAGGATGATTTATGCACTCAAGGAGAGTCCGATTGCTTTTGATGAAGGATTTTATATATGGAAGGAGATATTGACATTAGACAACAGGAAAGTTGAAAAGTTCAAGCGTGGTGAACTATACAAGGTGATACTACATGTTACTATACCCGAGTCAAGAATATTTGGAATACTTGATGATCCCTTGCCTGCTGGTTTTGAGGTAGTAAATCCCCATTTTGTTACAGAATCAGAGGTAGTCAGACAAGAATACCGAGATGCAAGACGCAAGGCAAGAAGATACTGGTGGGGTAGTTTTGACCATCAAGAGGTATATGACGATAAAGTACTACTTATAGGTAAGCACATGTATCCCGACGAACACACCTGGGTCTATTTTGTAAAAGCCAAAACTTCAGGGAAATTCCTGTTACCTGCAACAAAAGTTGAGGAGATGTATTCACCTGAAGTATTTGGCTCAACTTCTCAAAAATTTATCGTTATAGAGTAAAAGAGAGTGCATTAGCTTGCTAATGCAAAAGAAGTTAGAAACTTACTAACCAATAAAAGGTATATCATCAAATGAAAAGGTTTAAAAAACAGTATATCCCACTTTTTATTCTTTGTGCTGGGTTTGTTGCATTTTTTGCTATATCCCCTAAAAGAGATATACTATATCCTGAGGAATTCCGCTCTTTTGTTATAGTCGATCGTGATAGTAAAATTTTAAGGGAAGTACTATCAAGAGATTATAAAACAAGTATATGGACATCGCTTGATAATATGTCTGAATGGATCATCGAAGCTACAATTGTGTACGAGGATAAGAGATTCAGGACTCATTCTGGGGTTGATGTCATAGCACTTGCCAGGGCACTTATTGAAAATATAAAGGCTGGTAGAATAGTATCAGGGGGTTCAACCATAACAATGCAGGTTGCAAAAATGGCAA
This sequence comes from Caldifarciminota bacterium, assembly GCA_030606335.1. Taxonomy (GTDB): domain Bacteria; phylum Hydrothermota; class UBA3073; order UBA3073; family UBA3073; genus JAGMCL01. Next base: position 41,918 of record JAUWGP010000018.1, read on the forward strand.
TCAGTTTCAAAAATAGAAACTTATTTACTAAATTATATGAGATATTATATGCATTGAAATTAGAATTATACCTAAACAAGAAAGATATTCTTGAAATTTATCTTAATCGAGCACCATATGGTTTTCAGAACTTTGGAATCGCAGCAGCTTCAAAATTTTATCTAAATAAGCCTGCAAATCATATCTCAGTGGGTGAAGCATGTCTATTTGCAGTTATACCCAAATCACCCTCAAGATTAAATCCCTACATAAACCCAGAAAAAGCTATAAAAGAAAGAAACAAGATTCTAAAAATACTGCTATTACAGAAAACTATTGATTCACTCAGTTTTTCTCTTGCAATGAGGGAACCCTTGCCTTTTATACCACAGGAGCTGAATTTCAGAGCACCTCATTTTGTCGATTATATAATAAGTGAGTTAGATAGATTGGATATCAAAAATACTAAAACTATTATAACTACCCTCGATATTGATTTACAGGAAGATCTCGAGAAATTACTTAAGACAACGCTAAAATCGATGAAACGATATAATATGAATCAAGGTGCAATACTTGTAATAAATACAGAAACCTCTGAGATACTTGCTATGATTGGTTCACAGGACTATTTTGGTTCTGATGCAGGTCAGGTGAATGGATGTTTAGCAAAACGTCAACCAGGCTCAGCTATCAAGCCCTTTACCTATATTCTTGCATTGAGGGATGGATTTACAAAAGCATCAATTTTACCTGATTTCCCTATGGAGTTCCAATTGCCTGATGGTTCACGATTTGCGCCAAAAAATTATAGTAAAAAATACAATGGACCTGTCTGGTTAAAAGAGGCACTTGGTGCATCATTAAATGTGCCAACAGTATATTTAGTCGATAGGCTTGGTGTTGAGAGACTATATAACCTATTGAAGGTTTTAAAATTTGAAAGTCTCGATAAAGCAGCAGAATTTTATGGACTATCTCTTACACTGGGAGCAGGTGAGGTAAAACTTCTTGAACTTGTAAGGGCATATAGGGCTATTGCAAGGGGAGGATGTCTTGACATGGAGAGGTCCATAATAGAAATCATCGATATACACAATAATATATTAAAAATAGAATCCAATGAAGAAAAGATGTTATTCTCAGATGAGATTGCTTACATCATTACAGATATTCTTTCTGATAATTCAAACAGGATAAAATCCTTTGGTGAGGATAATCCACTTAATCTACCTTTTCCCTGTTCTGCTAAAACAGGTACATCAAAGGATTATAGAGATAATTGGTGTGTGGGATTCACAAGTAAATATGTTATTGGAATCTGGGTAGGTAATTTCGATGGTTCACCAATGAAGGGTGTATCTGGTATCTCTGGTGCTGCCCCACTATTCAGGGATATAATGATAGAACTCCATAGAGATGCTAATCCTCCTGCATTTGAACAGCCACCAGGTTTAGTTCATCTTGAAGTATGTGCCTTTTCAGGTAAAATCCCTGGTTCATTATGTACTAATGTAGTTGATGAGATATTTATTTTAGGTACAGAGCCATATGAGATATGTGATGAATGTAGTAGATATGGAGAAAGTAAAGACAAATTTTACAAATCATTATATAGTGGGCAAGCTGATCTGAAATACCCAAATGATATTGAACAAGAAAGGTCTTATGGAAACAATAAATTACATATACTTACACCAACAGAAGGAGATATATTCAAAATAGACCCACAAGTCTCCCTCCAATCACAGGCAATAGTATTCAAGGTAGAAACTGATGAAGACATTGAGAGAGTAATCTTCAAACTTGATGGTAAAATTCTTGCTGAGAAAGAATATCCTTTCAAATATGTGTGGGTACCCTTACCAGGTGAACATTTGTTGGAAGTAAAACCGGTTATACCAAAAATGGATGAGATTCAGAGGGTTATATTTAGAGTACTATAAATCGTCAGTTAGCATTAAGATAAAACCTATTCCCAATTGATAAATTTAAATATCTCTGTGGTTCCCCCGCACCATATATATGTGCGGGGTGAATCTGTAGTTAGATTTTTGACAATACTGAATATTAGGTACTGTTTAAAATAATATGAAATAAACCACAGTCCGTCCCAGACGGATCACAAAGGTAATGTTAAATATAAAAAATTAAACCTGCCTGCGGTAGGCAGGTATTAAAATGACAACTTGCCTGATGGCAGTCAGGGTTTAAAACCGTGCGAATAGACTCAAATTAAATTTGTGCCTACAATTTTCTCGTTTAATCTGTGTAATCAGTGGCCAAAACCAGGGGGTATATATGAAGTCGCTTATTCTTGCTTTGATGATTTTTGCAACCTCTCTCCAGGCAACCTTCTCCATCTGTGCATATGACCCGGAGACGCAGGAGTTAGGAGTTGCAGTTGCATCTAAGTTTCTTGCTGTAGGTTCAGGAGTTCCATATGCAAAGGCAGGTGTAGGAGCAATAGCTACTCAAGCATGGGGAAATACAACCTATGGTCCAAGAGGGCTTGCAATGCTAAAAGAAGGTATGAGTGCTCAGGAGGTATTAGATAGTCTACTTGCAACTGATGAGAATTATTTTCGGCGTCAAGTAGGTATAGTTGATGCAAATGGTAACACAGCAGTTTTCACAGGAGGAAGTTGCTTTATATGGGCAGGTCATCTCAAGGGAGAGAACTTTACAGTTCAGGGCAATATACTTGCAGGAGAAGAGGTTATTGAGGAGATGGAAAATGCATTTCTTGAAGAAGATGGAATGCTTGCAGAAAAACTACTTGCAGCTCTTAAGGCTGGTGAAAAGGCAGGAGGAGACAAAAGAGGTAAACAGGCAGCAGCCCTGCTTGTTGTGAGGGAAAAGGGCGGTTATTCTGGATTTAATGACAGGTATATCGACCTGAGAGTGGATGACCACGAAGAGCCTATCAAGGAATTAGAGAGAATTTATAACCTTTACAAAATAACCTTTCTCCCCTCTGCTCACTCCAGGTTTGAGGAAGAATACCGTAAACAGGGTATGATAGAGGAGGCTAAAAGGGAATGGGAGATAGCATATGAGCTGTTGGTGCTTGCACTTGAGCAAAGTCCAGATGATGCATCGGTGTTAAATAATATCGCCTGGGAATGCGCAAAGAGAGATGTACATATCGATAAGGCATATGATTATGCGAAGAGGGCATTAGAACTTTCTCCTGATGACCCAAATATAATGGACACTATGGCATTTTTATATTATAAAAAGGGAGAATTTAAAAAAGCGGTTGAGATGGAAGAGAAAGCCCTTGAAAAAGCTCCCAATAATGAATTTTTCAAGGAACAACTGGAGTTATTTCAAAAGGCACTGCAAGGGGAGTAACGAAATTAGTCCCAGTGAAATATGCTTCCTGTTGAAATAGTTAGAGAATTCACCATAATGTAATACAAAGACCTGATTACATATGGCAAGCAAGACAAGTCGCATTTCACCATGAACACTATCGTTACATGGCAAGCAGGATAAATTATTCGTTGTTGGATATCTGATACCCTGATATCCTGATGTTCTTCCTACTGATCTCCTGATAACCCGATATACCTCCCACTGATTTCCTGATATCCTGATGTTCTTCCTACTGATACCCTGATAACCTGATATACTTCCTACTGATACCCTGATAACCTGATATACTATATCTATATCTTAAACAATTCTATCCTGTAGCTGAACTCTTTGGTCTGTAGTCTGCAGTCTGTGGTCTTCAGTCTATTCACTTAACTCATTCACCCCTCCCCTATTCCCTATAAATATCATACTTTTATATCAACTTTTTTAAATTTATTCCTTGACAAATTCTAAAAAATGTGGTATAATATGTAATACATATAATACAAATAAAAAGGAGGAACCATGAAAGTTGGAGCATATAGTAATAGAGTGTTACCTGTGAGATTGACTCCCAAGATGGAGGAGCAATTAGAAAGATTATGCAAAGAGACTCAAAGGTCTAAATCCTATTTCGTGCGCAAGGCTTTGGAAGAGTATTTGGAAGAAGAGTCACTCTACAGGATAGCTCTGGAGAGATGGGAAAACAAGGATGATGCTATAATAACTGCGGAGGAGATGCATGAAAGACTCGGAATATAGAATTCTATACAAAAGTAACGTTGAAAGAGATTTTAAAAGTATTGAAATAAAACAACGAAAAAGGATAAGCAAAAAGATAGAAACAGTATTGTCACAAAATCCCTGCAAGGGCAAACAATTGAAGGGAGAATACAAAGGTTTTTGGCGTATCCGCATAGGTAATTATCGGATAGTATATAAAATAATCCGAAAAGATGTTATAATTGTAGCTGTAGGGCATATAAAAGAGATATATAAACAAAAATAGCTAGGTTAGTCTGTTATAAACCTCGTGTTCTTTTCCATTAATCAAATTTAATGGTCTAATTTGAGCAGTGTAGTGTTCATATAGAGGGGAGTATGAGCAGTTGAGTGCTCAAAAGGGTAATTTTGACAGGATAATTATTTTAAATAAAGAAATTTTTTTAAATCCTGTTCATCTTGTTCATCCTGTCTAAAAAGGAATTTCTTTGACAGGATTTACCGGATTAACAAGATGTATTGATGTATTTTTGAAATAAATTAAAATATATAAAATTGTCCATCACGTCTAAAAAAGGAGTCTTTTGACCGGATTTACGGGATTGACATGATTAGGTTTTTAAATAGAAAGAAAAAATATTTTTAAATCCAGTACATCCTGTATATCCTGTCTAAAAAAATACTTTAAAAGGAGGTTTTTTGGAAGAAGACTCACTTTACAGGATAGCTCTTGAGAGATGGGATAACAAAGACGATGCAATAATAACTGCAGAGGAGATGCATAAGCGACTTGGAGTTTAGGATTCATTCTATTTTAGGAAATATAAAAGAGGTATATTAATGAAACGGATTAGAACAAAAAGTGATAGAGATTTTGTGCTTAAAATCATGTCAGTCCTTAAAGGATTTCAGTATAAAGGGAAGAAATATCTCTCATATATGGAGACTCGCAGTAGAGGAGATGAGTTTTTAATTCGTGATAACTTAGTAAAGCCATTTTTCACAGATGTGCTTGGATACGATAAACAAAAGGATTTTGTACCCGAAGAGAAAATTAAAACAGGTAAGCCAGATACACAAATAGTTAACGCATCAGGTAACCCGGTAATTGTAATTGAAACTCTATCAAGTAGTTCAGATAATAGGCAATTCGAAGAACATAGAAAAAGACTTTTCGATTATACTGATGAACTCGGTTCTAAAATTGCGGTTCTCACTAATGGAATTGTTTTCAATGCCTACTGGAACAGGGGTCGTGGAAAGGCAAAAGAGAGGTTGGTTTTTCTGAATTTTGATGAGATATATAAAAAGTTTGTTCTTAAAGGAATAGATGGGCTTGACTCGGTTGATTGGGAAAGATTACTTGCCTTGAAATATCTTGTGAAAGAATTACAGGTTATAAACCCTGAGCAATTATATAAAGAACCTGAGTTTGACATTTCAGAGGAGAGACACTTTTCTAACTTTTTAGAACAGCTTATTAGTTCTATGGAGCAAATAAAAACAGACGTAAAAAATCAATTTGAACTTCACCAAACTGAAAATACCGAATACCGAAAGCTTAAGGAAGTAAGAGAGCAAAGTGGGCATCCTATATATGCAAGTGAATCCAAGAAATACGCTTTATCCAAGAAGTGTATACAATCTTTTCAAAAATGGCAAGATATTTCTTCAGCTAATCGTGACCCGGAGGCATTTCAACTCGAAACTATGTACATTTTCTTCAACCGGATTTTATTACTGCGCATTTGCGAGGATAAAGGTATAATTAAGAAGAGAAAAATCTCTAACGGTGGCATTAAAGACTGGATGACATTTAAAGGGTTCACCCATTTTTCTGAAGTCAACTATAATGAATTAATAAAAGAAGCCTATAAGATGATGGAAAAGACCTACCCTCATCTTTTCCGTGAAGATATTTTTGACTGGTATATGCCTAATAATGAAATTCTTTTAAATGTCCTTTTTATTTTTAATCCTTATAATTTCAAAAGCGTAGATCGAGATATCTTGGGTAAACTTTATGAGAAATACATACCACGCGAAGAGCGAAAAAAACTCGGTCAATTTTATACCCCAGAAGAAGTTATCAATTACATTCTTGATGCGGTTGGTTATAGAGAAGATGCTGATATAGAGGGAAAAAACTTACTTGATCCAGCCTGTGGTTCCGGTGGGTTTTTAGTTAGAGCTGCGAATATTTTAATCCAACGATTGAAATCGAGAGGTTTTTACGCAGAAACAATATTAAACAAGGTACAAGATAACATCTATGGATTCGAAATCAACCCTTTTGCCTGTCATCTTACTGAGATAAACCTCCTTTTTCAGGTTATAGACTTAATAAAAGAAGCACAGAAAAAGAATCCTGAGTTTGAAATGTATAAATTTAATATATTCGAGACCGATTCCTTGCGAATTCCAAAGAAAGAAAAACCCGAACTCTTTAAAGAGTATAACAGTGAATGGTTTGAAGATGCAGAGACAGTAAGAAAAATCAAACTCAAAGAAGGTAAATTCAAGCACGGATTTGACTTTGTGGTAGGCAATCCACCTTACGGGGATATATTAGATTCTGAAAACAAAAAGAACAATCAAAGCAGATATCCCCTTGTTGCAGACTACGAAATTTCTCAGTATTTTTTGGCTTTAGGAGAGGAATTACTAAAAGAGAAAGGATACTTGGGTTACATTGTTACAAATACAATTATGTTTAATGTGAATGCAGAAAATTTCAGAAAACAACTTTTAGAAACCTGTCGAGTCCCACAGATTACAGACCTTTCAAGAGTAAGTGTATTCCTAGATCCAAAAGTCAGAAATATTATTTTGCTTTTAAATAAGGAATTCAATACTAATCTCCGAAATAAGTCCGATGTTAATGCCTTTATTTGCACTGACATAAAAGAGGGTTCACTGAATATTGAGTTTTTTAATAAGACAAGTTTAGAAAGTTTATTCAAAGATGACAAAGAGTGGTTGTATATATTTAGGATGAAGTCAGATGTAATAGGGATAATCAAAAAGATACAATTGAACACTAAAAGACTTGATGATATCACTGAAATTAGCCAGGGGTTAATCCCTTATGATAAATACAGAGGACATTCACCTGAGATTATAAAGAAAAGAATCTGGCACGCTAATTATAAAAAGGATGAAACTTATAAAAGAGAATTAAGAGGTGGAGATATCAAACGCTATTCCTTATCATGGAATGGTAGACAATGGATAAGTTATGGCAAGTGGCTTGCTGCACCACGAGAACCCAAGTTTTTCCTATCATCTAGAATTTTAATTCGTGAAATTACCAATGAAAAGACAGGTGAGATTAATGCCACATATTCCGAATATGAATATTACAACAACCCTGGTATTATCAATGTAATTAACAAGCCTGATACGGCTTACAATTTGAAGTATCTGTTATCTATTATAAATTCAAAATTATTTGCTTTTTATCATTTACACACGTCACCAAAAGCTAAAAAGGGATTGTTCCCTAAGATATTAGTCAAAGATGTGAGAAATATACCCATTAAACCAACTTCTATAGAAACACAGCAACAATTTATCAACCTTGTGGATCAGATTTTGGAAATTAATAGAACTCTCCCCACTCTCGAGGAGAGAATTTCTAATATTCAAAAATTGCTTGAGGATTTTGATATTCCTTTTGGTGATTTAGCAGACATTTCTGGAATAAGGCTTGAGCTAAAAGAGCGGATTGGCAAACCAAAAATTAAGAGTGAGGGACTTATGGTACATTTAGACCGTAAGTCATATGTTGAGTGTGAAAATGATGCCCTTGCAGAATACATAGAACTCTATCTTATATCTTTAAGTGAGGCTCTCAGAGGAAAAACAAAACCAGAACTTGTCAAACTTATAAAAATCCCCAAATCACTAATCCAAGTTAAGACAGTTTTGGGCAAACGAAAAGAACTACTTAAGAAAATAGAAACCATAAAGCAACGCCAGGATGGGATTGATAGGGAGATTGATCAAAAAGTTTATAAATTGTATGGATTGACAAAAGAAGAAATAAAAGCCATTATGAATTAAAAAGACTAAAGAGAAATTATGTGGTATTTTTTATTAATAGAACTTGTAAAAAGAAAAATTATAGAAGGGGGTATATCTTATGAAGATAAGGAAAATTTCCATAAAAAATTTTAAATGTATTATTGATCTTGTAATGGATAATATCCCTGATATAGTGGTGATAGCAGGTCCAAATGGTAGCGGAAAATCTGCTCTTCTGGAAGCAATCGGAATATTTAAGGAAAATATCGGAACTTATTATACGAAGGGAAGTGAACCTAATGCAGTGAAGGTAAATGCTGATTTTGCGGAAATTGAAATAGGTTTTAAAATTACCAAGGGTGAAAAAAAATTCTTAATGAATACATACAACATCAAGTTTTTCAAAGGAGGTTTCAATGTAGATGACTTACTATTTGGCAAAGTTAAAATTTTAAAAAATGGGATTGTTAAAGTTGAAAAAATAGACGAAGGTTTAGACAAACTACTTAAATATTTTGATTTAGATTCTGATGTGGGGATAATGGAGTATATTGGCCCATATAGAAAACTACCTCAAAAAACAATAACTAACATTTCTTTAGGAGGACTATCACACCAGCAAGAAAAAACATTTAGATTTTTTAATATAGATGAGAAATTTAACCAATTGAAGGAGTATCTTACAATATTGGAATTGAAAGGATTACAAGAATTCAGAAATACTGGAAGGAAAGTTGACTACCTCGTAGATATAAAAGAGTTATTCAGAAATCTTTTTGAACCAAAAGAATTCGAAGGTGTTGAAATCGCTGGATCTCAAGTAAATTTTTGGGTAAAAACACCTTGGGGAAAACATGATATAGATTATTTAAGTTCAGGAGAGAAAGAAATTTTGATGGTATTTGCTGATTTGCATAAATTAAATATTAGAAATTCTATAGTTCTTTATGATGAACCCGAACTTCACTTAAATGCTGCCCTTGAAGGCAAAATCGTAAATCAATTACGAAAAATAGGAGAAAATAACCAATTCTTTTTAGCTACTCATTCTACTGAAGTCATAGGCTCAGTACCTTATGAAGAGCTTTTTCAAATCAACTTCTATAAAGAGGGTAATCAAATTAAGAGAATTTCTGATGAGAGAGAGAAAATTGACATTTTTAAAGCCCTTGGTGCCAATGTTAACCTTCAATTGATTTCAGAGAAAGTAGTCTTTGTAGAAGGCAAATCAGATAAAGAAATATTAGAAACTTTATTTCCTGAATATAAAAAGACAATAAGCTTTATAAAAACCCAAGGGCTAATAACCTTAATGGAAATAAATCAACGCATTACCGAATTATTAAGGGAAGCCAGTAAATATTCTTCCTTTTATTGTATTAGAGACAAGGATTTTCTTGAAGAATCAGAGATAATAAAACTTCAGAAAAAATACAACAACCGATTACATGTGTGGAAAAGGTACCATATTGAAAACTATCTTTTAGTTCCAGAATTGATTTTATCTATCTTGCAAGATTTACATATACCAATTTTTAAAAATGCTAAAGCTGTTGAGATAGAGCTGAAGCGAATCGCAGATGGATTAAAGGAACATATCATTGCTAACTGGATCAATTGTGAATTGAATAGAAAAATATGCAATTATGACTTCAAAGTAGGTGGTGATGAGAAGTTAGAGGAAAAGATGGTTGATCGAGCGCTTAAGCAACTCAAGAGAATAAAGTCTCAGTTATCAGAAACGGCAATTAAGCAACAATTTATAGATAAGAGTGATTTATTAAAGAAACATTGGGACAAGGAACTATGGAAAGTTTTATGTCCAGGTAAAGATATATTGACGAGATTCAGTAGTCGATATGTGAAAGGCGTGTCCTATTTACCTTTTCGAAATCTGTTGGTAAATAAGATAAAAGAACAAAATAAAATTCCAGAAGAATTCAAGGCAGTGATAAATTTTATTTTGAAGGGCAATTAGGAATGCTTTTGAGTAAGACACAATTAAAGGTAGTTTTATTAATTTAAAATTCTTAGGTTAGGATCTGGTATCTCTTTGAAAAAGCAATGGAGAAGTAAGTAAAGTGTAATAGGGAAATTAAAAATAGATTTTTACTTAACTTGACTATGGTTTCAAAAGGAGGACTTCATGCAGTTTTGGCAAGCTCTAAGTAGTGTTAGCGTATTTATTAATACTATACTGTTAGTATACATATTCTTAGGGCATAAAATCATAAATCTATGGCGACTACTATTTCCAAAAAAACTTTTTTTAAAAATAGACAACACTAACTTTGTATTGCGTTGTTATTATTTGCAAATACAAGTTCGTATGTCTTACAGATATCATGAAATAATAACTGGTGAGCATAAAGATTTTGAACATAGAAATCGTTTATATATTGATGCGGTTGTATTCCCTAAAGATTTAAATGAAAGAATATATAAAGCTTTTTCTTTAAAAAGTAAAATACAATTTATTGATTCAAGAAGACAAGAGTTTGGAGTTTTAATTTCACACTTATCAAAAATTGGAAATAAGTCTTACTTATATTTTATCGGACAAAAAGAATTAGAACACGGTATCGTCCCAGAGGGTTCAACTTTTAGTGTTCAGCGTATTTCTGACGAGTCCCTATTACGTGATATAGTGGAAAAAGGGATAACAGACATAGATATAAATGGCTGGGATAAAATATATCAGGATAAAATAAAACCTGCAGAGAAAAGATGTAATGGACAAATTTATGATCCCAAAAGAAAGCAGTAGAGAGGAAAAACTGTAAAGAACTCGAGGTCTGCTAAGAAATAGTCAGCTCTTGAAATTTAAACTTTTTTCTTGACGGAAGATGTAATAGTTGATATTAGATGTTGCTACTAATTTGCTCACAACCTAAAGCAAAAGGGAGGTAAAAATACCTTACAAAGAGAAAAACGAAGAAGTAAGAATAAAGCAACTACGAAGCCTTGCAGAAGAGATGAAAAACTGGTTAGAAGTACGTGAAGAGCGTAAGTATTTTCAAGAAATTACCAAAAGTCCACCAACTTCTTTTAACAGTCCCAAAAGAGGTAATAAAAGCTTGTCAAATTTAAAAAAAATACTAGTTTACGATATGCAATGGAGAGCATTTCGTAGATTGTCTTTTGATGAGGTTAAAAGAGTTCTACAAGAGTTTGAGAATGTTTATGAAGAAATAACAAAAAAGCTACTCCCCCAGTTTTATTCTAGTGTCTTGTAACATAAATATCTTGACAAATAGAATTAAGTATGTTATACTGGGGTATGAAAACGATACCCTCACCAATTTTTCTATCCAATGCTGAGCGGCAAGAGTTGGAAAGAAGATCAAAGACCAGAAATTTGCC